>CAJXQS010000005.1:0-103283 GCA_913058385.1 uncultured Flavobacteriaceae bacterium
CCTCTCTATTCGTCGGCAGCGTCAGATGTGTATAAGAGACAGATACAATGATACTGATATAAAACAGAACGGGAATCAAAAGCGCATCCAAGTTAGCATAGCTCAGGGTTAAAATTGCAAGCGCAGCCATGACAAGAATCCCCCCTGTTTTTATTGGCCATTGCCATCCTTGAACCTTTATAAAAGCATACAGAAAAAATAAATGTCCTATTAAAAAAGAAGCCAATCCAAAAATAAAATAATTTTCAAACAACAAAAAACTATCTCCAAAAAGGCAGAAAATGAGACCCAACAATATTCTTTTAGAATATGAATTTGAATTTCTGAATCTTACAACAAGTAAGATTATTAGGAAGGTAGTTAAGGGCTTAAAAACACTGTAAAGCAATTGATAATCAAGAAAATCGACTAAAATAGCAGATAATGCACAAAATAAAATTAGATATTTTAGCCCTTTTGATTTCATCAATCACAAGGTAATCATTTTAGACATTAAATCTAAAATGCATCACATCGCCATCCTTTACGATGTACTCCTTCCCTTCCACTTTCATTTTACCAGCTTCCTTGACTTTGGCTTCAGACCCAAAGGTCTCAAAGTCATTATATCCAATCACTTCCGCACGAATGAACCCTTTTTCAAAATCGGTGTGGATAACCCCTGCTGCTTGAGGTGCAGTGGCGCCAATCGGGATGGTCCAAGCTCGTACTTCCTTTTCCCCTGCCGTGAAGTAGGTTTGCAAGTTTAATAAATGATAGGCAGAATTGATCAATTTAGTGGCACCAGGCTCTTCAAGACCTAAGTCTTCTAAAAATAATTGTCTTTCTTCGTAGGAATCCAATTCGTTTATGTCCGCCTCAATGCTCACTGCCAAAATTAAAACTTCAGCGTTTTCGTCAGCTACTATTTTTTTCACTTTATCAACATAGGTATTTCCATTGACAGCAGCGTCTTCAGAAACATTACAAACATAAAGGACAGGCTTGTCAGTGATTAACTGTAAAGGTGTTACGTAGGCAGCCCTGTCGTCCTCTGAAAAAACTAAGGTTCTTACGTTTTGAGCACTTTCCAAAGCAGTGATAATCAATTCAATGACACTCAATTCTTTTTGCGCTTCTTTATTGCCTGTTCTGGCCGCACGTTGAATTTTTTCTCTTTTTTTCTCAACAGTTTCCAGGTCTTTCAATTGAAGTTCCATGTCAATTGTTTCCTTATCTCGAACCGGATCAACTGATTCATCAACATGAATAATATTGTCATCATCAAAACAACGCAATACATGGAGTATGGCATCCGTTTCACGAATATTTCCTAAAAATTGATTTCCTAGTCCTTCTCCTTTAGAAGCACCTTTAACCAAACCAGCAATGTCAACAATCTCAACATTTGCAGGAACAATTTTTTCTGGATTTACAAGTTCAGATAAAACATCCAATCGCTTGTCTGGCACATTGACAACACCTATGTTAGGCTCAATAGTACAAAAAGGAAAATTAGCACTTTGTGCTTTTGCATTGGACAAACAATTGAAAAGTGTTGATTTCCCCACATTGGGCAATCCGACAATACCTGCTTTCATGAAAATATTTTTGGCAAAAATAAGGTTTCTTTTGACTTTTCCATTTACTTTCACTATTTATGACAAAGATTATTTATATCAACATTTAATGAATTCTAAAAAACAATTAATAATTCATGCCGATGATGCCGGCTTGGCTTGGTCTGAAAATAATGCAACGCAGGTAGGAATGCTTAAAGGAAGCATCAGCTCAACCAGTTTAATGGTTCCTTGCCCTTGGTTTCATGAAATGGCTCAGTTTTGCTTGCAGCAACCTGAATTAGATTATGGAATTCATTTAACCTTAACCGGAGAATGGAAAACCTATCCATTTCGATCCATCACAGCTCCAGCCAAAATCCCTTCTTTGGTCGATAAACAAGGTCATTTTTATCCCAAACGCAAGCACATCAGAGATTCCGCTGTTTTGGAGGAAGTCGAGTTAGAATTAACAAATCAAATTGAATATGCCCTTTCATTAGGATTAAAACCCTCTCATTTAGATTCGCACATGTACACCTTAGGAATTCGGCAAGATCTTTTAGATTTATACCAGAGTTTGGGTGCAAACTATCAAATACCTATCATTCTAAGTGAAAAATTAATTGCATGTACAGGCGAATCTCCATCACAATTTAATTTACCCACCGAAAAATGTATTGAATCGATTTACATGGCCTCTTTTCAGGAATTTGAAGGAAAAGGACTGACTGCACATTATGATTCAATATTAGATAACTTACCAGAAGGGCTATCCATCCTATTGATTCATCCTGCGCTTGCTAGCGAGGAAATGAATCAAATTACACTGGACCATCCCAATTTTGGTGCTGCTTGGCGTGCAGAAGATGCACACTATTTCACAAGCGAGACTTGTAAAGATAAATTAGCGAAAAATAATATTGAAATCGTAAATTTTAAGAGCCCTATTGTTCTCAATCACTTGGGTGCATAAAACGTTGTTTCCCAAGTAAGGTTTCTTCAGATTCTACATGCTCATCGTCAGGAACACAACAGTCTACAGGACATACCGCTGCACATTGCGGCTCATCATGAAAACCTTTACACTCAGTACATTTATCAGGGACAATATAATAGAACTCATCTGAAACAGGAATTTGAGTTTCATCAGCATCTACTGACTTCCCATTTGGTAAAACAACATTCCCTTTTAACTGAGTTCCGTCTTTGTATCTCCAATCGTCAGCACCTTCATAGATCGCTGTATTAGGACATTCGGGTTCGCATGCTCCGCAATTAATACATTCATCGGTGATAATAATGGCCATAACAAATATGTTTCTTTAAATTTGCTACAAAAGTAAGACCTAAATACATACTTAACAAATAAATGAATCTTATTAAAGATAGAATTTTAGCCCTTGAAAAATTGGGGCTTTATTTTCAGAACATAAAAGCTGAAAATCCTGAATATCAGAAGTTTTTCGAGTGCTTGGAAACTGCAAAGCAACACAACGCTTGGTTCCAATTGGATCAATGTTTAGCGGCATTTAAGGTTTGGGGGGACGCGCTTAGCAAAGAAAAAATCAATAAATGGATTACTTCTTATGACTTAAAAGAAACTCAGGAGCAGAAAACCATTGCAGTAATTATGGCGGGTAATATTCCTTTGGTAGGACTTCATGATTTGATTTCTATATGGATTAGTGGAAACATCGCTTTGGTTAAATGCGCTTCTAAGGATCAAATATTGATGCCCTTTATCGCTAACCTAGACCCTATTTTTAAATTTTCTACCATTTTTACTACTGAAAAACTTGATGGGTTTGACGCTGTAATCGCGACCGGAGGAAACAATGCTGCCAGATATTTTGACTATTATTTCTCAAAATATCCTCACATCATTAGAAAAAACAGAAACGGCGTTGCGGTCTTAACAGGAAATGAATCAAAAGAAGAATACGAAGCTTTAGGGAGAGATCTATTGCAATATTATGGCATGGGTTGCCGAAATGTTTCAAAGCTTTATGTACCAGAAGGTTTTGATCTAAATTTAGTTTTCGGAGGGGTCTATCCGCTTGCAAGTGTCTTAAATGTTAATAAATATGCAAATAATTATGATTATAATAAGGCAGTATTTTTGATGAGTGAGTTTGATTTTATTGAAAATGGATTTTTTATGATTAAAAAAGATGAAGGAATTTCCTCACCTATCGCCTGCGTATTTTATGAACATTATGAAAACATTGAAACTTTAGAAAAAAAACTAGAGGCTCTTGAAGATCAAATCCAATGTCTGGTTTCAACGATACCGCTTAAAAATCCTATTCCTTTTGGGCAGACACAACAACCCCAATTATGGGATTATGCAGATGGAATCGACACAATGTCATTTCTGATCGACTTATAAAATGTATCCCATATCCATTATTATAAATATTTTGTTGAAAAATATGATAAAAATTAATCATTTAACGATGACTAATTGAACTGATCTTTTAATATTTGCACTTTGAAAATTCTTATGAAAAAACACAATTTTAGCGCTGGACCTTCTATCCTTCCAAAAGAAGTTATTGAGGGCGCTGCCAAAGCAGTAATTGAATTGGACAATATCGGTCTTTCTCTGATTGAAATATCTCACAGAAGTAAAGAGTTTATTGCGATCATGGAAGAAGCTTGCCAAAGGGCACTTCAAGTTTTAAATCTTGAAAACAAAGGTTACAAAGCCATGTTTCTCCATGGAGGAGCAAGTCTTCAGTTTCTGATGGCTGCCTATAATTTGTTAGAAAACAAAGCAGGGTATGTCAATACTGGTACTTGGTCAACAAAAGCCATTAAAGAAGCCAAACTATTCGGAGAAGTAACTGAATTGGCTTCTTCTAAAGAGGATAACTTTAATTACATCCCTAAAGGTTATGACATTCCTACAGGGCTTGATTATGTTCACCTGACGACCAACAATACCATTTTCGGAACTCAATTTAAAGAAATCCCTACAACCGATGCGTCTTTGGTAGCGGACATGAGTTCAGATATTTTTTCACGTGAATTTGACTATTCAAAATTCGATTTATTTTACGCGGGCGCTCAAAAAAACATGGGACCTTCTGGAATAACATTGGTTGTCGTTAAGGAAAGTATCTTGGGTAAAGTAACTCGAGCCATTCCTTCGATGATGGATTATGCAGTTCACGCCAAAGCAGACAGCATGTTTAATACGCCTCCTGTTTTCCCAATTTATACTGCGCTACTTAATCTAAGATGGATTGAAGCAAATGGTGGTTTAAAAGGTGTTGGAGCAAACAATGCTAAAAAAGCAGCATTGATTTATAATGAAATTGATAGAAATCCTTTATTTAAGGGTTTCGCAGCTGTTGAAGACCGATCTGAGATGAATGCTACTTTTAATTTAGTTGATGACAGTCATGCAGCTGTTTTTGACAAGCTATGGACGGAAGCAGGAATCAGTGGTCTGAAAGGTCATAGATCCGTTGGAGGTTATCGCGCTTCAATATACAACGCACTTCCTACCGAAAGTATCGAAGTACTTATATCATGCATGCAAGAATTTGAAAAAAATATTTAAAAAAATACAATGAAAATACTAGCCAACGACGGAGTTTCACAAGCAGGGATTGATATTTTGACTGCTGCAGGTTTTGAAGTAATCACAACCAATGTTGCTCAAGAACAAGTAGCCAATTATATCAATGAAAATAGCATTACAGTATTGCTCGTAAGAAGTGCAACCACTGCAAGAAAAGAATTAATTGATGCATGTCCAGGATTAAAAGTTATTGGACGCGGTGGCGTAGGAATGGACAACATCGATGTTGAATATGCTCGCGAAAAAGGATTGAGTGTTATCAATACTCCTGCTGCTTCTTCAGCTTCTGTGGCTGAATTAGTATTTGCGCACCTCTATGGCGGCGTAAGGTTTTTACACGATTCTAATCGCAACATGCCCTTGGAGGGAGAGTCTAACTTTAAGGGACTCAAAAAGGCCTATGCAAAAGGAGTTGAGCTAAGAGGAAAAACAATCGGAATCATAGGATTTGGTCGAATTGGTCAAGAGGTTGCAAAAATCGCTTTGGGCGTTGGAATGCAAGTTTTGGCTGCGGATAAATTTATTGATAAAGTTAGCGTTCCTGTTACCTTGTTTAATGGAGCGTCAGTATCCGTTGAAATAAGCACCCTTCCGATGAATGAAGTATTAAAGAAATCTGACTTTTTAAGTCTTCATGTGCCTGCACAAAAGAAATATGTCTTGGGTAAAAAGGAATTTGCAATGATGAAGGATGGAGCCGTTGTCGTTAATGCAGCCAGAGGAGGCGTTCTTGATGAAGTTGCTTTGGTAGACGCATTAGACAGCAACAAGCTTGCTTTCGCAGCTTTGGATACATTCGAAAATGAACCCAAACCAGAAGTCAAACTTTTAATGCATCCAAAGATTTCTCTAACTCCCCATATCGGCGCTGCTACACTAGAGGCTCAGGACAGAATCGGCGAAGAGTTGGCAAATCAAATTATTTCACTTTTAGGATAAAATGAATGCTCAATCGACTGAAGGAAAAATGGAATATTAAATCCAATTTTCAAATTATCGTTATTTTAATTGTTTTCGCACTGACTGGGAGCGCAAGCGTTAAATTTGCTGGGCCTGTTCTTGATTTTCTAAACATAAATATTACTACGTTTGAAGATATTTTATTAGGGAAAGTAATTTATTATCTACTTCGAATAATTATTGTTTTCCCTATCTATCAAGTTTTGTTAATTCTCTTCGGAGCTCTTTTTTTTCAGTTTAAATTTTTCTGGGAATTTGAAAAAAAAATGTTGAGTAAAATTGGGTTTAAATTTCTTTTTAAGGACAAATAACGCTCTAAATTAACCCAGGAAGAATTCATATAAAATGACCTGATAATATTGCTTGTGGTTTTAATAATCATAAAGAAGATATTATGGGGTAAAGTCTTAATCACAATTGGGAAAATCAAATAGTCATCATGAAAATTGAAACCGCCGCTTAAATAGATTTTTAGTGGGATCGATCAGGAACAATAGGACTGCTCTGCCTCAAAAAAAGAAATGTTAGAATAATTGATTGATTAGCTTGAACTATGAAAGCCTTGAACTGATTAATTTTAAAAATTCATTTCGGGTATCAGTATCTTTAAAAGCCCCTCTAAAACCAGAAGTTGTTGTGGTAGAATTTTGTTTTTGAACACCACGCATCATCATACACATGTGAGAAGCCTCAATAACCACTGCAACTCCCTTAGGTTTTAACGTATCATTAATACAATCCAATATCTGTTCCGTTAAACGCTCTTGCACTTGAAATCTTCGTGAAAACACATCAACAATTCGTGGGATTTTGCTCAAACCAACAATGTGTCCGTTTGGAATATAAGCGATGTGCGCTTTTCCGAAAAAGGGCAATAAATGATGCTCGCACAATGAATAAAGCTCAATGTCTTTAACGATTACCATTTCATTATAACTCTCACTAAACATTGCACTTTTAAGGATCTCGTTAGGATCTTTATCGTAGCCTTCTGTCAAAAACTGCATCGCCTTTGCCGCACGCTCAGGAGTTTTTAATAAGCCTTCTCTGCCTGAGTTTTCTCCCAGTGAACCAATTATGTTGGTGAAGCTTGATTTAATTTCTTCTGTTACAAGTAAATTGTCAATATCAAAATTATCATTCATCCTTAGAAATGTATTTATTAAATTTAGCAGTAACTTTTTTAATTTTGGGGGAGATCACAAACTGGCAATAAGATTGCTCTTTGTTTAGATTGAAATAATTAGAATGTTCCTTTTCAGCATGATAAAACGGTACTTCTTCCGACACCTCAGTGACAATCGGTGCGCTAAATTCATTCCTAGCATTTAAGTCTTGAATCATTTCTTCCGCTTCTTCTTTTTGAATAGCACTCGTATAAAAAATTGCTGATCGATACTGAGTCCCAACATCATTACCCTGTCGATTTAATGTCGTGGGATCGTGAGCAGAAAAGAAAATTTCAAGAAGGTCCTTAAAAGAGATTATTGCAGGGTCAAAAATGACTTCAATGGCTTCCGTATGTCCAGTATTCCCCGTACAAACCTCTCTGTATGCTGGATTCTTAATTGAACCTCCCATATAGCCCGGCAGGACGTTTTTAACACCAATGACACGTTGAAATATAGACTCTGTACACCAGAAACAACCTCCAGCTAAATAGGCTTTATTATTCAATTTATTTTTTTTGTTTAACAAATATAATAAATAATAAAACAAAATACTTTATTTCAATTGAAAGTATGTCAAGCGATGATTGTGTTATTCTTTATAATTTATATAATTTGTAAAAAATTAAAAATCTGACTCGGTCAGCTTATTTTAAAACCTATGAGCACAATAATTTCCTGTAAAGCAATTCATAAGCAATATGGAGAACTTGAAGTATTAAAAGGAATTGACCTTGAGATTGAAGAAGGTGAAGTTGTAGCCATTGTCGGTCCCTCTGGGGCGGGTAAAACCACACTTTTACAAATTCTGGGAACATTAGACTCCCCTACTTCTATTGAGGGTACTCGTTTAATAATTGCAGATAAGGATACTCAAAAGCTCTCTGAAAAGGAAATGGCACTTTTTAGGAATGAAAATCTAGGTTTTATTTTTCAATTTCATGAGCTACTCCCCGAGTTTACTGCACTAGAGAATGTTTGTATGCCTGGGTGGATTGGAAATCGAAAAGAAGAAGACCTTGAAAGAGATGCCACCGCATTGTTAAGTCAATTGGGTCTGGCTGATAGGACGCATCACAAACCACAGGAAATGTCGGGTGGAGAGCAACAACGTGTCGCCGTTGCCCGTGCTTTAATCAACAAACCTAAAGTTGTTTTTGCCGATGAACCCAGTGGTAATCTTGATTCTGAGAATGCTCTTTATCTTCATGAATTGTTTTTTAATTTAAGAGATCAATTGGGCTGTACTTTTGTGATCGTTACTCATAATGAAGAACTGGCGGAACGAGTAGACCGTAAAATATCGCTTAAAGACGGTAAAATTATTTCATGAAAATAAATGAATTAAAAGATTTTTTAGATCTTAAAGCTGCTCAGTATGAAAACATTGATTTTATCCCTTCGGATCCCATTCAGATTCCCCATAGGTTTTCCAAAAAAGAAGATGTTGAAATTGCTGCATTTTTAACCGCAACAATCGCTTGGGGCAATCGTACCAGCATCCTAAAAAGCGGATCGCTTATGATGGAGTTAATGGATCATTCGCCTTTTGAATTTGTTTTAAATCATCAGAAAAGTGATTTGTCTAAATTCGAAGTATTTGTTCATAGAACGTTTAACAGCCAGGATTTTTCTTATTTTATTTCTGCATTGCAAAACATTTATCTTAACCACAGTGGATTGGAGAACTTGTTTTCAATGTCAAATGATTCTTTACAAAACAGTATTCATCATTTCAAATCAATTTTTTTCGAACTTGAGCATCATAAAAGAACCGAAAAACACGTTTCGGATCCACAAAAGGGTTCGGCTGCAAAAAGAATCAACATGTTTTTGAGATGGATGGTGCGTTCGGATAAACAAGGAGTTGATTTTGGGCTTTGGAAAAACATAGATACTTCCCAGCTTTCACTACCATTAGACGTCCACACGGGCAATGTAGCTAGGAAATTAGGACTCTTAAAACGCAAACAAAATGATGCCAAAACCTTAAATGAAATTGATAGTATTTTAAGGAAGTTTGACCCAAAAGATCCTGTGAAATATGATTTTGCACTTTTTGGGTTGGGGGCTTTTGAAAAATTTTAATTGAAATTAGTAAGACCTAGATGTCTTTATTTTTCTATTTTTGTAAAACACGTGCTGCATTGATGAAGATACTTCTTAAAAACGCTACCCTACTTGACCCTTCGAGTCCGTTTCATTGCACTATTCAAGATATTTTAATTTTAGAAAACAAGATTGTTGCCATTGCTCCTGACATTGAAGAGGACGATGCCAAAACTATTAAAAATAAAAACTTACACGTCTCTCCGGGCTGGTTTGATCCAGGGGTTTCCTTTGGTGAACCGGGTTTTGAAGAACGAGAAACAATTGATAATGGATTAAATGTTGCTGCAAAAAGTGGGTTTACCAAAGTGGTTCTCAATCCTGACACACTCCCAGCGGTTGACTCTCATTCCAGCGTAAATCACCTATTAAAAACAGCAGTTGGAAGTACAACTTCGCTTTTCCCAATGGGAACAATGACAATTGGTGCCGAAGGAAATCAAATGGCATCTTTGTATGACATGCACATGGCTGGAGCTGTTGCTTTTGGAGATCATAAAAAATCAATTGCGAGTGGGAACCTTTTAAAAATAACGCTGCAGTATGCCCAGAGTTTTAAAGGTTTGGTGCTTTCTCACCCTATGAACAGTGAACTTTCAGCCAAAGGAATGATGCATGAAGGAGCCACAAGTACTAAGATTGGATTAAAAGGAATCCCTTCCTTGGCAGAATCACTCCAAATATCAAGAGACATTCAAATATTGGAATATACTGGCGGAAAATTGCACATTCCTTTTGTGAGCTCTGAAAGCGGTGTCGATTTAATAAGGCAAGCCAAAAAGAAAGGTTTAGACCTGAGTTGTAGTGTTGGATTACCCAATTTATTTTTTAATGATACAGAGTTAGAAAGTTTTGACGCTAATTTTAAGGTGTTCCCTCCCATTCGATCGAAATCAGATCAAAGAGCACTAAGAGAAGGGTTGCTAGACGGAACCATAGACATGGTGAGTAGCATGCATGAACCAATGAACATTGAATTTAAAAAGCTAGAGTTTGAGCGCGCTCTTGGTGGAACCACAGGGCTTGAATCCTGTTTTGGGGCACTTTGCACAATCTTTCCTCTCGAAAAAGTACTGCGTTTTTTGACCAGAGGTAGCGAGCGCTTTGGAGTTAAAGTTTCCAAGATTAAAGTTGGAGAAAAAGCTGACTTAACATTCTTCGATCCTGACACAAATCATACGTTTGAAGAAAAAAATATACTCTCAACTTCCAAGAATTCAGCGTTCATTGGAAGTCAATTAACAGGGAAAGTTATCGGTAGTTATAACAACGGTGCTCTTACATTAAACACATAAAATGACTTTAGAATACCAAATTAGAGAAGCAAAAAATGGTGCTTCACCTGTTCCAGCAATTGTACTGCTTCATGGATATGGAAGTAACGATGATGACCTATTTTCCTTTGCAGATTATTTGCCTCAAAACCATACAATTATTTCTCTTCGTGCCCCACTAGATACTCCAATGGGTGGCTATGCTTGGTATACAATCCACAACAACATGACCCAAGACAAGTGGTCGGACGATGAAGAAGCCAAAGTCTCGATTAAGACTGTTAGTGATCAGCTAGAGGAGCTTGTTAAAAAACACAACCTTGATTCTAATGACATCTCTTTAATGGGATTCAGCCAAGGCGCCATTTTAAGTTGGGCGATTCTCTTAGACAATCCGGATAAAGTCAGAAGAGCAATCTGTATGAGCGGTTACATTAATAAAAACATATTAAAAAAAACCTTAACAAGTTATGCTGGCATACTTGCCTTTGGCTCTCACGGTTCAGAGGATGTTACGGTACCCTACTCATGGGCGAAGGATAGTATTGAAGTGCTCCAGGCGAAAAATCCACTGGTAGTTTTCAACACCTATCCTGATGGGCATAATGTGTCGGCGCAAAGCTTTCAAGATATTATAAAATGGTTAGAAGAAACTAATCTGAAATAGGATAAAGTAAATGTTCTTTTAACTCAAAAGTCACTTTGTTGTTTGGAAGTATTTTATATCCTAAGAAAATCTCACCCCAATGCGTTCCGTCTGAAAAATCAGCAATTAACCACTTGTGATTTAATACTTTAACCTTATTTATTAGAAAAGTACGATTCATTCCTTCGTAGGGAATTAAATCATTTTTCTCTCTCAAAAGATTCGTTTCATAAAGTTCATCTTTAACCCATCCTGAAATATCATCAATCTCAAAACTATTAAAGTAGCGCATTGCATCTTCGTTTCCCATCAAGTTAAAATAGCGTTCGTCTTCCAAAAGAGTACCCAATTGAGAAATAGAATCCTTTAAAATTATATTTTCCATCTTGTAGGACACGATTTTGGAGTTCATGTCATTGAAAACTTTTTTAGAATTAACCAATTGAAAAATTAATATCAAAGCGGTGAATAAGAAAAGATATAATAATATTTTGTTTTTCATAAAATTTAAATTGAAGTTACTTGCAAACTATCATAAGCTAAAAACACATTGTCAGGTAATTTTGCCTCAACCTCATCGTGAAACCCAAGATAGTGGCTTATGTGTGTAAAATAGGTCTTTTTAGGTTTAAGTTCATCAATAATTTCTAGTGCTTCTTCTAAGTTTAAGTGCGTTGGATGGGGTTCTATTCTCAGGCAATTAAGCACCAAGACGTCTAAATCATTCAGTTTTTCCATTTCTTCTGAGGCAATTGTCTTTACATCAGTCAAATAGGCAAAATTACCAATGCGATAGCCCAACACAGACAAACGGTTGTGCATCACTTCAACGGGAGTTATTTTTAAAACATCCAATTGAAAGGAACTTCTTTTGTCAATTTCAATGACCTTTACTGAAGGTGCTCCCGGGTATTTGTTTTCCGAATTAAAAATATACCCAAATCTTTTTTTAAGACTCTCTATAACTCTGGCGCTGGCAAAAACAGGAATATCACCCTGTCTGAAAAAATAAGGTCTTATGTCGTCTATTCCGGCCGTGTGATCTGCATGTTCATGCGTAAAGAGTACCCCATCTAGTCTTTCGCATTCTGCCTTGAGCATTTGCTGTCTAAAATCTGGACCACAATCGATGGTAAAAGACAAGTTTTCTGTTTCAATTAACACAGAACTTCTGAGCCTCTTATCCTTTGAGTTTGCACTTAAACAAACGGGGTGAGTGCTTCCAATCACAGGAATACCTTGTGATGTGCCAGTACCAAGAAAAGTGATTTTTATCATATGGAGAATCAAAGGTAAAAATTTGGTGAGATATAAAACAAACTTTGTAAATTTAGAATCAAAATATATTTTATGTCCGTTACGTTACCTGGAGACCAGAATTTCGAAAACCGTCCTTCAATTGAGGCCAAAGCCTTAAAAATAAATCTTAACCACCACATTTACGGAACCTTTGCAGAAATCGGAGCTGGTCAAGAAGTAGCAAGACAATTCTTTAGGGTTGGTGGTGCCTCAGGAACTATTGCCAAGACCATCAGTGCTTATGATAAAAACTTTAGTGACACCATTTATGGAGAAGAAGAAGACGGTCGCTATGTGACGGAAACGCGGCTAAAAAAAATGCTTGATCATGAGATGAAGCTGCTTGAAGATCGTATTCCAAAAAAGAATCACCCGAATAAGATGTTTTTCACCTATGCAAACACCGTTACTACGATTGATTTTGCGAAAAAGTTTAAGGGTCATGGATGGATGGGGATTAGATTTCAAACTGCCCCGGAAGAACCCTACAGTGAAATTATGCTTCATGTTCGATTTCACCAAACAGAGGCAAGGCTTCAGCAGGAAGCCTTGGGGATAATGGGAGCCAATTTGGTCTATGGTGCTTTTTACAAACACAACAATCCAAAAAAACTACTCAAATATTTATACGATCATATTGATTTGGACTCAATCGAAATCGATACGATCAATTTTTCTGGACCAGTTTTCAAGGATATTGACAATAGGATCATGAGTTTACAACTGGTTAAAAACAAGATGACAGATGCCGTAATGTTTGACCCTAGCGGTAATAATATCTTACCCGCAAGAATTCTATACAAGAAAAACATTCTCCTGTTGAGGGGAAGTTTTAGACCTGTTACTCGGGTTAATATAGACATGTTTGAAAAATCTTATGACATCTTTGTTAAGGAACCAAAAGTCAATGAAAATAAGACAGAAGTTATTTTTGAAATAACTTTATCTAATTTGAGTGCGCAAGGTGAAATTGATGAAAAAGATTTCATGGATCGTGCCAAACTGTTGTGTTCTCTTGGACATTCCGTAATGATTTCAAACTTCAAAGAATACTACCGTCTGGTTGACTATTTATCAGAATACACCAAGGAACAAATGGCGTTGACCATGGGAGTAAATAATTTTGTTGAAGTTTTTGATGAACACTACTATGAAGATATCAGTGGGGGTATACTCGAGGCCTTTGGTAAAATGTTCCACAACAAACTGAAAGTATACCTCTATCCAATGAAGAATTTTGAAACGGGTGAAATTGTCAACTCAAACAACCTGAAACTACACCCGAGAATGAAAGACTTCTATAAGTTTTTCAAGTACAATGGTAAAGTGGTTGATATTTTTGATTTTGATCAGGACAACCTTTCAATTTTCTCAAGAGAAATACTTGCCAAAATCAAAAACAACGACGATACTTGGAAAGATGGATTGCCAGAAGGTATCGCCGAGATGATTATTCAGAATAAAATGTTTGGCTGGACTCAGAAGGAAGTTGAAGAAAAAAGTTAATCTTCCAGTATTTGTGCAGCGTGCTCTTTAGTTTTTACCTTACTGATAAGTCGTTCTACAAGTCCTTTTTCATTAATAATAAAAGTCATTCTGTGAATTCCTTCATATTCTTTTCCTTGGAATTTTTTAGGTCCCCATACCCCAAAAGTTTCAATAACAGTCTTGTCTTCATCCGCTAGTAATGGAAATGGAAGTTCAAATTTATCAGCGAAGTTTTTCTGCCTTTTTTCATTGTCAGCGCTAACGCCAAGTAAAGAATATCCTTTATCCTTAAGCTCTTGATAGTGATCTCTTAGATCACAAACTTCAAGTGTACAACCCGGAGTGCTTGCCTTTGGATAAAAGAATACCACCAACTTTTTACCGTCATAGTCTTGAAGACTAACCGTATTTCCTAGATGATCTTTAGTGGTGAAATTTGGGACCTTATCCCCTACTTGTAATGTATTCATTTTATATATCTTTAATTAAAGTTCTAAATAACAAAAAATCTAGATGACTCGAAAAGAAAAGGTTGCCTTTGTCATGAATGAATTGGATCAATTGTATCCAGAGATCCCAATTCCCTTAGACCACACAGATCCTTACACGCTTTTAATCGCTGTTTTACTATCGGCTCAAAGCACTGATGTTCGGGTAAATAAAATTACACCATTACTTTTTAAACAGGCAAATACTCCCTACGAAATGATTAAACTGAGTGTGGAAGAAATAAGAGAAATCATAAAACCTGTTGGGCTCTCCCCAATGAAGTCAAAAGGGATTCATGGGCTTTCTCATATTTTGATTAATAAACATGGAGGAAAAGTTCCTCAAAGTTTTGAATCACTCGAAGCGCTTCCCGCTGTTGGGCACAAAACTGCAAGTGTTGTGATGTCCCAGGCATTTGGCGTGCCAGCATTTCCCGTTGATACCCACATACATCGATTGATGTATCGTTGGGGATTCACAAATGGCAAAAATGTAGTACAAACTGAGCGAGATGCCAAGCGATTGTTTCCTAAGGAAAGATGGAATGATTTGCATTTACAAATCATATGGTACGGAAGGAAATATTGTCCAGCAAGGGGGTGGAATATTGAAAAAGACCACATCACCCGAATGATAGGAAGAAAGTCTGTAATTAATAAGCTCTTAAAGGGTAAATAACTAAGAATTGCTATACCACCCGAATTCGATCACCTCATTTGAATTATAGGATCTTGAAAAGGCTAAAATACGCTCAATAACCTGAGGGCTTGGCTCGTTTGACTGTTTCGATAAATTTAAAAAGTAATTTTGCTGCATACATTGGTTTTTGATGTATAACGCAAAAAAACAGAATTTAGTATCTCAATAGGCTAAAGCGATCTGGTTTTCTTGGATCATTTTTCGGAGATTGATCACAGCATAGCGCATTCTACCCAAAGCTGTATTGATGCTAACCCCAGTAGATTCAGCGATTTCTTTAAAGCTCATGTCGCGATACAAACGCATTGTTAGCACTTCTTTCTGATCCGCGGGAAGCTCAGCAACTAAATTTTGAAGATCACTTACCACTTGTTCATTGATCAACGCTTTCTCAGCATTTGGTGTTCCATCTGAAATAAATTGGAAAACATCATAATCATCACTAGACTCAAACTTAGGAATACGATTTGATTTTCTAAAATGATCTATGACCAAGTTATGAGCAATTCGCATTACCCAAGAAACAAATTTACCTTCTTCATTATAAACTCCTCTTTTTAGGGTTTTAATGACTTTAATAAATGTTTCTTGAAAAACATCTTCTGCAACATCACGATCAAATACTTTTGAGAAAATAAAATTGTAGATCCTTGATTTATGTCTGTAAATAAGGATTTCTAAGGAGGGTTCGTTGCCAGCAATGTAATCACTTATTAACTGAGCATCTGAAATTTTAGGGGACTTTGTAGTATGCATATAAATTACTTTTACAGTAGAACTGTGTTAAACACTAACGCTAATTTTAAAAGTAATTTTGCTTTATACGCTTATTTTATTTAGAACAAATATATAAATATTTTTTAAATCTTAGATTTTCATAAAATTCATCTAAATTTTAAATCCTAGTCTACATAAAAATTAAGATTAGTTGTAATTTTACAACTTGACTACTTTCTATGAAAAACCTTCTTGAAACTGATACTAAAGATTACATAATAATCAAGGGGGCGCATCTTCACAATCTCAAAAACGTTAACGTGCTTATTCCTAGGAATAAAATGACAGTGGTGACAGGCTTGTCAGGCTCTGGAAAGTCATCATTGGTTTTTGATACGCTCTATGCCGAAGGGCAAAGGCGTTATGTAGAAAGTTTGTCATCCTATGCACGTCAATTTATGGGCAGATTAAACAAGCCTAAAGTTGATGAAATTAAAGGAATTGCTCCTGCAATTGCAGTTGAACAAAAAGTGTCTTCCTCCAACCCCCGCTCTACGGTTGGAACAAAAACAGAAATTTATGATTACCTAAGGCTTCTGTTTGCTCGAGTGGGGCGAACCTTCTCCCCCATTTCGAATAAACAAGTTAAAAGTGACACAGTTAAAGATGTCATAGAAGCAGTAAAGAAAATAGCTGAAGGAGAAAAAATCCTGTTAATGGCAACGATCGCTCAAGACGAAAAGAGAAGTTTTCAAGACCGTTTAAACATTCTCAAGCAACAGGGTTTCGCTAGAATTTTTCATAAAAATGAAGTAATTCGCATTGAGGAACTGGAAAAAGCTCCCAATAAACCTTTTGAATTGATTGTAGATCGATTGATCGTTAGGCACGAAGATGATTTTTACCAAAGACTTTCCGACGCCATAGAAATTGCTTTTTACGAAGGCAATGGAACTTGCTCGCTTTATTTCATGAGCAACAAGAAAACGATTAATTTTTCTAATCGTTTTGAATTGGATGGAATCACTTTCACGCAACCCAATGTTCATTTTTTTAGTTTTAATAATCCTTTTGGGGCTTGTGAAAAATGTGAAGGTTTTGGAGATATTGTAGGAATTGATGAGGAGCTTGTAGTGCCAGACACCAGCCGTTCAATTTTTGATGATGCCATTGCTCCTTGGAAAGGAGCTGGGCTGAGGAAGTTTCATAATTCGTTGATTGAGAATGCTTATAAATTTGATTTCCCAATTCATAAACCCTATTTTGAACTTTCAAAAGAAGACATCAAAACCCTTTGGGACGGTAACTCCTACTTTACAGGGATCAACAAGTTTTTTGCTAAAATTGAAGCCAAAAACTATAAAATTCAAAACCGTGTGTTGCTTTCCAGATATCGAGGGAAAACAAAATGCACACAATGCAATGGTTCTCGACTAAAATTAGAAACTGGCTATGTTAAAATTGACGGAAAAGGACTCCCAGAACTACTTGATTTGTCTATGGATGAATTGGAAGTGTTTTTCAATTCAATTCAATTAAATAAGTACGATACAGAAATTTCTGAAAGACTTTTAAAAGAAATAACTTCTAGAATTAAATTCATACAAGATGTTGGTTTGGGATATTTAAACTTAAACCGAAAATCAAATACCCTATCTGGGGGGGAGTCACAGCGGATCAATTTAGCGACTTCCTTGGGCAGTTCCTTGGTTGGATCTATGTACATTCTTGATGAACCTTCCATAGGACTTCACTCTAAGGATAATGATAGGTTGATTTTGGTATTAAAAAAATTGAGAGACCTAGGCAATACTGTGATTATTGTTGAGCATGATGAGGAAATAATGTATGCTTGTGACAACATCATCGACATGGGGCCAGAAGCAGGCTCTCATGGTGGAGAAGTCGTCGCTGAGGGCAAATTAAAAGACATATTAAAATCAGATAGCCTGACCGCAAAATACCTGAGAAACGAGATGTCAATTCCCGTTCCTTCTGAAAGAAGAAAATCCAAGAGTAAAATCACTTTAACTGGAGTAAGAGAAAATAATCTTAAAAATATTGATGTGCATTTTCCATTGGGATGCCTAACGGTGGTAACCGGGGTTTCGGGAAGTGGAAAATCTACTTTGGTTAAAAGAATACTATATCCTGCACTCTTAAGAGAAAAGGGGGTTTATAATGACAAGCCGGGTCAGTTTAGTGCCATTGGGGGAAGCATAGATCGCATCCACAGTGTTGAATTTGTTGATCAAAATCCAATTGGTAGGTCTTCAAGATCAAACCCTGTTACCTACCTCAAAGCTTATGACGAAATTAGAAGTTTGTTCTCCAAACAAAATCTTTCTAAGAATCGTGGCTATTTACCAAAACACTTTTCTTTTAATGTTGATGGGGGAAGATGTGAAACATGCAAGGGAGACGGAAACACTACGATTGAGATGCAATTTATGGCGGATGTCGTATTGCAATGCGAACAATGCAAAGGGAAAAGATTTAAAAAAGAAATCTTAGAAGTTAAGTTTAATGATATCTCTATTGATCAACTTTTAAACATGACCGTCGATGATGCGATATTGTTTTTTGAGGAATTCGCTCAAAATAAATTGGTGCAAAAACTAAAACCACTTCAGGAGGTTGGTCTGGGATATGTTTCCTTGGGACAACCCTCTACTACTCTATCTGGTGGTGAAGCGCAAAGAATTAAGTTGGCTTCGTTTATTGGAAGAGGCGCATCTTCTGAAAAAATTGCTTTCATTTTTGATGAACCGACTACAGGTCTCCACTTCCATGACATCAGTAAATTAATGAATTCTTTTAATGCGCTAATTCGTCAAGGGCATACAGTAATTGTTGTTGAGCATAATTTAGATCTCATCAAATGTGCTGACCACATTATTGATCTCGGACCAAGCGGTGGGAAAGATGGAGGGGATTTGGTTGCACAGGGCACTCCTGAAGAAATCATTAAGGTTAAAGCATCATTTACAGGGCAGTACCTTTCTAAAAAACTTAAAGGTTAAAACGTTTCTTTTTTATTAAGAAAATTGAATTTGTTTATTACATTTTGAAGATCCCCCGTGAGTTTAAAAACCCGGGAAAAGGTTAAAAATAAAATTACAATCACTAGAGAACGAATTATCAAAGATAAAAAAGGTGAAAGGTCTAAAGCGATAAGTGGAATCAAAACATAAAGAAGAAGAATTATTCCTAAGGCAATAAAAGTCTTGTTGCTAAAAGGGTTGATTTTAAAAGTAAATTGAATCAATAAAATTTTAGCAATATTAATTAATACGATTACAATTAAAGTAGCATAGGCCGCACCAATTATACCCATCTCATTTATAAAATATAGGTTCAAAACAACTGCCAATACTGCAGAAACTATAGAAAACCAAAACACATAAGTATAGTACTTAGAATTGGTAATGATGTTGTTGAGACAACCCATTGACATGGTGGAAAGCTTACCTAAAGAAACAATAAAGACAACATCAAGTGCTTTGTCATAACCATCTAGATTAACCCATTGATAGAAGTCTACTAAATTTAGATTAATCAACAGAAACAATAATCCAGCGCCTAACAACAAGTTATTTGCGCTCTTTTTTAATAAGGAAGTTAAGCGTTCCTTGTCATTTTCATTCAAGGCCTTTGCAACCATTGGACTAATGATTTGAAACATGGCCCTCCCTGGGAATTCTATAACGGAGGCGATGAAAACCGCTACGCTATAATAGGCAACGTTTTCAACGGTCAACACATTAGAAATCATCGATTTGTCAATGTCTAAAATAAGACTAGCAGCAGCGCCAGACATAAAAATTAACAAGCTATATTTCAATATAGACTTGTATTGAACAGGTAAACGCAATTCAAATTTAGGAGTATAAACTCGAAAACTATACGCCATAACAATCAAAAGTCTTAAGTAATACCCAACAATTAATGCCCATACGAATCCGTCTAAGTCGAGAAAACCGAGTGCATAAGCTGAAAGCAATACAAAAATCAAAGCCCGAGAATAAAATTCTTTTAAGAAATTCCCAAAAACAGATTTTAGTTGGACTCGAAGCCAGTTGTAAAAAATCTCAAAATAGGCAGTAGAAAAAGCTATGGCAATAATCAGAAAGGCATACCGACCAATGTTAGAGTTCTTTGCAGAAATAATGTCAATAATGTCTTCTTTAAAAAAAAACAGAAAAGGGAGCAGAAGAATAAAAAGTAATAAAGGTAAAAGCATTGAAAAGTTGAGCAATGCATCACGGTCTTGCTTGGTCTCACAGGCACTGTAAAACTTTATCAGAGCGTGTTGGACTCCAAATGAGATAAAGGGCTGTAAGAGATTCGAAAAGGCCAATAAAGCAACGATGAGTCCTTGAAACTCACTCCCCATGTAGGTTGGGTATAAATAAACCGTATTTAAGGCGCCAATCAAAAAAGCAAAAGCAATACTAATGCTGTTATAAAATGATTGTTTTGCAATGATCCCCATACTTGACTTTTTATTCGTCATCCCTGTTTTTTGCTAAATTAAAAGTTTAGCTGACAAGAATCACCGTGGAGCGTATTATTTTCAATTTTAAGTTTCCCCATTTGCTACCTATTACTTTCGATCTAAAAAATCTTGATAAGAATTTTGTAAAATGGCCTTCCCCAAAGAATCTAGTTTTTTTGTGGAGGTTCCCTTTTCTTCAAAAGCTTTATTGCTTATAAAATCATAAACATAAATCCCATTTTTATTAATGATTCCGAAGCCTTTATTAAAAATGTAATGAGCGTATTGACTTTCAGAGTTATTAAAAATATTTTTACCCCATTTAAAATCAGAAGGATCTTGATTCAGAGTTTGTAGAAGCGTATAGGAAAGATCAGTTTGTGCTGAGATGGTAGAAACGATTGTATCCCTTTTTGCCAAGGCTCCACCCAACCAAAGCATGGGTATTTTAAAACGACTGGGGGCATTAAAATATCCTTTTCTTTCTGGCAATCCATGCCCATGGTCGGCAACAATAATGATCAGAGTGTTTTCCCACCAAGATTGTGTCTTAGCCTTTTTGATAAACTCACCTATTACCTTATCTGTATATGCATGGGAGCTTCTGAATTTATTTACTTCAGTAGCTCTTCCAAACTTAAAAGTGTCTGGAAACTCATAGGGTTCATGGCTAGAAAGCGTTAATGCAATTTTAAAGAAGGGTTCAATTTGTGGCTGAGATAAATCCTTTGTAAAACGCTCCATAAAAATATGGTCGTGGACGCCCCACTTTGAATTCCAATCCTTTTTATCAAATTCGCTACCCTCTATAATATTAGAAATTCCAGCATTTCTAAGGTAGGTATTCATGTTCCCAAAATTGGTGTCACCACCATAATAAAATGACGTTTCGTAACCCAGATCAATCATTTTTTGGGGCAACATTGGTAAACTCCTAGATTTGTTAGGCATCCTCATGATTTTCCTGATGGGTTGGGGATAATAACCACTCAAAATAGAAGGGATTCCTTTATCTGTTCTGTCCCCATTCGCATAAAAATTGGTAAAAAAGATCCCTTCTCTAACAAGTTTATTTAGATTTTCAGTAACCTCTTTTTCTCCGCCCAATGGGCCTACAACCTTGGCCGTAAGACCTTCCCAAATTAATAAAATAACATTTGGTTTTTGAGTATTTAAAATGGAATCGTTTGTTGCAATTAAAAGAGGAGCTCTATTTTTATCAATAATTTTTTGTGCCGTGAGATCATCAAACATTTTGTAAGGATTCTCATCTTCAATTTTAAAGGATAGCGTATTAGAAAAGTTCCAAACGAAATTTATAGCGGCATGATTCGCAAACATCTTATTAGAAAAATAAACATTGCTTTGGTTGATAGGGATTAATTGAAGGCCACCCCTAATCGGTATTATTAAAGCAATGGTAATAAAAAACAAAACGGGTAGCTGAACCCAATTCCCTTTTTCTATTGCTACCATTTTAGTGGTAATAACACTCTGAAATAATTTAATAAATGCAAGTGAAATCACCACCCAAAAAATACTCCCAGTAATCATTTGAAAAACAGATACTGAAGCCAACATGAGCGTTGGGGTGTCAATATAAGTCAAGAGTGTCCTGTCAATTCGCACACCCCAAGTTTGGTACAATCCAACATCAATGATTAATAACAAATTAATGAGAATTAATAATAAATAGGAATACCATTTTATTGTTTTATGAATTTTTATAGGCTTAATAAAATAAGAAAACAGAATTAAAAAAAAAGGAATAACACTTAAATAAGAAGCAAATGAAAGGTCTAATCGTAAACCATATAAAAAGGTTTTTAGAGTTGTTTCTATGCCGAGTTCAAGCGTTTTATCGTAATAAAAAAGCAGGAAAATTGTACGAGAAAAAACAAAATATCCTATCCAAAAGAGGAAATAGGAGAGAAAAAATAAAAGTTTGTTTTTAAAAGCTTTCATCGTTTATATTTCTTGAACAGAGCAACAAGAATGACTCCAAGAAATAGAAACAGTGCTAGCAAACGTATTGAAGTTCCTGTCTTAATCACTGAAGGCTCAAAAGAAAAAACAATGTCGTGATTCCCTTTTGGAACATTCAGTCCACGAAGGACATAATTGACGGGGAAATGTTCTACTTCTACTCCATCAATGAATGCCTTCCATCCATGGGGGTAATACATTTCTGAAAAAACAACCATTTGCTCTTCTGAGGAGCTAAATTTATATTCCAATCGAGTTGGATGCGCTTTTGTGAGGTCAATGCGAGACAAACTATCTGCGGAAAAAGTCAGCTTAATATTTTCGGGGGCCTCACTTGCCAATACAATTGCACCATTTTCAAAGTTCAAGGATTTCATTTTATTTAAAACCCCGTCCGCATCGACTGAAACAAAGAGAGAGTCTACAAACCAAGCGTTCCCCATCGCATTTGGATTTTGAATAAACTTTTGCTCCTTTTCCTTTTCAAAAAGAATGTATTTTACATTAAGCATGTCCAAAACGCCTTCAATCTGACTTGCGCTAAAATATTCATAAAGCTCTTCAAATCGTCTGGGTTTAGCACCGTGATAACCACCGATAGCGTTATGAAAATAAGCCGTCCTTGCTCCTGAAAGCTGAAGATTAGGCTCAAAGACACGATATCGAGTGCTGTCTTTTAGTATTGCTTGATCTGAAGCTTGAACTAGAAAAGGTTGACTTTTTTGGCGGGGTAAAACAAACAGATCACGATCGATATAGCGATTGGAAATTCCCAACAGGTCTGACGCTAATAATGCGAACAAAGCCAGAATACTGACTTTCTTTGATAATTTTCCTTGAATGAATAAATATAGAATAGCTGTAATTGCAAGCGTATAAAGGATTGCTCTTATAATGTCATAACTAAAAATTGATCTTCTTGCTTCAAGAATTTGATCCATGATCATCGGTCCATAAGCCTCAGAAAGGTAGCCATCCATCCCACCGCTAAAATCAAAAATACTTTTCGATAAAAGTAAAAGCAGGAGAAAGGAGAGAAAGAATGTCGCTGTTTTTAAAATAGATTTCTTAGGATTTAATGCTCTTTGTTCTAATATTAGATGTAAGCCTAAGCAAGCCAAAACTGGGAAACAAAATTCAAGAATCACCTGAATGGAACTAACAGCTCTAAACTTGTTGTAAAGTGGAAAGTAATCAATGAATAACTGAGTAAGCCAAGGCAGATTTTTACCCCAAGACAAAAGTAAAGACATAATAATTCCCGCAAAAAGCCAATTTCTAAGGGCACCTTTAATCAAAAAGAGAGAAATGATTGCCAGAAAGACAATCGTTACTCCTATATAGGCTGGAGCTTCAAGTATGGGTTGATCGCCCCAGTAGGTTGGAACATTCTGAACGAATTGTCCCGCTTGATTTCTCGGAACGCCTTGTTGAATCAAAAACTTATACAGCTCAGAATCTTGTCCTAAATCTTCTCTTGAACCTCCCCCTTGAATTCTAGGAATAAATAAATTTAAACTTTCAAAAATACCATAGCTAAACTGAGTAATGTATGCTGTATCTAATCCACTCGTCACTTCTTTTAAAGAATTGTCAGGGTTCTGAGTCAATTCGCTTTTACCGCGTGTACTAAATTTTGAGTATTCAGCGGTAGCAAGCAATGAAGTGGCATTGAGCCCCAAAGCAAGTAATCCAGAAAAAACGAGAATCCCTGTTTTTACAGCAAAGGGCTTGAGTGACTTTCCTTTAATTGATTTGAAAAAATAAACCATGACAAACAATAACAGCAAAAGCAACATATAGTAAGTCATTTGATAATGGTTGGCGCGGATTTGCATCGCAAGCGCCAGAACGGTTAACAAAAACCCCCAGAATTTCTTATCGTTAAAAATCATATAAACTCCTCCCAAAACGAGAGGCATATAAGCCAAAGCTTGGGCTTTTGTGTTATGGCCTACTTGAAGAATAATCAATAAGTAGGTAGATAAACCATAGGCCAAGGCACCAAAAACAGCAATATGCCAGGGCATTCTGATAATTAGAAGAAAAAGATAGGCGGACAATAAATAAAGAAAAAGAATTTCCGCTGGTTGTGGAATGTTTTGAAAAATTTTATGAATCGGAGTAAGAAAATCTGCTGGATAACGCGCCCCTAACTGGTAGGTAGGCATACCGCCAAAAGCATTGTCAATCCAATAAATTTCTTCCTCCTGATTCTTTCGGTGCTCTTGAATTTGCCTTGACATGCCAGTATATTGTCTGATGTCAGATTGTACAAGTGCTTTTCCGGAAAGGGTGGGATAATAAAATAGGATTGAAAAAATACCGAAACAAAAAATCACACCTGCATGATAATGCCCCTTGTTTTTTAAAAAACTCTCAATCAATTTCTTCATAGTCAATGTATTCCCCTAAGTCTTGGGCGTTTTTTTTGTCTTTTTTTTCTTCCTTATTCACAGGCGCTTCCGTTTTAAAGTCGCCCATTTTCTTGGATACTTTTTTGAGTAAGTATCTCAAAATAAAAGGTTTAATTAAACGAAACAAGTAGGTAAAACCGAAGAAAATCAATAAAAATTTGAGCAATCCAATCAAATCGATGGGTTTAATATTAATATTATTCAAAAGTAAAGAAAAGTTGGCACTATTTTTAATGGCATCACTCTTTAGAAAAAAAAATACAATTATCTTGCGATAAAAAAATAATGCTCAAACATTTTTCGGTCTTTCTTATGCTTCTATCGGCCATCGTTCGAGCACAATACACCGATCAAATAAACTCTAATCGTCCGGGGGCTTCCATAGGTGCATTTGCTGTTGGAAAAGGAATTGTTCAGTTTGAAGGTGGTCTTGAATACAGAAGATTTAAACATGAAGCTTATAACAATTCAACGGTTAATGGTAGAATTGGTTTTCTTTCTATCCGATGGGGATTTTTGTTTGAACAACTGGAACTTACCTATGATGGGAGTTACATGATGGACCGGTTGACCAACAAGATTTCTTCGAAAGAGTTTGAGTACGAAAGAAAAGGATTTTTAAAAAACTTTATTGGAATTAAATATTTGGTTTATGATCCTTTTAAAAAGGAAGAAGAAGTCAATAACTACAGCTGGAAAGCAAACAATGGCTTTAAATTAAAACATCTAATCCCTGCAGTCTCTATAACTGCTGGAGCAAACTTTAATATTGAACCAGCGAATCCCTACCCTTATGGAGATGTCTTTGATTTGCTTAACAGGCCATTATTCTTTCAAAATTTAAATACTCAAACAGAAAAAGAACCATTACTTTCACTCGGCGGAACGATTGCCACCCAATCCCATTTTTTAGGAACTTGGGTTTTTGTCACTAATTTTTCATTGAGCCGATATTTAACAGATTATGTGGAGAAAAGTTACCTACTCACACTGACCCATACCTTTCACCCCTATTGGTCGGTATATGTTGAAAATCAAGGGGTTTTTAGCGAACTTCATAACGACTTTATCTTCAGGACAGGTATTGCTTATTTACTCACGGATTACATACAGATTGAAGGTTCTTTGGGGGTCAATACTCAAACCAAGCCCAGCTCAACTTTTGTTAACTTAGGAGTTTCCTACCGCTTAAACTTCCATAAAGATTTCACCAGCGCGGAGGAAATTAATTTTGAAAAACAAAAAAATGAAGAAAAAGGGCTAAAAAAACTAATGAAAAAAGACAGTAAGCAAGAGAAGAAAAGAAACCGAAAAGCTAAACGCAAATAGCACTATGGAATCAAATTCAATCGAAATTAAGCAGGTTAATTCGCACAGCGAATTGAAAAAATTTGTTGAGTTTCCGTTTAGTCTTTACAATAACAATCCTTATTGGACTCCCCCAATCACACAAGAGGAAATTGACGTTTTAGATACTTCTAAAAATCCTGTTTTCGAAAATGCAGAGGCCGATTATTATTTGGCCTACAAAAGCGGAGTGATTGTCGGCCGAATTGCTGTGATTATCAACTGGACAGAAGTCAATCAATTAAAGCGAAAAAAGGTTCGCTTTGGCTGGTTTGATGTGATTGATGATATTAATGTTACCAAGGCTTTATTAGGAAAGGTTAAAGAAAAAGGATTAGAAAAAGGACTGAATCATATCGAAGGACCGGTAGGGTTCTCCAATTTGGACAAGGCTGGAATGCTTGTGAAAGGTTTTGAAGAAAGAAATACCATGATCACGCTCTACAACGCGCCATATTATATTGAACATTTTAAACAATTGGGATATAAGGAATTAGCCGTTTGGGTAGAATATGAAATAAAAATGTACTCCTTTGAAGATGCTCCTGAAAAAGTTAAAAGATTTTCTAAACTCATGCGCGAACGCTATCAGCTTAGGGTTTTAGAATTTAAATCCAGAAACGACATTCTCCCCTATGTTAGTCAAATGTTTGAACTTTTAGATGAAACCTATGGTGAGCTTAAAACTTACGTTCCCATTCAAAAAAAACAAATTCAGCAATACAAAGAAAAATATTTTAAATACATACACCCAGATTTCATAAAGTGTATTGTCGATGAAAACAACAAATTGGTTGCATTTACGATTGCAATGCCTTCCTTTTCAAAAGCCCTAAAGAAGGCCAATGGAAAGATGTTTCCTTTTGGTTTTTTGCATTTACTTAAGGCAATGTATTTTAACCACAAGGCATCTTTTTATTTAATAGGCGTTCACCCTAGATTCCAAAACAAAGGCGTTATTGCTATTATTTTCAATGAAATGCAAAAGGTTTTTAATAAAAAGAAATACAGTCTTGTAGAGACCAATCCTGAGCTGGAAGACAACCTGGCAATACAAAACCTTTGGAAAAACTATGAGCACCGACAACACAAGAAAAGGGTTACGGTAACTATTGAAATTTAAAAAGGGGAAACAAAATAAATTTGTCCTCCCCCTAATTAATCGTTTGGTTTTAAAGTAATAATATACTTTTTTTATTTAAAAGCCTTTTTTTTATTCCATTTTTGAATAATCCATACCTATAAAAAATCTAATTTTGTTTCATGATGAATGAAGGAACGATCATTGCAAATTCTAGTGCAGCAGGAACAGCAGCCATAAGTTTGCTGCGCCTTTCAGGAGAAAATGCTATTGATTTGGTAACGAGCTCTTTCAAGAGTAAAAGCGGGAAGAAATTGTCTGACCAAAAATCACATACCATTCATTTGGGAAGGATTCATAAAGATGGAACCGAAATTGATGAAGTTTTGGTGAGTATTTTTAAAGCTCCTAATTCCTACACTGGTGAAAATGTAGTTGAAATTTCCTGTCACGGATCAACTTATATTCAGCAAGAAATTCTTCAATTATTTATTCGAAAAGGTGCAAAGCCAGCCCAACCAGGAGAGTTTACACTGCGTGCTTTTTTGAATAAAAAAATGGATCTTAGCCAAGCGGAAGCTGTTGCTGACTTGATTGCCTCGGAATCCAAAGCTGCTCATGAAGTTGCACTCAATCAAATGAGAGGGGGGTATACGCAAGAATTGATATTGCTACGCCAAAAACTACTTGATTTCGCTTCCCTGATTACCCTAGAGCTAGATTTCTCTGAGGAAGATGTTGAATTTGCCGATCGAAAGGAACTCTTTGCGCTACTCGACGAAATTCAAATGAAGATTAAATCCTTGGCAGACTCCTTTGCTTATGGAAGTGTTATCAAAAAAGGTGTGCCTGTTGCAATTATCGGAAAACCCAATGCTGGGAAGTCCTCTTTATTAAATGCCTTATTGAATGATAACAGAGCAATTGTATCTTCTATCGCTGGAACCACAAGGGATACCATAGAAGACACTTTAACAATTGAGGGGATACAATTCCGCTTTATAGATACCGCAGGTATTAGAGAGACCACTGACGAGATTGAAGCTGTAGGCGTCGCTAAGGCGAAAGAAAAAGCACTCAAAGCGAAAGTTCTGCTCTACCTCTATGATCGAAATGACACGAAATTAAATGAAATCATAAAGGATATTAATGAGTTCAGACGGGATGATTTGATTTTAATTCCTGTGGAAAGTAAAGTTGATTTAAATATAAGTGGAGTTAATGATTTTGACAATGCATTGACTAATAAATTGATTTCCAATAAAATATTGCAACCCATTAAGATTTCAGCCTTCGACAATGCTTCTATTGAATCGCTTAAGAAATTTTTGTTTACGCAAGTAAGTCAAATGGCATTCAATCAAGATGTGATCATTACCAACATTCGTCACTTTGACGCACTTCAAAAAGTACTAAAAGCAATTTTAAACATAAAAAACGGACTAGATCAGAAGATATCTGGCGATCTTTTGTCTGTAGATATCAACGAGGCTTTGATGCATTTGGGAGAAATAACTGGAGAGATTACTACCGAGGATCTTTTGGGCAATGTGTTTGCTAATTTCTGTATCGGGAAATAGGTAGAATAATTTATCAAAAAAAAATATATGGTAAAGAACTACTTTTTAGGTATTCATTGAAGTCTATTGAAGGGTTTAAAGATGATACGTTAATGCAAAAATACAACTATCAAATAACTGAAATGAACGGTTCTGAACCAATAAAAATTGATTTATAATATGAGTAGCATGTTAGACGTCAACAAAAAGTGAACATTTAAAGGGTTAATCTTTTAATTTCAACCAGTATCGGGTCTCTTCAATTCCCCTGTTTTAGAAACCATTTTTTATCTACCATATCTTTTAAATCACGAGTAATCATTAATTTAATAAAATAATAAAAACATTATTAAAATAAATTAATGTAATTTTTTAACTTAACAACAAAACATGTCAAATAAAACAAAAACACTTTTAGCTAATAAAATCAGTTTAAAAATAATTGTTTTTTTCTGTTTCTTTATTGATGTTTATTCTCAACACAATCAAGCTTCGGTCTATGATTTAAAAAGTGAGCATCTGGTCAACCCTATTGGTCTTGATGCCAAAGCACCGAGGTTAACATGGAAAATTAATGATTCGCGAAGAGGAGCCATTCAAAAATTATATGACATCTCTGTCGGAACAGATTCTATTAAAGTTGCAGCAGGCAATGGGTCATACTGGAATACAGGAAAGATCAATTCTTCCACCCAAATGGTTGTTTATGATGGGAAGCAACTTAAACCCTACCAAAAATATTATTGGTTGTTAAAGGTATGGGACAAAAACAACCAAAAAATGAAAAGTGAAAAGCTTGCAAGTTTTGAGATGGGAATGATGGACATTATTAACTGGAAAGGCTCATGGATCTCTGACAGTTGGGATAAAAACAAAAAGGAGGGTCCCTATTTCAGATATGAATTTAGCGCTCAAAAAAAAATAAAAAAAGCTAGGGCATACCTAACCGCTGCTGGTTTGTTTGAGTTATATATAAATGGTGAAAGGGTTGGGGATCACCAGCTTGACCCAACATACACTCGTTTTGACCGAAGAAACTTGTATGTAACTCATGACGTTACTGCACTGTTAAATGAAAACAACGCTATTGGAGTTTTGCTTGGAAATGGATGGTTTAATCATCAGTCTAAAGCTGTTTGGCATTTTGATAAGGCATCTTGGAGGGACAGACCAAAATTCTGTATGGACTTAAAAGTCACCTATGAAGACGGTTCTGAAGAAACGATTGTCTCAAGCAGTAATTGGAAAAATTCGTTGGGAGCTCTTGTTTTTAACAGTATCTATACTGGGGAACATTACAATGCCCAACTCGAACAGAATGGCTGGAATACCTTTGGTTTTGATGATTCTAAATGGAAAAACAGCATTAATACTACAGCCCCATCAAAAAACATTGTGTCCCAAGCACTTCACCCAATAAAGCACGTAGAGGAATTCCAGCCAATTAAAATGAATAAGATAAGTCCGCATAAATATATTTTTGACTTGGGCAGAAACATCGCAGGAATTTCAAAAATTAAAGTAAATGGCGAGCCCGGAACCGTTTTAAGAGTTACGCACTCCGAATTATTGGATGAGAATGGAGAAATAGACCTATCTAATATTATTGTTCACTACCGCCCTACCGATGACTCTGATCCATTTCAAACGGACATCTATACCTTAAAAGGCGGAATAACAGAAACTTTTGCACCCAAGTTTAATTATAAGGGTTTTCAATACGTTGAAGTGGCGAGCAGTAGACCAATCGAATTAACATTGGAGAGTCTCACAGGAGTTTTTATGCACAGCGCTGTTCCACCCAAAGGAGAAATAAGGAGTTCAAACTCTTTGATCAATAAACTTTGGACTGCCACCAATGCTGCCTATTTATCAAATTTATATGGATACCCAACTGATTGTCCCCAGCGTGAAAAGAATGGATGGACTGGAGACGCTCATATAGCAATCGAAATGGGACTTTTTAATTTTGATGGAATTACTGTTTATGAAAAATGGTTGGCCGATCATCGTGATGAACAACAACCCAATGGGGTACTCCCTGCCATCATACCCACAAGTGGATGGGGATATCATTGGGCAAACGGACCTGACTGGACCAGTAGTATCGCTATCATTCCATGGAATACCTACCTTTTTTATGGAGACAATAAACTTTTAAGAGACTGTTATTCCAGCATCAAAAGATATGTGGATCACATTACAGAAATAAGCCCAGGATACATAACCAATTGGGGCTTGGGAGACTGGGTTCCCGTAAAATCTAAAACACCAAAAGAATTTACCTCTTCAATTTATTACTACATAGATGCTACGATACTTTCGAGAGCTGCAAAAATGTTTGGAAAAGAGGAGGATTTTCTTAAATATTCTGAGTTAGCAAAACGAATAAAAGAGAAAATAAATTCACTTTATTTCAACCCAAAAACATCGATTTATGGGAGTGGATTTCAAACGGAGTTGAGCACTGCCCTTTTTTGGGGAATTGTACCAGAAGAATATAGAGAAAAGGTCGCTTTAAACTTAAAAAAGAGAGTACTATTAGACAACAGCCACATTGATGTTGGTTTATTAGGAAGCAAAACCATTCTAAACGCTTTAAGCGAAAATGGACATGCTGACCTAGCTTACAAGCTTGCAACGCAGGAAGATTTTCCCTCTTGGGGAGCTTGGATTAAAAGCGGCGCTACAACTCTTTTTGAGGATTGGAAAGTAGATGAAAGTAGAAAAGGTGCAATGTCAAGAAATCATATTATGTTTGGTGAAATAAGTGCATGGTTTTATAAAGCTTTGGGGGGAATAAAACCAGATCCTCAAAACCCTGGTTTTAAAAACATTTTGTTGGAACCTCATTTTGTGGAGGGGTTAGAAAGTTTTAGCGCAAAGCACAATGGCCCTTTTGGAATGATAATCAGTTCTTGGGTAAAAAACAATGGAGTAGTTGCTTATCAAGTAACAGTTCCTCCCAATAGCACTGCACTTTTAACAATAAACGCCAAAGATTTGCTCCGAACTGATGGCATTGACTTTTTAGAACAAAAAGAAGGTTTATTCAAAGCCAAATTACAATCTGGAAATTATAATTTTAAAATTAAACAAAAATAATAAATTTGAAATCCTAATTCACATTATAATATTGAATGGGACATGACAGTAACTTAGGAATTAACTTCCGACTGACCCCTAAACTTAATTTTAATTTTTTTGTTATATTTAACAACTAGATAGATAATATAGTGAAGACATTCTTTTTATTAAAAAACAGATTAATCGTGATTTTTCACTTATTAAACCTATTTATTCTGAAAGCTTTCAAAAGGGATAAAAATATTTTTCATTTTACGGCTCTAGAAAATCGTCTTCAAAGTGATGTCGGTTTTAATTCAGGTATTTACGCAATAAACTTGTATTTAGAAAATAAAGGCATGATGTTGATTAATAGATCTATTTTTTTTAATAAATCAGATGTTATTCCACAGCTTAGATTAAATAAAACTGCTATTCATGAAAAATAGTTTATCAATTGCAGTTGTTTTTACCATTCTATTATTTGGGCTGCTTTTTATTCCATTAACTGGCGAAGTCGAAAATACTTTTGTTTTTTTTCTAGGTAGGTTTCACCCCATAATTCTTCACCTTCCCATAGGTGCATTGGTTGTGTTGTTTCTAATGGAAATAATCAATGATTTTCGCCCAGATTTGAATTTAAATTCTGCTTGTAATATTTTACTTTGGTTTTCGGTTATCAGCATCATTCCAACAATTATATTGGGTTTTCTTTTGGCTTCAAGTGGAAATTACAATGATGAGCTGTTGAACACTCACAAATGGTTGGGCTGGTTTACGGCTTTAATTTGTATTTGGTTGGTTGTATTGCGTCAAAAAAAATCATCTAATAAACCAAACAGCGTAACACGTTTTTACAAGATGTTTTTATTAGTAAATGTTTCTCTATTATTATTTGCAGGACATTATGGGGGCTCCCTAACTCATGGGGCAAACTATTTAACAAAGTACATGCCTTCGGGAATGAAAACGGTATTAGGGGTTGACAATGGAGATGCTGAGTATTTAGCCATTAACAGAGCAACAGATTCGACTTCTAGAGAAGCTTTATATTTTAAAAATAGGATTAAACCAATCATGGAGACGCATTGCTTTGAATGTCATGGAGAAGACAAACAAAAAGGTGACATGCGCTTAGATGTTTTGAGCTGGGACATGATCAATGGGCCCGATGCAGAAAGATGGCACTCCGCATTAGACGTGATTAATTTAGGAGAAATGCCTCCCGAGGACGAAACACAACTAAAAGATAAAGACCGTCGTGCTATTGTAGATTGGTTGTCTAATAATTTAAAAAAAGCAGCCGTAGCTAAACAAAAAGACAACAAAGGTGTAATGCGGAGATTGACCAAGAAGCAATATACCAATACGTTGAATGAATTGCTCGGTGTTTCTGTGAACTTTGGAGATGTTTTACCTGATGATGGAAAATCAAAAATGGGATTTAGCAATAATGGGAATGTACTTCAAACCTCTGCACTACATATTGATTATTATCAAAAAATAGCTCGAGAAGCTTTGGATAAAGCCATTGTTTTTGGAGATAGACCAAAGTCAAAACGTTATAAGGTTTCATTAGGGAAAGGGATCGGAGATGGAATTAGTGGTGCTGAATATGGAGGTTATCAAACCGCTTCAATAAGTAATGAGGATTTAATCGTAGAAATATTAAATCATCAAGGAAAGCCGATTCGAAATTCAGGAATCCAAGAAAATGATTCTTTAACAATGTTAAAGAACAAGATAGGAATTGGCATGAGAGGTTCTGCAAGTAATCGCTACTCTATCGTGAAAGAAGGTCTGATCTTAAACTCGGCATTGCCTGCCAAAGAAGTAACGCCTAAATCATGGCAAGGGCCGTCTCCAAATTTAAAACTATTAGTCAAAGAAGATTTTCCGAGAACAGGAGATTTCATTTTCAGAGTAGAAGCTTCAAAAGGTTATAATTCTATGTCAGTAGAGCGGCTAATTGACTTAAGAAAAGAAAAGCCTGCACCAAAATCTTCAAAAGCTATTTATATCGCGGCTAAAGACCTAAAAAATCCTAAAGATTTTATCTTAAAAAACAACCGTTGGTTAATGCCTATTAATGTTGCAGATAATGTAAAGACAAAATTCAGTTACAATGTCCCAAAAGCTGGAATATATCAAATAGATCTGGTTCATCCGTATGTATCAGAAGATGCGATGCCCTCCTATCAAATAAATCTTATTGAAGGTATCAAAGAGGGAAGAGTTGGTGAACGTTTGCACATGGATAAAGCATTAAAAAACAAGGATAAGATCACAACACCTGTCACATTGGCCTACCTGTCTGAAGGGCCGCATAAAGGTTCCATCGGCGGAAAGTTTTTTGTTGGATTTAGCCATATAGTAATTACTCCTTTGCCAGAAGACGATCCATTACCGGGGATACTAAAAGAAGAAGCAGAAAGAGACAATTCAAGATATACATCAGTTAACCCATCAATTAAAGCGTTTGCTGGCACAAGAACAGATGACGGAATGGATTATAAAACATTTGGAAAATCGGTAGAGGTTACGGTGCCATTGGGGGAATATCAAACCTTTGAATTTAGGGGTAGATTGGAGAACTTCCCTATTCCTTTGGAAAGCGCCAATGTAAGTGGTGAGTTGGCCAATATTTTAACCGTAGGGTTATGGAATAATCATTTGGTTAAAGAAAGTAGTTTTAAAGGGCCACCACTACTCATAAAATCAGTAGAATTTGAGGCACCCTATCACCCTATTTGGCCACCAGAAAGTCACACAAATATATTTTTCGATTCTCCAAACAAGACCAATGTTGAAGTTTATACCGAAGAAATCCTGACCCATTTTATAGAAAGTGCTTTTAGACGCTCCCTTAATTCAGGTGAATTAAATCGATATATGGATTTCTGGAGAAGCATTAAAGAAGATTTTGAACGTTATGAGGATGGTATTAAAGAAGTTTTAGTCGCTGTGCTATGTTCTCCTAATTTTATTTACTTATTTGAGCCCGAAACGGATGAATCAAAAAAATCAGAGGATGAATTTTACTTGGCTTCACAGTTGTCTTATTTTTTATGGAATTCGCCTCCGGATGAAACCCTCACAGCATTAGCCTCAAGCGGTGATTTACATGACCAATTGCCAGAACAAATTGAGCGCATGGTCAATAGCCCCAAAATAACTCAAATGGTCAATTCCTTTGCCTTTGAATGGTTGCGTTTAGACAGACACAAAAGCATGGATACGGATGTAGAAGCTTATGAAGATTTTACACGTTTTGTAAAAGAAGATATGTTTAATGAGACCTATAATTTTGTCCATCATATACTAAAAAACGACATGAGTATTATGAATTTTATTGATTCAGATTTTGCCATGCTAAATCAGAATCTTGCCGAGTTCTATGGGATTGAAGGTGTAAAAGGCAACGCATTTCGTCCAGTGAATCTCTCAGAAAACGAGAAAAGAGGTGGCTTGCTCTCACAAGGTTCATTTTTGAGTGGACACTCAGATGGTGTTCAAGCGCATCCAATAAAACGCGCGGTGTGGTTAAAAGAAAAAATACTAGGAGACCACCCCCCACCACCGCCAGCAAATGTACCCGAATTAGATCCAGAAACCCCTGGTTTTGAAAATCTAACACTTAAAGAACAACTCTTTTTACATAGAAACAAAACCTCTTGTTTGGATTGTCATCATAAAATCGATCCTTTTGGAGTCGTGTTTGAAAATTATGATGCGGTTGGACGGTATCAATTAACCGCAAAAGAAAAGCCAATTGATTCAAAATCAAAATTACCTGATGGGACTGAAGTTGAGGGAATAGAGGGAATTAAAGATTATATTTTAGAGCTAAAAAAAGAAGACTTTACGAGGTCTTTGGTGGAAAACCTTTTTGCATATGCGATCGGTCGTGATGTTGGTTTTGCTGATGAGGAAGAGATTAATAACATTGTAGCAGAGGTCATTGATAATGATTTTCGTTTTAAAACGGTCATAGAACAAATCGTTTTAAGCCCATCATTTTATAAAAAAGAACAAACTTGGTATAATAAAATATTTGGAATATGAGTAGAAAACCCTGGCAATTAGACCGTCGCACCTTTATCAAAGGATTGGGTGTGGCATGTATGCTTCCTTATTTTGAAGGAATGGCAATGAGTAGTTATTCAAAACTTTCAGCGCCTTTGCCTCCAAAGCGTTTGTGTTTTTTATACTTCCCAAATGGCGTTGGCTTACCACCAAAAGAAAGTCCCTATCATAAAAATTGGAATTGGTTTCCAATGGGAGAAGGAACAGATTATAAATTAACTAAATCATTATCCCCTTTATCTCCTTATCGAAACGATATGTCAATTATGGGAGGCCTAAGTCACCCCTATAGTCGTAATGTCTTGGGGCACATGGCAGGAGATTCTTGGTTAACAGGAGGTGATTTACGTGGTGAATATAAAAATAGTATTTCGGTAGACCAAGTGGCTGCTGAAAAGTTAAGCCGGTATACGCGCTTCCCTTCCCTATCGCTGTCAACGGACGGAGGTGTGGGCTATAAATCGAGAACATCTACCTTGTCATTTAATTCCTCTGGAAAACCTCTTCCATCAGAGCACAGACAACGTGAAATTTTTGAACGCTATTTTTCTCCAAGTGGAGGCGCTTCAACTGATGAAAGACGAAAAAGCATCCACCAAGGTAAAAAGATTGTTGATTTAGTTTTAGAAGATAGTAAAAGCCTTCAAAAGCGTTTAGGAGCAAACGATAAAGCTAAACTAGAGGAATACTTGAGTTCTCTAAATTTAGTAGAGGAACAGGTAAAGCGAAATGAAAAATGGTTAGATGTACCAATGAAAGAATTTGATGCAAGTTTAATTAACCTCGATGTGGATCCAACAACTGCTCCGGAAGACTATGTCCGCTCTATGATCGATTTAATGATTCTAGGCTTTCAAACGGACTCCACAAGAGTCATGACTTACATGATGGCTCGGGAAGACGGTATGGGATTTGGCGATAATTTTCCAAAAATGGCACTCGGACTTCAAGGACATCACAGTATTTCGCATGACAAAGCTACCGGTCACTGGGGAGATTGGGGACGTTTGGACCAATGGTATGCAAAACAATTTGCATATTTTATGGATAAAATGAAAAACACTAAAGATGTGGATGACAGCTCATTATTGGATAACACGCTTGTTCTTTATGGAAGTGCCTGTAGCTCAACTCACAATGCTAGAAATTGTCCATTAATTCTTGCTGGAGGTTCCAATTTAGGAGTAAAACATGGGGCTTATACAAAATTCAGTGAAAAAGAAGAGCGCTTGTCGAATCTATTTTTAAGTATGCTGAATAAATTGGATATCGAAGCAGAAAGTTTTTCTGATAGTACAGGAAGATTAGCTTCTATTCTTTAAGAAAAAAAAATCTAATAATTAAAGTCTATGATTTGAGCAAAAAAGAACGTATTCCGATTGTAGCAAAAGAGCTATTATTTCCTTTTATTGTTATCACGTCCTTGTTTGCTTTATGGGGAATTGCCAATGATTTGACAAATCCTATGGTGTCTGCATTTAAAAAAGTAATGCCTGAATTATCAAACATTCAATCCTCTTTAGTACAATTTGCCTTTTATTTTGGATATTTTTTCATGGCATTTCCTGCTGCACTATTCATTAGGCGTTTTAGTTATAAATCTGGAATTATTTTAGGTTTAACGCTCTATGCAATTGGTGCTTTTCTGTTTTACCCAGCAGCATTCTATGAAGAGTTTAATTATTTTTTAATTTCATTATGGGTCATTACTTGTGGATTGGCTTTTTTAGAAACAACCGCAAACCCTTTGATTTTAGCCCTAGGAGATAAGCGAACAGCGACTCAACGTTTAAATTTGGCACAAGCTTTTAATCCTGTGGGGTCGTTAACGGGAATGATTATTGCGCAAGTTTTTGTTTTATCTGCGCTCCGTTCAGATGATTATTCTTCCTCAGCTTATAATGCTTTATCATTAAATGAATTAGCAGCAATACGAGAAAATGATTTAAGTATAATTAGTATTCCTTATTTAAGTTTAGGCGTATTGGTTTTAATAATTATGTCGATAATTGTGTTTACTAAAATTCCGAAAACACATGCACAAGATAAAATGAGTGTCTCTGATTCATTGTCAAAATTATTTACAAATAAAAGTTATAAAATGGGGGTTCTCGCACAAGCAGCTTGTGTAGGTTCTCAGATCATGTGTTGGACTTATATTTTCCATTACGTTGACAATTTAAACGAGGTTACTGGTTTGAATATTACGGCAACCAACTATAACGTGGCAGCCATGGTATTGTTTTTAACAGGTAGGTGGATTGGCACTGCTTTAATGAAGAACATTGATCCGCCGAAAGTTTTAATGTACTTTGGAGCTGGAGGTGCTTTGGCAAGTATCGGAGCTATAATACTTCCCGGTATGATGGGTCTTCTTTCTTTGGTCGGTATTTCTGTATTTATGTCCATCATGTTCCCCACAATTTATGGTATTGCATTAAAAGGCATGGGTGATGAAGTTAAAATTGGTTCAGCCGGGTTGGTTATGGCCATTGTGGGAGGGGCTTTAATGCCCATCGTACAAGCAGCAATTCTAGATTTGGGTGGTGATGGTTTTAATGATCTTAGTCTGTTGGGGTATATTCCTGAAATAAACCTTTCATTTATACTTCCAGCCATCTGTTTGGCTTTTGTTGGATATTATGGATACACAACCATAAAACGCCTTACAAACGTTTAACTCCAGAATACTGAAAGAAATTGTATTATATTTTTGTACTCCCCTCCTATTTTAATACGCTAAATTTATATTTTTTTAAAATTAATGAAGCCATGTGCCAAGCATTGCCATTACACTTTCCTAACCCAACTTAAGGTTAATCAAAAGCTTTAATGGGCGAAGATTTCAATCTAAAATATGGATGATTTTTACATAATATTTCAAAAAACTTCATTTATTTAATGTTTTTTCATCGTAACGGCTTATAAAGCACTATCTTTGCACCTCTATTAATAAAAATATATAAGATGAATAACGGAACAGTAAAATTTTTTAACAACAATAAAGGCTTTGGATTCATTACTCCAGATTCTGGAGAAAAGGATGTATTTGTACACGCAAATAATCTAGTTGATGACATCAATGAAGGTGACAAAGTTAGTTACGATTTAGAATCAACTGACAAAGGACCTAGCGCAATTAACGTTAGAGTAGCTTAATCAGCTTAAAAGGATTCTTAAATCTTAACCTAAAGATTTAAAATATCACCTGTTTAATAATTGGCTCTTGATAATTCTCAAGAATACACTGATTATTAAACAGGTTTATTTTTTTACAACATTTTCACCGACCCATTCAATACTTCGGGTGATATGTTCCAAATAAACTGGATCTGAAAACTGTTCAGCAGTATGTCCAATTCCAGTATACATTGCTCTTCCGCCAAACTTTTCATGTGCCCACGCAATCGGATGTATTTGAGTTAATGGTATTTTACCTGAAAGTGAACTGTCATCTACTTCCATCAACAAAGTTGCATGAGATTTAAGGGGTTCCTTAAAAGAATACCATTCATCCCTCAATGACCATTCATTTCCCAAGTGACCAATCGCAGGGTGATTCGTTTCCTGATGAACAATCAGACGGGCACGTTGCGTTGGTGGATGGCTTGCAAAATGAGCTGCAATCAGTTCTTGATAGAATGGCCAATCATATTCCGTATCAGCGGCAGCATGGATTCCTAAAAATCCACCGCCATTTTTTATGAACGCCTCAAGCGCAATTTCTTCTGAGCTGTTTAAAACGTCTCCAGTCGTATTAAAGAAAACAACAACATCAATTTTTGATAAGAATTTATTATTAAAATAAGTAGCATCCTCGGTAGCAGTCATTTTCCAGCTTTTCTTGGCCGCTAATGTTCTAAATCCCGCAACACCTATTTTGATGTTATCATGCCTGTACCCTGCCGTTTTACTGAAAACCAATACGTTAAGTGCATCATTTTCGATTTCTTTGCTTTCATATGAGAAAGAAAATAAAAAAAGACCTATTAGTAAAATGATTGGAATGAAAATTGATTTATTCATTGCTAAGTATTTATTTTTATATGTTAAATGACAATTTTATTTCTTTAAATATACTCTAAAAACATTACAATATATAGGGTGTGCAAAATGGCATTGTTGAAATTTCGTTTTTGAAATTCTCTCCTTCCGAAACTAGCTAATCTAGATTTGGAATCTTGACATCTTCATTATCTGCATACTCTATAGCATGTGCACGCCATTGATCAGCAAAAACATAAACAATATTGGGTTTTATAATTTAATTATCACATGAAATGATGAATTGAATAATAATAAAAAGATATTTTTCATTTTATCTGTTTAAAATTTGATTAAGTATAGTCTTCTATCATTGCATAACATTTGATTTATGGTAAATAAAAGTCTTCGAAGCACTAAACTTTCAGTTAAGGATAAAGCATATTAAGATTCAAAACCACTGGATTTATAGATGTTTTGCCTATTTTTTAATCTCTTAAGTTTACAACTTATTAAATTTAGTTATTAATATTAAAGACCCAAGAGCGGATTAATGTTTTTATTTTCTAATAATTAAGTACGCTCTTTAAAAGATTATGGGTTACGATACAATTGGTTGGATCCAAAAAAAATACAGAGAACCCAGCAGTAAGCTTTAGCAGTAAGTAACCGTTTTTGATCAGCCTTAGTTTAGAAGTATTGAATATTCTTTAAATACTTTTCTTAGAGATAAAAACTAAACCTTTATGTGTTAGTTTTGTCTAATCCTTTTTTAAAAAAGCTTAATGAAAAATCTTGTTTTAATAATCTTTCTTTTGAGTTGTACAACACTGGTTTCTCAAAACAAAAACTTAGTGATAAAAGGTAGCGTGGTTGAAAAGTTCTCCTCACAACCCATAGCATTTGCAACCATTCTAATTGGAGATAAATTGTCACAACAACCCCTGAGTGGTTCAACCTCATTGGAAGATGGTTCATTCCGATTGACAACCGACAACAATAATTTTTACGTAGAAATTAGTTTTATCGGTTTTAAAACAGTTCGATATGATGATTTTAAAATTAACAATGGTGTTATTGATTTAGGGGTCATCGCACTTGGAGAAGACAGCCAAAGCTTAGAAGAAGTTGAGGTGAGAGCAGAAAGGTCTCAAACCGAATTCAAACTCGATAAAAGAGTTTTTAATGTAGGAAAAGATCTAAGCAGTACGGGTGCCAGTGCACTGGAAGTGTTAAATAACGTTCCTTCTGTAAATGTAAATATTGAAGGAGACATCAGTTTGAGAGGCAACAGTGGCGTTCAAATTTTAATCAACGGGAAACCTTCTGTTTTGGCAAGTGACCAAGGCAATGCATTGGGAACGATCACTGCTGAAATGATCGATAAAATTGAGGTTATCACCAACCCTTCTGCCAAGTATGACGCTTCTGGAACTGCAGGTATAATTAATATTATCATTAAAAAAGATGATCGTGAAGGCATCAATGGATCGATTACTTTGAATACGGGAGTCCCCGACAATCACAGCCTGGGACTTAGCCTGAACCGACGAACTGAAAAGTTTAATCTTTTTAGCCAATTGGGATATGGATATCGCGCGCAACCCAACAGACAAAAAGTCATTAACAGAGATTTGATCAATAATATTTCAACTTTCACTGAAGGAAATGAGAATAGAAATGAGGAATTCATTAATGTAATTTTGGGAACAGATTATCACATAAATGAGAACAATGTAATCACCCTAACAGGCCACTACGCTTATGAGATCGAAGATCAACCCTCTGATATCGATGTTAGAATATATGATGCTAAAGACGCATTAACATCCTACTGGAACAGAGAAGAAGTGACCGAAGCCACCAATCCTAAATTTCAATATGAGTTCATTTATAAGAAAGATTTTGAGGACAATGAAGACCATGATTTATTGTTAAGCGCTACAGGAAACCTTTTTAGTAAAGATCAATCTTCTGAATTTTACAATACTGCAATATCAGGTGTAAATCCTTTTCAAAATCAAGAAACAGACACCAAGTTTGAAGAATCGAAATATACTTTTAAACTGGACTACACCAAACCTTTTAATGAAGAATGGACGGCTGAGACCGGCATAAACTATCTAATCAATGACATCAGTAATGATTATAGCGTTCGTGATTTTATTGGCGGAGTTTGGGTACAAGATGATGGCTTAACCAATGTATTTGAATACGATCAGAAGGTTCTTGGCGTTTATGGTACATTGGCTTACGAATCAGACAAATGGGGAGTGATGTTTGGCTTGAGATCAGAAGGAACTAAATTAAATATTCATTTATTAAATGACGGAACTAAAAATGATCAAAATTTTAACGACCTTTTTCCCTCTTTTCACAGCTCGTTAAAAATTGCAGAAGGTGTTTCTATTCAAGCCGGTTACTCTAGAAGAATTAACAGACCTGGACTTTGGAGTCTGAACCCTTTTTTTAATATTCGAAATACCTATAGTATCCGAAAAGGAAATCCAGATTTACGACCTGAATATTCTGACTCTTACGAAATCACGAGTATATTTACTACCGGAGGATTCTCAATGAACATGAGTGTTTATCAACTGTTTACCAATGATGTGGTTGAATATATTTCTGATTTTCAAAATGGAGTGAACACAACCAGTCCCAATAATTTGGGAACCAAACGCTCAACGGGTATCGAATGGAATGGAAAAGTTAGTTTGAATAAAAAAATCACCCTCAATGGAGATTTTAATTACGGATACTTTAAACGCAAAGGTAGCTTTGAATCCACCTCCTTTGATTTTAATGCAGATCAATTTAGTGCTAAGTTGATGACTAAATATAAAGCATCAAAGAATTTAGATCTTGAAACAACTGTTCAATACTTTTCAAAAACCAAGAGTCTTCAGAGTAATAGCGCTGATAATTTATTTTTAGACCTAGGGGTAAGACAAAAAATCATTAAAGGAAGAGGAGTTCTTAACCTAAGCATAAGAGACCTTTTTGCCTCAAACATACGAGAAAGAACAAACATTCAAAATGATTTTTCAACCTACAATTATTATGCTCGAGGTAGATTTGTTGTTCTAGGATTCAGCTACGGATTTGGAAAGGGAGAAGCCATGGAATTCTCAGGTCAAAAGCGTTTTTAATTAAAATTAAATAATAATCTTCCTGAAATAATTCTACCAATTCTTGGAAACCCGGGAAGTGCTCTAAATTCGTTGTTAAACAGATTTGTAGCAGAAAGTTCAAACTTAACCACATTACTAAGTTGATACCCAAGTGTCATGTCAACTAAAGATTTAGCATCAATTCTCCCAACATATCTAGTATTATTTGATTTATAACCTTGATCCCACTGATAATTTAATGCGGCATTAAACTTACCTGCTGGACGGTACTGTAGTCCAACCCTAACTTTGTTTTGAGGAAAATTTAAATCCCCTGGTTCGCCATCAGAAAGTTGAAACCAAGTGTAATTTGCATTAAAAACCAAATCATCTGTGAGTAAAAACCTAGTATGAACTTCAGCTCCCCAATCTTCACTTACACGATTAGGATCTCTTGATAAATATCCAAAAAGTAAATTTGCTGCTTCTCGGTCTGGACTTTGTTCTGCAGCAACAACTCCGTGAAATGGGAGTCCAGCACTTTGGAGAGCGTCAATAAATCCTTCTCCTCCAAGTTGATAAGCGGCATTCAATTCAGGAGCCAAACCAGCGACCGTCGCTGCAGCAGTTGCGGGGTCTAATCCCAAATTAATCAAACCTTGTTCCAGTTGAGGAATTGCTAAGTCGGTGACGGCATCAGCTAATTCGGAGCCCAGATTAGCAATATTGATCATTGGTGAAATTTGTTGAAATCCTGCACCTCCCTTATTTCTTAAATGATAAATATTAACTCCAAAAGCAAATCGATCTCCAATCAATCCTTTATAGCCAAGTTCATAGGAGGTAACAAAAGAAATTAAGTTTCCTTTTCCACCCTCTGGCAAAAATGGTTCTCCAGCTTCATTAATGCTGTTTATTGGGGCAAAGCCTTGCGGAACAGAATTTTGAAGTACTCCCTGAACCAAGGGAATTAGTGACGCAAGCTGAGGATTTTTACTTAACTCTCCCTCTATACCCGCAAGCACGTCACCATTCACCGCCTGAAATGCGGCAGCAAGTGGAAAACCTGCAGCAAAAGGTGTATTGGGGACACCGGGTATAAGCCAATCAATTTGAGGGTTTGCTCCAAAAGAATAAGGATTCTTGGCTCCCAGTACCCAGACATCTAAAATTCCCGGAACAGTTTGAACGGGTAGATCAAAATAAATATCAGAAGCAGGAATTGGGTTTGCTGCTTTGTTAAAGGTCAACCTAAAATTATGATTTTTGTTTGGCTTAAAAACAATCGCGGCACGCGGAGAAAAAGTTTTTTCATCGGTAAAGTTGTAACCATCATAACGTCCTGCAAGAAATAGATCAAATTTTGGACCCAGCTTGAACTTTCCTTGCGCGTATCCTCCTAGAATGATATAATCATCATCGTTTTCATTCCGCCCATAAACATGGTTTTGTGTTTCTGCTGTCGCATCTCTGTAATCAACTCCTACGGTCCATTCAGAATTTAAAAATTCTTTTAGATCAAAATTATATTGAATCTGACCTTCATAATGTCCTCTTTTCAATGGAACTATATTTCCAGTACGGTTAAGATATGTTGGATTCTTATCATTTCCCCCATCATTTAGAATATAATAGGATTGGGCAAACCATCCCTTATACTTGAATCGCGCTTGAGCCCAGTATTCATTTCCATGAACTTGACCTTCTCCCAGGTCATTATAAAAAATAGCATTCCCAGAGTTCCATCCTCCAGCGGTAACAATTTCCATGCCTTGCTTTGGACGAAAATAGAGCGAAGCATTTGCAGCGGCAGCCCAATATTTTTCTTTCTGTACTTGAGGAATATCAAATAGTTTTATTCCATCTTTGTCTGTATCTACATTCCCTTGGCTTGTAATCTGTGATCGATTTACGGAAGTCTTGAATAAATCAATAATTTTTTTGTCCTCTGGGTCGTTGGGATCAATTGTAAAATCTCTACCACTCCCATACCTGAGGTTTAATTTATAACCAAAGGTCTCTTTTTCGTTGTGACCTGCGTGTCTGAAAGCATTTTTAAAAGTATTTCTTTCTCCATAAATCCATTCCATTGTGGTTCCAGGATGCCTGAAAGGGTCTTTTGAAATAAAATGAACAACTCCTGTAGTCACATCTGGTCCATATAAAGCAGACCCTGGACCTAAAACAACTTCAATTCGTTCTAGATCGATTGTATTTAATGGTGAGTTTTGAGAATCGAAATACTCTAACCCTGGAGAAATCAATGAGCGATAATCAAGTAGGGGAAATACTCCGGTGGAAAAAATCCCACTGCTGCCCCTTAGTGCTATATTTATACGCTGGCCTGTTTGTTGTTGCAACTCAACTCCTGGCGTGTTGATCAAGGCCCTAAGTGGCGAGATCGATCCTCCAGACAGGGCTACGTCCTTGGCCTTAATGACAGATACCGCAGCAGGAGCTTCTTGAAGTTTTTCTGCCCTTCTTGAGGCAGTAACAATAATTTCATCAAATTCATTTCCAGGAACTAGGGATATTTTGTTAAAATTAAGATCGAGAACCTCATAGGTTTGAGACTCATATCCAATAAATGACACCACAATATTAAACGGAAATGAAGCAGTAGTCTTCATGCTAAATTCTCCATTTTGATCGGTGGTTGTTCCTTGCGTAGTTTTCTCTATAATAATGCTTGCACCATAAAGAGGGTTTCCTTCTGCATCAAACACAGCACCCTGGATGTTGTTTTGAGCATAAGTAAAGAAAGTAACTAAAAAGGTTGATAGGTAACAGCAGTAGATAAATTTTTTCATAATTTTATAAGACTTGGGATTTGAAAAGTAGTTAATAATTGGCAATCTAAAAACATGAACTACTCAAAAAATTTCGTGAATGCACACGGATAGCACTAAAGAGAAATAAATTTAGGGGCAAAATCCAAAAATTGTTGTATGAATTTTCCTTCAAAACAAATGAAGAATCTCTTCATTTTTATATATTTAAACAAAAAACATGAGTATCAATAATTCTACTTTAAACAGATACGATGCAATTGTCGTTGGAACAGGAATCAGTGGCGGATGGGCTGCAAAAGAACTTTGTGAAAACGGCTTAAAAACATTGGTTTTAGAAAGAGGTAGGATGGTAAAACATGTTGAGGATTATCCCACCATGCACTTGGATCCTTGGGACATGCCCCACAGAGGACAAACCACACAAGAGGACTTAAAAGACTACGATAAACAAAAAAGATGGGGAGTTTGGGAAGGCAACAAACATTTTTACAATAAAGACTCCAAGCATGATTATGATGAAATAAAACCTTTTGATTGGATTAGAGGGACACAAGTCGGAGGTCGTTCATTGATATGGGGAAGACAAACCTATCGTTGGAGCGATTTGGACTTTACTGCCAATGCAAAAGATGGTTATGGCGTAGATTGGCCAATTCGCTACAAAGACATTGCCCCTTGGTATTCTCATGTGGAGAAATATATCGGAGTGAGTGGAGAAAGTTTAAACCTACCGCAACTTCCTGACAGTGAATTCTTACCCCCAATGGAACTTAATTGTGTGGAGGATCATCTGAAAAAATCAATTTCTAATAACTATACTGATCGACTAATGACCATCGGTAGGGTTGCTCACATAACAAAAGGAAGCAAAAAAGGCGCTGGGCGTAGTGCTTGTCAGTTTAGAAACAAGTGTGACAGGGGTTGCCCATTTGGGAGCTATTTTAGCTCTAACTCTTCTACCCTTCCTGCTGCAGAAGCTACAGGAAACTTAACGCTTCGCCCAAATTCTGTTGTTGCTGAAGTAATCTATGATCCAAACACCCAAAAGGCTACTGGCGTTAGGGTTGTAGATGCGATCACAAATGAATCAATGGAATTTAATTCTAAAATCATCTTCTTATGTGCCTCCTCTATGGCTTCAACAGCAATTTTGATGCAATCAAAATCAGACCGTTTTCCGAATGGTATGGGAAATGATAGTGGCGAATTGGGGCACAACATTATGGACCACCAACTGGGAAGTGGTGCCAACGGAAAATTTGATGGTTATAAAGACAAATATTATACTGGCAGACGTCCAAACGGATTCTATATTCCACGTTTTAGAAACATTAATGAAAACTCTAAAAAGGTTGACTTCCTGAGGGGTTATGGTTATCAGGGCGGTGCAAGCCGACATGACTGGTCTGAGACCATTGCCGAATTATCTTATGGCAAAGACTTTAAGAAAGAAATTTTAGAACCGGGAGGTTGGAGAATTGGGATGGGTGGATTTGGAGAAGTTCTCCCTTATCATGAAAACAAAATGTTTTTAAATTATGATAAACTAGACCAATGGGGACTGCCGACCATTGTTTTTGACGCAGAATTTAAAGAAAATGAAAGGAAAATGAAGGAAGACTGGAAAGTTCAAGCGGCAGAAATGCTTGAAGCAGCTGGCTGTAAAGATGTTAAAATAAGTGACAGTAACGCACCCATTGGCAAAGGAATTCACGAAATGGGTACTGCAAGAATGGGGCGAGACCCCAAAACGTCTGTATTAAACAGAAATAATCAACTTCATACGGTTCCCAATGTTTATGTAACGGATGGTGCTTGTATGACTTCTTCTGCCAATCAAAATCCTTCCCTGACTTATATGGCTTTGACTGCCAGAGCAGCAAATCATGCTGTATCTGAGCTAAAAAAAATGAATTTATAGTGTAAGCCTTGATTCAATTTTAAATGATTTTAAAGTAAAGTTTTTTTAAAAGCGTTAAACCTTTCAACTTATTTTATTTCTAAGATTTACTATTAATTTATTTCAATAGAATGAACAACTTTAAGAATACCCTTCTGACCCTTACCTGTCTTATTCAACAGTTACTTTTTGCTCAAATTAACACGCAAAACATCGAGATTGTAAGAGACAACTATGGAGTGCCTCATATTTTCACTAAGACAGATGCAGAATTGGCTTATGGCTTGGCATGGGCACATGCAGAGGACGATTTTAAAACTACGCAACAGGCTTATTTGGCTGGAAACTCACTATTGAGCACGGTTATTGGTAAAAACGGCTTAGGAGCTGATTATATAGCTCAGTTTATCGGAAGTGAAAAGCTAATCGATGACAATTATGAAAATAATGTTAGTTCTGAATATAAAAAAGTTCTCGAGGGCTATGCAGCAGGAATTAATAGCTATGCAACGCATCACCCTGAGGAAGTTCTAAGCAAAAAGCTTTTCCCAATAACACCAAAGAAAATGATGCTTTATGCACAACTTCAATTGTTTGTTTCTTCTAAGGGTGACTATTGGGTGAAAAATATTCTTAATGATAAAATCAAATACAATCCACCTGCTGATGAAGTAAAAGGATCAAACACTTTTGCTTTTAACAGTTCAAAAACAAAGGATGGGAATACCTATTTGGCGATCAACACTCACCAACCCCTAGATGGCCCCACTTCATGGTATGAAGCCCATTTGTGTAGTGAAGAAGGAACCAACATCATTGGTTCGCTTTTCGCTGGGGGCCCAAGCATATTGATCGGAGCGAATCAAAACTTGGCATGGGCTCATACGGTTAACATTCCTGATAAGACGGATGTTTTTGCCCTAGAAATGCACCCTACTAAAAAGAAACACTACCGCGTCGACGATCAATATTTAAAACTTAAAACCCATCGTGCAAAGTTATACATCAGTGTATTGGGAATTCAAATAAAAATTAGTCGGAAATATTATGAAAGTATTTTTGGTCCTACTTTAAAAAATGAAAATGGGTATTTTTCGATTAGAACTCCCTCCCTATTTGAAATTGGGGCTTTAGAGCAATGGTGGCGGATGAGCAAGGCAAACAGCTTTACGGAGTTTTACAACATCCTAAAGAGAAAAGCAATTCCAGGATACAATATCGGATATGCCGACCGCAATGACACCATTTTTTATATTTCTAATGGATTGATTCCCAAACGAGCGCCAGGCCATGACTGGGCAAATGTTGTACCAGGAAACACAATGAAAACCCTCTGGACCGAAACTTATGACATTGAAGAATTACCACAACTAATCCAACCCAAGTCTGGCTATTTCTATAATGCCAACCATTCCCCTTTTAAGTCAACTGAGACCAACGAAAACCCTGACTCAAATCTTTTCGCAAAAGAAATGGGGTTTGAGCAATATGATAATAATAGGTCCACAAGAATCAAAGAACTGATTGATCAACATGATTCTTTAGATTATAATGATTTTAAGAGAATAAAATACGACAAGCGCTATCCTACCCCCTTCAAATATAGTTGGATGAATATTGATTCCTTGTTTACATTAAAAGCTAAAGACCATCCTCAATTGGCTTCTATTATTACTCAAATTCAAAATTGGGATCGGGAAGCTGAAGCAGATTCCTATGGTGCCGGAGCCTATGGGATTTTATATTCTAAACTCAAAAAGTATTACAGTAAACTCCCTTCCCCAAAGGTTTTCAGAGAAATAGATTTAATTAATGCGCTAAATGATACTAAACTTCATATGGAAACCTATTTTGGGACTACAAAAGTAAAATTGGGAACTTTCCAAAGATTGGTCAGAGGTAACAAAGATCTTCCAGTCTCTGGTTTACCCGATGTTATTTCTTCAATGGGATCAAAGCCCTATAAAGATGGAAAAACTAAAGTTGTCAGTGGTGAATCTTATATAGAATTGGTGAAATTCACACCAGAGGGTGTGGAAATTGAATCTTCAATTTCTTATGGAAGTTCAGATCATCCAGATTCCCCTCACTATGACGATCAGATGGAGATTTACACCCAGTCAAAAACTAAAAAAATGACATTTGATAAAAAAGAAATATTTAAAAACGCTGAGCGAATTTATCATCCTAAATAGACTAAGAAGACTTTAACGCTTCTTCATAAACAGATTCATAGTTTTTAATTATACTATTAATATCAAACTTCTTTGATACTTCAAAAGCATTTTGTCTGAATTGTTGGTGACGGTCTTTATCCTCTAAAATATGGATTGCCTTTTCAGCCATCGCATCAACATCTCCCAATGGACAAAGATAGCCTGAAAATCCATCTTCAACTACTTCTGAAAGTCCTCCAACATCGGAGCAAATTACGGGTACTTTATGCACCATCGCCTCCAAAGCAGAGAGGCCAAAACTTTCTTGCTCAGAAGGCAATAAGAATAAATCTGAAAAACAGAGGATTTCATCAATTTCATTACTGTTCCCTAGAAACATGACCGCATTTTCCAATCCATTAGATCGACAATAACGCTTTGCCTTTTCTTTGTCAGGTCCATCTCCGACCATTAATAACTTTGAATTAAATTTTAAATGTATTTTTTCGTAAATTTTAATTACATCAATTACTCTTTTCAAAGGTCTAAAGTTACTGATATGTGTAATAATGGTTTGATTTTCTTTATTAAGAAATCCGTTATCACAAGGAACAGTTCGGGAGCTATATTTTTCTGAATCTATGAAATTAGGAATTACTTTTATCTCTTTTTTAATTTTAAATAGTCTTTCAGTATCCTCTTTTAAACTTTGAGAAACTGCAGTAACATATTCAGAATTATTAATACTAAACTGTACTGCTTTTTTATAAAAAGGATGACTCCCGACCAGCGTAATGTCTGTTCCATGAAGCGTAGTTATCATCGGAATAAAAACGCCTTCGTCTTCCAACATTTTCTTGGCCATATAGGCAGCAAAGGCATGTGGAATTGCATAATGGACATGGAGTAAATCGATCTTGTAGTTTTTAACAATATCAACCACTTTGCTTGACAATGCGAGCTCGTAAGGCTGATATTTAAACAGATCATAAGTGGGTACGTTTACTTCATGAAAATGAAGCTTGGAATTCAAATTTTCTAACCTTACGGGTTGTTTGTAGGTTATAAAATGAATTTCATGACCTTTTTTGGATAAAAAAAGTCCCAATTCAGTCGCGACGACACCACTTCCTCCAAAGGTAGGGTAGCAAACTATAATAATTTTCAATAGGTTGTTTTTAATTAATTATTGAATCATAAATAAGCTGTTGTATTCTTGTGCGAATATTGTGTGAGCCTAACAAATTATTATCCATGGTTGGATAAGTTCGATTGGACAAAAATACATAAATCAAATCTTTCTCAGGATCTGCCCAAGCATAGGTTCCCGTAAATCCCATGTGACCAAAACTTTCTAAACTAACGCAGCCACAAGTAGAACCTTCTCCTGCTAACTGAGGTTTGTCAAAACCAACGCCTCTCCTATTTCCTTCATGACAATAATAGCATTGATTGAATTGATCAAAAGTATCAGCATTAAAATAACGTTTGCCCTCGAAATAACCTTTGTTGAGGTAAAGCTGCATGATCCGTGCTACTTCTTCTGCATTTGAAAACAAGCCAGCATGTCCGCCTACACCTCCCAAAAGAGCTGCTCCCATGTCGTGTACATGACCTTTAAGTTCACTATGACGGAAATATCGGTCATATTCTGAGGGAACAATTTCATTTTCGGGAATGACTCCTAAGGGCTTAAATAAGGTTCGCTTTAACCCCAAAGGCTCGTAAAATTTATCATTTGAAAGGATGTCTAAGGATTTGCCGTATTTATTTTCTAAATAGTCCTTAAATAAATAAAAAGATAAATCTGAATATTTATAGTACAACGAATCTAACAAAGGGCTGTCGATTATCATTTCATCCATTTCTTCTAAAAAAGTAGATTTTAAATATAAATTGTTGGCAACCGGAATTCTATATTTATTTTTAATATAAGATCTAAAGTATTTCCTTTTGGGATATGAGTTTTCATCCAAGGTCGCTTTATAAAATGGAATCCATGGCGTCAATTTCGCATAATGTGACAAAACCGCTTTGATTGTCAAATTGGACTTGTTGGTGTTTTCTAGTTTTGGAAGTAATTCAGCCATTTTACTTTCCAATTTGATTGACTTGTCATCAAACTCCTGCATCAGCAAAGGTAAGGTGGCCAATATCTTTGTTAATGAAGCCAAATCATAGACATGATGATTCGCTACTTTAATTTTCTTTTCATAAGTATGATACCCAAAACTTTTTTTATAAATGGTCTTGCCCTTTCGTGAAATAAATAGCTGTAAGCCGGGGGTCATCGCAGAATCAATCGCCACTTGAGCCAATTGATCAATAAGTTTGAGTTTGTCTTTATCTACTCCAGAAACAGACAGGGGATTGTAATCAATTTTGCTTTTTGAAGGAAGAAAAATTCCAGAACCCTGAGGGAATCGTGTTGAAATACTTACCGGAAGTTTCCCTTTTATGCTTTTAATTCCTGCCAAAATATCAGCGCTGATTTCTTGGCTTTCAACACTATTTTGATAACTGACCACTACCGCCTCTATCGACTCTAATTCCTTAAAGTCCATTAGGGCATAGGGTTTTACAAAAACGTCTAATATTACCTGATGATAAGCCCCAATCGCCTTAATCAAAGCGATTTCATCTGTAGAGAAACTCGCAGACTTCCATGGAGTTTCGTTTGACCGGTGAAAGCTTATGATGACTTTATCATAAGGCGCCAAAAATTTTAACGTACTCTCAATTCCATTTAATTCAATTGAGGTTAGATTGATGTGCTTTTTGAGCTGTTTAAAAAATGGGGTTCCCACAGCATCACCCATTTTGAGATGAGCATATTTGGAAATTGTATCTAGGGGAAGCAGATTATTATCGTTTTTGAGAAGGGTAATGCTTTCCGCAAAGGCATCTTGGATCAATAAAGAATCGAGTCTCGTATTTATTTTTTCTAAAAGATTATTTCTGTTTACGGGTTTATAATTGGACAGACCTACTTTGTATTTTGCTTTTAGTATTTTCTTAACTGACTCCTCCAAACGAATATTGAGTTGGGGAGTATTTAAAACCGCTTGTTTAATCTTATCAATCCCTAAGGGAATATTATTAGAAATTAATAAAACATCATTTCCGGCAACAAAAGCAGCCAGATCAATATTGTCCAGCTCCGTATAATCTGAAGCGCCTTTCATGTTGAGTGCATCAGTAACAATCAAGCCGTTGAACCCCAATTGTTCTTTTAAAAGCTCAGTGACCACCTTGTATGACAATGAAGTCGGTAAATTACTTCCTGTCAACGCAGGCACATTGAGATGGGCAACCATTATGGAGGAGATTCCATTCTCTATTAGTTTTTTAAACGGTAACAATTCATTGTTTTCTATTCTATCTCGATCAAATGATAGAGTGGGTAGCGTCTTATGAGAATCTTGAGCTGTATCTCCATGTCCTGGAAAATGTTTTCCTGAAGTCAATCTACCAGCATCGTGGTGTCCTCGCATGATCGCCAAACCTTTTCTAGCAACAAGCGTTGGTGATTCGCCAAAAGAGCGATTACCAATTATCGGGTTGTTTGGATTGGTGTTTATGTCAAGAACTGGCGCATAACTCATATGAACGCCCAATGCCCTCTCCTGTTCTCCCATTCTTTGACCAATTATCCTTAGGACTTCCTCATTCTGGGCAGCACCCAAGGTCATGTTCCAAGGAAAAGCAACAACCGAGTCTAATCGCATCGCTACGCCCCATTCTGCATCCATACTAATCAACAGCGGTACTTTAGAAACAGATTGGAATTCATTTAACCACTTTGATTGTTTGTCAGGACTTCCCAATGAAAAAATCAATCCACCGAGATGATGTTTTTCAATCAGTGATTTAATCTCTTCAAAATGCTTTTCGTTTTGTTCAGAAAATACCATTGGAACAAATAGCTGTCCAACTTTTTCGTCTAACGTCATGTTTTGATACAGACTATCCACCCATTTTTTTTGAGCTTCTACTGCATCACTCAAAAGGGGGTCAGGTTGTTGTGCACAAACTGTGGTTACGCAAAGTGACAAGAAAATAAACGACCAGAATTTCATTTAAAAAATGTTAAAAATAGCGAGAGTGCCAGCTCGAGGCAGCTGGAACCTCCCATTGGGTTTCATATTCCCCTTTGTCTAGTACTAAATTATTAAAAACAATTACACTAGAAGGAATCTGCTTTTTCTTGGCCATTTTTCTAAAATCTTTAAGTGGAATGTATTGAATGTGATCCTTATTTCGGTAAGTAACATTCATTTTATCCATAAGTATTACGCTAAACTCCTCTTCAATGGATTGAATAAAACGAACGGAAGCGTCAATTGAACATCCTGAGGCAGACTGGATTGACTCATTTAATCCCAATACAATAAACCGATCATATCTAAAGTCAACCCCTGCTTTAAGTTCACTGCCATGTGCTGTCCACTGGGTTAAAAAACCTTGTGAAGCGGCTTCAATCTTAGTCAATTCTTCCTGGGTAAAAACCCTATCGGATTGATAGATCCAAACTCTGGCGTGAGACGGTAATTCGGAAAAAGGGATTTGCATAATCTATAGATCTTCAGCGGTTGCTATTAATTCAGCGATATCTTTAACCTCGATATCATTTTCTTTTTCTTTGTTTTTAACACCATCGGTCATCATGGTATTGCAAAAAGGACATCCCGCAGCAATTATTTCAGGTTGAGTTTCCAAAGCCTGTTCGGTTCTCTCAATATTGATGTCCTTATTCCCCTTTTCAGGTTCTTTAAACATCTGAGCGCCACCAGCACCACAACAAAGACCTTTTGACTTACAACTTTTCATCTCGACAAGTTCAGCATCAAGTTTTCTTATGAGATCCCTTGGGGCTTCATAAACTTGATTTGCCCTCCCTAGATAGCAAGGATCGTGATAAGTGATTCTTTTGCCTTTAAAATGACTTCCAGAAATCGTAAAACGTTCTTCTTTTAATAACTTATTAATGAACTGAGTGTGGTGAACCACTTCATATTTACCCCCCAACTCAGGGTATTCATTTTTAAGTGTATTGAAACAATGCGGGCAGGTCGTTACGATCTGCGTCACTTCATATGCATTCATCACTTCGATGTTTGCCATGGCTTGCATTTGAAATAGAAATTCGTTTCCTGCTCTTTTGGCGGGGTCTCCCGTACAACTTTCCTCAGCACCTAGGACTGCAAAAGAAACCCCCGCTTTATTAAGGATCTTAACAAAGGATTTGGTGATTTTCTTTGCGCGGTCATCAAAACTGCCTGCACATCCGACCCAAAACAAGACCTCTGGTTTCTTACCTTGCGCTGTCAATTCAGCAAGAGTGGGAACTTGCATATTTTTAAATTTTATTGTTGTTCTTTTCCGTCGTCAAAAACTTCAATTGTAATTTCTTTTTCGATCAGATCAGTAAATTTTCCGTTATATCGTGTCGCTTTTACCAAGTGATTGTCGATCCAATGATAGTTTCCACCTCTAGGTTTTCCCATCAAAAGACTGTGGTATTTAAAACCATTTTCTTTTAACCAAACTTCAGTAACTTCACGATGTGCCTCTACTCTTGATGTGAAAAAGCAAATCAGATGACCATCCTCATACCATTTGTTTAATGTTACTAAAGCATCTGGATAGACCATAGCCGTTGCCATTCTTTCTGGTTCTTCATTGGGGATGTCATCACAAATCGTTCCGTCAATGTCGATCAAGTAATTCTTAATCCCTTCTGGTAGTACTGGACTAATTTCTTCTCCATTTTCTACTTTTTTATGCAAATAACTTTCTGCCTCTTCTTTTTCCATTGTATTGGTTTAAATTAATTTTCGTTTGCCCATAGCAACCGGTCCTGATTATTAAAGGGCCAAGGTGCTCCGTTATTTTCGATATTACTCATCATATTATTAAGATCTGTTGGGGCAGCAGATTCTTCCATTACTAAATATTGTCGCATGTCCATGATAATAGACAAAGGGTCTATGTCCACTGGACAAGCATCAACACAGGCGTTGCAAGAAGTACAAGCCCACAATTCTTCGCGAGTGATATAGTTGTCTAACAATTGATTTCCGTCTTCTTGAAAGCTGCCGTTTTTGTTAATATTTTTTCCTATTTCTTCCAATCGATCACGGGTGTCCATCATGATCTTTCTAGGAGATAAAAGCTTACCTGTTTGGTTTGCTGGACATTCAGAGGTGCACCTTCCGCATTCTGTGCAGGTATAGGCATTTAAAAGCTGAACCCAGTTTAAATCAATTGCATCAGAAGCACCAAACTTATCTGGAACTGCTCCATCCGCAGGAGCTGCATAAGGATCTGCATTTGGGTCAAGCATCAGTTTGACTTCTGCCGTGACAATAGGGTTGTTTTTAAAATAACCTTTAGGGTTTAGATTGGCAAAATAAGTGTTGGGAAATGCCAAAAGAATATGAAGGTGTTTAGAAAAGTATAAGTAATTTAAAAATATTAATATGCCTGTGATATGCAACCACCAAAAGGTTCGTTCTAAAATAACCAGACTTTCCATTGAAAATGATGAAAACAAAGGGGCAATGAATTGAGAAATAGGAAAACTCCCTGCTTTAATGTAATGAGGTTCACCCATGTTTTGAAGGAGTAAGTCTGCCGCATTCATCGAAAGAAAGAGACTCATCAAGACGATCTCGAAATAAAGAATATAATCCGCGTCTTTCTTTGGCCAACCTTTCATTTCAGAACTAAAGAAACGTTTAATTTTTATTAAATTTCTTCTGATCCAAAATAAAACAACAGCAACAAGAACCAAAGCCGCAAGGATTTCGAAAGAGGCAATAAGCACATTGTAAAACCCACCTAAATAGGGAGCAAACAAACGATGCGTCCCAAAAAGACCATCCAAAATTATTTCTAATAATTCTATGTTAATGATGACAAAACCAATATATACAATGACATGAAGACTACCAGCGATGGGTTTGGTTACCATTTTGGATTGGCCCAATGCTATTCTGGCCATATTGCCCCAGCGTTTCTTTGATTGATCTTTACGTTCGATGTCTTTTCCCAAAAGAATATTGCGTCTGATAGACAAAATGTTTTTGGTAAAGAAAAACAAGGCTGTGATTAAAAGTAATGCAAAAACAATGTTAGGTAGAAATGCCACGTTTTTTATTTATTATTTTCCTTCGATTTTTCCTCTTTATCTTTTTTTCCAAATAAGGAAAAATGCACGTATCGTTTGGGATGGCTTTTTAAATCACTCAGCAAATCTTCTAATTCCTTAGAAGCTTGAGAAAGGTTTTGGTATAAAGTTTCATCCTTAACCAATTTACCCATCGTTCCATTTCCTGATTCAATGGTGGCAACAATACCATCCAAACTTTCAATGGTATTTGTAAATTTATTTATTGCAACCGCCAAATTGGCTTGTGAAATTGAATCTGTTATTGTTTTTAAATTATCCGAAGTTTCGGCAAAATTCTCAAAGGTGTTGTCGATATTGGATTGATTTTTTTTCAAAATCTCAACCAATGAAATTGAAGCATCATTTATTTTACTCGTTGAAAGCGACAGATTTTTTAAAATTGATTTAAGATTTTCCTGACTATCATTATTTAGAATATTACCCACCCCTATAAAAAGGGAATCTGCACTGGTCAACATATTTTCGATCTTAAGTTGCAGTGGTTCAATCTGTTTGTTAATCAATTCTGTTAGTCCTGGTTTCAAAGCAGAAACGAGCGTATCGCCTGATTTAACTATGCTCTTAGAATCAAAAACTGGGTCAATCTGAATCGCCTTACCCCCTATCAGTCCCGCTTCATAAAGTATCGCTTCACTTTGAGGAGAAAAATCAAGTTCATTTCTGACAGACATCGTGATTAAAATTCTTGTCGTATTGGGTAAAAAATCAATTTTCATAATTTTACCTATAACAAGACCATTGATGGTAACCTTTGCTCCCTCTACCAGTCCTTCAACTTCATCATAGACCGTATAGATGATTTTGTCTTTTTCGAAAAATGACTTTCCTTTTAAAAAGCTAAATCCAAAAACAAATAACAAAACTCCTCCAATTACAAGAAAAGCAGTTTTAATTTCACGTGATAATTTCAAGTTTCAATTTCTTTGAGATGCATACAAACTTAATATTTTTTATTTACTTTATCTTTATTTAGCTTTGCCTAATGCCTTATCTAATTTAATCTTTTCATTGCCCCTAAAGGAAACAACAAAAGCTGATTTATATCCCTTTTTCTCGGCTTTTCTTTTTAATTTCAAAATCTTCTTATAATCCGTTTCTTTTGCAAAATAGTACCGATACAGATCGCCTTCTTTTTCTCTGTAGATGGGATTTAACCCTTTAAAGTTATAAGATTTTGCTTCAATGCGGTTTTTGCTTGCCGCAACTTGTACTCTAAAATAAATTGTAGAATCACTTTCAATTGATTCAACCTTTAAAGGAACATCTACACCTTTTACTTCTGAAAAAACCTCATTTTCCTTAACTCCAATTCCAAGTTCATTTTTATAATTGATTATGGCTTTTGCAATGGTAGTCGACATTTGATCCTGACCCTTTTTAGAATTCAAATAAGCTCCTTCCTTTTTATTGGTCAAAAAACCAGTTTCAACAAGAACACTCGGCATATAAGTATATTTTAAAACGACAAAACCTGCTTGCTTTACGGTTCGGTCTTTTCTTGACAGGTTTGCAACAAAACTTTTCTGTATCGTTGCCGCCGCAACAATGCTCTGATCCAAGTACGTTTCTTGCATTAATGTTAACCCGATAACAGATTCGGGATTGTTAGGATCAAAACCATCATAGTTTTTCTCATAATCTTCCTCATAAAAAATAACAGAATTCTCTCTTTTTGCGACCTCAAAATTTCTTTGGTTGGCATGTAACCCTAGAACAAATGTGCCTGCTCCATAGGCTTGTGAGCTGTGAGCATCGCAGTGAATGGAGACAAAAAGATCAGCGTCAGCCTTATTTGCGATATTGGCGCGGTCAACCAATTTCACAAAAACATCTGTCTTTCGAGTAAAGATTACTTTAATATTCTGATTCTTTTCTAAAATTTCACCAATTTGTAAAGCAATCTTTAAAGCAATGTCTTTTTCAGAATATCCATTCCCCCTATTCCCGCTGTCATGGCCGCCATGTCCTGCATCAAGCACAACAACAAAGTTTTTTTGAGATGAATTCTGTGCTTTCAAAGGGGTCATTAAAGTTCCCCACATGAGGTATAAAAAAACCAAAGTGAAAAGAAATTCGGTAAGACGGGTTTTATAAAGCATCGAATAAAAACTTAATTCTGCATTCAACAATAAAAATATCCTTAATTTTGAATTCTTGATAAATGATCTAACACAAATTTAGGCTTATTCACTTTGCAAACAAAGTCATTTTATACAGTAAGTTTGTTAATATTTTTTTGGTTGCCCAGTTTGCTCGCACAAACGCAACCTGATTCGCTTGCCGTATCAAAGAAAGAAATTATTGATGAACTTGATAAAACTAACATTCTTACTGATTCGATCGTAAACGACACGCTCATTAAGAAAGAGCCTACCTTATTGGATAAGGTTAAGTACAAAGCATCTGATTATGTTAGAATTAATCGAAAGGAAAATAAACTTTATTTGTATAACGAAGCCGAATTATATTATCAAGACATTGAGCTTAAGGCTGGAATTATAATATTAGACTATGCTGTGAATGAGGTAACGGCAGGAAGAATTGCTGACAGCCTTGGGAATCTTAGTCAGACACCAAATTTCAAACAAAACAATAGTGAGGTTAATCCCGACTCCTTGCGTTTTAATTTCGACTCTAAAAAAGCATTGATTTGGAATTCTAAAACTGCTGAAAGTGGCATGAATGTTTTTGCGGCTTTTACAAAAAAAGAAAACGATTCTGTTTATTATCTAAAAGATGCAAAGGTTACTACAGGAGGTGATTTGGACAAAGCAAGTTATTATTTTAGAATACGAAAGGGTAAAATGGTTCCCAATGGAAAAATAGTCACTGGGTTTACCAACATGTATATTGCTGATGTACCCACCCCTATTGCACTGCCTTTTGCCTATTTTCCAACCACTCAAAACCAACAGTCGGGATTTATCTTCCCGACGATAGGAGAAAGCAACAACAGAGGATATTCACTTCAAAATGGTGGCTACTACTTGGCACTGTCAAAATTTTATGACCTTTCCCTTACTGGTGATTATTACAGTAATGGTAGTTATGGATTTAGAGCGGATACCAAATACCGACTCATGTATAACTTTGGTGGAAATCTAAGTATGAGATTTGAAAACTTAATAAGTGGTGAGCGAGGTTTGCCTGATTATTCTAAATCTACTGTATTTAATATTCGATGGTCTCATTCTAAGGATCCCAAAGCAAGTCCAAACTCAAACTTTTCAGCCTCAGTAAATTTTGGAACCAGTGATTATTTTAGACAATCCGTAAACCAATTGAACAGTCCTAATTTTTTGAATAACACCCTGAGTTCGTCAGTTTCCTACTCAAAAAGATTTCCAGGAAGCCCCAGTGTGAATATGTCGATGAACGCGAATATGAGTCAAAATTCGAGCACTAAAAGTGTTAACCTGACACTTCCAACATTTCAAGCAAGTATGGAACGTATTTACCCATTTCAGCCAAAAACGAAGCCTAAAAAAGGGATTTTTCAAAACATTAACTTTCAATACAATACTACTGCTCAAAACAGAACTAGTTTTAATGACTCCCTTCTTTTCAAAAAAGGAATGTTTAAAAATGCGAAAAGGGGAATGCAGCACAGTATTCCATTAAGTACAAATTTTAAAATATTTAAGCACTTTAATATGTCCGCGAGTGCAAATTACAGGGAAGTTTGGACTCCCACAACGGTACGTTATAATAATTATGACCCTACGATTGACGGAGTAGTAAAAGATACAATTAAAGGCTTTGATGCTTTTAGAATCTACAGTTTTGGTGTAAGTGTGGGAACAACGGTGTATGGAACTGTAAACTTCAAACCTGAAAAAAGAATTCAATCAATTAGACACACCATGAGGCCTTCAGTGAGCTTTAGTAGTGCGCCTAGTTTTGATCGTTATTATGATGAATACATAGATGATATTGATGGAGGGACAAGGCAATACACTCGATTTGAAGGGGGACTCTATGGTACACCTTCATTGGGTAAGTCAAAAAGTATGGGGATCAGTCTTGCTAATAATTTCGAGGCAAAAGTAAAAAGCAGAGATTCTACAGAGACGGAGCTTAAAAAAGTACAACTGATCAAAACCCTAAATTTGAGTACCAGTTATAATTTTCTTGCAGATTCGTTTAAATGGTCAACGGTCAGAGCAAGTACAGGGGTGGACTTATTTAACAAAAAAATAGCCATTAATATTGGGGCAACATTAGACCCTTATGCGCTTGATGAAAATGATGTCAGGATTGACGAATTTAATTTTAAAAAAGGGGCATTATTTCGTGTAACCAGAGCAAACTTAAATACTGGATATAAGTTTTCGAGTAAGGATTTTGGTAAAAACAAAGATAAAAAGGAGGAGGAAGAGGAAGAAGAAGAGGAAGAAGAAGAGGAAGGAATTGATTACTTTAATGAGAGATCCTCAAGTGGAGGTCGAGATGATGATCTATTTGGAGATACCCTCGATAGAAATAGAGAAGAAGAGGAAAAAGAAACAACTAAATACCCCTCTTATAGAACTGAAGTTCCATGGAATTTTAAACTTACCTATTCTTTAAGTTATAACAATAATAGAAGACAAAACGATTTTTCGAATAATTCTCTAATGTTTTCCGGAGACATCGATCTTACGCCTAAATGGAGTATTGGTGGTTCCTCTGGTTTTGATTTTAAAAATCATGGGTTTACCTACACGCAGCTCCGCTTTAATCGAGATTTAGACAGTTGGCGATTAGATTTTAGTTGGGTTCCCTTTAGCAGCAGAGCTTCCTGGAACTTCTTTATTGGAATCAAATCAGGGATGTTAAGTGATATTAAATATGAGAAAAACAGAGAGCCCGATAGAAGATTAAGATAAATTAAAATGTCCTTTAAATGAAGAAAAAAATCATTACTACGTTAAGTGCCCCTGCTCCTATTGGACCTTATAACCAAGCTGTTTTTATAAATAATACCCTTTATCTTTCTGGGCAAATTCCCTTGATTCCAGAAACAATGGAACTTGTTGAGGGCGACATAAAAAAAGAGACACAACGCGTTATGCAAAATCTAGAAGCAGTATTAGACGCTGCTGAAATGAACTTTGAGAATGTGGTTAAAACTTCAATTTTCCTTTCAGATATGAATAATTTCGGAAAAGTTAATGAAATCTATGCTTCCTATTTTGATAATGAAACAGCCCCAGCAAGGGAAACAGTAGCAGTCAAAACATTACCCAAATCAGTTCGGGTTGAAATTTCAATGATTGCAGTTAAATAAACCTATAAATAGGACGTGTCTAACAATTCTTTGTGATAGGCAACAATTCCGTCGATGGGTCTTTTGACCACATTCCCCAACGATAATCCATTTTTAGTAAGGATTTCATTTAATTCCTCTTTAAGATAAAATGCAATAGATCCAATAAAGTGAATAGGGATTTGTTTTGCGTTCTCAAATTGAAAAATTTGATGAGAGATAAAACGCTGTAAACCATCATTAATAATAGCTTTCATCTCTGGGACTTCTTTGTTTTCAATAATGAACTTAGCAAACTGCGCCAAATAGGTATTGGGATTTTCCTTTCGGTAAATATTTTCCTTAATTGTGTCGGGATTCAAGTCAAATTCAGCTTCAAATTTGAGAGCCAAATCGGCAGGCATGGTCTTAAAGTAAAAAGCTCTAATGAGTTGTTTCCCATAGAAATTTCCACTTGCTTCATCCATAAGCACATATCCCAAAGATGAAACGTGTTGTTTAATATTTTTCCCATCAAAATAAGTACAATTAGATCCTGTTCCTAAAATACAAACAATAGCAGCTTCATTAGGGGAAGTCGTTGCGTATACAGCAGCATAAGTATCTTCTTTAATAGAAAACTTGCTGTTGATAAAAATTCCACTAAAAACTTTTTCGATTCTCTTAATTGGAGTTTCAACACCGCAACCCGCACCGTAAAAATAGATGTGGCTTACTTTTTCTCTGTTCTGAAACAGGTCAAAATTATTTATTATCCTTTCATTAAGAATCGCACTTGACAATACCTGAGGGTTTAAGCCTAATGTCTGAGTAGAAAAAAGGACATTAGCCTGATCATCAAGGGCTATCCAATCGGTTTTAGTAGAACCACTATCAACAACAAGAATCATATTTGACTATAATTTATTAATATGTTTGGCCAAATCAATTAATTTGTTTGAATAGCCACATTCGTTATCATACCAAGAAATAATCTTATAGAAAGAAGAATTTAATTCCATTCCAGCTTCAGCATCAAAGATCGAAGTTCTTGCGTCACCGATGAAGTCTTGAGAAACCAAAGGTTCGTCACAATACCCCAAAATACCTTTCATTTCATTTTCAGAAGCGGCTTTCATAGCAGCTTTAATTTCTGCGTAAGAAGTTTCTTTATTTAACTTAACGGTTAAATCAACTACAGAAACGTTGGCTGTAGGAACTCTAAAAGCCATTCCGGTCAATTTACCAACCAATGAGGGGATTACTTTAGTTACAGCTTTTGCAGCTCCTGTTGAAGCGGGCATAATATTTAACAAAGAACTTCTTCCACCTCTAAAATCTTTTTTAGAGGGGCCATCTACAGTAAATTGAGTTGCAGTAGTGGCGTGAACTGTTGTCATTAGTGCTTCAGCAATTCCAAAATTGTCATTCAACACTTTAGAAATAGGAGCCAAACAATTGGTTGTACATGAAGCGTTAGATACGATCGTTTGATCAGCAGTTGCTTCGTTGTGGTTTACTCCCATTACGAACATTGGAGCATCAGCAGAAGGAGCCGAAATAACTACTTTTTTAGCACCACCATCAATGTGTGCTTGCGCCATTGCCAAAGTTGTAAAAATACCCGTACACTCAGCAACGATTTCAACACCCATTTTACCCCATCCAATATCAACTGGATTTCGCTCGGCTGTGATCGTTACCACATGACCATCTACAACAAGATTGTTTCCATCTACTTCTACTGTTCCGTCGTAATTTCCATGAACAGAGTCATATTTTAAAAGATAAGCCAAGTGCTTTACCTCTAATAGATCGTTTATTGCTACAACTGTAATGTCAGATTGTTTCATTGCAGATCGAAAAACAAGTCTTCCAATTCTTCCGAAACCATTGATTCCAATTTTTAATGCCATTTGTAAATTTTTAAAATTAAGGTTTAATGTTTGTTTTAAATTGATAATATATCAGATACTCTTAATAGTTTGTTATTAATTTTTGACTTTCCTTTAATCGCATTCTCTAAAGGACACAGGGTCATTTCTTCATCGATAATTCCAACCATTACGTTAGATTTTCCATCAAGAATACTTTCCACAGCGTGAACACCCATTCTAGAAGCCAAAACTCGATCAAAACAAGAAGGTGCTCCTCCCCTTTGCATGTGACCCATGACGGACACACGAACCTCATAATAAGGAAGATTTTGTTCGATGTATGAAGCTATTTCAAAGACATTTTTGCCAGTCTTGTCTCCTTCTGCAACCACAACAATACTGGAAGATTTTCCAGATTTCTCGCTTCGCTTTAAGGACTCAAGTAATCTATCTAGACCCATATTTTCTTCTGGAATAAGAATCTCTTCGGCACCAGCGCCAATTCCAGCGTTCAAGGCAATGTGTCCTGCGTCTCTTCCCATCACTTCAACAAAAAAGAGTCGGTTGTGAGAACTTGCTGTGTCTCTAATTTTATCAATGGCCTCAACAACCGTATTCAAGGCGGTGTCAAATCCTAAAGTATAACGAGTTCCATAAATATCGTTGTCAATGGTTCCCGGAATTCCAATCACTGGGAACGAAAATTCTTTTTGAAAAATCATTGCTCCGGTAAACGATCCATCACCTCCAATAACAACAAGGGCATCGATGTTACTTTTTGATAAGTTCTCATGTGCAGTTTTACGTCCTTCGGGGGTTCTAAACTCAAGACACCGAGCCGATTTTAAAATTGTTCCTCCTTTATTGATAATGTTATTGACACTTCTTGCGTTCATAACTTTAAAGTTGTCATCAATTAGACCCTGATAACCTTGGAAAATCCCAACACATTCTACTTTATGAAATGCACAAGCTCTAACAACAGCTCGGACTGCGGCATTCATACCAGGAGCGTCACCACCAGAGGTTAGTACGCCTATTTTATTTATTTTTTTTGGCATAAATCGTTTAACAAGTTGCGAATTTAACTATTATTAAAACTATACCGAAATAGTTTAATCATTTTTTGAATTAATTTTTATCGATAAATTCTACCCCTACCGCATTGTAATTGTCAATGATTTCCTTGTTTATGAGCGCTAAATCCTCCTTTTTAGTTTTAACAATTTTTGCAATTAATTCCCTAAAAGTTTCAAAATCAACTTGATAGGAAATCCCGACTCCTTGCGTGTACCCCAATTCATCTCCAATGTATCTAAATTCATTTTCTTTATTAAAGACTTTTGCTCTTAAAGATCCATCCTCATTTAAAATAAAATCAATCTGAAGGTCACCAACAATCAAGGTTTCTTCTACTCCACCCACAGGAACCCCAATCTTTCCATTCAAAAGAATACGATCCGTTATTTGTGTGGACAATGTCAATCCTAAACGGTCTTCAGTCTTTATATCAAGTGCTTGATTATTATCACCTTGAAGATAATTCAACCCAACTTGAAGCTTTCCCTGATCGTCTCCCAAAATATTACTAAATAAATCAGAAGCTTTTTCATAGAGATTATTGGTTATTCCCTGAACGCTAACACTCACTTCGTTGATGAAAATCCCTTGAGAAAGTAACGAGATGGCCTGCAACTGACTGACCTGAGGATCAGACAAACGGTAATTTATTTCTGAAGTAACGATACCACTTGCATTGGGAAAATCAATTTCAAATACAGGATCATCAGGTTTTAAAAGACTTCCTTGAAGCCGAATCAGAACTTCTGTAGGGATTTTCTTATTAAAATTGGGGTTGTCTAAAAGCAATGCCGGATTGGCGCCTCCAGGAACCTCATAAACAGCTTCCATATCCATTTGAGCGCTTAACGGGTTGCCTTCCCAAACGATTGTTCCTCCTTGCTTCAGATTGAATTTTTTATCAATTACACTTAAATTCTTAAAATTATAAATCCCTTCATAAGTAATAAAATCCCCCCACATGTTGAATTCCCCTTTATTGTTTATTTCCATCAAAATACTTCCTGCTCCACTGCCCCGTAAATAACTTCCAGATTCTTTATCGATAACGATTTCAACTTCTGCATTGGGTTTGATGTCAAGTTCAAAATTCATTTGTAAACCTCTAAACTCATCTGGCGTAAAAGCAGTTGCGTTTTTCTTTTTCAACTTAACAGATTTATCAATAAACTTAATGAAAGAAGTGTCCGCCAATCCATAATCATCAGCCCAGGGAATTTTTATATTAGTTCCCTCTTCTGTGGAACCAACCACATTTATTGTCAAGTTTTTTGCAGGACCAATTAAATTGACACTTCCATTCAAAAATCCATCTCCATAAAAAACGCGTTCTTCGTCTTCTGGTAAATTTAACATCAGAATCCGATCAGAATCTACCTTCATATTTAAAAACCAATCCTTAAATTTTTGATGCTGAAAAACACCACTTAAGCTGGCTTGTGTATCAAATTTAGTATCAACAATACGTGCGCTTTTAATTTCAAATTTTTGATCAATTAAACCTATTAAAGTTTCATTTTCAAATTGATAATCAGTATTGAGAGAGGGCAAAGAAAATCCAGCATTATTTATTTTCAAATCCCCGCTGTGCTTTATTCCGTCAAGCGGCCCCCAAAGGTTAATTGCTCCTTTTGCTGTCCCTCTTATATTATTAATATTATCCTTTCCTAAAGGGGTTAGAAAATTTAATTCAAATTCATCAAAAACAAGATCCAGGTCTAGTTTTGGTTTTTGATCTAACCCCAAAAGCGTACCTTTTCCTGTCAATACTTTTTTTCCACTTCTATCCAATACCGCATTGAGTTCATAGGAGTTTAATTGAGTATTTCCAGAAGTGAAAACCTTAAAATCACCCATTGATTGATTATTGACAATCAGATCAGAAATCTCTCCATCCAGATTAAAAGTGTTGTCGCTAAATGAACGTCGAATATTTAAAGATAAATCAATATTTCCCTTCAAGTCGAAATTAGGATTATAGCTTACAACTTTATCCAGATTGACATGATCCAAGTCAAGCACTAAGGCAAAATCATCTTTGGAATGATAATTTCCACTTACAAAAACATGTTCGTTTTCAGACTCAGCTTCAAAACTACTGAGTGTTATGCTCTGGTCAAGGTTATTAAATTTTATTATATGGTTTTTGTCAGAATCAGCATTGATGTTCCAAAGCTTGTCCCGATATAAAACAGTCGAAGGCAATAATCCAAAAACAGAAACTCCTTTAGACTCTGTCTGGTAATAATTAAGTTTAAATTCATCTGTTGAATCAAGAGCTCCTTTAAATTCAGTTCGAAAAGAAATTGTATCATTTTTACGAACGCCAAGGGTATAAAAGTCACGAATATTGTATCGCTCTCCTGAAATTTTCCCAATTGACACAAAAGTGCTGTATATTGGATTTTGAGTGTCAATTTGAAGATTAAAGTTCTCGGAATTAACCTCTTTGTATGAAACCCTGGGAATCTTAAACTCTAATTTAGATTGATTAATTGTAGAGGACAATCTGCCTTTAAACAGCGCGTCTTCTTGAACTGATAGTGCTGGAAATACTGCGCTCAAATAGCCGCTTTGAACCCTAACATTATAGGAGAGTTCCTGGTTTTCATCTACTCGCTTAAAAGGCATAAAAGAATAAACTTCAGAGAGTGCATTAGAAAAAAGAGAAGGAAGTTGACTTAATTTATACCCTCCTTCTATTTGGCCGCTAATAATGTCAGAATTAATTATTTTAAGGCTTCGGTATTGATCGACTAAGTTCGTTTCAATAATAAAATCATTGTAAGAAAAAGTTTCAAAAGCATTTTCAAAAGCAATGTCTTTAAAAATAACATTCCCCCTGATGTCATCAAAGTGATTGCCTACAAAAAATAAATTTAAACCTCCGGAAAAAACAGCCTTACCTCCACCAAACTCTGGATTAAATTCATGTAGGTTTAAATAATTAAATTTTAATTCTAATTGATGTTTTTTTAATGGTTCATTAAATGAGAAGGCACTGTTTAAGGTGGCGGACAACTTGTCGTCATTTATTAAAATTTTAGCGGTTATCTTTTCCTTATTAAGTTTACCATTGCCACGAATACTTTTATATTGTTTAGAAAAGAGATTTAGATTTGACACAACAATGTCATAATTCAAATCACGCTCGGCACTCAACAGTTTATCGCCTTTTAAAGATAAATAAGCGGAAACATCTCCTAGGTTTTTATTGAAATTTTCCAGCTTCAGCTGGCGCACCATAAAGTTAGCCTTTAATTGATCAATCTCAATTTTCTCATTATTTTTAACCACCAACATTTCACTCTGATGATCTATTTCTCCAGTGTCAATTGTTAAACTTAATGTACTTGTCAATAAACTGTTTTTATAAACAATATTCCCCTTCAAGCTTAAAGTGTCTTTTGCCAAAATTCCTTCGGGAATTCGAAGCATATGTTTTTCAAGTAAAATTGAATTCAATCTCGAAGGAAAAACTTCAAACTCATTAATTTTCAAGCCTCCGCTATCTGGAAAGTCCCCCATCAGCCCCGAAACCTTTAGGCTGGCATCGAGTGAAAAAGCATCGTTGGAAAAAACCATTTCGGTCAACTCTAAGTTGTTTAAAGTTCCATTTACACTCAACTTTCCTACGAGTGGTTTGAAATTTTCGGGTAGAGAAATAAAATGAATGAGGTCTTCTTTATCTAATATAATTTGATTAAAATTTGCTTCAATAAAAACAGCATCATTCAGATTTTTAAAACTTTCACGATTATTACTGAGACTTAGATCCCCCTCTAAAATACTATTTTGAGTTTTAATTTTTAATGAGTCTAAATTCATAAAGCAAGGACTGTAGAATAAATCCCCTTCTAGTGATTCGAGATTACCAAATTCTTTTGAATTAAAATTAGAAGTAATAATCTGAGCTTCAATTTCTTTTCCGATCAAATAAAAATCAGTTGCCTTGAGACTAATATTATTAATTGAATAATCTTTTGAAGCGTCTTGTTGATTTGAATTAATTATTATTCCATCCAAAATCGTTAAATTATCCAGAGCTATGAATAAATCCTTATTCTTCTTTTTGGAATTTTGTTTTGAATTTAATTTATTAATAAAACTTTTCAAGGAATTATCTTCTTCATATTGATTGATTCTGAGATAGAGCCCATCGAGTGTAGCGTTGTGCAGAACGAATTTCCCTTCTAATAATTGATCTAGAATATTTAGATCTGTTTTAATGTTTTTAGCATAAAAAAGTGTGTCTTCTCTCTGATCTGCAATAAAAACATCTTTAAGCAAGACATCTCCCTTAAACCCAATTGCAACTTGATTGACATTAATATCTGTGGAATAATCTTTATTGATTTGGTTGGTAATATGGGAGGCCAATTTGGTTTGAACTACAGGAGAGTTAAGGACCAAAATCAGCAGAAAAAAAACCACTGTAAAAGTCAAAAAGATTATCCCCGCTATTTTGTATGACTTTTTGATTGTAAAATTTTATTTTTGTTCCCTATTTAAAAAACTTCATGGAAAAAGACCCGTGCTACATTTTAGGAATTGAATCTTCTTGCGACGATACTGCTGCTGCAGTGCTATGCAATGATGAAGTCTTATCCAGTTGTATTGCAAATCAGGAAATTCATCGTCAATATGGCGGTGTTGTCCCTGAACTTGCTTCACGAGCCCATCAAGCCAACATTGTTCCTGTTGTCCATCAAGCACTCTCTATTGCAAATATCGACAAAAAACAACTATCTGCAATTGCCTACACACAAGGACCTGGTTTATTGGGTTCATTACTTGTAGGGAGCGCATTTGCCAAGTCTCTCGCATTAAGTTTGAAAATCCCATTAATAGCAGTAAATCACATGCAGGGGCATTTATTATGTCATTTTATAAAGAATAAAGAAAAAAAACCACCTGAGTTTCCTTTTCTTGGGGTTACCCTATCTGGGGGTCACACCCAATTGGTTTTGGCAAAAAGTCCCCTTAAGATGTCTATCTTAGGAAATACTTTAGACGACGCCATCGGTGAGGCGTTTGATAAGTGTGGTAAAATCATGGGATTGGGCTATCCTGCTGGACCTGCCATTGACAAACTATCAAAAAAAGGGAATCCAAACGCATTTAAACTCCCCATCCCGAAAGTTTCTGGACTGAACATGAGTTTTAGTGGAATTAAAACTGCTTTTCGAAATTTGGTACATAATAATGTTTCAAAGAATGCTGATTTTGTAGAAGAAAACCTTGAGGATCTTTGTGCTTCCTTACAAATGACCTTGGTCGCTATTGTGATGGCTAAAATTCAAATGGCAACTGAGGAAGTTAATGTAAAAAGAATTGCAATCGGCGGCGGCGTTGCTGCCAATTCGGAAATTAGAAACGTTCTCGAAAGTAAAGCCCTTGAAAATCAATGGGAAGTTTTTCTTCCACAGCTTCAATTCACTACAGACAATGCAGCAATGATCGGTATTGTCGGATATTACAAATATAAGTCCAAAGAATTTGGTAGCTTAAATCATACCGTGAGTGCACGTTTACCCTTTTAAATATGGAACTTTTTTTTCAGGAAAATCTTTTGGAATCCACCACGGAAATAAAATTCTCCACTGAAGAGAGCAGACACATTTCCAAAGTATTACGAAAAAAAACAGGAGATGCAATCACCGTGACTAATGGAAAAGGGCTTGAGTGGAAAGGGGAAATCACAGTGCTAGATACCAGAAATACACTTGCAACAAAAACAGCAACAATCTTCCACAAGAAAGCTAAGTCGAACCTCCATATTGCAATAGCACCAACAAAAAGCAACGACCGAATTGAATGGTTTTTAGAGAAAGCTACAGAAATCGGAATCACACACATCACTCCTATTCTATGCAATCATTCGGAACGCAGAAACATTAAATCAGAAAGATTTGAGAAAATATTAATTGGTGCACTCAAGCAGTCCAATCAGTTTCACCTTCCTAAATTGAATTCCCTCACATACTTCTCTGATTTCGTCTCCAGCTATAGCGCTGACAATAAATTCATCGCTCATTGTAGAGAAGGTAATAAGTCGAATCTTTCTTCTTACAACTCCCTGAGTAAAGATGTTCTGATTTTGATTGGCCCAGAAGGCGACTTTTCAAGAGAAGAGGTTGAGTTGGCAATGGAAAATGATTTTCTTCCTATCGCTTTGGGTAGTCAGAGATTGCGAACTGAAACTGCGGGAATCGTTGCCTGTCACACAGTCGTTATAAACAGAGAACAACATAAAACTTAAAAAACCAATTCTTCTTTTTCTTCTTATATTTAACCTATGAATAATAACGGAATTGCTAAAGGCATTGTAAATGCAATACTTCAACTTTCACTGATTGTTTTTGGCATTTGGTTGATTGTCGAACTTCATGTTTTGTTGATTTATATCTGTATTGCAGCTGTGGTTTCCCTGATTGGAAGGCCAATTGTGCTTTTTTTAAAATCAAAACTAAAGTTCAGTAATCTGTTGGCAGCTTCTACCACTTTATTAATACTCATCGGGGTATTGGTAGGGATCATCTCCTTATTTATTCCCTTAATCATTCAACAAGGGGAAAACTTATCCCTTCTGAATTTGGAAGAATTAGAACTAAATGTCAAAAAAATATTAAGGGAGATCAGCGTTCATTTTAATCTAAAAAATAATTTTTGGGATTCGATTGTTACAAACGAAAGCTTGTTTAGTAACGACTACTTAAGTGCCATTCCCGAATTTCTAAATCAACTATTTAGTGTTCTTGGAAGCATGACCATCGGAATGTTTTCCGTGACTTTTATTTCTTTCTTCCTTTTAAAAGATAGTCTTTTGTTGGAAAGAGGCGCAATGTTATTGGTTAATGATCGAGATGAAAACAGATTAAAAATCTCATTTGAAAAAATCAAAGATTTGCTTTCAAGATATTTTTTGGGATTATTGCTTCAAATTAGTATTCTGCTCATTATCTACACCATTGTTCTCGTCGTCTTTGGGATTCAAAATGCATTTGTAATTGCCTTCTTATGTGCTTTGCTCAACCTCATTCCTTATGTCGGTCCACTCATCGGAGGACTCCTCATGATGTTTCTGAGCATGACCAGTAACCTTGATGCCGAGTTCAGCACGGTTATACTGCCCAAAACGATTTATGTCATGATTGGCTTTTCGATCGGGCAATTAATCGATAATTTTTTCAGTCAGCCAATGATTTTTTCCAATAGTGTGAAATCTCACCCTTTAGAAATTTTTATTGTAATTCTGGCAGGAGGCAGCCTCATGGGATCGGTGGGAATGATTGTTGCCATACCTCTTTACACCTCTATTAAAGTGATGCTTAAGGAATTTTTATCAGAAAATAAAATTGTGAAATCATTAACGCAAGACCTTTAAAAAAACAATGGCCTTGCATTGGGTTTTATTTATAAATCTCTAATAATTTTTGTTGTTCTTTAATCGCGGCAATGAACTCTTCTTTTAGTTGGCGAACCAAACTCGCAACTGGAAGGGTCTCTTTAATTGCACTGACCCCTTGACCAGCAGACCAAATAGTCTTCCATGCTTTTGCTTCAGCCTTAGCCGCATCCAATTCGCTTCCGAAGTCTATCTTTTTAGACTGTTTCCATTTGTCTTCCGTCACGCCCATTGCCTCAAGGCTGGGTCTTAAAAAACTTGCATGAACTCCAGAAACTGCTGCGGTATAAATAATGTCTTCTGCAGAACTCTCTACAATCATTTTTTGATACTCCTCATCCGCCATACTTTCCTCTACATTGATGAATCGTGTTCCCATATAGGCCATATCAGCACCCATCTGCATTGCACTTGCGACGTCTTTCCCCGTACTTAAACAACCCGACAAGAGAATTGTTTTATTAAAAAACTTTTTTATCTCATTAATTAGCGCAATGGGATGTAAAGTACCAGCGTGCCCCCCTGCTCCAGCGGCAACAAGAATGAGACCATCTACCCCAACTTCAGCAGCTTTTTCAGCATGACGCTTTTTGATGACGTCATGGTAGACCAAGCCACCATAGCTATGAACCACATCAACCAACTGAGCTACCGCGCCCAAAGAAGTTATAATTAAAGGAACTTGATGTTTCACACAAATTTCAAGATCAGCCTGAACACGCATGTTCGTGGCGTGGACAATAAGGTTAACTCCAAAAGGTGCTGCCTTTTTACCTGTTTCCGCTTCAAAAGCAGCAAGAGATTCCTTTATTTGGATAACCCACTGCTCAAAACCTTCGGTTGTTCTATGATTCAATGCTGGAAATGTCCCTACAATTCCATTTTTACAACATTCTATCACCAATTCTGGTCCAGAAATCAGAAACATCGGAGCTGCGATCACGGGAAGTTCAAGTGACTTAAAATAATCTTTATTCATTCTATTTACGTTTTAATGTCCATTCAAATTCAAATTCAGAAACGACAGCACCACTACTGTCAGTTCCTACTGATTTCATTTTTACAATTACGGGTTCTCCAGTATCAATTGTTTTATTTATTGCTGCAACTGCAGCTTCCCCTTGATCGCATTTAAAACGAATCAATCCCTTGGCCTTCTTTTTGAAAGTTGCTTTGTTTTTCAATACCAGCATGGAGACTGCAACTTTCCGTGATTTAATTGACCAGATAAAAAACACTCCTGTTGACAGTTCTGCTGCCATTCCCTGTACCGCCCAAAACATAGATCCAAAAGGGTTTTGATTGATCCAGCGGTGTCTGACAGAAACTACACAAGAAGTGTCATTAATTTCACTTACCCTAACTCCTGTCCACCATGCAGCCGGTAGTTTGAAAAAAGTGAAAACACTTATTTTAAAAAGGTTTTGTTTCATATATGATTTTTTATCATAAACACTGAAAATATATTCTTTACAGTCAATATTTAATATTATTTTTTATAAATTTAAACAATATAAACCCAACTAATCATGAAATATTTTAACAAAACAAGAACCATCGAGCAAAAAATAACTGATAGAGAAATTTTGAAGCATCTCAAGCAGCAATCTGATCTTTTGAGTGAAATATTGAAAGTTCTAAAAGATTCTTAATACACTTTCAGTTTATTAACTAAAATCTTGACATGTATCTTTGTTAATACTCACTCAAATAACAAGTGAAAAACCTTGTATTTCAAAGATTTATACTTTTTTAAATTTATTTCTGAGTCATTTTAAAAGTCATTAAAAAGTTTTTTTAATTTCAAACAAATTTTTTTGTTTTGACTTCAATACACAGTAGAATACTTGAAATAATCGAAAACGAAAACTTATCTATTGCAGCTTTTGAACGCAGAATAGATGTTGGAAGGAATTCTATATCAACGGCTATCAGAAACAAATCTGCAATAGGACATCAGGTATTGTTTAATATTTCCAAAGAATTCCCAAAATACAGTTTAGATTGGATTGTTTGTGGCAAAAGTTCTCCACATGATGATATTGTAAATCTCGCAATAAAAATCAAGAGAGTTCTAAACAATTGGGAGAAGTCAAATAAAAAGACACCTTTTAAATAGTGTAGCGAAAATTAAAAGTGCAGAAATAAAAGCTTCTCGCGCAAATACCAAAATAAAAAAAGCCTGAATATTCAGGCTTTTTTAGTGTTGTTATGTGATCGCGACAGGATTCGAACCTGTGACCGTCTGCTTAGAAGGCAGATGCTCTATCCAGCTGAGCTACGCGACCAATTTTTGAAACTTAAAAATCGATAGTGGATGATTTTAAAGCAGTGCAAATATAATATTTCCATTACTTAATATGCCGTTGGGATGATAATTTTTATTTATAAATTGAGCTCCTTCTTCTCTTTTTATAATTCAGTAAGAAAATCTATACATTAAAACTCTAATAAACAATTAGTTATAAGCTTATTGTTTAAATAATTTTACTCCTTTAGTTCATAAAACTTTTCAAAGCACGAAAAGACCTAATGCACCGTTTTATTCTTGCGGCAACTCCCCTGTTAAAGTGCAGCAAATAGTGAATTTTAAAGAAAAACGTAAGGTATATCCTACGACGCCTTTTAACAAAGCAAATCTTAAAAACACATTCAGCTCTGAGGACATAAGTGATTTTTGTTACAACACGACGCTGCAGTTCAGCGAATTAATATTTATCTTTTTACATAATCTTGTCTGATCAATGATACATATTTCACCTCAATATTCTGATTTTTAAAAAAGCACTTTGGTACCACTGGGTTTATGCCGCCCAATGGATCAAAGTTATTTCAAGAAGATATTAATCTCATAAAACAATGGAAAACGGATGGTTTATTTGAGCTGACTTTATATCCCTATTTTTGATTAAATTTTATTTCCTCAGGGTCTTTTATTAATTTATATTAGTGGCTATTTTCAATTAAAAACAATGAATAGAATTGACTTCATAAAAAAATCCTCGATCGCAGGAGCTGGCGGTCTGTTTTTATCCTCCCTCTCTGGTTATTCTAAAACAAAATCTTTAAACGATATTTCTCCTAATAGTCAAATAAATATTGGTACCATAGGCATCAATGGAATGGGATGGGCCAATACGCTTGCTGCACTCAAAATTCCAGGGGTTAATTTGGTCGCCATTTGCGACGTTGATCAAAACGTTATCAGCAAAAGACTCAACGAAAAAGAGATTAGCACTTTTAAAAACAAAATTCGTGTATATTCAGACTATCGTGAATTACTCGATCAGAAAGACATTGACGCTGTTTATATTGGAACACCAGATCATTGGCATGCCTTAATGATGATTCATGCATCGGAAGCAGGAAAAGACATTTATGTTGAAAAACCCGTAGGGAACTCTATTGTAGAATGTCAGACCATGACAGCAGCTCAAAAGTATCACGGCAATATTGTCCAAGCAGGACAATGGCAAAGAAGTCACAAACATTTTCAAGATGCAGTTTCCTTTGTGCATAGTGGACAACTTGGACCCATCAGAACCGTAAAAGTTTGGTGCTATCAGGGTTGGATGAAGCCGCAGCCAGTTGTCGCCAATAGCGCGCCACCCAAAGGTGTTGATTATGCCTCATGGTTAGGTCCTGCGCCTACCTTACCTTTTAATTCTAGTAGATTTCATTTTCATTTCAGGTGGTTTTGGGATTACGCAGGAGGCTTAATGACCGACTGGGGAGTACATTTGTTGGATTATGCACTCCTGGGGATGAAAGCCAGTTTACCAAAAACAATAGTTGGACTAGGTGGGAAATATGCCTATCCTGATTTGAGTCAAGAAACCCCAGATACTCTTACTACATTGTATGAATTTGACGGATTTAACTTGGTTTGGGACTCTGCCATGGGAATTGACAATGGATCTTACGGAAGAAATCACGGAATTGCCTTTATAGGCAATAATGGCACTCTTGTTCTTGATCGAAATGGATGGGAAGTTATCGAAGAGCGAAGAAGTAAAGTAAATGTCTTAAAACCACTTCAAAAGAAAAGTGACAATGGACATGCCAATCATCAACTCAATTTCATAAATGCTATCAGAGATAATAATCCAGAGCTTTTGACTTGTAACATACAAGACGCTGCACATGTGGCCAAGGTTGCCCAAATGGGAAACATCTCCTACAGAGCGAACCAAAAATTGATATGGGAGGGTTCGAAAGATCGTTTTACAGATAATAAAATAAATAAAAAACACCTTTCAAAAGAATACCACAATGGCTATAAACTTCCTTCAATTGGTTAAAGATTAGAATGAAAAAAATTGTATCAACTGCCCCAGGTAGGATTTGCCTTTTTGGCGATCATCAAGATTATCTAAAACTCCCCGTTATTGCTTGCGCTATAAACCGTTTTATTCGCATTGAAGCAACGCCCAATAAAAAGAGTGTTTTCGACTTCAATCTTTTAGATCTAAACAAAAAAACTCAAATTGACTTCAAATCTGATTTTAACAATATCGCAAAAGGTGATTTTTTAAGAACAGCATTAAAGGTGGTTCGAAAGATAGATTGCATTCCGGATATGGGGTATGACATTGAAATAAAAAGCAATATTCCAATCAATGCTGGCCTGTCAAGCTCCTCCGCACTCACCCTTGCATGGATTCAGTTCCTACTTGAAGCCTTTGGTTCAAATCAAAAGCCAACCCCTAATTTACTGGCTTACTTAGCTTATGAAACCGAAGTTTTAGAACAAGGTTCCTCTGGGGGTAAAATGGATCAATACACCATTGGGCTGGGCAACCTAATCTATTTAGACACCAAAGATGACGCAGTCACTTCTTTTGAAAAACCGCTTAACAATTTGGTGGTTGGGGTTTCAGGAGTTTCAAAAGACACTTTTGGAACCTTGTCCTTTTTAAAAAGCAATGCTTGGGAGGCGATTGATAAAGTAACTCAAATAATTCCTAAATTTAAAATCTCTAAAGCTAAAGTCGAAGATCAAGATCGTTATCTAAATTTATTAGATGAAAGACAAAAACCATTTCTATATGCAGCTATCAACAACCATGCAATTACCCAAAAAGCCAAAATGGAATTGCAAAATGAGCACCCTGACCTACGCAGATTAGGGGAAATGATGAGTGAACATCATTATATATTAAAAGAATATTTAAAAATTACGCCTCCAAGAATAGATAAAATGATAGAAAACGCTCTCAATGCAGGAGCTTTTGGTGCAAAAATTGTTGGCTCTGGAGGTGGAGGATGCATCGTGGCAATTGCAACGCCAGAAAATGAACAAGAAGTAATTAATGCCCTACTAGAAGCCGGAGCAATTGACGCATTTTCGGCTAAAATTACTGCGGGAGCCAATATTAAAAACTATGAATGAAACATTAATTATTATGGCAGGAGGAGCTTCCTCTAGAATGAAAAAATCAGAAAGCAATTTACTTTCAAAAAAAATGCAGGAGCAGGCCAACAAAAGAAGCAAAGGCCTTATTGAACTAGGTGGAAAACCATTCATGGATTATCTGCTTCTCAACGCTGTTGCTGCGGGATATAAATCAATCTACATCATAACAGGTGAAAACTCAGAACTGTTCCGGTCGATTTATCAAAACAATCCTCAATTTTCTGGACTCCACATTCAATTCGCAACCCAATACATACCCAAGGAAAGAGAAAAACCCTTTGGAACTGCCGATGCTCTGTATCAGTGTATGGTGCAATTCCCTGCTTTAAAAGAATTGAATTTTTCTGTGTGTAATAGCGATAATCTTTATTCTGTAAAGGCTTTAAAAGCCATTCGAACTGCCAAATCTAACAATACTTGTGTCGCCTATGACATTGATCATTTGGATTATCCCAAAGAAAGAATTTCTCGTTTCGCAATAATTAAATTTGATAATGCGTACAAGCTACAAGATATTATCGAAAAACCTGAAGCCGATAAAATTAACCAGTATGTTGATGTTAAAGGTAAAATAAGGGTCAGCATGAACTTATTTTCTTTTAGCGGTAAAGTATTTTTTAATCATTTAAAAAAATGTCCAGTTCACCCCGTTCGAAACGAAAAGGAGCTTCCAACTGCCATAATGAACATGATCGATGAAACTACTTCAATGCTGGGAATACCTTTTGCAGAACACGTTCCTGATTTAACTTCCAAGGAAGATATTTTTAAATTAGAAGAATACATTGCAAAACATTTTTGATAAAGTAGCGAAGAAAATTTTATTTAAAATTAATTGATTTCTATATTTGTTAAAACAGCTGTTTTAATCTTAATATCTAACTAAAATGAGCAGACACCTTTCTTTAAGATCTGGAAATCCAGTTTTATCAAAAAGCACCTTCAACAGTGCAACAAACATTACGGAAACGATGACCATTAATGGAACAGTTAACAAAACTGCCATTAGTCTTTTTTTACTTGTTGGTACAGGATATTTAACGTTTAATACCATGAATACTGTTCTGTTGATTGCCTGTGGAATCGGAGGATTTATTGTGGCTTTGATAACCGTTTTCAGAAAACATTGGGCACCCATTACCGTCCCAATTTATGCGATTTTGGAAGGAGGAATGCTAGGAGGCATCTCATTTATGTACAACAGCATGTATGATGGAATTGTCACCAATGCCATCTTTCTAACCCTTGGGATACTCCTTTCCTTGTTGATGGCCTATCGCTCGGGTTTAATTAAACCTAGTGAAAACTTTAAACTAGGAGTTGCCGCAGCAACTGGAGGGATCGCCATTGTTTACCTAATTAATTTCGTGATGGGATTTTTTGGATCAGGAATGGGCATCATGAATATTAACAATTCCTCGATAATGAGTATTGGATTTAGTTTGGTAGTTATCGTAATTGCATCCTTAAACCTTGTATTGGATTTTGATTTTATTGAAGAAGGAGCTGAAAAAGGAGCACCAAAATACATGGAGTGGTATGGAGCTTTTGGCTTATTGGTTACCCTTATTTGGCTTTATTTAGAAATACTTCGCTTACTGGCAAAACTCAACTCAAGAAAGTAAACTGTTTTCAATATTTCTGTTTATGGTCCTAACTTTGACATTAAACAGTTAGAGTTTTCCTTTGTGTTGATTTCGTTGTTTTTCACTTAAAAACAGCTATGCAATGTACCACGCTACAAATCGTTCTTTTTGACTAATTTTAAACCATAAATCAAAATATTATGAAGACAGCCGACTTAGTATTTGATCGATCTTATATCAATGGAGAATGGATAACAGCTGGAAATGCCACTTTTGAAGTCATTAATCCAGCTTCGGGAGAAGTTGTGGCAAGAGTTTCCGATGGAGGTGTAGCCTTAACAGAAAAAGCGATTCATGCGGCTGAAAACGCATTTGTATCTTGGCGAAAAACTACAGCCAAACATCGCAGTGAAATATTAGAAAAATGGAATAATCTAATTCTTGAAAACGCAGCCACACTCGCAGAAATAATGACTTTAGAATGTGGAAAACCTTTAAAGGAAAGTCTAGGAGAAGTGACCTATGGCGCCTCGTTTATCAAGTGGTTTGCAGAAGAAGGAAAACGAGTATATGGAGACGTAATCCCACCACATACGGAAGACCGACGTTTGGTGGTCATCAAACAACCCATAGGCGTGGTCGCCGCAATGACCCCATGGAATTTCCCTTTGGCCATGATCACAAGAAAAGTTGCCCCTGCCCTAGCCGCCGGATGCACTGTCATCATTAGACCCACAAGCGAATCTCCACTCACAGCCTTGGCCATTGGGCACTTGGCAGAAAAAGCGGGCTTCCCTTCTGGTGTTCTAAATGTTGTGGTGGGTAGTGATTCTTCTGCCATGGGGAAGGTGTTTTGTGAAAGTGAAGTCGTGAAGAAAATTTCATTTACGGGCTCTACTCGAGTTGGACAAATCCTCATGGAACAAAGTGCAAAAACACTTAAAAAATTAAGTTTAGAATTGGGAGGTAACGCTCCTTTTATTGTCTTTGAAGATGCTGACATCGACAAAGCTGTTGCGGGTGCAATGGTTTCAAAATATAGAAACGCTGGACAAACCTGTGTCTGCGTTAACCGTTTTTTGGTTCACGAAAAAATCTATGAAGTGTTTACCGCTGAGTTGGCAAAAGCTGTGGAAAAACTCAAAGTAGGAAATGGAATGGAAACGGATGTAAATATCGGTCCATTAATCAACAAAAAAGCCGTTGAAACGACCAAATATTTTGTTGCCGATGCCCTCGAAAAAGGAGGCGATTTGATTCTTGGTGGCAATGCAATTGGTGAATGTTTCTTTGAGCCCACCATTATTGGAAATGCAACCAAGGATATGAAATTTTCTACTGAAGAAATTTTTGGTCCGGTCGCACCAATCTATAAATTTAAAACCGATGAAGAGGCGATCTCGATGGCAAATGACACTGTCTATGGGCTGGCTTCTTACTTTTATTCCGAGGGGGTTTCTCGTTGTTGGAAAGTAGCCGAAGCCCTTGAATATGGTATGGTTGGGATTAACGAAGGAATGATTTCTACAGAAGTGGCTCCTTTTGGTGGCGTTAAGTTTTCTGGAAACGGTCGTGAAGGTTCTAAATATGGAATAGCGGATTATTTAGAGATTAAATACCTCTGTTTCGGAAACATAATTTAAATACCATGAGAAAGAAAACAATAATTTGATGCTTAAAAAGTAAGATATACTGTCTGTAGGATTTGTAATACGCCACAATCACCAGAATTACTTGTTGATGTCTTTGAGGATGAGGTTTCTCTTAAAAATAAAAATCCCGCTCTTAAAACAAAAAATATTAACTTGACAATTGAAAAAAAGCTTAATAAACTTTAAAATCAATAAATATGTGTCGAAGAATTATCATCATTTTTTGTTTGTTTCTAGCCAGTTGCACTCCTGCAGAGAAAGAAGCCCCTTTTACAATCGCCTTTGGATCTTGTGGACATCAAGACAATCCATTGACCATTTTCAACAATATCGCAGCGCTTCAGCCAGATCTCTTTGTCTTTTTAGGGGATAACATCTATGGAGACACCAAGGAAATGGATACTCTAAAAGCCAAATACAAGAAACTGAGCGACAAGCCCTCATTTCAAAATCTTAAGAAAAACACAACAATCATAGGTACATGGGACGATCACGATTTTGGATGGAACGATTCGGGTCGGCATTATCAATTCAAAGAAGAATCAAAGGAGATTTTTCTTGACTTTTTTGAGGAACCCCTTGACAGTGAGCGCCGAAACCACAAAGGAATTTATCACGCTTATGAATACAAACACCAAGGGAAAATCATTCAAGTCATCCTGCTAGACGGCAGAACCTTTCGCGACAGTTTGTTGGATTATGCAGGAGAATACAAAGACGATCGCAGGTTTTTTTACGAACCAGATTATTTTCCTCACCCCATCGACAGCGACAAAACCCTTTTGGGAGCAGCCCAATGGGAATGGCTCGAAAAAGAATTACAAAAACCAGCAGACGTTCGAATCATCGGTTCTGGAACTCAGTTTGGAATTTCGTTCAATGGTTATGAAGCTTGGGCCAACTTTCCAAACGAACAATTAAGGTTTTTAAACCTGATCAAAAAAACCAAAGCCAATGGCGTTTTGTTCATCACTGGAGACGTTCATTATGGAGAAATTTCAAAAATAAAGCATCCTGGCCTCTACCCCATATATGATGTAACGTCGAGTGGTTTGTCCTCCATTTGGCATTTCGCAACGAGCAACAGTAACAGGATTGAAGGTCCAATCATGGATAATCATTTCGGATTACTCTCCATTGACTTCAGTGGTTCAAAACCTGCAGTAAAAACTGAAATATGGGACAAGAATGACAATCAACGCGTTGAATATACCATTCCAATCTCAGAGATAACTTTTAAAAATTAACACCAAAACTAATGACCATTGTATTGTCTAAAAACTTAAAAACCTACGTTCTTGCTTTTGGTTTTATATTTGTCGGTTGCAACCAAAAAAATGAAGTCAAACCCCCACCAAATATCATTTATATTCTTGCGGATGATCTCGGTTATGGGGAACTTGGGGTTTATGGTCAGACCAAAATAAAAACACCAAACATTGATGCCCTAGCAAAAAACGGAATGCTTTTTACCCAATATTATTCAGGCGCTCCTGTGTGCGCACCCGCTCGTTATGTATTTGTTACAGGAAAACATGCTGGGCATTCCCACATAAGAGGAAATGATGAATGGGGATCGCGAGGAGAGGTTTGGAATTATGAAAAAGCCTTTCGTGATCCAAAGCTTGAAGGTCAAAGGCCAATCAAAAAGAACACACCAACCATTGGAAACCAACTAAAAAATGCAGGATATACGACCAGTATTATTGGGAAATGGGGACTGGGCGCGCCGCTCACCGAAGGGATTCCTAACCTCAAGGGGTTTGATTATTTTTATGGATACAATTGCCAGCGGCAAGCACACAACCTCTACCCTTCTCATCTCTGGGAAAATACCAATAAAATATTGCTCAACAATGAGTTGATCTCGCCTAGAACCAAATTAGATTCCCTTGCTGATCCTTATCTGGAGCAAAGCTATTCGAAATTTACGCAGCAGGATTATGCGCCACAGAAAATGCAAGAAAAAGCACTAGATTTTATTACTAAAAACAAAGACCAGCCCTTCTTTATGTATTATGCATCTCCCCTGCCGCATCTCCCATTGCAAGTTCCAAAAAAAGACGTGGAGGAATATAAAAAGGTTTTTGGAGAAGAAGAACCTTATTTGGGCAATCAAAGTTATTTCCCCAATCGAAATCCAAAAGCGGCTTATGCCGCCATGATTACCTATTTGGACAATCAAGTGGGAGAAATTGTCGCCCTTCTCAAAGAAGAAGGAATTTATGAAAATACAGTTATTTTCTTTTCGAGTGACAACGGACCGACCTATTTGGGGGGCGTTGATTTTAATTATTTTGAAAGTTCTAAACCCTTCACCAACGGATTCGGCAGAACCAAAGGCTTTCTTTACGAAGGAGGAATCAGAGTTCCTTTAATCGCAAGTTGGCCTAATCACATTGAACCCGGTTCCAAAAGCAATCATATTTCTGCATTTTATGATCTCATGCCTACCCTCTGCGACATTGCTGGCACTGCCGCCCCGGAGGCCATTGATGGAATTAGTTTTAAATCCACTTTACTTAATAAAAAACAAAAACAACATGATTTTCTCTATTGGGAATTCCCAGCCTATCAGGGGCAACAAGCCGTTAGAATGGGGAAGTGGAAAGGCATTCGGAAAAACATTTTCAAAGGAAATATGAAAATAGAACTCTATAATTTAGAAACCGATCTAGAGGAATTGAATGATGTTTCAAGTAAATACCCAGAGGTTGTAGAAAAAATCAGCGAAGTCATGTTAGAAGAGCACGAACCGGCAACCATAGAAAGATTTAAGTTTAAACAACTTGGAGATATATAATTATTACATAATAAAAACGGATAAATAAGCTTAGAAAAACAAAATGAAAACACATATAAACAACTTGATTCTGACTTTAATATTATCAACACTGGTGGCTTGTCAAAATCAAACAAAAACTCAGGAACAACCTAACAAAAAGCCAAACATTATTTATATCCTAGCGGATGATCTCGGTTATGGGGATTTGAGTTTTACTGGGCAGCAAAAATTTAAAACTCCCAACATTGACCAATTGGCAAAAGATGGAATGTTTTTTACCCAACACTATTCTGGTTCAACAGTTTGTGCACCCTCGCGTTCGGCTTTGATGACAGGACAACACACGGGACACACTTTTATCCGCGGAAACAAACCCATATTTCCTGAAGGGCAATACCCTTTATTATCGTCTGCAGTAACAGTTTCAAAAATTCTAAAATCCTCGGGGTATGTAACTGGTGCTTTTGGAAAATGGGGCATAGGAAACCCTGGCTCGACAGGTGACCCCAACAACCAAGGATTTGATGAGTTTTATGGCTATAACTGCCAAAGAATCGCACACAACTATTATCCTTATCACCTGTGGCAAAATCAGACCAAAGAAACACTCCAAGGAAATAGCGAAAGAAAAACAGAAACTTATGCCCCTGAAATCATTCATCAAAAAGCGCTTTCTTTTCTCGAGGAAAACAAAGACAACACTTTTTTTATGTTTTATCCTTCCGTAATTCCACATGCAGAAATGTTTGCTCCTGAAAAATATATGGCAAAATATCGTGGTAAATTTCTTCCCGAAAAAAACTTTGACGGTGTAGATGATGGGGAAATGTATAAAATGGGTTCCTATGGCTCTCAATCTGAAGGCCATGCAGCTTTTGCAGCTATGGTAGACCTTTTAGATCAACAAGTGGGTGAAATCAGACAAAAAATAGAAAACCTTGGAATTGCCGAAAATACAATTATAATTTTCTCTTCAGACAACGGTCCTCATCAGGAAGCAGGGGCTGATCCCGAATATTTTAACAGCAATGGCAAGTTTAAAGGGATCAAACGCGATTTATATGAAGGAGGCATTCGCGTTCCCATGATTGCTTATTGGCCCACTAAAATCAAACCCAACACCACCTCAGCTCATGTTTCTGCATTCTGGGACTTTCTCCCTACCGCATGTGACATTGCTCAAGTGGAATTACCGAAAAACATTGATGGCATTTCCTTCTTACCCGAACTAATGGGAGAAAAACAAGAACTGCACGATCATTTGTACTGGGAATTTCACGAAAGGGGTGGCCGACAAGCCGTTAGACTTGGAAACTGGAAAGGCATACGGCTTAAAATGAGCAACAACTCAAAGGCTCCTTTGGAACTCTATGACCTTGCACAAGACGTGGGAGAACAAAACAATATTGCGAACAATCACCCCGAAATTGTAGCAGAAATCAATGCCATTATGGAAAAGGAACATGTCACTTCTGAAGTGTTTCGTTTTGGATTCGAAAAAACCAATTGATTTAAATCTTAAGATAATTTAATAATTTATGTCAATTTTATTTAAAAAATTAATTCTAAAACGAGCGGTTCCAATATTAATATTAAGCGTTTTATTTTCTTGCAAATTTTCAAAAAAACCTAAAGGAGGAAATACTATTCCCATTCCAAAAAAACCAAATATATTATGGTTGGTCACAGAGGACATGGGGCAATACCTACCTTCTTTTGGAGACAATACCGTTCTGACTCCAAACCTGAGTCGCTTAGCAAACGAAGGCATTAGATATCCAAATGTTTTCTCACCCTCGGGCGTTTGTGCGCCCAGTCGTGCAGCCATTGCCACAGGAATGTATCCCTCAAGCATCGGCGCAAATCACATGCGAACGACCTCTTATACAGAGGTAACGGGATTGCCCAAATACGAGGCTGTTCCGCCGCCAGAAGTGAAAATGTTTAGTGAGTTGTTAAGAATGCAAGGATATTTTTGCACCAATAACGCTAAAAACGATTATCAATTCAAAGCCCCGGTTACGGGTTGGGATCAAAATGGCAAAAAAGCGCACTGGAAGAATCGGGCGAAAGGTCAACCCTTTTTTTCAATTTTTAATTTTAACGTAACCCACGAATCAGGTCTTTTTGAACCCTATGAAAGAGCAATCGCAATTCCTGAGGATATTGAATTCAGCATTCCGCCCTATTTGCCAGACACAAAAACTGTTCGTCGCGACCTCTGGAAAATGTATAACAACATTGCTTTGATGGATCAACAGATTGGAAAAGTGCTTAAGGAATTAGAGGACGCTGGGTTGTTAGAAAACACAATTGTGTTTTTCTATTCGGATCATGGTGGTCCGCTGCCACGTCAAAAAAGACTTGTTTATGACAGTGGTCTTAAAGTCCCAATGATTATTCGATTTCCAAATAAGATTTACGCAGGAACACAAGACGATCAACTTATCAGTTTTGTGGATTTTGCACCAACCGTACTTGCGCTCTCAGGACAAGTCCCGCCCGATTATCTTCAAGGGCAAGCTTTTATCGGAGAGAAACAAATCAAAAGAGATTACATTCATGCGGCTAGTGATCGGTTTGATGGCTTTACAGATGTCATAAGAGCAGTGCGCGATGGTCGTTTTAAATACATCAGAAACTACCGAACCGAACAAGGTTATTACTTGCCTGTAACCTATCGGGAACGAATCCCAACGATGAAGGAATTAATCAAATTAAGAGGCGAAGGGAGTTTAAATGAAGTACAATCCCAATGGTTTAGAGAAAAAAAATCCAAAGAGGAATTATTTGATTGTCTCAATGATCCACACGAGATTAACAACCTTGCGAACCAAGCTGAATATCAGAATAAATTGATAGAATTACGTAATGAAATGGATCGATGGTTAACCGAAATCAATGATCAACCCAACTTGCCCGAACGTGACTTAATTAACAAATTGTGGGAAAACAAGCTAGAAAAACCAAAAACTACAACTCCTTTTGTTTCTATCACTGCGGGTGAAATCACACTCGAATGTGAAACTAAAGGAGCTTCAATTGGTTATCGAATTATAAACGAAAACACAAGTCCTTCCGCTCCCTATCAAGTTTATACTGTTCCTTTTAAAATTGAAAAGGGTAATCACTTAGAAATAATTGCCCACCGCATCGGGTTTGAAGCAAGTAATCCGATAAAATACATTTCTAAATTTTGATTATTTTTTATGGATAACTATTTTAAAAAGATTTGATTAAATATAGATTTGCAATCTAAATTTTAATACATTTAAATTAATAAAACTTTGGGGGTGTTCTAATAACAGAACTGAGAAATACCCTTTGAACCTGAATAAGTTAACACTTACGTAGGGAAAAGTTAGAGTGCTAATTTTAGAGCTCCTTCCTTTTCTAAGAGTGGTTTTTATAAGCCCGCAAGATTCAAAGAATTTCATCCATTAGATTTATTATTAATAATTAATTCGCTTGGTATATGGTTTCTGTTCTTGTCAATGAAAATCCAATTGAAATTGAGGAAAACGCGACACTTTCTCAATTACTTCAAAAAGTAAACACTTCGGTTGAAGGAATCGCCATTGCCATCAATGATGAAATTATTGCCAAAAATGCTTGGGAATCTCAAGCGATTAAAAACAACGATAACGTACTTATTATTAAAGCAACTCAGGGAGGTTAATAGGCTTTAGCAGTATTCATCTCTTACTTATTTATTAAATATGAAAAACAAAGACACCGCACCAAAAGAAGGAAAGATCACCAGACACCCTTTCCCAAATTCTAAAAAAATCTATGTATCTGGTAAGGTCCATCCGAATATCAAAGTCGCGATGCGAGAAATCTCTTTGAGCGATACCAAGCATTCCATGACAGGAAAAATGACCCCAAATGAACCTGTTACGGTATATGATACTTCTGGACCTTATACGGACCCAAATAAAGAGATTAACGTTCATCAAGGAATAGAAAGAATTCGTGAGCAATGGATTTTAGATCGGCAAGATGTAGAGCAATTGCCTAGTTTTTCTTCTGAATATTGTAACAAAAGATTGAATGATAGCAGTCTGGATCACATGCGTTTTTCATTGCTAAAAAATCCATACAGAGCAAAAGAAGGGAAAAATGTTACCCAATTGCATTATGCCAAAAAGGGAATTATTACTCCAGAAATGGAATACATCGCCATTCGTGAAAACCAACGAATCGATGAAATGACAGAAATAAGAAAGCAACACAAAGGAGAACATTTTGGTGCCTCTATTCCTGATAAGATCACACCAGAATTTGTCCGTGAAGAAGTCGCAAGAGGACGCGCCGTAATTCCATCTAATATAAATCATCCAGAAGCAGAACCCATGATTTTGGGGAGAAATTTCTTGGTAAAAATTAATGCAAATATTGGGAATTCAGCCACCACATCTTCTATTGAAGAAGAAGTCGAAAAAGCCGTTTGGGCTTGTCGATGGGGAGCGGATAATATTATGGATTTATCTACGGGTCAAAACATACATGAAACGCGAGAGTGGATCATAAGAAACTCTCCAGTTCCAATTGGTACCGTGCCAATTTATCAGGCATTAGAAAAAGTAAATGGTGTTGCTGAAGACCTCACTTGGGAGATTTTCCGAGATACACTAATAGAACAAGCCGAACAAGGAGTTGATTATTTCACCATCCACGCCGGAGTGTTGTTGCGCTATGTACCAATGACGGCCAACAGGGTAACGGGCATCGTTTCTCGAGGAGGATCGATCATGGCCAAATGGTGTTTGGCACATCACAAGGAAAGTTTTTTGTACACTCATTTTGAAGACATTTGTGAAATATTAAAAAAATATGATGTTGCCTTTTCTTTGGGCGATGGATTACGTCCAGGATCAGTCGCAGATGCTAATGATGAAGCACAATTTGCTGAATTGGAAACCTTAGGAGAATTGACACAAGTTGCCAGAAAACACGAAGTTCAGTGCTTTATCGAAGGACCGGGTCATGTTCCCATGCACATGATCAAGGAAAACATGGAAAAACAAATTGAGGTTTGTGATGAGGCACCTTTCTACACCTTGGGCCCTTTGACCACTGACATCGCACCGGGATATGATCACATTACCTCAGGGATTGGCGCCGCAATGATCGGTTGGTATGGCTGCGCAATGTTGTGTTATGTAACACCAAAAGAACATCTAGGATTGCCCAATAAAGAAGACGTTCGTGTCGGAGTTGTCACATACAAATTAGCAGCTCATGCAGCAGATTTGGCCAAAGGACACCCGGGATCACAACACAGGGACAATGCATTAAGTACGGCGCGCTTTGAGTTTAGATGGGAAGACCAGTTCAACCTAGGGTTAGATCCCGAAAGAGCCCTAGAATATCATGATGAAACATTGCCTGCCGATGGTGCTAAAGTTGCACATTTTTGTTCAATGTGTGGCCCGAAATTCTGTTCAATGAAAATTTCTCAAGAAGTGCGAGATTTTGCTGCAGAAAATAAAATTGTGGACAATGAGGTTATTCAAAAGGGAATGGATGAAAAATCTGAGGAATTTAAAACAAAAGGATCTGAAGTATATCTATAAATAGATGATCGTACTAATTTCTCCTGAAAGTGATGTTAAAGATGAAGTGAGCATTCTCACTCAACTTTTCGATGTGGGTTTGGCCTGCTATCATTTAAGAAAACCTGATAAGGACTACCAAGAGCATTGTCACTATTTGGATCAAATTGATTCAAAATACCACAACCAAATTGTAGTGCATTATTTTCATGAATTAATTAATGTATATAATTTAAAAGGGATTCATTTTCAAGAACAAAAAAGAATAGATCACATTGAAAATCCCAGTAACTATTTTAAGGATTTTGAAATGTATGGAAAGACCATCAGTAGTTCTTTTCATGAAATTCAAGATTTAGAGGATTGTGATTTTGAATTTGACTATCACCTTTTAAGTCCTGTTTTCTCCTCAATTTCTAAAGTAGGCTATGCCGGTAGAGGTTTCGATGTTAGTGCGGTTGATAAGAAAATAATAGGCATGGGAGGCGTTACCTCAGATAATTTAGAAAAGATTTTAAGTCTTGGTTATAAAGGGGTTGGTGTTTTAGGTGGGATTTGGAACAGCTCCACCCCTATTGCTGATTTTAAAAAAATGAAAAAATATTTTCTTAAATGACCGATGAGAATTACATATTGACCATTGCTGGTTTTGATCCCACAAACGGCGCGGGACTCACTTCTGACCTTAAGACCTTTCAGGCGCATGGTTTGTATGGATTATCCGTTTGTACTGCTGTTACCGTTCAAAACACATCAGAATTTAATACCAGTCACTGGTTAGAAACTGAAGTAATTCTTGACCAAATTAAAATTCTATTTAAGGAGTTTAAAATTGATGTGGTTAAGATTGGTATTGTTCAAAACTGGGAGGTTTTATCTTTAATTATTAAAGAGTTAAAAAAATTAAATTCAGAAATTAAAATCATTTTAGATCCAATTTTAAAAGCGAGTTCAGGTTATGACTTTCACCCCAAAGAAGATTTAAAAGCCCTCGATCAGATTTTGGAGCAACTTTTTTTAATCACACCAAACTATGAAGAAATTAAGAATTTATATCCTGACAAATCAATAGAAGAAACGATTGAACATATTAGTGCCAAAACAAATTTGTACTTAAAAGGTGGACATCGGACTGATAAAATTGGGTTGGATCAATTGTTTTATAAAACCATTGTTCAGTTAAACATTGAGCCAGAGGGTAAAGACATTTCTCCTAAGCATGGAAGTGGCTGTGTGTTGTCATCCTCCCTTGCAAGTCATATCAAATTGGGAATTCCAGTTGAAGAAGCAGCATTAATGGGGAAAAGATATACGGAGAAATTTTTAAGTAGTAATGCTTCTCTTTTGGGAAGTCATCATTTAACCAACATCAAAACATAATATGCTTCCAAAATTACACTACATATCGCAGGGGAACTCGACCGAGGAGCACTTGATCAACATACGAAATGCTTGTACTTTTGGTGCCGAATTGGTTCAGCTAAGACTTAAAGGATTTACGGATAAAGAGGTTTTACGCACGGCAGAAATGGCAAGAGAAATCACCGAAAGTTACCAAACAAGACTGATCATCAATGATCATTATAAAATTGCAAAAGCAGTTAAAGCAGATGGGGTGCATTTGGGGAAAAAAGACATCTCTATAGGGATTGCAAGGAAAGCACTAACAAGCTGGCAAATCATTGGTGGTACTGCAAATACAATTCAAGATTGTAATGCATTGATCCGTGAAAAAGTAGCTTACATCGGTTTGGGTCCTTTTCGCTTTACAAATACGAAAAAGCAATTGAGTCCTGTTCTTGGGTACAACGGCTACCTGACCTTACTTGAAGCATTAAACACAACAATTCCCATTATTGCGGTGGGGGGCATTACATTAAAGGATGTTCCTGAAATTATGGAAACAGGAATCTATGGAATTGCTGCCTCGGGAGAAATTACAAAAGATTTTAATAATATAAAACACTTTAATTCATTGTTAAAGGGTACTGAATTGCAAGAGCAAATTTGGATGCCAGATCAAGAAAACACATAATGAAAGATACACTCAAGATTGCAGATAAAACTTTCAATTCTAGATTGTTTACCGGAACGGGGAAGTTTAACAGTTCCGAAAAAATGAGAGAAGCCATTTTGGCTTCTGAGAGTGAATTGGTGACCGTTGCCTTAAAAAGAGTTGAAATAAACAACAGCTCGGATGACATATTGATCCATCTTAAGGAAAAGCACATCAATTTATTGCCCAACACCTCAGGGGTCAGAACTGCGAGAGAAGCAGTTTTTGCCTCGGAGTTGGCAAGAGAAGCTTTAGAAACAAATTGGATTAAATTAGAAATTCATCCCGATCCAAAATACTTGTTGCCAGATCCCATAGAAACGTTAAACGCTGCCGAGGAATTGGTAAAAAAAGGGTTTGTGGTCATGCCTTACATTCATGCCGATCCTGTTTTATGCAAACGATTGGAGGAAGTGGGGGTGCAATGTGTTATGCCTTTGGGAGCACCGATTGGCAGCAACAAAGGAATTACAACAAAGGATTTTCTTGAAATAATCATAGCGCAAAGCAATGTTCCTGTAATCATAGACGCTGGAATTGGAGCACCTTCACATGCCGCTTTTGCAATGGAGCTTGGCGCAGATGCTGTCTTGGTCAATACAGCGATTGCTGTTTCGCAAAACCCAGTCGAAATGGGGAAAGCATTCAAACTTGCGGTTGAGGCTGGGAGAATGGCATACAATGCAAAATTAGCCCCAGTAAATCAAAAGGCCGAAGCCAGTAGTCCATTAACCTCTTTTTTAAATGAATAATTTTAAAAATACATTTGATTTATATGATTGGGATCAGCTTGAAAAAGAAATCTATGGTTTCTCTGCGGCAGATGTAAAAACTGTATTATCAAAAAACAAAATCACCATAGATGATTTTAAAATATTGATCTCGCCAGCGGCAAAACCTTTTATAGAGGAAATGGCGCAAAGAAGCAGCGCAATCACTAAAAAACGTTTTGGGAACACCATTCAAATGTATCTTCCCATGTACCTTTCTAACGAATGTCAAAATATTTGTACTTATTGTGGGTTTAGCATGACCAATAAGATCAAAAGAAAAACACTTTCTGATAAAGAAATTCTCGATGAAGTAGCACATATCAAACGTTTGGGGTATGATCATATTCTTTTGGTAACAGGCGAAGCCAACAGAACTGTGGGAGTTTCTTACTTGAAAAACGCCATCAAACTCATTCAATCGCATTTTTCAAACATCAGCATTGAGGTTCAGCCCCTAGATCAGGAAGAGTATGAAAGTTTGATTGAAGAAGGTTTGTATGCTGTATTGGTCTACCAAGAAACTTATCATAAGGCTACTTATAAGACCCACCATCCTAAAGGAAAAAAATCCAATTTCGATTATCGATTAGACACTCCTGATCGGTTGGGACGTGCTGGAATTCATAAAATTGGGTTGGGTGCTCTTTTTGGTTTGGAAGATTGGAGGGTCGATAGTTTTTATACAGCATTGCATTTAAAATACCTGCAAAAAAACTATTGGAAAACGAAATACTCTATTTCATTTCCAAGACTCCGACCGCATCAGGGAGACGTGATGCCCAAGGTCGAAATGACCGATGCTGATCTGGTTCAATTGATTTGCGCCTATCGCCTATTGGATGAAGACGTGGAGCTATCAATGTCCACCCGAGAAAGTGAAATTTTTAGAAACAACATTGTGAATTTAGGAATAACTTCCATAAGTGCAGAATCTAAAACCAATCCAGGAGGTTATGCAGTAGAGCCCGAGTCCCTTGAGCAATTTGAGATTTCGGATGAAAGAAGTACCGAAGAAATCAAACAAATGATTCAATCGCAAGGATATGAAGTGGTCTGGAAAGACTGGGACAAGAGTTATTTTGAAATTGTATAAAATGAGTTTATCAGCAGCAGAAAAAGAGCAATATGACAGACACCTAATTCTTAATGAAATTGGTGCAGAAGGTCAACTAAAACTTAAAAATGCAAAAGTATTGGTCATAGGAGCTGGGGGTTTGGGTTGTCCTGTTTTGCAATATCTTTCCGCTGCTGGAGTTGGAACAATTGGTATTATAGATGATGACAATGTAGATCAATCCAATCTACAAAGACAAATTCTTTACACCCATCTAGACATTGGTGAAAACAAAGCGATAACGGCTGCTAAACGGCTAAAACCATTAAATCCTTTTGTTGAATTTGAGGTTTATAGAACAAGACTTACCACCAAGAACGTTTTAGATTTGTTTAAAAATTATGATCTCATTGTAGATGGAACCGACAATTTCTCCTCAAGGTACTTGATTAATGATGCTGCGGTTTTAACTGACAAGCCCGTCATTTTTGGATCAATATTTAAGTTTGAAGGACAATTGTCTGTGTTTAATTATAAAAACGGCCCAACCTATCGCTGTTTATTTCCCAGCCCGCCCAAAGCAAATGAAGTCCCCAATTGTTCTGAAATTGGGGTTCTCGGAGTTTTGCCAGGAATTATCGGCAGCTTACAAGCCAATGAAGTCCTCAAAATCATTCTAGGTTTGGGGGATATCTTAACTGGAAAATTATTGACTTTTGATGCATTGTCAATGAATCAGAGGTGTTTTACCTTTAAGAAAAATCCTTCTATTTTAATTACAAAATTAGAAGAAGAATATGAAACGATTTGTGGAATTATTCCCGTCACAAAAGAAATTAGTTTTAAGACATTTAAAAATCAAGCTTTTGAATTTAATGTACTCGATGTGAGAACACCAAAAGAACGAAAAGAATTTCACATCGAAAGTCTTCACATTCCTTTGGACGAATTGTCAGAAAGACAGAACGAAATCCCACAAGACAAAAAACTATTGGTTTACTGCAAGTCTGGAGTCAGAAGTGCTCATGCGATTGCGATACTTAAAGAAAATAGTTTTAAAAATGAATTGGTGAATCTAAAAGGTGGCTTGCCCTTGAACAGGTCTTGAACTTTATGGTTTTAAAAACTCTTCTTGAGTAATTTCAATGAAGTTTCCATCTTTTGAGGCGTCAAAAAAGAAATCAAAAGTATGTCTTTCTCCAAAATTGATCACTGTATGTTCCTTGTCTTCAAAATAAAATTCTCTTGACTTGTATTGAACATAAAGTCGTGTGATCGGAATTCCTGTAAATAGAAACTCATCATTGTTTCGTATGTATACGTGGTTTAAATATTTTTTATACTGGTCACGAATGCAGACAATAATGTCGTGATCGACCGTGTTTCTAATCAAAAGCGTGGCAGTCGAAATTTCGTAAATCACGTCGGGTGGAAATTTGTCTGCAAAAGTCTTGTCACCCGTCTCCCCTCTCTGAGAAAAACCTAGTGAAAAAACTAAAAAGGTTAAAAAAAATAAATTATATTTAAATGTTATCATCTTAATAGAGTTTATTTGGGGTTTACTGTTTAGATCATGTTTGCTATAAATAGTTTAATTTAAATTAGAAATTTATAAGAAATATATGAAAAATTAAATTGATACTTCAAATGGCTTATCTTAAAATATTATTGATACTTACTTTTAGTACTTCTTTACTTGCGCAAGATAAGTTTGACAACTTAAACATGCGGATGCATAAGTTTGTAGACGATAAAGATCTAGCTGGAGTTCAAACATTAGTAATTAAAGACAATAAGGTTTTAAATTTTGACACTTATGGATATTCGAACGTTAAGGAACAAAAACCTTTAACAAAAAACAGTATTTTCAGAATCGCTTCCATGACCAAGTGTATTGTATCTGTTGCATTTATGAAGCTTTACGATCAAGGTCACTTTAATCTTGATGACCCTATCAACAAATATATTTCTGAATTTAGCAACACTCTGGTTGATGATGGAAAGGGTAATTATGTTAAAGTTTCAAAACCCATAAGAATCGTCGACCTACTTCGTCATACTTCTGGCTATGGGAAGTCTAATCCTTTACTTACTGCAAAATTTAATCATTTAAAATCTTTTAAATCTACTGATCTTAAAACTGAAGTGGAAAGAATGAGTAAAATACCCCTTTCCTCTGAACCAGGAACTGAGTGGAGGTATGGCCCTTCGATGAATATCTGTGGATATTTAATTGAATTAATCTCTGGGAAAAAACTTGACGAATTCCTGAAAGATGAGATTTTTATTCCGTTAAATATGACGGATACTTTCTTTGAGATTCCAGCGAGTAAATTCGATAGATTTACGACCTTATATACAAAAGACAATGAAAATAATATCATAGAATTGGATCATCCGAATGATTCTTCTTTTACAAAAGAAGTAACTTTCTTTAACGCTGCGGGATTATTGGCTTCAACAATCAAAGATTTTTCTCAGTTTTGTAAAATGTTGCTTAACAAAGGGGAGTTAAATGGTGTGCAAATTCTTAAACCTGAAACAGTTTTACTTATGACTGAAGATCGTTTAAATGGAATCCCAAATGCTAAACCTTCTAATGCGAATCATAAACCCAATGCCTCAGTTGGTTTTGGATTGGGGTTTAATGTAATCACTGATATTCAAAAATATCCAATTGAAGGAAGTCTAGGAAGCTATGGCTGGCATGGATCCTCTGGTACCTATTTTAAAATTGATCCAAAAGAAAACCTAATACTCATTTTCATGACACAAATGAAGGGTTTTGAATATTCTCAAAAGGAAATATTCGAGTCAATGGTATACAAGGCTGTTTTATAAATATTAGGTCCTCAAAGCATTCCTTTTGTTTAATTTTGTTGAGAAAGAAAATTAAGTTATGTCCGAAACAATGAAAGCCTGTCCACAATGTGATTCTCCTTATGGTTATTTTTTAAAAGAGGAATGTTATGCCTGTCCGGAGTGCAGTCATGAATGGAACCCAGATGCTATCGTCGAAGCAACCGTTTTGATTGTCAAGGATTCCAATGGAAATATTTTGGTCGATGGAGATTCGGTTATTGTCATAAAAGACTTAGCAGTTAAGGGCTCTTCCAGCCCCATAAAAGGTGGGACAAAAGTAAAGTGTATCCGACTCAGTGAAGGCGATCACAACATTAGCTGTAAAATTCAGGGTTTTGGCGCCATGGCACTCAAATCTGAGTTTGTCAGAAAGGCATAAAACATAAGACCATCAAATAAAAAAACACCCTTTGTATGGAGGGTGTTTTTTTAAATTTTAATGATTTAAATCACTAATTTCCTTTGGCATAATCTTCTAGAAATTTAGCCAAACCACTATCCGTTAATGGGTGTTTTAATAGCCCTGTTATTGAAGATAATGGTCCGGTCATCACATCAGATCCTATTTTGGCACAATTAATAACGTGCATGGTATGTCTTACAGAAGCTGCGAGAATTTGAGTTTGAAAACCATAGTTATCATAAATCATTCTGATCTCTTCAATTAGCGTCAAACCATCCGTAGAGATGTCATCTAATCTCCCTATGAAAGGAGAAACATATGTTGCGCCAGCCTTGGCAGCTAATAGTGCTTGACCTGCAGAAAAAACTAGGGTGACGTTTGTTTTAACACCTTTATCAGAAAAATATTTACAAGCTTTCACACCATCTGCAATCATTGGTAGTTTTACTACAATTTGAGGATGTAATGCTGCCAATGCTTCCCCTTCTTTTATCATACCGTCAAGATCAGTGGCGATTACTTCAGCACTAACATCTCCTGAAACTAAATTACATATTTTGGTGTAATGTGCTAAAATATTTTCTGCACCCGTGATGCCTTCCTTTGCCATCAATGATGGATTTGTAGTTACACCATCTAAAACACCTAAGGCTTCTGCTTCTGCGATGTCACTGAGGTTTGCGGTGTCAATAAAAAATTTCATATTTCAAGTGTTTTTAAAAGTTTATACAATTAAGAATTGAACTAATATTTTTATTATTCCATCTTCTCTGAGTTTTTACCTTTCGATTTTGGGCATTTAATTGTTGCAAATATAGCGGAAAGATTTTTCATTTTTCTAAAGAAAAAATGAAGATCCTAATTCGGAGAACTTAAAGCGAATTAAACCCGTTTAAATAAATTACTTTTTGAAAATACTCATGTTTTCATCATAAATAGGGCTTTCTATTGCTAAGAAATCTAAAATACTGTGAAAAACATTATGTTGGTATAAAACTTCATTATTCTTAAGTGTTTTGGTATCATCGGATAGCCAAACAATAAATGGAATTTCTAATTGTTCCTTTGGTGCAATACTTGCAGGTATGCCGTGCATGTACAAATTCTTTTCTCCTAAGGATTCGCCATGATCAGAAACATAAATCATTGTGCTATTATATTCTTCCAAACTCTTTAATTCCCCAATCAAACTAGACAAAATAAAATCCGTATAAACGATGGTATTGTCATACGCATTTATTAGTTCTTCTTGGGTACATTTTCCCAACTCTACATTTTCACATACTGGTGTGAATTTATTAAATTTTGGTGGATATTTCTTGTAGTAAGTTGGCCCATGACTGGTGCTCGTGTGGAGTACGAGTAATATTTTATCTTTTTTACTTTCCAACAATTGTGCTCTTAAACCGCTGAGTAATATTTCATCATATCCACACCCTTCCCCTTCGCATAGTTTTTCTAAAGCTGCCCTACCTTGATAGTTATTAATCTTAACAGCAGGCTCTCCCCAGTTTGTAGTTCTCCAAATAACTTCTACATCATTTCTAAATAAATAATTGGGTAAAGTCTCATACGATTCACCGCCATCTTTGTGTTCTAGAATGCACTGAACTCCCGCAGTCGTATAGGTTGCACAGGATTCTGCTTTATAGCTATAAACACTCTCTATCTTAGAAAGCAGCGGATTTGTTTCCTTCCCATAACCGTATAAAGAAAAGTTATTACTTCGAGCTGATTCTCCAATTACAAGTACTGCAATAGATTTTTTGTCATTTCCAATCGTAGCGTCTGGCAACAAAATTTGCTGCTTATTTTCTTCATTTTTGTGCATATAAAATCGAGTGGTATTGACAATATAAGACCATGGCATAACCAAACCTCCTAAGGCTTTTGAATTTTTATCAATCCACAACCAACTACTAGAATTGATGTAAATAAATATTAAAACAAAAAGCAAAGCTGAGCCGCTATGTACCAAAAAAGTTTTGATTTTTACTTTAACAATTTTAATTTTAAAAATCAAAATACTTGGGATCACTCCTAACAAAATTAAATACAGAATCAAGCTAAAAGAAAAGAAACTACTGGACTCCTCATAATTGGTATTGAGTACATTACCAATCATTGTTTTGTCTATTATTACTCCATACGTAAATATAAAATATACTGCAATTGCATTTATGTTGAGAGAAAGAATCAGTAATACTCTTCCAATAAAGGGTGCTATAAATAGTATAATATAAAAAATAAGAGCGTTTAAGACTAAGAGGATAATAACCAAACTGGCGAGGGTTAAAATCCCATCCCAACTTTTATAGTCCAAATTATCCGTAGCGAATTGAAATAACGGCAGGTGGTATAAAACTAAATTAACACAACTAATTATTAATGAAACGTAGCTTACTTTAATGTTGTTTTTGAACATGAATCTTTATCATTAAATATAATGTTGTAAAAATAGAAAATAGTGAAAGATATACCACCAACAGATTTTTGTCATAAATTTCTTTGAGAAGCGCAAGGGCCCAAATTATTAAAAAGAAAATTATTCCGGTGTAATATTTTTTATTTTTAATCCAATTCCACCAGCTAACTTTATTGCTCACTACAATCCCTGTGAGTGCACAGATGTAACCAATCGTGCTGCCAATCACAACATCAACTGGGAAATGGGCTCCTACTCCAACTCGAGAAAACGCAATAAATAATCCAACCACAAGAATAAAAACAGTCCACAATATTTTAGACTTAAATTCCTTGGGCATAAATGCGAATAGTAATAAAGTAATTACAGTAAAAGTTGTTATTGAATGTCCCGATGGTAAGCTTGAAAAACCAGTATGTACTCTTCCAATAATTACAAAAAATTCATTATCAAGTATTTCTGCAGGTCTAGGAACATCAAATATTTCTTTTAGTAGAAATGATATTACAGCTGAAATTATTGTGGTTGTAAACAGCGCGCCCCAAAGTTTAGGTGCATAAACAATAAAAACAGTCAAAAAAGGCAAAATTATTAGTGGATTACCCAGCTGCGTTAAGTTAAATTGTAAGCTGGAAAGCTCGGATAATTTACTGTTTAAATAAAAAAATAAATCTTTTTGAATTTCAACATAACCTTCAACACTAAAAGCACCTTGTTGAAGGAGTACTATAACAATAACAGACAACAATAAAAAAGGAGCAAAAAGTAATCTTAATCTTATGTTGTTATAGTTATTAATTACTAGAGTTTCTAGTTTTTGATTGTTTAACCTACTCATTTTAGATAATTAAATTTTAATTTTAAAAACGACTTTAAAAGTCTAATTTATTTAATAAAACACCAGCATGTCAATGAATTGAATCATTTAAAAATCAAATGTATTGGATGTTTAAAAAGATTAATTTTCTATGTTTTTATAAGGTGTTTGAGAACAATATTTGGAAAAAGGAAAAACAAGGGAAACCATTTTAGGGGGATTAAATTTTAATATTTTTAAATATACAAATAATTAGAAGACAGACTAAAGTATATTAAGCCAGTAGGGAACTTTTTTGAAATTTATAGAGCGTTCCGACCACTCCAACGAGAAGTGAACACTGATAATAAAACGTTCCTGTTGCGGGTGGTGTCAATGAAACTGTTCCACTTTCTGCACCATTATTTGTAGCGCATAGAAAAAAATAAATGGCTTTTTTAATCTTAAGTGAAAACGAGATTTTCATAGCGCTTACAGTTATAATTTAATTATAATAAATAATTTAAACTTGGGTTAGAAAATAGCAAGGATTAGGCTATATACCCATTTCACCAGCGTATCCCCAAAAAGAAAATAGATTTATTTTGAAGGGGTGGGGTATTAAATTGAGAGTTTTAGGCTGGATTTTTTGGGGTTTTAGATCACTGGCCGTACAATTATCGTACAAATATCTATAACATAAAACCCTAACGTATTGACATAAAATACATTAGGGAATTTACTTGCGGAGAGATAGGGACTCGTCTAACAGTTTAATTAGATTAAAAATTTTAAAAAGAACTTAAAACTATCCCCTAAATATAGGGTTTTTTTTAATTTTTTTACTTTTTTTACTTTTTTTCATTTTATTTAATCATTTTTAATAGCTTTGAACCATCACCAAAACCATCACTATGGGGTTTTTTTTGCATGGAAAAGAAAATTACGTTTATTTAAATTATTATATAAGCGGTAAATTACACAGATACAGCACTAAAATAAAGGTCAATAGATCAGAATGGGACTTGTCCATTCAAAGGCCCAAAGTTAGAAGAGGAGCTGCTGGTGAAGAAAATAGAAAAATTACTGATGAACTTAACGAATACCAGAGGGCTTTTAATACTTTAAAAGAAAAGTATAAGGAGAGTTTAACTAAGGAAATCGTAAAAGAAAAGTTCAACATACATTTTCACCTTGCCCAAACCGTAAAAAAACTTACTTACTCAGACTACTTTGAGATATATATTGAGCAAAAGAAAAACTCTCGATCTGTTCAGAAAGACAGCTGGCAGAAATACACTCGGATTCATACAGCCATTTTAGAAATGCAAAAAAAATCTAAAAGGACTTATTATCTTCAAAGTTTTGATAATGCGTTTTTAATAAATTTTATATCCTATTTCCGAAACGAAAAAAACATCTCTGACAATACTCTACGCAGGAAAATAGGTTTTTTTAAATCCTTTTTAAATTGGTGCGTAAATAATGGTTATAGTGTAAATACAGCTTATAAGACTTTTAACATTAAACCCAGAGAGACATCACATGTAAGCCTCACAGATGCAGAATTAAAAATCTTGGAGGAGATTGAACTTGATGAGGCCCTGGGTTATTATCGAGACCTTTTTTTAATTGGTATTTACTCAGGTCAGAGGTATTCGGATTATGGAAAATTTGATAAGGATGACATTGACGGAGACAACATTGTAATAAGAGCAAAAAAGACAGGTCAGTTTTCATACGTTCCACTAAACTCCAAGCTAAAAAAGATTTTAGACAAATATGACTGGATGCTTAAAAAAATAGCAAGTCAAAATTTTAATATAAACATTCAAAAAATTTGCAAGATTGCAGGGTTTGATGAAATTATTAAAATCGATAAGTTCTACGGAAATAAAAAGGTTTCAAAAAAAGTTCCTAGGTGGAAACTAATTGGATCGCACACCGCACGCAGGACGTTTATAACCCTCTCAGCGCAACGCAATGTGCCTCATTCGCTAATCATGCAGGTGACAGGAATAAAGAGTCTTAAAACGCTTCAGGGGTATATTAAATTTGATAAGGAGAAACTAAATAAATCTATTTTTGAGGCTTGGAATTGACTGATAGCTTTCCTAGCTCCTTAACTTCTTTATTTGTATTACCAAAAACAGCAAGCAATTCTTAGTTTAGCCTACGGGGTTGATTAGGAATTAGATTAGATAACCATTTTCCCAGAATTTATATTTTAAATTATCATCTATTTAAGTATAGCCAGCCAGTTTTTGGGAGTGATCCATCTCCTAACTCTAATTTATAATAATAAGTACCTTCTGGTAAGTTTTCTGAATCATTAACAATTACTCTTCCGTTTGAAATTCCATTCCAATCATTATTATAACTATTCATTTTATATACTATATTTCCCCAGCGATTAAATATTTTCAACGTATTATCAGGATAATTGCCTATGTTTTCTATGACAAAATTATCATTAACTCCATCTCCATTTGGTGAAAATTGACTATAAACTATTATAAATTCTCCTAAATTTGTTTCTGTTGGATCATCATTGGTGTTTCCATCTAGATCATCTCCATTATCACTATAATCAGTGACAATTACAGAATTAACTGTTGTCCCTGTGACAATAACACGATTACTAACTCCTCCTGCATTTATAGCTTCTTGGGTAATATCAAAATCTGCCATATAGGTAGCATTCTCGCCAACCAGTAAAATACCTTTGATACTACCCAGGTCTGAACTGATAAAATAAGGTTCTGTAGTAAGGGATAGCGAATTACCATTTGAATCTAAAAAAACATCTACTAAAGTTATATTTGTTAAGTCTAGACTCCCCGTATTTTCTAAAACTATTGTGTAATATATTGTAGCTCCTAAACCTGTTCCTATAACATTGGCAATTTTAGTAACACTGATTTCTGCGTTACATCCAACTTTAGAAGTAACAGGTAAAGTAATATCTGATGTATTAAAATCACATGGATTAGTTGGATCGGTTGGTATTTCTCCATCTGGTGGTGTTAACTCATCGCCGTTAGTCACCCCATCACCATCACAGTCTGCTAATAAATAAGCCCCTGTTTGAGTTAAAGTAATATCCGATATATTAAAATCACATGGATTAGTTGGATCGGTTGGTATTTCTCCATCTGGTGGTGT
>CAJXQS010000006.1:0-102150 GCA_913058385.1 uncultured Flavobacteriaceae bacterium
ACACCTCTCTATTCGTCGGCAGCGTCAGATGTGTATAAGAGACAGATATAAATATGATTCTGAATAAAAGAGTAATACTATTTTTAATTTTAATTTCTTTTTTTGAGGTAAATAGTCAAGAATGGAGCCCCGTCAAAGGTAAAATGATGACCCGATGGGGAAAACAAGTCACGCCAAACAATGTCTGGCAAGAGTATCCTAGACCTCAGTTTATGAGAAAAGATTGGGTCAATCTGAATGGCCTTTGGGAATTCTCATTATCAAAAACAAATGAATCAAAGCCTGAAAAGTTTCAAAATAAAATTCTAGTTCCTTTTAGTGTTGAATCAACTCTCTCAGGGGTTGGAAAAAGCATAAGAAATGATGATCGAATGTGGTATAAGCGTTCTTTTAAAATCTCAAAAGACTGGGAAGACAAAGACGTAGTTTTAAATTTTGAAGCGGTTGATTATAAAGCAGCAGTATGGGTAAACGGAATTTTAGTTGGTACACATAAAGGTGGATTTGACAGGTTTTCCTTTGACATATCACAATACTTAAAAAAATCTGGTTCGCAAGAATTAGTAGTCTCTGTAGAAGACAAAACTAATTTAAGTTCACAACCAAGAGGCAAGCAACAATTAAATCCCTCTGGAATTATGTATACTCCAGTAAGCGGTATTTGGCAAACCGTTTGGCTGGAAGCAGTTTCCCCAGAGGCATATATTAAAGAGGTTAAAATATTAAGCGATATTGATAACAAGACCGTGACGATGACTCCCTTAAACAACATACCGCTAATAAAATCTTATAAAATAGTGGTGAAAATTTTTTGGAAAGGTCAGGAAATCACTCATGGAATTGTCAATAGTGACAAGTCCATAACTTTAAAAATTGACAATCCACATTTGTGGTCTCCCGACACCCCTAACTTGTATGATCTTAAGTTAAGCTTAATTAATAGTAAAGGAGAGGTGATTGACACTGTGGATAGTTATTTTGGAATGAGAAAAATAAGTCTCGGTGATCATATGGGAGTTAAATATTTATTTCTAAACAATAAGCCACTATTTCATTATGGAACTCTAGATCAAGGTTGGTGGCCTGATGGGTTACTCACTCCCCCCTCAGATTCAGCAATGAAGTTTGATATTATTAAAACCAAAGAAATGGGTTTTAACATGATAAGAAAACACGTTAAAATTGAGTCAGATCGATGGTTTTATCATTGCGACAAACTCGGCATTTTGGTTTGGCAAGACATGCCATCTATGTCATTTCAAGTGCATAAAACTCCTGAGGAAATAAAGAACTCTAAAAAACCAGAACGTGTATATCGATCACTTCAGGGAATAGGAAGAAAGGATGAAGATTTAAACAGAAGATCTGAAGGAGCTGCACAATTTGAATATGAACTTAAACGAATGATTGACACTCACTACAATTCCCCTAGCGTGGTTATGTGGGTTCCATTTAATGAAGGGTGGGGACAATATGACACCTGCAGGATTGCTGATTTAGTCAAATCGCTTGACCCCAGTCGCTTGGTAAATCCAACCAGTGGTTGGAGCTTGAGGCCTTGTGGTGACATTTATGATGTACACGACTACGCTGTTGACCTTAAAATTCCTCCGACTTCGATTGAGCGAGCAACCGTTATTGGAGAATATGGTGGGATTGGTTATCAGTTTAACGATCACCTCTGGGATCCTAATATGAAAAACTTTGGATACCAGTCATATAAGACTGGGGAGGAGGTTTTAAAGAACTATATTCATAAATTCAATCAAATTCTTTCAATGAAAAAGAGGAATGGACTTTCCGCTGCTGTCTACACTCAAACTACCGATGTTGAAAGTGAGATCAATGGTCTAATGACGTATGATCGAGAAGTAATAAAAATGTCTGTAAAGGAATTAAGAGAAATGCATTTAGAACTTTACAAATAAAAATTAATTATGACCTATTCTAAAAACTTATACTTAATGTTTCTTTCATTATTGTTTGTATTTTGTACTACTAATAAAAAAGACCCATTTCAATTGAAAGCAAAAGATTTCCAGACAACAATAGGCGGTAAAAAAACAGACTTGTTTTTACTCCAAAACAAAGAAACCAAAGTTTATATCACCAACTATGGCGGCAGAATTGTTAGTCTGCTTACGCCAGATAAAAATGGAGACATGGGTGATGTGGTGTTGGGTTTCAACAGCATTGACAATTACTTAAAAGCCAATGGGAAGTACCACGGGTCTTTGATTGGAAGGGTTGGAAACAGAATTGCAAAAGGTCGATTTGAGTTGAACGGCACTGTCTATAATCTTCCTAAAAACAATGGAGAAAATCATTTGCATGGAGGCCCAGAAGGAATTAATAATCAGGTTTGGGACGTGAAATCAATAGGGGATAATTCAATTGTTTTGAGTTATACTTCAGAGGATGGAGCTATGGGTTATCCAGGGAACTTGGCAATGGAAGTAAGTTATCAACTCAGCGAATCAAATGAGGTGATTATTACTTATAAAGCAACCACTGATAAAAGCACTCCTGTCAACCTTACTAACCATGCTTTCTTCAACCTCGCTGGAGAGGGAAATGGAACCATTAATGATCATCTTTTGACAATCAATGCAGATGAATTCACTCCTGTGGATGATTCGCTCATTCCTTTGGGAGACAACATCACTGTTGAGGATACTCCTTTTGACTTCAGAATAGAAAAAGCAATCGGACAAGATTTGAATTTACAAGAAACAGATCCGCAGCTCTCTCGAGGAAAAGGATATGATCATAATTTTGTTTTAAACAAAACTAATGTTGGGGAATTAAGCCTAGCGGCAACCGTTGTAGAAACTAAAAGTGGCAGGAAAATGGAGGTTTTTACAGAAGAGCCTGGTATGCAGTTTTATGGAGGTAATTTTTTCCAAAGCAAAGACATTGGTAAATACGGAAAGGCTTTTGGATACCGGGAGTCTTTTGCACTCGAAACGCAGCATTATCCTGATTCTCCCAACCAACCAAATTTTCCAAGTATTATTCTAAATCCTGGAGAGGTCTACAGCACAAAGACGATCTATAAGTTTTCTTTAGCGGACTAAGTAAGTTCTTTTAAGACTATTCGTTGGAGGGCTTACCAATGGTTGCCAAAATACCACCATCTACATAGATGATTTGTCCATTGATAAAATCACTTGCTTTCGAACTAAGAAATACGGCAGCTCCTTGAAGGTCCTCAGGGTTGCCCCAACGCTCGGCTGGGGTTCGTCCAATTATAAAATCATTAAACGGATGTCCATCAACACGAATGGGTTTGGTTTGTTCTGTTGCAAAATATCCTGGCCCAATTCCATTAACCTGAACGTTGTGTTTGGCCCATTCAACAGCCATGTTTTTTGTGAGCATCTTTAAGCCACCTTTGGCAGCTGCATATGCACCTACGGTGTTTCGCCCCAATTCACTCATCATGGAGCAGATGTTGATTATTTTACCGCTTTTTCTCACTATCATTCCCGGAACGACCGCTTTGGATACAATAAAAGGACTTGTAAGGTCGACTTTTAAAACCTCCTCAAACGCTTCGACTTCCATTTCAACCAGAGGAATTCGTTTTATGATTCCAGCATTGTTAACCAATATGTCGATCGGAGCAACTTCTGTTTCAATTTTATTAACCGCAGCGAGTACCGCTTGCTCATTTGTGACATCAAAGCGATACCCTTTGGCAATTATTCCTAAAGAAATGAACTCAGCAACTGCTCGGTCAATTTTTTCTTGAGAACTGTTCCCATTAATAATGACAGTTGCCCCTGCAAGACCAAGACCTTTGGCCATTGCCAGTCCCAAACCGTGTGTCGCTCCAGTAACCAAAGCAACCTTTCCTTTAAGATCAAAAAGTGAGTGACTCATAAAATTTTATCTTAATGTTGGGATTGGACAGGCATCCATATCACCATAATCAAGGTTTTCGCCTGCCATTCCCCATATAAAAGTATAGTTCGATGTTCCGCAGCCTGAATGAATCGACCAAGGTGGTGAAATCACCGCTTGATTGTTGGTCATCCAAAGGTGTCTCGTTTCATTGGGTGCTCCCATAAAATGACAAACCGCTTGCTCCTCAGGAACTTCAAAATAGAAATAAACTTCCATTCTTCTGTCATGAACATGCGCAGGCATGGTGTTCCAAACCGATCCGGAATGAATTTCAGTCATCCCCATCTGAAGTTGACAAGTTTCCACAATGCTATTGACAATTAATTTTCTAATTGTCCTTGCGTTAGCTGTTTCAGGAGCGCCAAGCTCAACAATTTCAGCTTCGTCCCTTCCGATTTTCTTGCTTGGATAAGCGTGGTGCGCTGGAGTTGAATTTAAATAAAATAATGCAGGTTTATGAGCTGTATCACTAGAAAAATAAACTTCCTTTGTTCCTTTTCCAAGATATAATGCCTCTTTATAATCTAAAGAATATGATTGGCCATCCGCCATGACAGTTCCTTTACCCCCTACATTGATTATTCCTAATTCTCTTCGCTCTAGAAAAAATTCTGATTTCAAAGAGTCAATGGTGTCTAAAAAAACCTTCCCCTTTACAGGAATAACACCTCCAGTGATATAGCGATCAAAGTGAGAGTAAACAAGTTTAACTTCGTCACTTCCAAAAACGTCCTCAATTAAGAAGTCCGATCTTATCGCTTCTGTTCCCATTTGATTCATTTCTCTTTGTCCTACTGCATAACGGACTTCGTAATTTTCGTTCATCTATTACTTTTTAATTTTTGAATAAGGGCTAATGTTTTAGCGACAGTTTGTTCAAGGGATTCGAAATCTTTACTGGCCAAAACTTCTTTAGAAATTAACTGAGATCCCATTCCGACACAAGTAACACCGGCATCAAACCAACCGCTTAAGTTTTCCTCAGAAGTATTAACGCCGCCTGTGGGCATAATGCTGGTCCAAGGTTGTGGTCCCTTAATCGCTTTAACAAAACCAGGTCCATAAGTGCTTCCTGGAAATAATTTAACGATTTCACACCCAAGCTCTTCTGCTCTTGAAATTTCAGTTAATGATCCACAGCCAGGCGACCAAAGTACTTTCCTTCTGTTACAAACAACTGCAATATCTTCTCTTAAAACAGGCGTTACGATAAAATTCGCACCCAATTGCATGTACAATGAAGCCGCAGCTCCATCCGTAACAGAACCTACTCCCATAATCATTCCGGGTAAGTTTGTAATGGCATATTTTGTCAATTCTCCAAACACCTCATGAGCGAAATCGCCACGAGCGGTAAACTCCATCAAACGTGCACCGCCATCATAGCAGGCTTTCAATACTTTTTTACTCAATTCTAAATCACTACTAAAGAACAAAGGAACCATCCCAGTTTCTTTCATTGCCGAAGCAACTTCAATGCGTGTAAATTGTGCCATAATTTTTTATCTTGCTACTCGGCCACTCGCGTCACCGCCCATTAATTTTTCTACCTCCTCAACCGTCACTAGATTTGCATCACCTTTGATTGTGTGTTTTAAACAAGAGGCTGCTACTGCAAAATCTAATGCATTTTGATCGTTTTCAGGATAATTTAAAAGCCCATAAATAAGTCCCCCCATAAAGGAGTCTCCACCACCAACACGATCAACAATGTGCGTGATCTGGTATTGGCGAGTTTCATACATTTTTTTACCGTCATATAAAACGCCAGCCCAAGTGTTATGAGACGCAGAAATAGAACCTCTAAGGGTTGTAATCACTTTCTTAGCTCTTGGAAATTTATTCATCATTTGCTCACAAACCGACTTAAAAGATGCTGCTTTTACCTCATGTCCATGCTTGTGAACATCTAATCCTTCAGGATGGATTCCAAAATGCTTTTCAGCATCTTCTTCATTTCCAAGGATTACATCACAGTAGGAAGTAAGTTCGGTCATGATCGCTTCTCGATCCCCTCCATAATTCCAAAGTTTTGCACGATAATTTAAGTCGGTTGAAATAGTAATTCCTTTAGCAGAAGCAGCTTTAACCGCCTCCAAACAAACATCGGCTGCACCTTGAGAAATGGCGGGAGTAATCCCAGTCCAATGAAACCATTCTACGCCATCGAAAACAGAGTCCCAATTAATCATACCAGATTCGATTTCAGCGATTGCTGAGTGCGCTCTGTCATATACCACTTTACTTCCTCTACTTACGGCGCCGGTTTCTAAAAAATATATTCCCAAACGATCCCCTCCAAAAGCAATATGTTGCGTGCCAACGCCTCTTTTTCGCATTTCCATGAGGGCGCATTCTCCAAGGTCATTCTTTGGAAGTCGGGTGACAAACTCAACAGGTACGCCATAGTTTGCCAGAGAGACCGCTACATTTGATTCACCCCCTCCATAAACTACGTCGAAATTATTTACTTGTGAAAATCTAAGGTTTTCAGCTGGAGAGAGTCTTAACATTATTTCTCCAAAGGTTACTACTTTTTTCATTAACTAAATTTATTAATATTTAATTTGTATTGGATTGTCTAGTTTATTGGTAAAGTCCTCCAAGTAGGATTTCCATTCCATATTATCTTTAAATTGTTTGCTTTCAGACCAATGAAAACCTGAATAGTAGATTGTTTGTCCGTCAATCACTTTAAGGTCAATAAAAACATGGTCTGCATCTGGTTTACCCGTTATGCTTGTATGATTCCCTATAGCATACTTGGTTTGAGTAACGAGTGCATTGGTCAATACAGTCCCCTCGTGAGGTTGTTTGTAATTGATCCAAGAATTATTTTCAGCAGATTCAATGATTCCATCGTTGTCATGAAGAGAAATTCCAGCTGAAATATTATTAGTTCCTTCCAATGAAACTGCTATTCTTGAGAGGTTACTTCCATAATCTAGGCTGATCATTTTTTGTTCTTTCACTGGTCCTTCTGGCCCCTCCCAATCATCATAATTTAACAAAAAAACTGTTCTTAAAGGCCCCGTTGCTATGGTTTTAAAAGAAGAAAAGTTTTTTGACATAAAATATTGATCTCCATTTTTAATGGCCAAACCACCCGAACCTCGACTGGTCCCCACATGATAGTCATCTAAACCTTCTCCATGGTCCTCATGATAGCTGATTCCGTTAAAGCTTTCCTTATACCATTTGTCAATAATTGGGTATTCCACTTTTTTTAACCAACAGTCAATACCACTGGAAATAAGCCCACCTTCTTCGCCTTCTTCAACCAAGCGCTGCGCTTCTGGTCCATAGGTTCTAAAAGCTATTCTGTTGTTTTCCCAAGTATAGTCATCGATTCTTTCTGGAACAATTCTAGAATAACAATACGCGATTTCATCCGTGCCTTTATCCTGTATGATTAGTTGAAAACGCTTTGATGAATTAGGAGCAAGCTGAGGTTGAAAAATAATTACATCAGGACTTCCATCCATATCGTTATCAATAACTTGACTTGTTAAAAACTGTTTTGTTGACTTATCATAAATCCCATATTTTTCAACGTTTGAAGCAATCAATTCTGGAAGTTTATTTACCAACAGTTCCACAGATTCATTTTCCCTTTCAACAGCCATCGTATTGCTTACTTCAACGTCATAAACCTCAGATGTACAAGAGATCAAAGTTGTATAAACAAGAATTACAATTAACCTCAAATAATACTTTTTAGACATAATTCGATTCATTTTTTTATATATTAATTAATAGTTAGACACCAAAGAAGTTCGGCAACCAAAGACTAAGTTGCGGGATATAAGTTACTAATAACAACGATAGTATCATCACCAAAAATAGTGGAATTAATGGAGGAATCACCTTGGCAATTGTAGTTTTCGCAATTCCTACACCAACAAAAAGTACTGAACCCACTGGGGGTGTACAAAGTCCAATGCATAAATTCAATACCAAAACAATTCCAAAATGAGTTGCGTCCATTCCCAGCGCAGTAACTACAGGTAGAAAAATTGGAGTAAAAATCAAAACGGCTGGTGTCATGTCCATGAATATCCCTACAAACAAAAGTATTAGGTTGATAATTAAGAGTATGACGTACTTGTTATCACTTATTGAAAGAAGAAACTCACTGATGTCTTGTGGGATATTTTCATAAGATAAAACCCATGACATACACATCGATGCCCCAATGAGCAGCATCACTATGGCTGTGGTTTCAACGGATTCTAAAATAACTTTAGGCATTGATTTAAAGGAGAGTTCCTTGTAATAAAATGACAAAATAAAGGTATATAGTACTGCAATCGCCGAGGCTTCAGTAGCGGTGAAAAATCCGCCAATAATTCCACCAATTACAATAAAAAGTAAGAGTAAACTTGGAAAAGCATCAATAAACTTAATAAAAACCTCTTTTAAACTGGAACGCTTCCCTACTTTATATTTTTTCTTTTTCGCCCATATCATTGCGACAACCATCATCAGAAGACCTGTTAAAATCCCTGGTATATAACCTGCCAAAAACAAGGCTGCAATGGAAACACCACCACTTGCTAGGGAATATACAATCAATGTATTGCTGGGGGGAATAATTAAACCTGTAGTGGAAGAAGCAATATTTACAGCGGCTCCAAACTCTTTAGAATAGCCTTCTTTTTCCATTTCTGGCCCAAGAATACTTCCCATTGCTGAGGCGGATGCCATCGCAGATCCTGCTATGGCTCCCATCAGCATGGCTGATACTATATTAATCAATGCCAAACCTCCGGGTAAAAATCCAACTAAGGTTTTTGCAAAGGAAATTAGTCTGTTGGCAATGCCTCCTTTGCTCATTATTTGTCCCGACAGGATGAAAAAAGGTATTGCCAATAAGGCAAAACTATCCAAACCTGTTGCTATACGTTGGGAAACTGTTGTCGTTGCCGCAACTAAAGGCATGGCTACAGTGAGCGTCAATAATGAGGATATGGCAATACACCAAGCGACGGGCACGCCTATCGTTAGGAGTACTAAAAAGCTTAAAATCAAAACGATTACTGGTAAAAATTCAATCATTGCGCAGCTGTATTAAGTCCGAAATTTTATAATAAATAATAAGTAATCCACTCAAGGGAATCACTAAATACACCACAGCAAGTGGGATATGTAATGAGGGAGAATATTGCTCCAAAATAGAGGTGATATAAACCAAACGAAATCCCCCCAGTATAAAGCCAAAAAAAGAAAAAGTCAAAATAAGGAGGTCGATAATTATTTGAAGTTTTCTTTTCCGAGCCTCATTTAGTTTCTCAGCAAAATAGGTGATGGCAACATGGTTTCTCTTTCCGGAAACATAGGCAGCACCCAAAACCCCTACCCATATCATGAGGTAGCGCGCCAACTCATCGGTGAAAGAGCTGGGATTGGTCAGCAGGTATCTGGAAAAGACTTGCCATAATACGTTGACAACCATCAAGGACATTATCAAAATAAGTGCTTTCTCCAAAAATGAATCAATTTTTTCTCTTAATTTCATTTTAAAAAGTATTTTTAATTTTAACTATAAAAGCTTTTAAGTAAGGATCTTCTTCATATGCTTCAATAACAGATTTAGACATTTCAGAAAATTTAGTTTTGTCTGGATAACTGACAATTACTCCTGCCGCCCTTACGGCATCGAGAGATTCTTTTTCAGATTGCATCCAGAGTTTGCGTTGTTCAATGACTGATAAGTCCATCGCTTCCTGAATCCATTTTTGCTCTTCTTCATTGAGTGAATTCCAAAGGTGCGTGCTCATCAAGACCACATCTGGCAAAACCGTATGTTCATCTAGAATATAGTTTTTGCAAACTTCATAATGTCTCGACAAATAAAAACTTGGTGGATTATTTTCGGCACCATCAACAACTCCTTGTTGTAATGAAGTGTAAAGCTCTCCATAAGAAATTGGAGTAGGTGAACCACCGAAAGACTTAACCATATCGATGGCTGTCTGACTCTCCATTACTCTGATTTTCAACCCTTCCAAGTCGCTTGGTTGTTCAACGGGAGTATTAATGGTATAAAAACTTCTACTGCCAGCGTCATAATAGGCCAATCCTTTTAACCAATATTTTTCTGCTCCCGCAAGTAATTCTTTTCCAATCGGTCCGTCCAATACTTTAAAGGAATGCTCCCGGTTTCTAAACAGGTAAGGCAATCCAAACACTTTCATACTTGGTGAAAAATTTTCCAAAACCCCAACCGATACTTTGGTCATGTCCAAGCTACCGATTTGAAGGAGTTCTAGGCATTGACGTTCTGTTCCTAATTGTTGACTCGGATATATTTGAAGTTTTAATTTTCCTTTGGATTTAACTTCCAACTGTTCTCCCATATAAACCATTGCTTTGTGAACAGAGTGGCTGGTGTTTAGCCCATGTCCAAGACGGATGATTTTGGTGGTGCTCAGTTGCTCACAGGAATTAAACAAAAGAATAAACCCCAATAAAAGTGCCAGGCCTTGCTTCATCATTAGTTTTTTATTTTTAAAAAGTTATTCAAATTATTATAACAAATATCTTGAATCATTTTCCCGAAGAAAGGCAAGTCATTTGGCAACAACCCTTGACCGATATCCTCAGCAATCATGTTACAAAGCAATCTCCGAAAATATTCATGTCGCGGAAAAGACATGAAGCTGCGACTATCAGTCAACATTCCGATAAAACGAGACAAAAGTCCCATGTTTGACAAGGCTTTCATTTGGGTTTCCATGCCATCTTTTTGATCTAAAAACCACCAAGCCGTCCCCCATTGAATCTCTACTTTACTACTATTAAAGTTCCCAGGCATTGAAGCAAAAACTTCGTTCATTGCTGGGTTTAAGTTATAAATAATTGTTTGCGTCAGTTTATCACTAGAATTGAGTTTCCCGAGAAGTTTCGACAAGTTTTTGGCTTGCGCAAAATCTCCTATTGAATCACAACCAACATCGGCTCCTAACTGCTCGTTTAACTTTTGATTATTTCCACGAAGGGCACCAAGATGCAATTGTTGTGTCCATCCATTTTCATGATACATGACAAACAATTCAAATAAAACGCAGGAGTTAAAAGCCAAAGCATCTTCTTCACTTATTTTTTCCCCTGAAATTCGCTTTTTTAGAGAAGCATCAACCGCTTTGAGTGAATAATCTGAAGCATAGGTGTATTCTAGTCCATGATCTGAAATCCTACAGCCGTTTTCATGAAAATAAGTTATCCTTGATTTTAAAGCGTCCAAAAGCGTTTGCAAACTATTGATGTTGACCCCTGATGAATCTGCAAGTGCATTGAGGTAATCCAAGTAATCTTCTGTATTAATTCCAAATATTTTATCTGGTCTAAATCCAGGGAGCACTTTGGGTCCAAAGTTGTTTTTTTTAATTTGCTGATGGTGTTTTAAATCATCGATTGGATCATCAGTTGTACAAAGCATTTCAACCTTCATGTTTTTCAACATTTGATTCGGAAGCAAGCTTTTTAGCTGATGATTTGTCTCTTCAAAAATAGCATCCGATGACGAAGGCTGAAGGAGATCGCTGATGTTAAAGTATCTTTTTAATTCAAGATGCGTCCAGTGAAACAGTGGATTCCCCACTGTATAAGGAACTGTTTTTGCCCACTGATCAAATTTCTCCTTACTTGAAGCATTTCCGGTAATAAACTTCTCTTCTATCCCAAGAGTTCGCATGGCCCTCCACTTGTAATGATCTCCATCTAACCATACTGCGTTAATGTCTCTAAAAGCTTGGTTCTTTGCAATTATTTCTGGAGATAAATGATTGTGATAGTCAATGACGGGCATGGCCTCAGCATATTGAAAATACAATTGCTCAGCGGTCTTACTTTGAAGTAAGAAGTCAAGCTGAATAAAACCTTTTGTATTGCTAAACTCCATAATTAAATCATTCTATTAATTCCCCATTCCAAACCTCTTAATTCGGCAAGCCCCCTGAGTCTTCCAATGGCTGAATAACCTGGATTTATTTTTGGTTTAACCAAATCATCAAGCATTTGATGTCCATGATCGGGTCGCATGGGGATTGAGGCATCCTGACGTTTCTGATCCACTCTTCTCTTTTGCTCTATCAACACTCTTTTGATAATTTCAAACATGTCGACATCTCCAGTTAGGTGGTCGGCTTCGTGAAAGTTTCCTTGCGCATCTCGTTTGGTACTCCTTAAGTGTAAAAAATGAACCCTATCGGCAAAGGCACTAAATATTGCGGGTAAATCATTGTCTGCTCTCACACCCAAGGAACCGGTGCAAAAGGTAATTCCATTAGAGAGCGGAGTGACTTGATCAAAAATGTATTGATAATCTTCCATGGTACTTACAACTCTTGGAAGTCCTAAAAGCGAAAATGGTGGATCGTCAGGGTGAATACACATTCTGATCCCCAATTCTTCAGCAACAGGAATGATTTCGGCTAAAAACTGAACCAGATGACTTCTTAATTTGTCTGCGTCAATGCCAGCGTAAGTGTTCAACATTTCAGTAAACTCTTCTATTGAATAACCTTCTTCCGAACCTGGTAATCCCTTTAACATATTATCTGAAACCCTTTTTATATCTTCGTCAGACATGTTCTGGAACTGAAGCTTTGCCGCTTTAATCTCTTCAGAGGTATAATCATCAGCTGCATTGTTTCTTTTTAAAATACACAAATCAAAAACACGCAATTCAGATGCGTTGAACTCCAAAGCCAGAGAACCATCTTCCATTACCATATCCAGTCGGGTTCTTGTCCAATCCAAAATTGGCATAAAATTGTAACAGATGACATAAACACCACATGCCGCTAAATTGTGCATGCTGATTTTATAGTTTTCTATTAAAGCTTTAAAATCTTCTGTTCTGGTTTTAATTTTCTCATGAACTGGAAGTGACTCAACAACGTCCCATGTGAGACCTGCTTTTTCAATTGTATCCTTTCTAGACTGAATTTCAGATTTTGTCCAAACATCTCCATTCGGAACATGATGTAAGGCGTTGACGATTCCCGTTGCACCGGCTTGTCTTACGTCAGAAAGACTCACTGGATCATTAGGACCATACCACCGCCATGTTTGTGTCATTTTCATATTTTACTTTTATTAAACACCACTAAAAGCGCTGAATCCTCCATCAATCGGAAGGACTACTCCTGTTATAAATTTGGCGGCATCACTACATAAAAAGTGAATGGCACCATTAAGTTCTTCTGCTTCACCAAATCGTTTCATTGGTGTATTTCTTATGATTGTTTCTCCGCGATCCGTATAAGATCCGTCTTCGTTAAGCAATAAAGCACGGTTCTGATTTCCTACAAAAAATCCAGGAGCAATCGCATTCACCCTAATGCCTGAACCAAATTTCAATGCCATTTCAACAGCCATCCAACGGGTGAAATTTTCAATTCCTGCTTTTGAAGCGGAATATCCAACAACCCGAGTGATTACTCGATCTACACTCATTGAGGAATAGTTGATGATGGCACCTTCTTTCTGCTCTGCCATTACTTTGCCAAAAACCAACGATGGGATCACAGATCCATTAAGGTTCAATTTGGTAACCTTATCGAAATCTTCCATGGATAAATCAAAAATGGTTTGATCAACCCCAATGGTTGCTCCCGGCATATTACCCCCAGCAGCATTTAGTAATATATCGACACGTCCCCATTTGGAGACTATCTGGTCACAAACTGCTTGAATTGAACTTTTTGAAAGTACATTAGACTCAAAGCCAATCGCTTCTCCTCCAGCAGCAGTAATCAATTTTACTGTTCTTTGAACTGCAGTGTCGGTAAGGTCAAGAATTGCAATTTTAACTCCCGATTGTGAAAGGCTTTGAGCAATACAGCTTCCTAGAGCTCCACCTCCTCCGGTGATTACGGCAACCTTGTTTGAAAGATCAAATTTTTGTTTCATTATAATTTAAAATTAATATTATCCCAGTAAGTTACTTTGTTGGTATCCATCGCCTGAATGCCCATTTCTACGGCATAAGCAGCTTTGGCGCCTGTTATAATACCAGATAAGGGATTCGTATTGTTTAAAATGGAATCTTTAAAATCAGTAAGGGCTTGTGCTGTTGGATCTGAATGTTTTAAATCCAATCTGACTCCTTTCCCTTTTGTCCAGCCAACAGTTGCGCCAGAAACTCCATCTACTTCTCCATAAGAGGCGTTGTATTTTCCTTCTGGATAAAACCAAGCTTGGTCTTGGTAAATGGTCAAAGTTCCTTTGTCTCCCATCACCATAATCCTGTAGCCTTCCATCGCATTTGAGGTCAAGCAAGTATAGGAAGCCTTAACCCCTTTGTCATATTCATAAACAACTTTTATGTTATCATAAGTTTCACGACCATCTTTCCAGTAATCTATCCCTCCGAATCCGATGGCTTTTTTGGGTGTTCCTTTTAAAATCCAATTGGCAAAATCAATTTGATGAGAGCTCAATTCGGCTAATAATCCGTAGGAATACTCACGGTACATTCTCCAATTAATTTGACGCTCCAGTTTTTGATCGGGAACTGGTTTTCGCCAATCACCATTTCGGTTCCATTGACTTTCAATGGAAGTGATTTTACCAACTTTTCCATCTTCAATTAAATTAACCAGCGCTGAATACATTCGAGAACTGTGGTATTGATGACCCGTTTGAAATATTTTTTTTGTTTTTGCGCATTTAGTTACAAGACGCACCGTATCAGAAACCCCTTTTGCTAGAGTCTTTTCACAATAGACATGCTTATCAGCGTCTAGGGCATCAAAAGCAATTTTCGAATGGGTGCTTAAGGGTGTGCTTATTAACACTGCATCAATGTCTCTATTGTCTAATAATTGTTTATAGTCTGTGTAGGATTTTGCATTCTTATCTTTCAATAATGAAAATCCTTCTTTTAATCTGAAAGGGATAACATCACAACAAGCAATAACATTAAAACCTGAAATTTTGTTTAACAGTTTTATGATCCCTTTTCCTCTGCCTCCCGTGCCGATCACACCAATATTAATCATAGAATTTAGGTGATTATTTTTTGGTTGCGACCACAACAAATTAGCATTGGCGATTGATCCTATGAGGACACCTCCTGAACTTAAAATAAATTCTTTCCTTTTCATTTTGGGGGATGTATTTTGTGGTTCAAGCTAAGATGTATTCCTTCTAAAAACTCCTCCTTGGTCTCATGCAATAAAAATAGGATAAACGACAACTGAAGAAAGATCATATTGGAGAAAATGGAACATGGTCTTGTTGCCCTATTCATTGAATATTTAAGTTTTTCGTGTGCGTACACTGATTCGTGTGCAAATATATAATTAATAGTTTCAAATTAAAGTAAAAAAACGAAAAAGGCAGTAAAAAATATATCTAAAAATTTGTTAATTATGCATATATTTACAGTATTAAATATCAAAAACATTTAAATTTCCTTTTTATAAGAAATTGATATTAATATTTAAGTATTGACAACAATAAAAGATATTGCACGCGAGGCCAACGTTTCAACTGGAACCGTTGACAGAGTGCTTCACAAACGCGGTGGTGTTTCTCCTAAAACAGAGGAGAGAATCAAAAAAATCCTTAAACAGAAAAACTTTAAAATCAATTTAATCGCAAGTTCCCTAGCGATGAAAAAACATCATAATTTGGCCATGTTGATTCCGGCTTTTGATGATGATAATTTATTTTGGAAATCTCCCTATTCTGGAATCCAAAAAGCCAAACAAGAAGTTAGCGCTTATGGCGTTGAAACAAGTACATTCATTTTTGATCAGTTTGACCCCAAGAGCTACAAAGAAGCTTTTGAAAGATTAATTAAGACGAGTCCTGATGCCGTTGTTCTGGTTCCTATATTCATCAAGGAAACCCATGAAATTGTAGCAGAACTCAACGAGAGAGAAATTCCTTTCCTGTTTTTCAATGTTAATATTGAAGGGTTTAACAACATCAGTTATATTGGACAAAAATCCTTCGCTGCTGGAGCATTGTCCGCACAGTTATTAGAATTGTGTACTGATGCAAATGATGAACTTTTGATTGTCCAAACCCGAAAAAACCTAGAAAACTATCGGGCAATTAGTCAAAGAGTTGTTGGATTTAAAGACTACTTCGAGAAGAAAAAAGCAAAACGAAACATACATCAGCTTGAGTTTGATAATTTAATCGATTTGGAAAAAACCAAATTTAAAATCAATGCATATTTAAAAGAAAACAAGGCCATTAAAGGGCTTTTGGTTCCTTCAAGTAGAATTTCTAATGTCACTTCTCTAATCGAAGATGAATATCTTGATCGATTAAGACTTATTGGATTCGATACGACTCCTCAAAATGTTGAAAGTGTAAAGGAGGGGAGAATTACTTTCTTGATTTCTCAAAAATCTTTTAACCAAGGCTACAAATCTGTCATCAGCATGTCTAATTACCTTATTTATAAAGAAAAGCCTAGTCAAGAAATGGCAACACCCCTAGAAATTATCACCAAAGAAAATGTTGCGTTTAGTCAATTTGATAAACGAAGGTATTTTAATGAACAATAACTTATTTCAGAACTAAGAAACCAGAGTAAATTCTGCTTTTAAAAATTTGAATGGTTAAATTTCACTTACAACCTATTGGACATTAGGAATCACAACGACTTCTTGAGCATGTGCCGCAACAGGCCACCTGTATCTTTCTAAATCTTTTTCAAGTATTCGGATATTCCTCCATCTTACTTTATTTCCTAATTGAGATTTCTTCTTTATGCTGTGGACTTGGAGACCAAAAAAACCTTCTGCTGTGAGACCATCCTCCAGGTTGGTGCACATTGTGCCATTCACCCATGTGCGAATTGAAGCCCCTATCGCTTCGATACGGATTTTATTCCACTCCCCTACTTTAAACGCGCTTTGTGCCAAAGGATCATCTTCAAGTTTGTAGATCCATCCTCTTCTCGACTCATCATATACTCCTGCTGTCCATTTTCTATCACTAGGATCCAATTCGCATTGGTAGCCGTGTACTCTTCCATTCTTGTATTCGGGAAGAGAATTTGATCTAAACTGTATGCCTGAGTTGAGTCCTCCATCTAACTTTACTTCTAACTCAAAAATAAAGTCGGAGTAAAGTTTGTTGGTACACATAAAAGAGTTTGGCGTATTCATTACTGGCGAACCTACTACTGCGCTATCGATTACCTCATAATTAGCACTGCCATTCTTCTGGTTCCATCCTTCAAAATTAATCCCGTTAAACAAGGACTCCCATTGTTGAGCTAGGCTCAAAAACGGGAGGCTTGTCAATAAGATTAACAGTGAAGTTTTTAAAACATTTTTATTTAAAAACTCCATAATTAACTATTTATACATTAATACCCAGTATTCTGTACAACATCGTTTGTTGATAGATCACTCTCAGAGAGCGGAATAGGTCTTAAAAGGTGATAAGTTTGAATTTCCTTAACCCATGGATTCATGGCTTTTGCTCGCTCGATTAACTTTTCAGTTCTTTTAAGGTCATACCATCTCAATCCTTCTCCCATGAACTCTCTTGCTCTTTCGTCCAAGATCATATCGATAGTAGGAGCACCAGTAGCTCTATAGGAAGCGGTTGCAAGACTTGTCCCTGCTGGGTCAGCAGCTTGGTCAGCGGATACAGAAGCACCCCCTACAGCTCTGTCGACAATAGTGTTGTAATAATTTTGTGCACTTCCTAAAGATCCACCTGAAGCGCCTTTTACAATTGCTTCTGCAGCAATTAAGTAAGCTTCGGCTGAGCGCATAACGATAACGTCAAATTGACCGAATCCATTTCCATATGCAATTCCAGGTTCCCAGAATTTCCACATCATCGGTGATTTGTCTTGGCCATGATAATTTGATTCATCAATAACACCGTATTGATCATGATTAATCACTGCGTAATCTTTTGTTCCTCCAACAATATCTTTACCTCTATCAGCTGCTGATGTTACAGGTAAATTCCAATCTCTAAACTCAAGAACAACATCACCAGATTTTATATCAATTGGAGTCACTCCTGGTGCAGGTACAAATCCAGGATTATCAACAACAGCATAAACCTTTTCAACAAAGTTATGGTGATAACGTGTGTCATTTTGTGGGTCAAAAAGTCTATAGGTTGCTGGAGTCGCGTTATGAACTCCTAAAATTCTGTTGTAATCAGAAGTTCTTCCCGGAGAACCAGGAACATCATCTACACCACCTCCGAAGATATGAGGAAGATCATTACCACCATCTCGGTTAGGTGGCACTGCAACAATATCTTGTTGTACAGAATTAGTTATCGCTTGATCAGAATATTGAGCTGCAAATACAACTTCGCTGTTTCTTGCATTTTGATCTCCGGGACCAAAAGTTTGATTTGTTGGATCTTCAGAGCGTTTAGGCCATAGATCACTATAGTTGGTAACTAGTGAATGTGAAGCAATTACTTTGTCCGCGTAAGACAAAGCTTGAGTAAAATCAGCAGCAGTTCCGCCTAATTTACCATCAAAGTTCCACCCTCTTGTTAAGTAAACTCTAGCAAGTAAATGCTGAGCTGCGCTTTTGGTCGCTCTCCCGTAATCTGATGCAGTAGGAGGTAATGCAGTCTCTGCAGCAGTTAAATCAGTTATCAACTGAGCATAAATCTCAGATGAAGCAACTCTTGTAACTTCCTTGTTAGCTGAAGTTGTTGCCTTCAGGGGCATAGGTATATCTCCCCATTGTTGTACAGCATAAAAAAGACATAATGATCTCATAAACTTTGCTTCAGCAACTCGTGTTGCTATCAGAGTAGCATCTCCACCAACTACATTTTCGGCTCTATCAATTAAGATATTTGATCGATTGATCTGTTTATATAGTAGAACCCATAAGTCAGAAACTTCACCAGTTCCATCTGTTAATTCAGATCCGTAAGTATCAATTCTGTTGTTCACTAAAACATTATCTACATTATCCCAGCCAGAAGACCCCGCAAAAATATCAGTTCCATTAAGAACCAAATGCCTTTGCTCAACAATATTTCTCAAAAGAGGATATATCGACTTACTTAAATCCTCAAAACCGGCTGGTGTTGAGAAAAAAGAGTCTGCTGTTTGATTTGAAATTGCTGATTCGGTTAATATATCTTCAGTGTCACAACTAAAAAAGAACACTAAGGAAAGTACAATTAAAATTTGATTAATTTTTTTCATCTGTATATTTATTTCTTTTAAACTTTTCATAATTTTTATCTTCTTTGATTAAAAGTTTAGGTTTAATCCAAACAATACAGTCATTGCTGGAAGATCATCATCATTACCACCAGAGTTGTATTCTGGATCAAATGAAAGGAAGTCAGAAAACACAAATGGATTCTGAAGCTGTCCGTAAAATCTTAGTCTTGAGACTCCTAATTCATCAAGGATATTTTGTGGTAAACTATATCCAAATGTAATATCACTTATTCTAACAAAATCAGCCATTTGGTAACTTAAGGCAACACGAGACTGACCTCCCTTTGATTCATTCTTACCGTTAAGACCAGGTCCCGTTGTTGGGGCGAAATAGGTATTAGATGGGTTTGTCGGGGTCCAATAATCCAGTTCAGAAGAGCGGTTGTAACGATCAGAACTAATATCTCCAAAAGTAGCATTTAGATAAGCATTAGAATACATCAATCCCTGCCTTGTGTACATAAAAAAGGACATATCCCAATTCTTGTATGAAATTTGATTTCTTAAACCAGCGGTCCAGTCGGGAGTTCCCTTACCTACAATAGTTCTGTCATCAGAATTTATCTTATCATCACCATTAATATCTGCAACTTTGACTTGTCCAGGGATTTGTCCGTATACCGCAGCTTCAGTAGCCTCATCGGTTTGCCAAATACCCTCAAACTTATATGAATAAAGAGCTCTTACGGATTCTCCAACAAAACGTTTGTTCCCCTTATCCTCGGTTATACCCCCAGCTAGCTTAACAACTTTATCCTTATTTGCTGTATAAGTTAAATTAGAAGACCACTTAAAGTCACCCTTGTTTATATTTATTGAATTTAATGTTATCTCAACACCACTATTCTCAATCTCTCCAACATTATCAACTGCACTAGTAAAACCAGTTGACGTTGGAAGTCTGTCGTCTAGAATTAGATCTTCAGTGTTTCTTTTGTATACTTCAACAGAACCTGTAATACCAATGTTTTTTAGGGAAAAATCTAGACCAAAGTTCGTTTCTTTACTTCGCTCCCAAACCAATCCTTGATTAGAAAGTGCATCAATGGAATAACCATTAGCTGAAGATCCATCAAAGTCATAAACTGTTTGATAAATATTAGATTGAGTAGCGTAAGGATTAATACTTGCATTATTTCCAACTTCACCATAACTTACTCTTAACTTTAAGTTAGAAAAAACATTTAAATCTGAAATAAAGCTTTCTTCTGAGAGTCTCCAACCCAAAGCAGCTGAGGGGAAAAACGCCCATTTATTATCTGTAGCTAACTGAGAAGCACCGTCATATCTTCCAGTTACTGTCAACAAATATTTATCATTAAATGTGTAGTTAACTCTTCCCATATAGGACGCTAAAGAACTTTCGATTAAATCAGAATTATAAGCTTTGATAGTTGCTCCAGTGCCTGTATTGTGCCATAATGAGCGGTAAGCTAAATCTTCAACCGATATTTGCATATATTCATCGTACTGTTCAAAAATACTGAAAAGTGCAGTTGCATCGATTCTGTGTTTTCCAAAAGTTTTATTATAATTTAAAGTGTTGTCTAAAGTATAATTAGAAGTTTTTTCATTCCACGTATTAACCTTTGGATTTCTTGATCCTTTTTGTGATTTGGTATAAGTTCCTCTGTAGTCACCTTCTCTTGCTGTTGTTTCATAGGCAGAGTAAGAAGTTTTAAACTTCAAACCGTCAGCTAATTTAATTTCAGCAAAGGCATTGGCTAAAAGTGAATTCCCTTTGCGTCCTCTTTGAAAATTTAACGGGTCAATCTCAATAAGTGGATTAATTACTTGAGAGTCATCTATACCCATGTAGAAAGCCAGATTTCCAACAGGGCCGTAGTTAGTATCTCTTTTATTGGGTTCAACAATATCATCAAAAAATGGTGTTCCTGTAGGCCTTGCCCTGTAAGCAGATCTTAACGCTTCAGTTGAGCCCCAATTCCTGTCAGTCTGAGTAATATAAGTAGTAAAACCAACCTTAACATTTTCAGAGATCTGGCTCTCAATACCTGCGTTTAAACTTAATCTTTCAAAATCAGTATGCATAGTAAGCCCCTGTTCCTCTAAATAACCAGCTGAAAAATTATATGATGTTTTCTCAGATCCACCAGAAACAGCAACAGTATGATTTTGCTGTGCAGCATCATCCCTAGTAACTAAGTCTACCCAACTAGTTGAAATTCCATTGTTTATATTATACATTTCCTGAGCAGTAAAACCCTCATTAAAATTATCTTGAGAATACAAGTCATAATACTGTTGGGAATTCATGAATTCTGGCATGTGAGCTTTAGTTCTAATTCCGTAATACCCATTATAAGTAACATTTGCTTTCCCAGTAGATCCCTTTTTAGTAGTGACAATAATCACTCCATTTGCTCCTCTCGCACCATATACTGCAGTTGACGAAGCATCCTTTAGCACATCAATAGACTGAATATCACTTGGATTAATTGAGTTAAGGTCAGCGCCCATAATACCGTCAACTACAACTAAGGGTGAAGTCTTTTCTGCATCAAAGTTATTGAGTCCACGAATGTTGATTTCAAAACCATCTCCAGGACGTCCTTTTGTTTTTGTAATATTAACCCCAGCAACTTGTCCTTGTAATGAAGCAGCTGCTTGCAGCGGATTTGCTCTGGTAATTGTTTCAGTTCTGATTTGGGAAATTGCACCAGTTAAATCTCGTTTTCTACTTTGACCATAACCTGTGGTAACGATAACTTCATCAAGTTCATCAAAAGAAGCTACCAATAAGACACTGATGTCAGAGCTGTTCCCAACAGGAACTTCTTGATTGACAAAACCTATGAACGAAAAAACGATCACGTCATCTGCTTCTGCTTTGATCGTATAGTTTCCATCAAAGTCTGAAGAAACTCCATCATTGGTTCCTTTAATTACGACGTTTACGCCAGGAAGTGGAACTCCTGCTTCGTCAGTAATAGTCCCCGTGATGTTTTGTTGGGCTGATACAACGCCCCAAACCAACAAGAGTATCATAAAAAATCCTTTTTGAAAAAAAGACATCGCCCTTGTTTTCAATTTTCGGGGGTCAATAGTTCCCCTTTTTAAATTAATCATACAGTTTAGTTTAATTTTACAATTAGTTAAATATCAATGTGAACGCACACAAAAAAATAAAGCTCCAATTAAAATCAATAGTTCTTGGACATTTAATAACGATGTGTTCGCACACAAAAACCAAAACTACATAAAAATATTATATAAATTGTAATAAATAAATAAATAAAAGGGGGATATGGTTTAAATTGAAGTTATATGTGTATTTCGATTGGTTTTTTAGTGAGTAATAAATTTAGTTTAGGTGTGAATTCCTTCAAAACTCTATAAACAGTATTCTTATTAGGTTTTTGAATCAATTGCTGCCATAAAAAACTGAGGACAAAGCATTAAGAAAGAATCTAAAATTTTCCTTCTCATTTAACTTTAAACGACATTCTGTTTACAACCTTACCCTCAACATCATGATGAATGAACTGGACAGCGGGAACACCATCGACTTGTTTGACAATCCCACTCAAGAACCCCCCCTTAACTCTTAAAAACTTATGTTCAGGTCGATAATCTTTTTGAGACCAACCTCCAGCATGAGCATCTGACCCTGCACCCGTTCCAAACTCCCAAAGATTAGTTCCTTCAATATGAGTGACATATTGCCAATGACGATCTCCATTGGCGATAAAAAAATTATTTTGTTTTTTAATAAAACTCAAAATCTCTTCTCGCTCATAAGTATAATTCTTATTACTTAAATTGTCGTTTTTCTTTAATCGATCTGGACCCAGAATCGGAGAGGATGTGATCAGCAACTTAAAGGTAGCATCCGAAGCATTTACAGTTTCATAAAACCAATCTTTCTGTTCTTTTCCCCAAATGGTTTTTTCCGCACCATCAGGAATTATATTTTTACTTCTATAATTCCTTCCTTCTACAATCCATATTTGAAAATCTTTTCCCCAGCGAACGGTCTTATAAGTTTTCTCTGCAGTAGGGAATTGTTCTTTATCAAAAATCTCAAGCCCTCTTTCAAAATTTATCCTACCGTAATTCTTCCCCGGATAGCTATCATCAAAGCCCACGTCATGATCATCTTTCATGAAATAAGAGGTGTGATTGTTGTAGAAAGTTCGTTGAAAAGGCAAAGAAAAAATCCGATTCCATTTAAAACGAGCCAACTCCTCTGTTAAAGCATAAGGGGTGGGCTTGTCCATGTATTCTATATCTCCAGTATGAACATAAAAATCAGGATTTAACTTCGTCATGCTTGGATAGATTTTATGGCCATTTTTCAAGTCATCTCTTCTGTTATAGTCATGGCAGGAAACAATACAAAATTTAATTTCCGAAACGGCATCCCGAGCCGGAGGAGTAGCGAATTTTCCAAAGAGACTGTCTGATATTTTAGTCTGCCCCAACCCTCTTGAGTAAATTTTTGTAACGTAGGTTTGTCCAGCCTTCAGTTCTTTCAGCTGCCACTGATGGGTATAATCCATTTTCTCATCAACTTCTCGCCATGCTGTTTTAATTAGATTAATCGAATCATTTATGGGATGATAAACGAGTTGTACTTGCCCTGAAGCACCAGGACAATAGCCTTCCATGTCTTTAATATTTTTACCTGGCGGAATTTGTGTGTTGTAGATAGAATCAATATTAGGATTTTTGGCGAGCTTAAGCATTTTTTTTCTAGGAATTTCGATAAAAGGGATCCCCTTAAAATTTGCCTCTTTGTTTTTTGTTAGTCGGGTCCAAATGCTAATCGAATTTTGATCTGCCCATCCATTTTTCATTCCGTTCCCGAAAAAGGGACCTGATTCCTGTTTTGATATCGAGCAAGAAAGCAGAAACAGCAAGGGGGACATCATTAATAAATTTTTCATTGAATATTTTATCATCATAATTGAATTTATATAGGATCTACAAATTAGATCATTATTGCTTCAAATAGTTTAAATTAAAAAAAAACCGCCCGAAGGCGGAAAAGGGTCGTTAGTAAACCTAAGAGTTATAGACCGCCATAAAGTTTGTATACTTCCGAACCCGCACTTAGAAAAGCACCCGTTCCATAAACCTCAGTTTTGTCAGGCCATGCTTGACCAGGTTCCGCTCCTATCGGCTGAACATAACCTAACATTCCGTCTTCGGTTACGTGACTGACCATTGCATTCCATCCTTTTTCAACGGCTAATCCATAAGTTGCTTTATCAAGAATGCCATTGTTAATTCCCCATGCCAATCCAAAAATAAAAAAGGAAGATCCACTGGTTTCAGGAGTAGGGTAATATTCCTGACCCAAAAGACTCATTGACCAATGACCTGCTGTAGTTTGCAACTTTAAAAGTTTTTTAGCCATTTGCTTGTATATTTTCAAAAAGCGGTTGTATTCTGATGTACCTGGTTTTAATTCATTGAGCACGTTTGCCAATCCTGCAAAAACCCATCCGTTTCCTCGTGCCCAGAAAATTTTAGTCCCCTTGTCTAATTTCCCTAGGTAAGATCCATCGCGATAGTACAAACTTTCTTTTTTGTCATAGAGATGTCCCGTAGTCGCATTAAATTCTTGAAGCAGAAAATCAAGATAAGCTTGGTTACGCGTCAACTTATAGAGCTTTGCCCAAACTGGAGGGGACATAAACAAAGCGTCACACCAATTCCAGCGGTCCTGATGAAAAGGAGTTTTCCAATCCATAACGGATTTTGAAGGATGATAAAGTATAAAATCGAATTGATCGATCGTCGGCTGAATCATTTTTTTATCTTTAAATTCCCTATAAAGATCAATATACATTTGCCCAACGGTATGGTCATCTGCATGATATGTTCTAGCATGTAACTTCCAGTCGTGTTCTTCTGCAATATCCTTGAGCCAGTTAAAATATTTATCCTCTTCTGCCATTGCGGCCCATTTAACCATTCCTACATACAACGCGCCATTTGTCCAGTCTAGCGGATGATGTCTTGTGGTTTTAAGTCTTTTATTTTGGGCTCTAAACTTAACATCACCGTGATTTTCGATTTGCCAATCTGCAACCTTTTGCATTATGGATTTAACATTTGATGGCGTGATGTCTTGTGCCAAAGAAAAATTAAAGAATAAAATCGAAATGATTAAAAATTGAATTGTTATCGTTTTCATGATTTAATAATGTTATTTAGTTTTTAGTTTATATAAATACAATTGGCTTGGAGAAGGCCATGGTTTAGGGCGAGGTTTGTCTCGATTATTGTTCAATGTTTCCCATTTTAAAACATAGCGGATGTTTTTTTCTTTCACTTCACCAATATCTGGAACGCTATTGATTACGAGTCCAGGAAAAGAGCCTTCAATTTCCAATTGTTTCTTAAATCGGCTGTTGGTGAAGAGTTTAGGGGTTTTTAAAACTTTACCAATGGGCGCAAATGCCTCATCCAACAAAAGCGTACCCGTTCCATATTTCTTATGCCAGTAACTTATTTCATACCTTCCATCTTCTCTTCTGTCAAAACTGTTGATTCTAAGTTCAACATTGATGCTTCCATTTCCTGAAAATTCCCATCGATAATCCCATTGGGTAATAGGTTTAGATATCCATTCATCCCCCTCAATTTTTGCAATATAAAGTTGAATGTTTCCATTTTCATCATATTTATGATAAGTGAAGACTGGTTTGTTATTTTTATCTAAACATAATTTTGCTGCCAAATTAATAATCCCCCCTTTTGGAGGAACCGGAGCAACAATAAGTGATTTTTTATCTAATGTCGCCGGCAATACAATCGGTTGGTCAAATGCATCATACCAGTTTTTTAAATCAGGACTTTTCATATAGGACAAGTCATGATTGGTTGAGCAGTCGGGCGTGTCTCTCCAGACCCAATAAACGTGATACCAACCATCCGCTCTGACTTCGGGTTGTGACTGATAGGCATTCATTAATCCCTGACCGTCTGTCAAAGGGACATCTAACATTCTAGACCATTTCTTTTTTTGAGTGTCATAAATGTTATAGATTTCATTTCCATTACCGCTTGATCCATCTCGATAATGAAAAATCAATTCCTGTTCTTTTGACAGCATGAATTTAGGATATGTTGATCTTAATTCATTTGAACCTACCAATGGAAAGTGTCGCATAAGTGTGGAGATATCGCCTGACAATTCACTCCTAAAATAGGTTAAAGAATCCACATGCATATTCCCAGAGAGGTGGATAAACCCTTCTTTATCGACAGCCATTGTTATCGAATTATGGGAATCCCACCCTACCTGGGTTGCAGATAATCTTTTTTTACTTTTATCTTTTTGATCTAACGCTCTCGTGGGCCCAGACATTTGATGTAAAACAAAGTTTTTATCGGTTAACTTTCTTTGCCCCACAACCATATTTCTATTGGCATTATAGTAGGCAATGTATTGACTTTCATCGTGGGTATAAAGAGAAAAACGGACCGGATGACCTGACCATACAGAGTCGATTTTTATGATTTCAATGACGGATTCAGTTTGATCTCTTTCGTCAACAACAACTTCTCCTGACTTCTTTTTATCACAGGAGAACATTAGCACTGTAAGAAGAAATACCGTCAAATACTCCATTGATTTTAACATGATTATTTTTTATAAATTAAACCCTCTTTTTTCATTTCAAAAGAAAAATAAAAATCATCTTGGCCTCTAACAAAATTGACTTGAATTGATCCATTCTTTTCTGTTTTCACGCTTTTAGCAGCGACAATTTGCATTGCTTCTTCCAAATTTTTTACTGGTAATATCAATGTTACTAAATTAGTGATTTCTTTTTTTGAATTTACTTCAACATCAAACTAACAAGGATTTCAAATACTTTTTGTTGTGATTTTATTTATTTAAACCGAAAAAACAATTCTTATTCTAAAATCACTTTACAAATATTTCATTGTAGGTTCCTCTTATATTGAAGCCTGGAAAGTTTCGCATGCTAGAATATCTCGGGTAACTATCAAAAATTGGATTTCCAAAGGCTCTTGGATCGCCCTGGGCTTTTAACGCTTCCATTAATTGGTTGTGTAGTTCAATTTTGATTGATTCAAATTTCACGTCATTTGACAGGTCAATCGTGCAATAGGGATCTGACTTTATATCATAGAGCTGAGATTGTGGTCGTTTAGAGAACGCTAGTTCAAATAAAGCATTATTGTCTTGGGAATTCTCCAATTCCATGACAATGGTTTTTGATGGAGAAGCGTCCACATCTTGGTAGCCCGGATACAAGCCTTTAAACCCTGCAACACTATTTCTCTTGTCATTCTCTGGATTTCTCGGGACAGGGTCACCGGCAGGCCAACGATCTGGATCAAAATTATAGACATATAAAAAATCTTCAGTTCGGATCGCCCTTGCAGGATACCCAAGGTTATCTGGCCTTGCGTGCGTATGCCTTTCACGGCCTGTCAGGACAAACTCACGATGTTTTGGATGATCTTCTTGGGTCAGCAGGGGCATTAAACTTTTCCCTGTGGTTGCAATTGATTCTGAGAGGTTGACCAATTCTAAAATCGTTGGAGCAATGTCTATTAATCCCACAGGTTCGTGAACTTGTTTTTTAGAAATCACAATCTTGGGCATAGAAATCGCCAAGGGAACATGCGTGCCAAACTCTTGTAGATTGGCTTTGGCATAGGGGAAAGGCATTCCGTTATCTGCTGTTACCACAATGAAGGTGTTATCCAGCTCTCCTTTCTCCTTTAAAAAAGAAATCATTTGAAAAAGATGACTGTCAAAGTGCTCTATTTCAAGGAGGTAATCTAAGATATCATTTCTGACGATTTCAGTATCTGGTAAAAATGCAGGAACACGAACAGCGTCAATGTCTTTTCCAGCTTTAACACCAGTGCCATATTCATAAACACGGTGGGGTTCATGCGCGCCAAACCAAAACATAAAAGGGGCGCCCTCCTCTTTCTTACTAAAGAAATCTTTAAAATTTTCAATATAATTGTTGGGTCGAATTCCTTTTGTAGGGACTTGACTCAATACGTGCTTATTAAAAGCTGTTCCCACCGGGTTTTGCTTTCTGCCACTGATTTGCCAATTCCCGGGACCCCATGGTTTTCCTGTAAAACCAACGAAGTATCCATGATTTTCTAATTCTTCGGTAAAGACTTTAAATTTATTCGGAAAAGCGCTGCCATGTGTTCCTGCTTCTTCTAATTCCCAAATATTTTTTCCGGTTAATATCGCTGCGCGAGAAGGACTACATTGCGGTGCAGCCACGAATGCATTGTGAAACAAAACACCGCTGTTGGCAACATAATCAAATCCAAGTGTGTTGATTTCAGAAAAACCATAAACGCCAGCATGAGGATAAGATTGATCATCTGCAATTGCAAATAAAATATTGGGGGATTTTTTTATTTTTTTATTTTGAGATTCACAGGAATTTAAACCACAAAAAATAAGGCCCAATCCAAAACTAAGTTGAATAAATAGATGTTTAGAAAAATTCATTTTATATCATTTAATTAATTTGCATTGACAATTGAGTCCAATTGAGACTGCATTGCCAGTACAAGTTCTGGATGTTTTTTTGACAGTTCTATTGCTTCCAAAGGATCGTCATTCATATTAAAAAGTCGATGTGAAGGCATGCCCTCCATTGGGGTTACAAAAGTTGGAGGCGAAAACCCACCAGACCCTAATTTTTCAATAAACTTCCACTCCCCTTTTCTGATCGCAAAGTGACCACGTGAAGAGTGATGTATGATGGGTTTTACTATCGGTATGTGCTCCTCATTAATTAATTCCTCATAAATACTGTGACTGTCAATTCCACTGGAGCCAGCTCCTGTAATGTCAGCCAGCGTAGCCATCAAGTTGGCCAGCGTATTTGGGTTCGAGCTGCTTCGACCTCCCTTAATTTTATTCTCCCATTTTACAATAAAAGGAACTCGATGACCACCATCATAAACGTCTCCTTTCATCCCTCTCAAGTTCCCTGCAGCTTTGTGTTGGTAAAGATCAATGTGCCTTGGCTTCCAGTAAGGCCCATTATCGCTTGTGAAAATAATAAGGGTTTCCTCGGTCAATTGTTTCTCTTCCAAATGATCCAATAGCTTTCCAATTTGAGCATCAACCATGGTCACAAAATCACCATACATTCCTGCTTCAGCTGTCTCATTGTACTCGACAGTAGGAAGCCAAGGGGTATGTGGTGCTGGAAGGGGTAAATACAAGAAAAATGGATGCGCTTCCTCCTTTTGTGTATCGATATAATTTTTGGCTTTGTTGATAAAAGTCGGAAGTACATCATAAAACTCAAATCCTTCTGCCATAGGGCCTGGACGCCAAAATGCGAGGTCTTTGTCTGAATCTAAACTATTTCCTTGGGTGTATTGATTTAATGGTTTTACGTAGTTATTGTTTTCTAAATATACATAGGGTGGAATGTCTAATGAAGCAGGAATGATGTAACTGTAATCAAAACCAGTCTCTAAAGGCCCAGAATTGGGTTGCTTAGAAAAGTCAATTATTTCCTCATCATAATCGCGTATTAATCCAAAACTATTTTTATCCACTTGTGAACTTTCATAAGGTTCTTTCAACTCCCAACCAAGCCCCAAATGCCATTTTCCGATAACAGCGGTATTGTAATCTTTTTGTTTTAGCATTTTAGCGACCGTATTCTTCTTAGGAGCAATCAATGGAGGTCCATAACTCCAAAGCACCCCTTTTTTAAGTCCAGTCCTCCACGCATATTCTCCAGTAAGAATACTGTATCGCGTTGGGGTACATACAGAAGAAGTGGAGTGCATATCCATAAAAGACATTCCTGAAGCTGCCAATCGATCAAGATTAGGTGTTTTTATCTTGGAATCTTTGTTGTAAAACGACAAGTCCCCAAAACCCAAATCATCAGCAAGGATATATATGATATTTGGACGTTGATTTTTAGTTGCTACTTGGGGTGCACAGCTAAAAATAATTAACACAATCAGAGCGCAAGAATTTTTTAAAATTTTCATTTTGCTTTGGCTTTAAATTCATTTCTTATTTTACCATTCACATCATAGTGGTTAACGGATATACTCCCTCCATCATCAGGGTCAATGGTGACGGTCATCATCCCACCGATAACGTTGAGATATAAATGCTCGGGAGTGAAATCTTCTTGCTTCCATCCCCCAGCATGGGCATCACTTGCAGGACCACTTGAAAATTCAACTGTTCCGGTTTTTTTATGTTTTGAAACATATTGCCAATGTCGATCCCCACAAATAGAATACATGTTTTTTTGCTCGGCCAAAAAGGATCTAATGATATCTCCTTCATACCTGAAACTTGGATTCGCATGATTGTCTTTCTTTGTTTTTCTGTCTGGACCAATGATGGGTGTTGGACTTATTAGTAATTTAAAAGTTGCATCAGATTCTTTGACCGTTCGTTTAAACCACTCCATTTGTTCTTTTCCCCAAATGGTTTTTTCAGGTCCATCAGGTGCAGTATTCGGACTTCTAAAGTCTCGCCCCTCAACCAACCATATTTGCAAATCTTTTCCCCATCTAAAAGTTCTATAAGTTTTGTTCTTTATGGGCATTTCTTGCCTAAAAATTTCTAAACCTTGATCAAAAGTAAAATCTCCCATGAAATCAGGACTCATCCCACGATGGCTGTCGTTGTACCAAGTGTCATGATCGTCTTTCTCAAAATAACTACTCACTTGGGAATGGAAATCTTTATTTGTGGGTATGCTAAACATCCTGTCCCAATGGTAGTAGGCCATTGCTTTGTTTTTTGCTAAATTATCATAATAGATAATGTCACCCGTATGAACAAAAAAATCTACTCCCAATTCTAACATTAACGGATAAATTTTAAATCCATCGGGGCGGTCTTGATGGCCATAACCTTGACCTGTGCTGACACCAAAAGTCACCTTCCGTGAAACTTTTGTATTGGGTGCTGTTTTAAATTTTCCGGTAAAGGTTGCGCTAATTTTTTCTGACCCTGTTGGTTTTCCTTCTACAAGAAGATCATAATCCACACCAGATTTAAGGTTGCTTAAAATAAACTTCTTGCTAAAATTTGCCTCAGGATCTACTGCGTTCCATTTAGTAATTGTCCATTTTTTTGCGGTTTTAATTTTATACTTTAAACGAACCTCTCCAGTTTTACCGGGAACAGCTCCCTCAATGGTTTCAATATCATACCCTTCAGGGAAATAAATAAGAGGATTTTTATCCCTACGGGTTTTTCTTAAATGCTTCTTCCCAGACTCTGGATCCGTATAAATCGAAATGGGAAACAATGCATTGTTAACTCTTGTTTTATTTTTAGTCAAACGCGTCCATACAATAGCTTCATTTTGACTAACATCTCCAATTCTAATTCCAGTAGCAAAATATGGCCCTTCTTGTTCAGAAAGAATTTCATTTGATTGTGAAAAACCAGCACTAGTGATTAAAATTGTAAGGATTAAGCCGCTAAACTTTAAAATTGAATTCATTATCATTTCTTAATTTTTTGTTTTGAAATATTCATTTATTGTGAGGAAGCTCTTGGGGGACCAAGAAGCATTTTTTTTTGGTGTTTTACTTTTAAAACTTAACTTAATATCCTCTGTATTCTCATCAAGTGCAAGGTTATTTCTTTCTTCGGGATCAAGTCTTAAATCATAAAGCTCTTCGGAACCATCTTCATAAATAATATAACGATGGGTTTCGTTAACAAAACTGTGGTTATTTGCTCCATAGGTAGTTATTGCCACTCGATTTATTTCAGTCTCTCCATTGATAAGTGGAACAAGACTTTTCCCTTCATTCAAAGGGTTCTTGGGTAGATTGCACAATTCCAATAGAGAAGGATAAATATCCAATAACTCAACCGCAGTGTTCACTACTTGATTGGCTGGCTGTCCTGGGATTTTAAAAATCATTGGTACCCGAGTCGATTCACTCCAAACCGTATGTTTTCCAAAAGAACCTTTTTCTCCAATTTCATAACCATGATCAGACCACAATACTACTATTGTATTCTTATTATTTGGTCCATCATTAAGTGCTTTCAGTACTTCCCCTACTTGGTGGTCTACGAAGGATATACAAGCCAAATAGGCTTGAATAATTTTTTTCCATTGGTTATTCTCTATCGCCCAATCAGTAGTTGGCATCATCCCCTTAAAAGCGATTTGTTTTGCTATCTCAGGAAGGTCGTCAAAATCATTTGCTTCGTAAGAAGGCAATTTAATATCCTTCAGGGGATGTAGGTCAAACCATTTTTGTGGAGCATGCCAAGGCACATGAGGCCTTATAAATCCAACCGCAAGAAAAAAGGGTTTTTCATGACCAACCAAGAGTTCATTTTTTGCCCATTGGGAAACTTTATAATCAATCATTAAACTGTCTACGCTTGGGTAAACTCCCCAGTCTGTAACAGTCCCCTTTTTGTCCCAATTCAAGCTTTTAGGAGGACTTGGTCCGAAACCTTTTTCTCTTCCCCCAGAAACATCAAAAGTGCCTTCTGGTGCATGTTTATGAAATATCTTTCCCACTCCCAAAGTCTTGTAGCCCTGTTTATTAAAATAATTAGGCAAAAAGTCAATATTCGTAAGTATGGGGTGTGCCGATCGTATATCCTTGTCTTTAATCTGTCCATAAATTCCTGTGGTGGAAGGGCGAAGTCCACTCATAAGAGAGGCTCTCGAAGGCCCGCAAATAGGAGCCTGACAATGAACATTCGTAAACAAAACTCCTTCCCTAGCCAATCGATCAATGTTTGGGGTAATGGCGTTAGGGTGTTCGCTTAAAACACCTACCCAGTCGTTGAGATCATCGATACTGATCATTAAGACATTGGGTGGCGGATTAGTAGTTTTTGGCTCGCATCCCCAAAGGGAGAGCCCTAAAAAACATAGGAGAAGTGTTTTAAAAAAATTCTTATTTATTCTTAACATTATTTATCTTGTTAATGCATTCAAAATACTCTTAGGATAGACATCTCCCGCAGTATTTATATGTTTGTCGCCACCAATGAATTCAATCAATCTTGACAATCCCTCTTTTTGGTTCGACTCCAAACCATCACTCGTCTCTAAATGAGAAATGAATTCAAGCGATCCATCATTCTTTTCTACTTTAATCCTAGCTGGAGTATTGACATCCATATTTGCTGTTATTTTCCAGTCTAAAATCTCATAAACCCCTTTTTCTGAGGGGACAACTACACTGTACTCTAAATTGTCACTTACTTGAATCACTGCTAGAAATTTCATTTTCTCTTGTTTTTCTTTTGTTGTTGCTTTAAAATGCCAGTGATTTTTATAGGTAACCAATTCTCCTTTTGCATTTAGTTTCTTGATAAAGTTGAAGGGTTCTACCGTAAATTTATCGGTAACATCATAGCTTATCTGAGAACCTCCAAAAAGAGTTACCCTCCCCCCACGATCTTCGTAAGTTGTCTCCACGGTTTTATTTTCAGCATCTAACTTTAGCCCGTGATAGTTGTGAATCAACCAACTCCAATCAACTGGTTTTTCAGCTTCCAACACATCGTAGACAATCAAAATATCCGGTTTTAATAAAATGAAATGCCTTCTAAACTTTTTAACGCTCATGTCGTCTGGAGTTTTATCTTTTCTAACTCTCTGACTTAGTTCATGAGATTCATAGGCATGAGAAGCGTCTCCAACAACATAAGAGAGTTGGTCTCCTTCCATAAAACGAGGCAAAAACCCATAAGCGCCTGAATCATAAGGTTGCCCTTGACCATCGACCAAAATAGTATTGTGACCCTGTGTGTGTTTGTGCCAAGCTTGTTGATGGGGAGATCCCATCCAGGGGCGATAACCGCTATTGTAAAACAAACGTTTTCCTTTGTAAGCAATGTTAAAATTGTTTTGCTCCGCATGGGTATGCGCCAATGGCCCCATTGGAGAACTCTTCACAGAAACCATTAAGTTCTTATCAATATTATTCCTATCCGAATTAAGGTAAGCAACGCCTACGTCTCTAAATATAGCAGCATCTCTAAGGGCAGTAATTCCATTTGTTTCCGGCAATTCCATGTCATATCCTCGTGTCATTCTAAACCATGCATAATTTTTGTCATCGCTAAGTTTGGATTTCACAAGTGCATCACCCGTATAATCAAGATCAATATAAGGTTCCTCCAGATTCTCTAGGATATCAAAGACCTGATCTGAATATGTTCGAGCATAAGGATCTTTCAAAACCCTTGCTATAGCATCCGAAAATGCACCATATTCAATATTGGGTATTGGCGATTTTTTTCCATCATTACAAAAACCGTCACTGGTAGAACCCGGGGGGTAACTATAACTCATCCAAGTCATAAAGTTTTCATACCAAGGGGAAACAAAAAAATCCAATCCTGTGAAGTCTCCCAAACGCATCGGAACATCGAGCAAGGTCATTACATTCATTCGCATGTAACCCGTTCCGTTAAACCATGCGCCATCTTCAACACCCATTTTGGGGTGTTGTGCAATCCAAAGTTCGTAGAGGTAGGTAAACCACTTTGAAGCTTCTGGAACTTCGTTAACCAAAGCAATTGAAGAGATAAACAAGCGATGAAAGATGTGCTGCCAAACATGCATAGAAGAATTTCTGTTTTCAACATAATTCGTCCATTTGTCGTAAAACCCATCACCTCTCACTACAATTTGATTGACAACTGATTGACGCTCGCTTTCCTCAAATTTTTCCCAAAAAACGTCAATCGCCAGCGCCAATGATTCCATTATATAGGCATCACCAAAATCATTGATATGGGTCAATCCTTTAGGATCCCATAGCGCAGCTTGCAGCATCCATTTCCTGGCAGTATTAAAATATTTTTCCTCTTGGGTTAAAACGAATGCTTTGGTTAAGGTTTCGAGTGATTTTCCAAATTGAATTCCTATTTTTTGACTAAACTGTTTTTTTATTTTTTCTGTTTCGCTGCGGTCTCTCCCTTCAAAAGTTGCTTTAGCATCTTCTTCTTCAGGAATACGAAGTGTTGATACTAAATCCGCAGCTGCAATAATTTTCTCTCGCTCTTTATAATTTTTTGATTTTTCAAGAAATTGAGATAAATTTTCTTTTTCTATTAAAACCCGAGGGTGCGCCTTGCCTATTCCTGCTAGCACTTCGTTCACTGCGGGTGGGACAAATGAAATGGTTTCATCATTAACAACAAAAGAAGCTGCGTCGCTCCAACTTGATATCTTGGATTTGTATTGCCAGTACCAAAGTCCTTTTTTTAAATTTTGATGAGGATTTATTAATGAAAATGGAATGTCATTTATTTCAATTAATTCGTTTTTAAATTCTGGATCTTTAGCAATCCTGACATCGTACAATGAAGATTTATCAGAAGGCCATTCTAAACTTGGACTGGAAAACCTGGCAGTAATATTATTATCAGGAGACATCCAGCGTCTGTATTTTGGATAAATAAAATCAGGCATATCTTCTTTTACTAATGACTCTGGTTGTTCTTGACTTATACAAGATTGCATTAGAATCGAAAACAAAAGGACTGTGGTATAAAACTTGTGATTCATTTATTTTATTGATTTTTGAAATTTAAATAATATTGCTGGAGTTCCTCCACTATTTGGGGATAATCATCATAAAGATTAACAGACTCATTGGGATCTTTGTCCAAGTCTATCAAAAGGTGTTTTTCTTTGTATTTATAAGCCCTATTACTCGTGTCATAGGGATTGCCCAAAAGCTTCCATTTTCCTTTTCTAACCGCATAGGTGTCTCTGAATTCCCAAGCATACATTTCGTGGTTGGTTTTAGTATTTTCATTATTAATTAATTTCACAATACTTTTGCCATCTAAATCACTGGTATCTATATTCAAACCGCAAAGTTCAGCCAAAGTAGGCATCCAGTCAACTACAGACACAAATTGGTCTCTCACCTGATTGGGTTTGATTTTTCCGGGCCAGGAAATCGCAGCAGGAACTCGAATTCCACCTTCAAAAAGAGACTGTTTTGCACCACGGAAAGGGCCTGTAAAACCTCCACCGTGGTGGGCGCGTTCCTCGGTTGAATGTCCATTGTCAGATTGAAAAACAATAATCGTATTTTCCGTAAGTCCCCTTTGCTCTAACATCTTTATTAAAGCACCGATTCTCTCATCATGCGTACTTAAAAAAGCGGCATATAAATCTCTTGGGTAGGCAACTCCTTTTTCACGATAATAAGTCAACCAATCTTCTTCTCCTTGATAGGGATAGTGTGGAGAGTTCATTGCGTAAAACATAAAGAATGGTTTTTCCTTTGATCTTCTTTCAAAAAAACCTTCAGCTTCTTTTAGCATTAAGTCTGGAAAAAACTGACCATCATAAAAAACCTCTTCATTATTGCGAAGTAGATTGTGTCGATTGGTGCCATTCCAATAATAAAAATGGGAATAGTTATCAATACAACCCACCAAATGACCAAATGAATAATCAAAACCTTGTGCATTCGGTAACATTTCGGGTTGGTATCCCAAATGCCATTTACCAATCAGTAAGGTTTCATATCCAGAATCTTTAAACATCTCCGCCATGGTATATTCTGTTCCTGGCAAACCGTTTGTACTTTTTGGATTTTGACCTGCATTACCCGGACAACCAGCACGCTGAGGCGTTTTTCCTGTCAACAAAGAAGCACGAGAAGGAGAACAAACTGGTGAAGCATAGAATTGTGTAAAGCGAACACCACTGGTTACCAAGGCATCCATATTAGGGGTCAGAAGGTCTTTAGCGCCATAGACGTTTAAATCTAAGGTTCCTTGATCGTCAGTATAAATAACAATCACATTGGGCTTCTCTTGCGCAATTAAAGCGGAGAAAGAAAAGAAACAAGCCAGCGTAAGACTCAATTGTTTTAAATTATTCATTAAATGCATATTTATTTTTAAGATTTTAATTCCCATATTTTTAAGTTTCGATATCTAAATCGGGTCCACTGCATCTGTCTAAAAGCAAATTTCCCAGAGCCTAAAACTGGCCCCAATGACTTGCCATCGTCTTTCCAATCAATAATTTTTTCACCATCAAGATGCATCACGATGCGATTCTTTTTTTTTATCAATTGAATTTTATGAACTTCTTTAGAGTTTGACGGAATTCCTGGCCGACCAACGTGTACCTTAACAAAGCCTTTGTTTTTTCTCAAATGACTAAAAGGTCGGTTGGGTTTATTGGGCGCATTTGCATAATAGGAGATGTGATAGTTGTTCAAATCACTCTTGGTGTATTGTCTAAAAACACCTGCTCTCTTTTTTAAACTGGGATCAAAAACATCTTCTCCATTCAAGCCTTTGGCACTAAAAAAAACAATACACAGCCCTGCTTCTGTCTCAATATTTTGAACTTCCCATTCTGCCACAAAATTTGCTGGAAGATCCGTTGGACACCAAAACACATGATGGGAGGCCTCCTTTGGAGAGAACATTTCCATCCATCCTGATTTAAAGAGAACAGCGCCCTCCCCCTCCATGCTCCAATCTTGAGTTTTTGATGCGTCGGAAAGATTATTTTCATAAAAAACATTTCCCTTCTGAAAAGATATTTCATCATCAGAACTCGTCTTTAAGTAATTAATATATTCTGAGGCAGCGAGTAAAAAAGCACCGGTACCAAATTCTTCCCAGGAGTCGGCATCAAAAGGCTTTGGATCTTTACCTACGGGCTGGACATATCCCAATCGCCCCGCTTCATTAACATGCTGCTTTAGCCCTTTCCAAGCACTTAGCATGGGTGACAAATATTGATCCTTAGATAGAATACCTTGATTAACTCCCCAAGCAAATCCGTAACAGAAAAAACTGCTGCTACTGTTTTCAGGAACATCCACCGGATTGATCGACTGGACAAGCGCGCCACTTTTTTTGTCTAAAAAAGCAAAGACACCTGGATCCAATAAATTCGCCCGCCACAATCCGTCTGCCTTTTGAATTTCTAATAGGGCTTCTGACATTCCAATAAATTGATCTAAAAGTAGTTTTCGTTTCGGGTGATCTTTTGGAATAATTTCAAGCATATGAACCAAGCCGCCATAAACCCAACCATTACCTCTACCCCAAAAAATCTTTTTCCCTGCTTTTGTTGTTTTTCCAAAATAGCGATCATCACGATAAATCAAGTTTTCTTCTTTATCCCATAAATAATCCGTGGTTATTAACCAATGATCAATCGCATAATCAAGGTAAGTTTTGTCACCCGTCATTTGATACATTTTCGCAAAAGTTGGTGGCGCCATAAACAAAGCATCACACCAGGACCACCATTCGTGTTGGTAGGGGTTTTTATCATATCGAACATCAGGTGCAGGCTTTTTTCGCAACAGGTGTGCATCAAGTACCCATTTAAGGTTTTTGATCATTGTTCCTCGTCCTTTTTGGTCATATAAATCAAGATAGACCTGACCAATAGCAATTTTATCCCCATGAAACATGTCCGGAATTGTTTCCCATCGATGCTCCACTCCTAATTCGTATAGATGACTTTGATATTCGGAATTATTTGTGGTCTTAAAAGCTTTCATCAAACCAATATAATAAGCCGCAAAATGCCAGTTTGTCAAGGTGTATTTCTCAACATGATCCGTTTGTGCGTTTTGCCATTTGACAACCCGATCAATTAATTCTGTTACCTGATTTATTTCCTTTTCTTGGTTTTGCGCAATTGCGTTAATCGCTAGAAAAAGAAATAAGAAAAAACTACTAAATTTTTTATTTTTCATTTTTAATAATTACTTATTATAAACCTCAATATCCCCCTTATTTAAAAACTTCCAAACATAATGTTCTGATGGGACATGAGCTTCCTCAAATATTCTTTTAGCCTTTTTTAAGACCTTTGAATTTACACTTGAAATGTCATTTTTCTCAGAGGGATCATTTTCTAAGTCGTAAACTTCAATAGCCCCCTGATCTCCTTTATGCATATTTTTTTGGATGGCTTTCCATTTCCCAAAACGAGTGGCACGCCACCCTTTTTTCTCATAAAACTCCCAATACAAATAACGCTCCTTGATTTTATTCCCCTTTCCATGTAGAACTGTTGAAATGCTTACCCCATCAACCTTAACTATTGGATCTACTCCAGCTAAATCTGCAATTGTGGGTAAGAAATCTGCAAAATAACCAATTTGATCGCTGCTCGTATTTGCTTTTATTTTTTTGGGATGCCAAGCAATTAAAGGAACACGAATTCCTCCTTCATAAGGATCGCGTTTCATTCCTCTGTAAATTCCGCTACTCTCAAAAAATTTCCAATCATTTTCAACTTCAGCAGCGCCATTGTCTGAGGTGAAAAAGATGTAAGTATTCTCCTCGATCCCTAGTTTTTTCAATCGATCTAAAATTCTACCTACAGTTTCATCCATTTTGGAAACCATCGCAGCATAAATTTTTTGTTTCTCTGTCCATCCCTCTTTATTGCTGTAGATTCCATTGTCAGGGATTTCATACTTGCCATGGGGAATACAAAGGGGCAAATAAAGGAAAAATGGGCTTTTATGATTCTTATCAAGAAAACTCATTGTTTTTTCAGCAAATAAGTCGTGGGTATATTGAGTTTTTTTTTGATCTTCATTTCCTTCAAGGATCACTTTTTTATTGTTCTCCCATAGATATTCAGGAAAGTAAGAATGCGCCCTTCTTTGATTTAAAAACCCATAGAAGTAATCAAACCCTTGTTTGTTTGGTTCACCGGTCGTGTTTGGCTCTCCCAATCCCCACTTGCCTATCATGCCTGTTTTATAACCTTTTGTTTTGAGCACCTCAGCCACCGTTACATCTTTACTTTTGATCGGAACCCGACCCTTGTTTCCGGCTAGACCGACGACTCCCCCCTTCCCAAAGTTTCCTCTTACACGAGCGTGACCTGTGTGCATGCCTGTCATCAAAACACTCCTAGCGGGGGCGCAGACGGAAGATCCAGAATAAAACTGACTGAATTTCATGCCCTCACTTGCCAATTGATCCAGGTGCGGTGTCTTAATTTGTTTCTGACCGTAGGATCCCAATTCGGCATAACCAAGATCATCTGCCATAATAAAGATTATGTTTGGACGCTCTTGCCCGCTTGCTAACTGAGCTACAAAAAAAATAAAAAGAACTAAATAATAAAATTTAAAACTTTTGAAAAAGACTGAATTATTCAATGATTAAATTTTAAATGGTTTTCTATATTTTTTAGATCTTAATTTATTTGCTTCTCTGTCTTGGATGAATTTCTCCTTTACTGGATTCCATTCTAAAGGCCTATTTAAATCATAAGCAATATTACTCAATTGGCATACAGAGGAGGTTCTGTGTCCAATCTCAACATCACAGATCGGTTGTTTTCTTGTTTTAATGGAATTGATCCAGTCTATATAATGATCGTCACTTTTATAAAGCTTGATGTCATTTTCTCCAATGACAACATCAGCAATGTTTTTTGGGTCTGTTTCCAAAAGACCTCTTCTTACTTTGAGCTTCCCTTTAGAGCCAATAAACGTAACCCCAAACTTGGTCATTTCAAATTTATCATGTACCATTTCGATTCCATTCTCATAGAACATTCTCAAGCCCAATTTAGCTTCCTTATCTTTTGGAGGAATAAACTTGACAGGCCCCGTATGATCCATTCCCAGTGCCCATTGAGCAATGTCAAACATGTGAGCACCCCAATCTGCAATGATTCCTCCTCCGTATTCTTGATAAAACCTCCATAGTGGAAAATGTCTTTGTTCTACAGGTGGGGAAAGAATACTATGATAAGGTCTGTAAGGTGCGGAACCTAACCAACCGCTCCAATTCAATGCATCAGGAGCTTTTTCAGAGGGAAGGTCGCAAGGAATTGCAGGGTCTCCAACATAAACAATTACTTTTTTAATTTCCCCTATGTACCCATTACGAACTAATTCAGCTGCATGTCTAAAAAGTTTTGAGGAACGCTGCATGCTTCCTGTTTGGAAAACAGCATCATACTTTTTCACTGCATCAGCAATCATTCTTCCTTCTTTTAAAGTATGTGCTAAAGGTTTTTCACAATAAACATCCATCCCTGCTGCCAACGAATCAATCGAATTCTTTGCATGCCAATGATCTGGTGTAGCTATGACAACTGCGTCCAATCCTTTGTGATTAAGAAGTTCTTGATAGTCGGCATATTTATTTACTCCCTTGATGTCCCAATTGGGTTGATTTTTTTTATACGCTTTAATAAGTTCTTGCTCCAGAAGGTTCAATTTATCTCCCTCAACATCAGAAGCGGCTACCCACCTGACCTGATCTTTAAGGCTGAATCTTTTCATGAGTCCCCTACCTTGAACACCTGTTCCAATTAGTCCTAAATTGATTTGATCACTTGGTGCTACAAACCCTCGACCCAATACATGACGTGGAAGAATAAAAACTCCTGCACCCATTGTTAAACTTTGCTTTAAAAAGGTTCTTCTTTTATTGTTCATCATATTTATTTTTAATTCGAAAAATTTCCGTTTTTTAAATTTACTATTAATTTGTTATTTGCAGGTGAATGTTTTTTAATGTACGCTTTTATCTGTTGAACGATTAGAGGTTTTTCTGAAGCGATATCAACATCCACCTTGCCCAAAGAAGCTTGATCAAAGATCTTTATGGAAGAAGACTTGTCCGCTGGCACCAAAATTTTATAATCATTAAATCGCATAAAGTATTTCCATTTTGGTTCCTTTGGAATATTGCTTTTCAATTCATCAATGACTTTCTGGTGTTCTGTTTGATTGGCTAAATTTTCAAACTGATTTGGATCTTTCTTTAAATCATACAATTCAAAAGTGCCATCAAAATATGAAATTAATTGCCATTTTTCATTAGAAATGGTATGAGACCCTATTGCAAAAGTTGTTACGGTAGATTGATCCCAATTGATGTTTGGATTGTTGATCAAAGGTAAAAGGCTATTCCCTTCCCACGTCTTTTGTTTTGGGATTCCAGAAATATCAGCTAATGTAGGAGCAAGATCAATCAGATTAACAGCTTGGGTGATTTGCACCCCCTGATTTTTACCTTTTGGTGGAATGATCAAGAATGGAACTCTGGTACTTCGATACCAACCCGTTCCCTTTCCCCAGTGGGATTTTTCACCCAAGTGCCATCCATGGTCAGACCAAAGAATGATCCAGGTATTGTCCGATAACTTGTTTTGGTTAATTGCTTTTACTAAATCCCCAATGAGTTCATCAACAAAAGCTACGGAAGCCCGATAGGAAGCAACAGCATTTTTCCATTGATCATGTTTTATGACTGTTTCGTGTCTTCCAGAAGTTTTGGGATACAAGGCCAATTGTTTTGCACGATGTCCAAGATCATCAAAATCATCTTCTAAATAACTTGGGAGCTCAATCTTATCTGATGGAAATAAATCATGAAACCTTTTGGGATTGAAAAGCGGCTGATGAGGTCGTTCGAACCCAATGGCCATAAAAAAAGGCTTTTCGTTTGACTCCTCTAATCTTTTAATGGCCCAATCCACACTTACTCGATCGGCAAACAAGCTGTCTGGTAAATCGACTGCCCCCCAATCAAAAGTATTTGACTTGTTCCAATATCGATCAGCGGGCATTCCGTTTAACGGCAATAGGATTTTTTTTCCCTGTCTTATAACCTCATGAGAGGGGTTTTGTTTGTTGTTTCGTAAGTCTTTAGAATCAAAGGGTGCGGAAGATCCCATTCTCCCTCCATACGCATCAAACGCATTGATGGGAGTGCCTCTTCCATGAAATATCTTTCCTACTCCAAAAACTTGGTAACCATTTAATTTAAAGTGTTCTGGTAGACTTTTAGTATCAAAAAAATCCTTGGCAAAATTCACCTGATTGTCATAGACGCCAGTTGTGACCGGCCATTTTCCAGAAAGAATCGCTGTTCTCGATGGACCACAAACAGGCGCTGGGCAATGTGCATTTAAAAAGGAATATCCTTTGTTCGCAAGGGAATCCATATGGGGGGTGATGGCCTCTTTATCTCCCAAAAAACCAACCCAATCATTTAGATCGTCAATTGAGATGAATACAACATTTGGTGGTTTTGAAATAATAGTCCGCTGTTTTTGTTCACAGGAAACAAAAAAAGAGAAACATCCCAAACACAACCAAATATTTTTAAACATCATTATTTAATTTTTAGTGTTGGTTTCTCTTTAGGTAAATCTGGATATTGATCAAGGTTTTTCTGAAGTTTTTCCTTAATCAACAATTGCGACGCACTTAGCTCCGTGTCTTTTAATGATTTCTTTTCAAGAAGATCGTTTTTCATATCATAAAACTGACCTGATTTGTATAGTTTGTACCTGTCAGTTTGAGAAAATACATTTCTAAAACCACTGTTCTTTCCCCACATAGGGTCATAATAGATCGTTGCGGTTTCCCTATTAAATTCTTCCCCCTCCGTTAGCGTATCTTCGAAACTAACTCCATCCGAATTGTCTTTATCAACTTTTAGGATGGCGGCAAAAGTGGCGTAAAAGTCACTGAAATTAATGAGCCCATTGTAACTTTTTGGTTTTTTCACCGAGGCTGGCCAGCTGGCTACCATGGGAACATGATTCCCATGTGTGATCGTATTTCCTTTTGCACCTTTTACTGGCCCGTTATTCGTATTTGAAATAATATTTAAATTTGTTCCATTGTCACCCACAAAAATCAATAAGGTGTTTTCAGCGATGCCTTGTAATTTTAGTTCGTTCACAATATTGCCAATAATTTTGTCCATATATGCCACCATGTCAATGAAAAACTTGTTGTCTGGCTTTGCTCTGGTTTCCAGTGAATCCCATGCTTCGGAATCTGGGGTAGGTACAAATGGATTATGAACCAATAACATTGGATAATAAATGAAAAATGGATTGTCTTTATTTCGTTTTATGAAGTCAATTGCATAATTAGACACAACATCAGGGCCGTATGCGTCAGGGTCTCTATCCAAAAGTTTTCCGTTTTGCTCAATCAAAGGGTTTGAAAACCGTTCTCCTTGTTTTTTTAATTGGGTCAATTGCCACAAGCTGTATTCGTCAAAACCAAAATGGTGAGGGCGAGTATTATCTTCATAGCCATCAATTTTTTGCTGGAGTCCATTCAGCTGCCATTTACCAACGATGGCTGTCTTATAGCCATTTTCCTTAAATAAATTCCCAAAGGTTTTCTGATTTGGATTTAAATAGGTGAAATATTCATAGTTTTTATAATTCCTTTTTCCTGTCATTATTTTCACTCGAGATGGGGTACACAAGGGTTGCGAGATTGCTCTAGTAAAATTCACTCCTGTTCTCGCTAAGGAGTCAAGAACTGGAGTTTTATAGGAGGTGCTTCCATTAATACTTAAACATTCAAAACCAATATCATCTGCCATAATCAGAATAACATTGGGTCGTTTGGGTAGTTTTTTTTGAGATTCACAATTTGAAAAAACAAAAAACATCACAAGTATCACTAATGGAAATTTCACTTTTATTAATTTTTTAAAATAGCACATTTTACTTTTTATTGTTAAATAATATTTTCAATATTTCCTTCAGATCGATAGAGCGCATTGATAAAAGCAACTGATTTTCTTGCTTCATTGACACCGACTAGTGGTTCTTTTTCGTCTTTTACAGCCGCTATCATGTTGGTTATTGAATCAATATGAAATTGATCTCCAATTGCCATTGGATCAGAAGCACCCGAGCCATTCGAATCCCCCTTAATGTTCAACAAACCATTGATTTCAGGAAGACTAGAAGAAACGATTTGACCTCCTTTAAACTGAACATTTCCCAAAGTCCCGAAAACACCAATGGATTCTGGTTCGCCAGGATAAAGTGCTGTTCCACCCGAAAGTGTCCCTAGGGCACCATTCTTAAATCTAAAGGAAGCTACGCCGACATCCTCTCCTTCAATGTTATGATGTAATGTATCAATGAAGCCACTGATTTCTGCTACTTCACCAATTAGGTTTATCATAAGATCAATGGTGTGTATGCCTTGATTTATAAAAGTTGCCCCTCCATCTATTTCTTTTGTACCTCGCCAAGAGTCTTCATAGTATGCTGAAGATCTGTACCAATTTACACTGGTTTGAACCAAAAGTATTTTACCCAATAAGCCTTCGGCTAAAATCTTTTTTAATTGAATAAATTCTGGATTCATCCTGTTTTGAAAAACACAGCCTAGTTTTACATTGTGTTCCATAATTATTTTTGAAATCGTATCAATTCTGTCCGTAGTGATTTCAAGTGGTTTTTCACACAGTATATTTATACCATATTTTGCAATTTTAGAAATGGTCTCAAGATGCAGCCCACTTTCATTACAAACACAAACAATCTCTAAATCTGGGGTTTCTAAAAGCTGATCAATTTCCCAAAACACTGGCGAGGAGAAGTTTTCTTGAACGGATTCAGCTCTGGACTTTGTCTTGCTTACTACCCCCAGCAACTTGGCATAAGGAATTGCTTCAATGCAACGTGCGTGTAGCTTTGCAATGTTGCCTGTCCCAATGATCCCAAAACCTATTTGCTTTTCCAAAAATTAAAATTAATAATTATTAATCTGACATGCTACTAGGAAGGGTTTCTGGATTCACCGCCCAATCTAAATTTGGGCTTTCATCTAAAACATATTCTAGTTTTCCTCCATTAATTAGAACATCGTGATAAAACCAAGATTGATTTAAAGGCACTCCATTAAGTTTCACACTTTGAATGTACTTATTTTTTAAACTATTATTCTGAGTTGAAATCGTAAAACTCTTACCTGAGTAATAATTTGAATCTAAATGAATCTTAATTTCATCAAAAATCGGACTCGATATATCATAAGCTGGCTTTTGATTTGCCCCACCTTTCATTTCAAACAAACCAATTTTCATCAATACTGAAAGAGCTCCCATTAACCCTTGATCCTCGTCACCACTATATCCCTTTTGAGGCGAGTTGTCGCTGTATACAACTTCTAATACATCACGCACCCATTTCTGAGTAAGCCAAGGTTGCCCCATATAATTAAAAATATAAGCCGTTTGCATAGAAGGCTGGTTTCCATAGTTGATGTAGGCCCTTCTTCTTTGATCGGCTACAAACTTATCGCCACGATAGTTGTGTGTCACAAACTGGTGTTGTTCCGCAATTAGAAAAGATTGATTTAATCTTTTTGCTGCGATTGACTTCCCTCCCATTAGTTTGGCCAAACCGGCCAAATCATGCGGTACAAACCAAGTTCCTGCTGCAGCAGTAGCTTCTACAAAACCAGATCCTGGACCACCAAAAGCATCACTTTCATAAACCAAAGGATCAAACGGTTCTATCCAAGAACCATCGAGCGTTCTTCCTCGCATCCACCCTGTTTTTTTATCGTATATATTTTTATAATTTTCTGCTCGTTTCATCAACATTGCGTAATCATCATTCTTATTTAATGATTTAGCAAGTTGCGCTAAAGTCCAGTCTTGATAAGCATATTCCATTGTAGTTCCTGGGCCACACTGATGAAGACCGTATTTTTTATCTGACAAAGGAAAGGGAACATAACCTCGATCTATATAATATTCAATTCCTCCTCCAATGTTGGTGTAGTGCTCATAGCCAACTTTACTCATCATTCCACCAGGCATTGCATTTTTAAGCATTCCTTCATAAGCTTTGTTAATGTCAAAACCACGGATTCCTTTCATATAGGCACTAACAATAAAAGGTGTAGAAGAAGCGCCTGTCATTACATAGGTATAATTCCCTCCTGATGGACCTCTAGGTATAAGACCACCGTCATCATACATCAACAACATGGAGTTTACAAACTCCTCAGAAATTTTAGGGTAAACCAAATGCCAAAGTGTATTCAATGTCCATTGTGCTCCCCAAAAAGAATCTGAATTATAGTGATTGAATTTAGGCTTCCCGTCAGTCCCTATTGGTATTTGACGTATTTTTTGCTTTTCTCCAGTCATGTCACTGTATTTTCCATTGACGTCACTGATAATTCTTCTTCCTTGAAGGGCATGCCATAAATCTGTGTAAAAACGTACTTGCTGATCTTTTGTATTTCCTTTGATTTCGATCCTACTTAAGTGATCGTTCCATTGCTTTTTAGAATCCGAAACAACTGCATCAAAATCCCAATGTCCCAACTCTGTAGTCAGGTTTAATTCGGCTTGATCCATACTTACATAGGAAATACCAACTTTCATCAATAGCTGCTCCCCTTCCTTACTTTTAAAAACAAGATAAACCCCTCCATTAGTTCCTTCAAACTTATTGGTTTTGCCAGTTAACTCGCCATCTTTCCATGCATTAAGCGTTTCGAATGGTTTGTTAAAATGAATGGCAAAAAACACTTTTGTATCCTTGGGTCTTCTGCTCGTTTTTTCCATCACGGCATAGCCTTTGATTTTAGTATTCGAAACTTTCTTAGCATAACCACTTTTGGTGCCCCCAGGGCCTAGTTGAGCTGAGAGATCAATAATGATTGAATTTTGATCTGATGCGGGAAAGGTATAACGATGAAAACCAACTCTTGTCGTGGAGGTTAATTCCACTTTAATTCCATAATCATCCAAAACAACAGAATGGTATCCAGGGGTGGCTGTTTCATTATCATGAGAATAGGCTGAACCATATTTTTTAGGTCCTAAATGTGCTTTGATTTTTCCTGTAGTCGGCATCACAGGAATTCCTGAAAGTTGCCATGCGTGGATGTGACTGAAAAAATTAATGGTCTTTTCGTTGTAACGATAACCTGATTCCCATGCACCAGCTGTTCCCATGTCTGGACTTAGGTTAACCATCCCAAATGGTCGGGAGGCAGAGGTAAAGAAGAACCACCTTGAATTAGCAGAATCAACAAATGGATTGACCAAATCAACGGGTTGCTGTGAATAAAGAACTGTTGTTAGTAAGATTAAAAAGAGTGTTAGTTTTTTCATTTTTAATTAAATATTTAAGTGTGAATCAGCTAGTGATAATAATTTTTTTTCATCAACCTTTAACCCAAATCCAGGTTTAAAGTTTACTTCAACCTTTCCTTCCGAATTTAGATCGGTTGCTTTATCGATGACGCAATTAAGAAAAGAATCGTTTTCTTGTGGTTTTTCCATGGCTTCAACCCATGAAGCCTCATTCCCCACAGCGAGTTGTTGCCAAAAGGTGCAGGCAGCACCAACCAGACTAGAATCCCCAATCATAATTCCTTTTTTTGAAGCCCTTACTATGGAAGACAATTTATTGATTTCAAGAAAAGTCCCCATGGTATTGGGATGAAAATTAAAATAATCACCCATTTTACTGTCAAAGAATTCGATGCTTTTCTTTGCTGGACGCATAATGTGATCAGGTATAATTGAAAGCTCTCCTACTTTACTTTGTATATAAATAAATTCCTCTTTAGATAAAGAAGAAGGATCCTCGATGGCATTCATCCCGGCCTTGTTCAACTCAATCAAAACATTGGCAAGTTGGTCTAAATCTTTAATGTATTTGTACCCTCGGTTAGGATCTCCCACGATGAATGAATCAGGACCTAAAAAAGCTCTCAAGGCACTTATGTTTTTCTTATCAGTTTCAAAATCACCAAACATCTTGATTTTTACATAACGATGCATGTTTTGATCCTTGGCTATTTTTGCTTGAATGACCACCGCTTCGGCATTTTTTTCTAGGATGCAGAAAATGGCAGGAATGGGTTGATCGCCCTGAAGTCCCCACATTTTAATCGTAGGTTTATTTGCGATTTTCCCCATTAAGTCATAAAGCGCCATAAGGACTCCTTCACTAATCGCAGCAGACCACTTCTTGTCAAAAAAACTATTTCGTCCTTTTTCAATGGCAGCATTTAAATCCATGCCTTTAATCCCACTGAATTCAGCAGCCCAATTCTTTAAATCAAAGTCTGGATTATTACTTGAAACTTTTGTTTCTCCCCAACCCATGTGTCCACCAGCTTTTATACTGAGCATTACATGTTGTCGGTTTTTCCATACGCCATAACTAAAATGTCTTTCTTTTTTGACATTGATTAAATACAAATCAATTGCTTCAATTTTTACTTTTGATGCTTCTAAATTTGAGCAATTTGAAAAAACTGAAGGGACTAACAGCAAGGGTAAGATACCAGTAGACTTTTTAAGAAAGTGCCTTCTTGAATTATTCATAAAATCTATTTCTTTGAGTTTTGAATGATTTCAGCATTGGCATCATATAAAAAACTTATTAATTCTTTATCTAATTCTTGCACCATCTCAGGAAGCTCCTTAGACAGGTCGTTCTTTTCTTCAATATCTTTTGAAAGGTCAAACAACTCATACATTTTCTCGTCCCAGTGTTTTACTAGTTTGAAATTTCCAGAGCGAATAGCAGACTTAGGCTTTCTATTGGCAGCTTGATGGAATATCAAATAAGGACTGTTTCTTTTTACTTTACCGTTGCCATTATTGTGGAGAATTTCTTTAATACTTCCCCCATCAATTTTATCTGGTAATACGCCATTAAATCCAGAAAGATCTGCAAGCGTTGGCAATAAGTCTAGGCCTGTGATCGGTACGTCAGAAAACGAACCTTTATTAACCCCTGGGCCGACCACAACAAAAGGAACCCTAATTCCTCCTTCATACATGGAGCCTTTGCCCCCTCTCAAAGGAAAGTTCCTTGGGGTAATTTGTTTCTTTCCAATAGGAATTGAAGACCGACCTCCATTGTCTGAGAGGAAAATGATATAAGTATTTTCTAAAATCCCGAGTGCTTCTACCTTGTCTAAAATCATTCCTATTCCCTCATCCATATCCTCAGTCATGGCAGCAAATTCGGGGACAAAATGTTTCTCTCCCTTTTTTAAATTATTGTATTTATCAATTGATTTTTCGGAGTGGGTTATGGCAAGATGAACTGCATAATGAGAAATCTGTATGAAAAAAGGCTTGTTGTTTTTAGTTTGTTCTTCAATAAAATCATTAGACCTAGTGGTCAAATCAAAAATCAATTTGGGGTCATCATAAGAAGCGGGCCATTCTTTACCCATTGTAAAAGGAATCTCTTGATCCCCAATTTCAATAATCTTCTTTCCTCCTCCAGTATTGTTACCTGTCAATCCATCGCTGAAATCATACCCCATTTCTTCTGGTGTAAATTGATCATATCGTGCATCCCATTTTCCGAAATGTGCAGTGGCATAATTTTCATCCGCTAATTTTAAAATCTTGGGAATGGTCATTTCTTTCCTAAAGACTTTTGTCCAATTTTCACGATCCTTTTGATATTCATGTTTGGCTGGTGTTAGTCCTGTTAAGATACTTTTTCTAGTGGGTGAACAAAAAGGAGCTGGAGCATAGCCATTCGTCAATCGCATTCCCATGCTGGCCAATCTTTCCATGTTTGGTGTTTCATAGAAATCACTTTTTGATCGATTATCTTTGGGGTCAGCTAAAAAAGAAGTTCCCACCCAACTCTGATCATCGGTTAATATAAAAATAAAATTTGGTCGTTTTTGTTTTTGTTTTTGAGTGAATCCTTTGAAAAAACAAGCAAAAGCGATTATAAAAAATATTTTTTTTCCAATGTGGATATTGATGACATTTGGTTTCATTAAACAAAATTTAAATTTTGACATATAGCATAACAAATGGTTTAATTGTAAAATCAAAAATTATGAAATTCGTGTACGCGCACAATTATTCAAAAATAACACATTTAACTTGGGATTAAAAAGTAATTGTATATTAAAATTAATTCCAATTATTTTTAATGATTTCTAAAAGTTCAGCAGGGTCTTTTTGAGAATCTCCTGTTTGAAATCGCAACAAAGTTAATTCTGATTTAAGGGCAGAAATCACACTACGGTTTTTGAAATTACCATACTCATTCTTTAACTCTTTCGGATCTTTCTTTAAATCATAAAACTCCCATTTGGGAGGCGTTGTTTCATTCGTATAAGCACCATTATATCCCAAGGAATGTCCATAATAAAAAATCAACTTGTATCGTTCATTACGGATTCCAAAATGAGCTGGCCGATCCAAGGAGTGTGCATAATATCTATAGTACATACTTTTTCTCCAATCCTTTGTGCTTTTCTTAATTAAGTTTTTACGAAAACTTTTTCCCTGAAAGTCAGAAGGCATTGGCAAACCTGCATAATCTAAAATCAGTGAAGAAAAATCAACATTTAAAACAATATCGTCTACCTTTTTATTGGCTGGAATTTCTTTAGGATATCTAATTACGAATGGCATTCTGAGGGATTCTTCAAGAAACATGCGTTTGTCAAAGAAACCATGTTCACCCAAAAAGTAACCCTGATCAGAGGTGTAAATCACTACGGTATTTTCTGCCAAACCATTTTCGTCCAAATAATCTAACACCCTACCAATATTATCGTCAATGGCTGCTGCACATTTTAAGAAATCTTTCACCAGTTTTTGGTAGGTTTTCTTTCTTAATTCTACAGCGCCTAAACCATTTACATCGAAAGGGAGTCCAGGATAGTTCCACGCTTTGGTGTTGTTAACAGAAGCTTTTTCCCATCGACCGGCAAGTGTTTCCAGCACCTGTCCTTTAAAAGCCCTCCCTGATTCTTGAGGGCCAAACTCAAGTAGTGAACTAGGTTCTGGGATGCTAATGCCATTAAAAAGGTCTTTATACCGCTCTGGATAATCAAAGGGTTCGTGAGTTGCCTTAAAATGAGTCATCAACATAAAAGGTTGGGTTTTATCTCTTTTATTCAACCATTCAAGAGAAGCATCAGTGATGACGTCTGTTGAAAACCCTTGGTAAACCGAGCCTCCTTTTTTTCCATCTTCCCAGTTCTCTGCTGTTTTAAGTATTGGATCTTGGTATTTTCCCTGTCCAGGAAGGACTTTAAAGTAATCAAAGCCAGAGGGTTTTGACTTTAGATGCCACTTCCCTATTATTGCAGTTTGATAGCCCGAGTTGCTCAATATTTTTGCAACATTATTTCGATTGGGATCAAGTTTATCGCTTAAGGTATATACCTGATTTTGGTGACTGTACTGACCGGTTAGTATTGTGGCCCTGCTGGGAACACAAATGGAATTAGTGCAGAAAGCATTTTTAAGCAATGCCCCTTCATTCGCCAATCTCTTTATGTTTTTATTTATCACATAATCCTGAAGCACCCCCCCATAAAGTCCCCAAGCTTGACTTGTGTGATCATCGGCCATGATAAAAACAATATTGGGACGAGCACTTTTATTAGCATTCTGACCAAAAGTAAAAGTGACGATAAAAAGTAATATTGTAAGGGTAACTGATCTCATTTGAATGTTATTCTTTAAAATTAAATTTATAAACTATTTTTTTAGTCTTTTAATTTCGAGGTACAAAACTAAGGGGGTGATCCAATTTCCAGCACGCTCAAAAAACTCCAAAAATGATTCCCCATAAATTGGCCGCATTGCGGCAGTCAAGACCCCCCAAAAAGTACACCACAACAAAACAATGGGGATTGGATAAAAAACAACAGTCAAACCCAAAGAAATATCGAGTACCCCAATGATTTTCATTATAAGGTAGGCTTCTTTCTCATTTTGAGTAATAAAAGAGAGGTATTCAACCCATTGTTCTTTCCCCAAATAAGCAATGATTCCATGAGAAATAAAAATTGAAGCTACCGCAAAACGAAGGAGATATTCAATTAAGCTATTTTTTTTATTCATTTCACTCATATGTATTGTTAGATTAATAAAAATGATTAATTTTATCGTGTGCGTGCACTATTAAAATCATTCAAAACTAAATAAAAACAAAATGGTATTCAAAATTAATTTTTTTAAAACGCTTTTAACAACAACCTTAAGTGTTTTCTTTTGTATTTCATCATTTGCACAAACGAATTGGATCTCCCCTTTTAATGGGAAAAACTTAAAAGGATGGGAAGTCAAACAAGGTGCTGCAAATTTTGAAGTAATTAACAATATGATTGTTGCTACTACCTTATTGGGATCAAAAAGCACCTATTTAGCAACTAAAAAACAATATGGAGATTTCATTTTTGAGGCAGAAATGTATGCTACTCCTGGATTAAATTCTGGGATACAATTTAGAAGTCATGCTGGAGAAAAAGGTGTTTATGGTTATCAGTGTGAATTTGATACCGACCCAGTTCGTGCTTGGTCAGGAGGGATTTATGACCAATCTAGAAGAGGTTGGATTTATCCATTAACAGAAAACAGAAAAGGAAGTGCTGCTTTTAAAAATGGACATTGGAATAAGATCAGAATAGAAGCTGTGGGCAACAAAATACAAACCTTCATTAATGGTGTTCAATGTGCCAACCTTATTGACGAGGTAGATGAGGAAGGCTTTATTGCACTCCAATTACACTCCATTAGTTCAGCAGATCAAGTCGGGAAAAAAGTGAAGTGGAGAAATATTAGAATCGCTACTGAGGATGTTAAAAAACATCAAACACCAACACAGGTAAATGCCAATGAGATCAGTTATTTAAAAAACACGCTTACCGAAGATCAAGTTAGAAAAGGATGGAGATTACTTTGGGATGGAAAAACCAGTAAAGGCTGGAAAAGTGCTAAAAAAAGTGGTTTTCCAGAAAAAGGTTGGGTCATGGAAGACGGAATCTTGACTGTACTTGAATCAGGTGGTGGAGAGGCAAGAAATGGGGGCGACATTGTTACCATAGACAAATTCAGCAACTTTGAGCTGGAAGTTGATTTTATGTTTACACCTGGTGCGAATAGTGGAATTAAATATTTTGTTGACACTTCGCTCAATCAAGGAGTGGGCTCATCAATAGGTTGTGAGTTTCAAATTTTGGATGACAACCTTCATCCTGATGCAAAAAAAGGAATAAAATCAAATCGAACTTTGGGTTCTTTATATGACCTCATCAGATCCGAAAGCCTTCAAGAACCACGAGACCAAAGAAGAGGCGTGAAACCAAATGGATGGAACAGGGCGAAAGTGGTTGTCAACGGAGGAAAAGTAGAACACTGGCTCAACAATATGAAAATTGTTGAGTATAATCGTTATTCTCAAATGTTTAAATACTTAGTCTATTACAGCAAATATTCCAAATATGAAAACTTTGGAAGGGCGACTGAAGGTCGTATTCTCCTTCAAGATCATGGGAATACCGTATCTTTTAAAAATATAAAAATTCGTGAATTTTAAATTAAAAACAACAGCATTAATTCTTCTTGGATTATTTGTAAACTGTCAAAATAAAGAACAAAAACAGTCTAAACCCAACGTTATCTTGGTAATCGTAGATGACATGGGTTTTTCTGATTTAGGAGCTTATGGAAGCGAAATAAGCACACCTAACATCGATCGTTTGGCAGCGGAAGGCGTTCGCTTTTCAAATGCTTACAACACCTCAAAATGTTTCCCTTCACGCGCTTGTATTCTTACTGGTCTTTATTCACAACAAACAGGATATAATAAAGATTTTAAGCAACCTATGCGAAATGCCATTACCCTAGGAGAATTGTTCAAATCTGCGGGGTATACCACCTTATGGTCTGGAAAGCATCACAGTACAGAAAACCCAGTTGATCGTGGGTTTGATCATTACAGCGGATTGTTGGATGGAGCTTCAAATCATTTTAATCCCGGTAAACAAAGAGAAGGCGAAGCGCCCCCCGCCCATAAAGTTGGAAAAACAAGAAGCTGGGCCATTGAAGGGGAAATTTTCACCCCTTACACCCCTGAATCAAAAAACTTTTATACGACGGACACTTTTACGGACTATGCATTGGGTTGGATTAATGAAATCGAAGCAGAACAACCTTTCTTTTTGTACCTCTCCTACACTGCCCCGCACGATCCACTGATGGCATGGCCAGAGGACATAAAGAAGTATGAGGACAAATATAATGATGGTTATGAAGCCATTCGGAAAGCTAGATTTCAAAAACAGCTAGATTCAGGGATTTTACCAAAAAACAGTAAGCTGTCAATCGCCTATCACAAAAAATGGTCAACACTATCAGAAGAAAAAAGAAAAGAAGAAAGCCACACCATGGCAGTTTATGCTGCAATGATAGATCGAATTGATCAAAATATTGGACGGTTAACTGATACTTTAAAAGAACATGGAACGCTCGAAAACACCTTGATACTTTTCACCTCGGACAATGGTGCATCTGGAGAAGTCGTAAACGTTCCCGGAGGAACGGGAGAAATAGGGGCAGCGACCAACTGGAAATCTTTAGGTAAAAATTGGGCCAATGTTTCAAATACGCCTTATAAGTTTTTCAAAAACTGGAGTCATGAAGGAGGGATTAAAACTCCTTTAATTGCTTATTGGCCAGAAAAAATTAAAGCTTCAAACCGGGTGGTTCATGCCCCGGTTCATTTTATTGATTTTATGACAACATTTTCAGAACTACTTGAGATTGATTATCCAAGCAATTACAATGGCGAAGAAATCATTCCAAGCCCAGGAATTAGTTTTTTAAAAGCGCTGACAAATCAAGAAATAGATGTCAACACGCGGGCTATATTTTGGGAATGGAGCAAAGGAAAAGCTATAAGAAAAGGGGATTGGAAGCTGGTCGCTTATGATAATGTTTGGGAGCTGTATGATTTAAAAAATGATCCAATTGAACAAAATAATGTTATTGCAAAAAATCCAGCAGTAGAAAAAGAATTAAAGAAGCTGCACCTCCAATGGATGGCTGAAACAAAAAAATAATCCAACCAAACTGATCATAGTGAATCCGAAGTCTCTCATTTACTTGTAACAATAAATGAAAACAATTTTTTGGATTCAGACAGGAGGTGTTACAGGAGATTCATAGCTGATTTTATAGATATTAAATCAAAAAGATATTTTTAATGACCACTAAAATTAAATACTGGGGATTTATTTTTTTAATATGTACTGCAGTCAGAGGACAATCCCTAAATACAAAACAACCCAATATTCTGTGGATTAGTGTTGAAGACATAAGTCCTGATTTAGGATGTTATGGAGACAAGCTTGCAAAAACTCCAGTTTTAGACCAATTGGCCAAGAAGGGGTTTAGATACACGAATGCGATTGCCACCGCACCGGTTTGTGCACCGGCTCGAAATTCAATTATTACAGGAATGCACCCAACTTCAACAGGAGGTGCAGACATGAGGACTATGGGAAAACTGCCAAAGAACGTTTTGCTATATCCCGAAATATTAAGAAAAAAGGGGTATTACTGTACGAATAATGTCAAAGAAGATTACAACCTAGATCTTAAAAGAAACATTTGGGATGAATCTAGTACCAGTGCCCATTGGAAAAACAGACCTTCTCCTGAAACACCTTTTTTTGCGATTTTCAACCTTACATTGACCCATGAAAGTTGTATTAACAATGAGGTTAAACACAATTTAAAAACAAAAAATCTTCCGGAAGATTTAAGAATAAATCCGAGAGATGTGACAGTCCCCCCCTACTTTCCAGACACTCCTGTGGTTCGGGAATTATTGGCACGGCATTATGATAACATTTCAGAAATGGATCGTGTTGTGGGAGGTTTGTTGGAGGAACTCAAACAAAATGGGTTAAGTGAAAATACAATTGTATTTTTTTATTCAGATCATGGAACAGGATTGCCCCGACACAAACGCTGGTTGTTTGATACAGGAGTGAAAGTCCCTTTTATTGTATACCTCCCCGAAGCCTTTAAAGACCTCTACCCTGCTGCTCCTGGAAAGGAACAGGATCGATTGATTAGTTTTGTTGATTTAGCACCTACAGTACTTAATTTGGCAAATATTACGATTCCTAAAAACATGCAGGGACAAGCTTTTTTAGGAAAACAATTAAAGACAGAGAAAGCATACGTATTCATTGGAAGAGGAAGAATGGATGAGCGCTATGACATGCAAAGAGGAGTGAGGACGAAAAAGTACAAATACATTCGTTACTATGAACCCGATAAGCCTTTCATTCAATTTATGAATACGCCCGAGAGCGGCCCTCTCATGACCGAATTAAGGATTGCCGAAAAAGCAGGAACACTGTCTCCAGAAGCAATGCAACTTGTTGCAACAAAAAAACCAAAAGAATCCCTTTTCGATCTAGAAAATGATCCCGATGAATTTAATGACTTGGCTTTAAACCCAGAATACAAAAAGGAATTGTTAAAACTCAGAGGAGTTCATGAGCAATGGATGTTTGACGTTCTGGATGTCGGATTGATTCCAGAACCCATTTTAAGAGATTGGGAAGTGAAACACAATGCCTCGATCTATGACCTATTGAGAAAAGACTCTACTTATTATAAAGAGTTATTATTAATGTCCTCATCACAGGACGAGAAAGAACTAAACAAAGGATTGGCCCATGAGAATGAAGCCGTTAGGTACTGGGCTGCCAATGGAATTTCCAACCTTCATTCTAAACCTGGTTCAAAATTAATTAAGAAATTAAAATTAATGTTGCGAGATCAAAACATCAATGTAGCAATTGCAGCTGCTGCTGCGCTGCTCAAGCACGAAAATGAATCCCAGGATCTCTTAGCCCCAATAAAAAATGGTTTTAGATCCAAAAACGAATGGACAAGACTTCAATCAGCTCTGGTTGTGGATGATTTTAGTTTTGTTGCTGCTGCTTTAGAAAATACAATTCAAAAGCAAAAAGAATCAGATCCTAACAAGTATGTCGTTCGGGTAGTAAATCACGCTTTGAACTGCCTGAACAAAACAAGCTTCAATGTAAAATAGGCTTTATTAATTATTTAATATTAGCTGATTTAAACTTTTTCAAAAAAAAAGCGTCTAAATTTATATTATAAATCATTCGATTAAAAAAACTTATTAATCATGCAACAATTAATATTTTTTTATATTTTTGAGCAAGAACTACATTTCGTGCACGCACACTAAAAAATAATAAAACGATACATAAAATGGATTTAAACCGAAGAAAATTTATTAGAGGAGCCTCCTTAGCATCTGCTGGTGTTATTACAGGAGTTAGCGGCGTCAGTGCTGCTACAAGTTCAATGAGCGCAAAAAGCTATAATCGAATTATCGGATCAAACGATCGAATCAACCTAGGTATCGTCGGGTTTTCAAATCGTGTCAAGGGTTCTTTGATTCCAGCATTCCTTAATCACTCCAAAAAACAAAACTGTCAAATTGTTGGTGTTTCTGACATTTGGAACAGACGAAGAGCGGAAGGAAAAGAATATATCGGGAAATTGACTGGAGACAACATCACAACTTGGAGAAATAACGAAGAGATGTATGACAAGAACGAGATTGATGCAGTGATCATCTCTACAGCAGATTTTCAACATGCTTTGCATACTGTTCAAGCGGCCAATGCAAAAAAAGACGTTTATGTTGAAAAACCATTTGCTGAAACCATGGACGATGCAAGAATTGGTCTCAAAGCAGTGAATGAAGCTGGTATAGTTTTACAAGTCGGTTCTCAAAGAAGAAGTGGAAAGAACTATCATGCAGCTGATAAATACATCAAATCTGGTGCATTTGGAGACATTGTGATGGTAGAAATGTCATGGAATGTTAACCAACCAGGTCGATGGAGGGTCTATCCAAATCAAGTAAGTGATATTAAAGAATCTGATACCGACTGGAAAAGATACCTAATGAATCGTCCCTACGAAAAATGGGATCCAAGAAAATATTTAGAGTATCGATTGTTCTGGCCCTTTTCTTCAGGAATTCCTGGACAATGGATGGCGCATCAAATTGATACGGTACACTGGTTCACTGGTCTTGACCACCCTAGAAGTGTCGCTGCGAATGGCGGGATTTATTTATGGAAAGATGGTCGCAGTAATTTTGACACCATGACTGCTGTGTTTGATTATGGACCACTAAACGATCCTACCAATGGATTTCAGGTAGTTTACTCTTCACGATTTACTAACTCTGCTGGAGGAACCAAAGAAATTTATTACTCCAATGGTGGTGAGTTGAACTTAAAAACAAATAAAGTGACCCCTAACGGAGGATTACAGGAGCGGTATTCAAAGGCGATGAACATGAAGCCAAATCAATTGGAAAGTTTCTCTTTGAGTGATCTTGAAGCTAAGGTTGTTACTTCTGCCAACACCGGTGTAGACAACACTACTTCTAATCACATGTTAAACTGGTTAGAATGCTTGAGAAGTAGAGAAACCACAAATGCTCCTGTAAAAGCAGGATACAACCATTCGATTGCAAACATCATGACTACAGCTTCTTTGAGAACAGGTCTTAAGGCTACTTTTGACGAAAAGAATCAAGAAGTTTTAGCGGGTGGAAAAGTGTTTAAATATTAAAATGATACAATGGTCAAAACATATTTATTAATTTTAATTTTCGCAATTACGATGAGTGCTTGCGAAGAAAAACCCAAAACTACCGCAGCAGATCCTGTTGCGGTAGTTTTCGTTAACGATACTTTGAATAAGAAAGTAGAAGTGCACCTAAATGGGTCTTTGTTTACCAATTATATGTACCAAGCTGAATTACCAAAGCCAGTTCTTTTTCCTTTAAAAACCTCAAGTGGCAAATCGCTTACGAGAGGTTTCCCTATTGAACCTAAAACCGGGGAAAGAATCGATCATCCCCACCACATGGGGCACTGGTTTAACTATGGTGATGTCAATGGTTTGGATTTTTGGAACAACTCGGATGCGATTGCGAAGGAGAAATTACACAAATACGGAAAGATCGTTCATGTTGATTTAATCGATCTCAATCAAAAAGACGGAAGTATATCCACCAAAAGCAGATGGGATTCAACGACAGGAGCGTCGCTTTTAACCGAAGAAACTACTTTTCAATTTTCTCAAAAAGGAAACACACGTATTGTAGACAGAATTACAAAAATAAAAGCCCTAATTGATGTTTCTTTTAAAGACAACAAGGAAGGTGTTTTTGGTGTTCGAGTAACAAGAGCGATGGAGCTTCCTTCAAAAAAACCCGCCAAATATGTTGATGCTCAGGGTATTCCAACTAAGGTTGCTGTTTTGGACAACACTGGCGTGAATGGAAATTACATCAGCAGCGAAGGTGTGGAAGGAAAAGACGTTTGGGGAACAAGAGCCCAATGGGTTAAGCTTTATAGCACCATGGAAGGTGAGCCAGTTTCTATTACGATCATTGATAATCCTAAAAACGTGGGGTATCCAACCTATTGGCATGCTAGAGATTACGGTTTATTCGCCGCAAATCCATTGGGGCAAGAGGTGTTTTCAAAAGGAAAGGAAAAACTCAATTTTTCACTTAAAAAAGACAAATCTGTAACATTTCATTATAGAATGTTAATTCACAATGGAAGTGTTTTAAGTGCAGAGGATATCAACGGATTTACTTTTAAATAATAAAAAAACTAGCTCATAATGAATTCTCTCAATTTTATAAAAAATTGTTTGTTGTCTTTGTTACTCGTTTTTAACCTATCTTTTAAAAAACAAACTGGAACGCCTGATGTTGAAATAACGTTACCCACAAAGATTAAAACATCCGAAGTACAATTTAAAGACACAAACAAACCTCCTTATAAAAAATATTTTAACGGTAGGAATTTTTCAAAATGGGTCTTGCCTGAAGGTAATATTTGGTGGAAAATAGAGGACAAAGTAATTAAAGCAAAAAGTGGTCTCAATAAAAAAGGTAGTATCTTGTGGACTGAAAAAGAATTCAAAAATTACAAAGTTCGTTTAAAATTTAAATTTATTGGTGGCACGATTGACTCTGGTATTTTTATGAGAGGAGACAATCATTTAAATCCACAAATACAAATCGGTATTTCTGGATCTCTGAAAAGAGACATGACTGGCTCGCCCTACGTACCAAAAAAAGGCTATCCAAAAGAAGCAACTGCTGCTGCTTCAGTTCTTAAAATGAATGGTTGGAACACCATTGAAGCGCAAGCAATTGACAATAACTATAAAGTTTGGATAAACGGAAAGTATGTGATGGATTACGATTTAGAAAACGCCAATCTGAATGGTCCTGTAGGAATTCAATTACACCCGAATAGGGAAATGGAAATTTGGTTTAAAGATATCTCAATTGCAAAAATTAAATAAAGAAATTTCAAAGAAGAAGAATATTAAAGGGGCTTTTCTATTCTTCGCACTGCTTTTTTGTACTTTTTCATTTGGTCAAAAAGAAAAAAAGCCAAAAGATCTAAGTGAAATAGTCAAAACATGGGCGCAACCAGATGTCTATCCTGACCATATTGTATTGAGTGCTGCTGAGGATCCAACAACCGCCATTGGGATAAATTGGAGAACGAGTCCCACCTATAAAGCTGGTTATGTTGAGATTGCTATTTCGAATGGTACACCATATTTCTCATCAAATAGCCAACGAATAGAGGCCACAAAAATCAACTATGATACTTCTAAAGATCAAAAGAATGGTTTTGTATCTTCTTTTTATGGAATCACGATTAAAGAGTTAAAGCCCAACACACTCTATGCCTATCGTGTTGGGAACGATGCTTTTAAGAGTGAGTGGTTTCAGTTTAAAACAGCTGGTGTTTCTAAAAATGAACCTTATTCGTTCATTTATGTTGGAGACGCTCAGAATTATATTTTAGAATTGTGGTCAAGGCTAATAAGAACTGCTTTTAAGACGATGCCCGAAGCGAAGTTCATCATCCACGCTGGTGATTTGGTGAATTATGCGCATAGCGAAACAGAATGGAATGATTGGTTTGATGCAGGAGGGTTCATCCATAGCGAAATTCCTACCATCGCTGTCCCAGGAAATCATGAATACCAACGTTTGAATAAGAAAAGTGTTGAAGATGAAAAAGTTCTATCAGTGCAATGGCAACCCCAGTTTTCTTTTCCTGAGAACGGCCCTAAAAAACTTAAAGAAACTTGCTATTTTATTGATTATCCAGACTTAAAGGTAATTGCATTAAACAGTAACTTAGGAATTAAGATGCAAGGCAAATGGCTCAAAAAAGTTTTGGCTGAAAACGATAAAAAATGGACTGTAGTTACTTATCATCATCCTGCTTTTTCAGCCTCAAGAAAAGAGGGTAACGAAGAAGTTATCAAATTCTGGAAACCCCTTTTTGAGGAATATAATGTCGATCTAGCGCTTCAGGGCCATGATCATGCATATGCAAGAGGTGCTGTTTATAATGAAAAGTTTAAAAGTGATTTCCTTAAAGGGCCTGTCTATGTTGTTTCGGTAAGCGGAGGTAAAATGTATCCATTAAGCTCAAAAGCAGAAGGTTGGGAGGGGTTTGGTGCTGTGAAAAATAAAAAAGGTCAATATCTTCAATTATTTCAGGTCATCACAATCGATAACAATCAGCTGTTTTATAAATCCTACACAGCCTCAGGACAACTGTTCGATAGTTTTAGGTTGGAAAAAAAGGAGGGTAAAACACAATATTTTAAATAAAAATGATAAGTTGATTTTCATTGCCAGGGAACTCAACAAGGATTACTAAAAACATTCGTTTCAAATCTATGTTGGCGAGGCTTGAAACCGAAATTTCCAATGCAGGAGCTGTCAAGTCACAGGGGATAAAACCAAAGACGGTACTCACTTTGACATCGAAGGGCTCAAAATCAGGGGAAATCGATATGCAGAAAAATTAATTTCTATTATGAATTAAAGATTAAAGCGCAGCTTGATCTTTTTTTGAAGAAATAAAACTCACAAATACTTTAATCGGGATTACATACAGTTGAGATGAAGTGAAAATTTAGTCTTAAATTGTGTCGATGAAAAATATCGATCATATAGGGATTGCAGTTAAGGACATCGAAAAATCTATACTACTTTTTGAAAAATTATTAAACACCGCTTGCTATAAAATTGAGGAAGTTAAAGGCCAAGGCGTGAAAACTTCATTTTTCAAAACTGGAAATCAAAAAATAGAATTGATAGCTTCCCTAGGAGACCAAAGTCCCATTGAAAGCTTTTTAGAAAAAAAGGGAGAGGGAATACACCACATTGCATTTGAAGTAGCCGATATAAAGTCAGAAGTTGAAAGACTTAAATCCGAGGGATTCGTTCCTATTGACGAATTACCTAAAAAAGGAGCAGACAATAAGATGGTTGTTTTCCTACATCCCAAAACTACCAATGGAGTTTTGATTGAGTTGTGCCAAGAAATAAAATGATAATGCGTTCAGAAAATCAAAATTTCAATCTAAATCAATATATAAAAGGGATTCTTTCGGGAGATCGAGCAACACTCAGCAGAGCGATCACGTTGAGAGAAAGCACTCTTCCCGAGCACAAACTTCTATCTGAAAAACTTCTTAAATCACTTATAAAGCATACAGGAAATTCAATAAGAATTGGAGTCACAGGCATTCCGGGTGCAGGAAAAAGCACATTTATTGATGTCTTTGGATCTTATTTAATTGAAAAATTTAATAAAAAAGTTGCAGTTCTTGCTGTCGATCCGAGCAGTCAAGAAAATCAGGGAAGCATATTGGGGGATAAAACCAGAATGGAGCACTTAAGCCGCCAAGAGAGGTCCTTTATACGCCCCTCGCCCAACAAAACTATTTTGGGAGGTGTCAATCAACACACAAGAGAGAGCATGTTGTTTTGTGAAGCGGCAGGTTATGATATTATTCTAATCGAAACAGTTGGAGTGGGTCAATCAGAGGCTAAAGTGCACGAGATGGTTGATTTTCTTATGATGCTTCAAATTGTTGGAGGGGGCGATGATTTACAGGCAATTAAAAGAGGGATTTATGAAAAGATTGATCTGATATTAATTCACAAAGCGGATCAAAATAACAAAATCCAAGCTGAAGTAGAAAAGGAAAAATTCTGTAATAACTTCGCACTATTCCCCAAACGGGATTCTGGTTGGCATCCTAGGGCTCAAACCTGTTCTTCAATTGAAAAAACGGGAATTAGTGAGGTTTGGAATACGATCGCGGAGTTTGAAAAAATTACAATGGAAAATGATTCTTTTTTTAAAAACAGAAAATCTCAAAATTCGGTCTGGTTTCACCATTTAGTGGCAAATAATATTCAAGACTTTATAACCAATCAATCGGATCTTAAAATTGAAATAAAAAATCTACAGAAACAAATTCAAAATGATGAAATTAATTCCATAGAGGCTTCAGAAAGAATAACTGAGACATTGAAGAAAATTTTCGGACAAGTATGATTAATTAGTATACTTTTTCAATAGAAGATTTAATATTTCAACAGCAGCTTTGCTGATTTTTGTTCCTGGACCATAGATTCCCAAAACACCAGATTTAATTAAAAACTCATGATCTTGAACAGGTATCACACCACCAACAATTACCGAAATATCTTCTCTTTTGTGTTGTGCGAGTGCATGAAACAATTGAGGCACAAGTGTTCTGTGTCCTGCCGCTAAAGACGAAACCCCTAGGACGTGTACATCATTTTCGACCGCTTGCTTGGCAGCTTCTTCAGGGGTTTGAAAAAGAGGGCCTATGTCAACATCAAAGCCAATATCCGCATAGGCTGAAGCGATTACTTTCGCCCCTCGGTCATGACCGTCCTGCCCCATTTTAGCAATCATAATTCTAGGGTTCCTACCAAATTTCTTCTCAAAAACTGCTAAGAGTTCTCTTGCTTCTTTAAAAAATGGATCGTCTTTCACTGCTTTGGAATAAACTCCCGTAAAGGATTGATTTTTTGCTTGATACCTTCCAAAAACTTCTTCAATAGCACGACTGATTTCTCCAAGGGTAGCTCTTTTTCTGGCTGCATCTATCGATAAAGCTAATAAATTCTCATCGGGGGCAACTTCAGTTTCACTCATTTTTCTAAAAGCAGCATTTTTCAAACGAATTAAGGATTCTTGAACTGCAGCTTCGTTTCGGTTTTGCTTAACAGACTTTAACCTCGCTAACTGCTGTTTGGTCACTTTTATATTGTCTACTTCTAAAAAATCCAAATGTTCTTCTTCTTCAAGTTCATAACGATTTAAACCAATGATATGATCCTGTCCACTATCAATTCTCGCTTGTTTAATTGCAGCAGCCTGTTCTATTCTCATTTTGGGAATTCCAGCCTCTATAGCCTTTGCCATGCCACCATAAGTTTCAATTTCTTGAATTAAAGACCAAGCTTCGTTTGCGATTGTATTTGTAAGATTTTCAACTAACTCGCTTCCACCCCAAGGGTCGACAGTATTGGTTAGATGCGCTTCTTCTTGTAAAAATAATTGATTGTTTCTTGCAATTCTGGAGGAAAAATCTGTGGGGAGTGCGATGGCTTCATCCAACGCGTTGGTGTGCAAGCTTTGTGTTCCTCCAAAGACAGCTGCCATTGCTGCTATGTTTGTCCTGGCAACATTATTAAAAGGGTCTTGTGCTGTTAAACTCCATCCACTTGTTTGGCAATGAGCTCGTAAGGCTAAAGATTTATTTATTTTTGGATCAAACGCTTTCATCATTTTCGCCCATAACATTCTGCCTGCTCGCATTTTAGCAATTTCTCTAAAATGATTCATTCCGATTCCCCAAAAAAATGAAAGTCGAGGGGCAAAATCGTCTATTTTAAGTCCTGCCGCCAATCCTGTTTTAACATATTCAATTCCATCCGCAAGGGTATAAGCCAATTCTATTTCAGAAGTAGCCCCCGCTTCTTGCATGTGATAGCCTGAAATACTTATGCTATTGTATTTTGGCATCCGTTGACTTGTAAATTGCATAATGTCAGACACAATTTGTAAGGACGGTTTGGGCGGATAGATATAGGTGTTTCGAACCATGAACTCTTTAAGAATATCATTTTGAATGGTTCCACTAAGATTTTCTATGCTTACCCCCTGCTCTTCCGCGGCAACGATATAAAACGCCATAATGGGTAAAACAGCTCCATTCATGGTCATTGAAACAGACATCTCGTCGAGTGGGATTCCATCAAACAGTCGCTTCATGTCTTCAACAGTATCGATTGCTACTCCGGCTTTCCCCACATCTCCCCTTACACGAGGATGATCACTGTCATATCCTCTGTGAGTGGGTAAGTCAAACGCTACAGAAAGGCCTTTTTGTCCCATGGCTAAGTTTTTTCTATAAAAAGCATTGCTGTCTTCGGCCGTTGAAAACCCAGCGTATTGACGAATGGTCCAAGGACGATTTAGATACATTGTGGTATAGGGGCCTCTGAGAAATGGTGGGACACCTGAAAAAAATTCGGAATGAAAGTGCTCTGATTCAGTACTTAAATCTTCTTTTAATCTCGTAATCTTAAGATGATCGAATACTTTTCTACTGTTTGCCATCTTCGATTCTTTTTAATTCATTCTGTTCTGACAAACGTTTTTCTAGGATGGGTCGAATGGAAGTCGAGGTCTGATTTATTGACTTTAACAATAAATCAGCGATGGGAACTTCGCTTAAATTTTGATATTTATTGGTTCCAACCAGAATTCGAGAACCTTCGTCAAATGCTTTTTGTTCTTCCTGTTCACTAACTAAAATTCTTTCTTGAACATAGCCTGTCTCTAAACATTTAATAAAACCACCCAGGTGTTCTATATCTTTAAATATCTCCAAAATATTCTCACTCAAATCATTTACCAATTGTTCAATAAAATAAGTGCCTTTTGCGGGGTTCTCCAATTTATCAAAATAACTTTCATGTTTAAGTATCAACAATTGATTTCTTGCGATTCGGTTGCCAAAATCATTTGATGGATTAAAAACTTCATCATATGGCAAATTATTCACAACGTTCGCTCCCCCTATTATTGCAGCCATAGCAGCGGTTGAAGATCGCAACATGTTTAAATTAAAGTCAAATAAAGTCATATTCCTTTTTGAAGGTTGCGCAATAATCTCACAAGGAATGGCATTGCCATATTCAGATGAAACTAGGTTCCACATCGATCTAAGTGCATGAATTTTTGCGATTTCAAAAAAATAATTTCCTCCGATTGAAACTTCAAAACAAACCTTATCAGGTTGGATACCTTCATTGCTGAGCGTTAATAAATATTCATTGGCTTGTGCCAAACAGAACGCAATTTCCTCAGCAATGGTTGCTCCGGAATTTTGATAAATAACCCCTGAAACTTTAAAAGATTTTGATTTTGAATCAACATAAAATTTTAACCAATCTTGTAAATCATCTGCCATTGATTTTTTCCAATTTCCAGACTTAATTAAATCATGAATTGGATCATAACTTAGCATGAGCGATGTTCCATTTTTATCACAAACAGAAATTAGACCCTCTAAATAAGAAAGGCTTGGGAGCTCAGAAAAAACAATCTCAATTCTTTTTGACTTATGTTTCACGCCTTTAAGTAGCGTAGCAAGATCGATCTCCTTTTTATCGAAAAAAGTTAAAGTATCAACACCTCCTTTTAAAGCTTTATTTAAGAACAACAAACACGCTTCTTGTGTTCGGGCAACTATAATCTGCCCCACAAGCCATTCAGAGGGAAAGTTGTTGCTTAAAGAAACCTTTGAATCAAGGTTTTCTTTGTGATAAACAGGCTTTACAACAACCCCTTGCACAACCCTGTCTTGAAGCGAAGTATCAGCTGCTATTTTGCTGATTTCTTTTCCAACAGTACCCGCCGCATTCCATTGATTAGATTCTAAAAACGAAAAGAATAAATTTTCTTTTTGAGTCATGTGTAATTATAAGAATGGAAAGTTAATTCAAATATTAATAACTTAAGTTTAAAAAAAACCGAGATTTGAAGTCCCTAAAATTAAATCATTTAAAAAAAACTAAGCGCACAGAACTAAATATTTTGTAAATCTTATTAACTTTAAAAAAAAACAAAATGGCTACATACGAATGTAAATCTTGTGGAATGGCAGTTAACGCAAGCTGCGCTAAATGCGACACCCCTCTAGTTGATGGTTTTTTAGCATTAGAGGACGGAACCAAAGTTCAGGTTTCTAGTTGTCCTGACTGTGAAGGTAAAATCAAATCACCTTCTTGTTGTGGTGTTGAAATGTCTTGTGATATTTAGGGATTAAACTATTTTAAATATATTAAGTCAAATGAATAACTTAAAAAAATAACTAAAATGAAAAAATTAATTTTTATTCTATTAATTGCATGTGTCTCAGTAACGCAAGCACAAAAATTTAAAGGACTAGACAGCAGTCCTCTGGACAAGTCTACTTATCCAGTTGCCAATAAAATAACAGAGAAGGCCGCTATTGTTTATTATAGTCGTCCTCAATTAAAAGGAAGGCTTATGGAAGATATCCTTACGTATGGGAAGGTTTGGAGAACAGGTGCGAATGAGTCTACTGAGATTATTTTTAACAAATCTGTTAAAATTGGAGAGACCGTAATTCAACCTGGAACTTATTCTTTATATTCAATTCCATCTGAAGAAAGTTTAATGGTTATTATAAATACTGCGAAAAATACTTGGGGTGCTTACAACTACAAAAAAGATAATGATGTAGTAAGAATCAATTTGGCTGTTGTGGAAAGTGATGAAGAGCTTGAAGCCTTGTCGATGGTATTTACAGGTGAAAAAAACAACGCAAAACTTCACATGGGTTGGGGATATGCTAGAGTAGAGATGCCTTTCACTATTCTCTAAACTTATTCTTTTATAAAGAAAAAAACCTCTTCATTTGAAGGGGTTTTTTTTATCTTTATTTTTTAATTTTAATTGACGTACAATGGACTTTAATTTCTATGATTTATATTTAAAAACTGGCTTATCTGATCCAATTGCAAAATCATTAGATTCGATTACCTCCTCTCTTATCGTTCTTGTGCTTGCCTTTATTGTGACCCTAATTTTGAAAAAAGTATTCCTTGTTTTCTTTAATCAAATTGCAAAAAAAACCAAATCTAATTTTGATGATTACTTAATAAAAAATAAAGTTCCAGCAACGCTCTCTTACTTCCCCGGATTGTTTGTTTTGTTTTGGCTTTTACCGAATACCTTAGAAAACTTTTCGGTGCTTAAGAATCCGGTTTCTGTTATCTTGGATGTTATTGGAGCGCTTCTGACCATCGTTATTATTAGAAAGCTATTAAATAGCTTAAAAGACTTTTTAAAAACACTAACGACATTTAAGGACAAACCTATAGACAGCTACATTCAAGTCTTTATGATATTTGTTTGGTTTGTAGGAATTATCACAATTCTCTCTCTACTGTCTGGAAAAGACATAAGTGCCTTTTTGACTACTCTGGGAGCGATGTCCGCAATAATTTTGCTCATTTTCAAGGACACCATCATGGGTTTTGTTGCCAGCATTCAAGTAACGATCAACGACACTGTCAGAATTGGAGATTGGATCACCATGAAAAGCTGTGATGCAGATGGTGACGTTATTGAAATCAATCTTTCTACCGTAAAAGTTCAGAATTTTGATAAAACCATTACGACTATTCCAACCTACAAACTAGTTTCTGACTCTTTTATAAATTGGAGAGGAATGAGCGAAGCCGGAGGTAGGCGGATTAAAAGATCGATTCAGGTAAAGGTGTCTAGCATTAAATTTATAGATAAAAACTCAATAAGTAAGTACGCTAAGATTCAAAGAATCTCTGATTTTGTATCACAAAAATCAAAAGAAATCGAAGATGACAATTCCAAAAAAGGAATTGATAAATCTTTAATGGTCAATGGAAGGAATATGACCAACTTAGGTCTCTTTCGACGTTACGCCCTGGCTTATCTAGAAACACATCCTGAAATCAATCAAGACATGACCGTAATGGTGCGTCAACTGGCTCCAACTCCACAAGGTATTCCCATTGAAGTTTACGTTTTCATCAAGGATAAAGCTTGGCTTAATTATGAACAGATTGTCTCTGGTATTTTCGATCATCTCCTTGCATCACTCTCTTATTTTGAGTTAGAATCTTTTGAGCTTTTTGGAGATAAAAAAGTTTGAGTTTTAAAAATCATTCTTTAAATTATTTATATTTACAAAAAAATAATATGTCAATCAAAGACCTGTATACCCCAAGCTTTAAAAACCGAAACCGTCGTCATTTCGCATCAATTGTTAAGATCGCTTTAGCAGATGGTATTATTACGGAAGAGGAAAAAGCTTTCATCGACCGATTGGCTATTTATTTAGAGATCGAACCAGAAATGGCTAATAAAATAATGGAATCTCCTGATGATTATAAAATCAGCCCACCTTCGGATGAAAAATCGAGACTAGAACGTCTTTATGATATTGGACGTATGGTCTATGCTGACTAAATCGCTGATGATGAAGAAAAAATGTTGATGAAGCGAATGGTTGTTGGGCTAGGATTTGAAATTGAAAATGCAGCAACTGTTGTGAACCACGCATTAGACCTTATAGAAGAAGGTTTAGATCAGGACGAATTTGTAGAGAGGTTTAATATTTAAAATCACTTAATTTATAGGTAATTTCATCGTCCGCTATCTGTTCCACAGGATCAAGAACTATTAGAGCGGGAAAACCATGCTGTTTATCATAACTTACTTGAAAGAAACTTAGTTTACTTTTAGCTTTCACCTCAATAAAATCAAAGAAATCATTGATCGTTCTGAAGTCGTAATGCACCTGGGGATCATATTCCTCTCCGTTAATTGAAACGATCTTTCCATTTACAACACGAACTTCCTTCGGAAGTAAATATTCCTCAGTACAATAGCACAAAATCGACTGAGTAAAGTAGTAATCGCTTATGTCTAATTCCTCCCACTTAGTCAAATTAGTTTCAAAATCTGTTTGAGAAACCTGAGCGTTATCTTCATTGCAAGCAATTAAAAAGATAGCAAATAATAAAAAAATATTATTGATTTTCATAATTCGATTTTAACTCTCTAATGACAAATTTAATGCCAATATTTATTTTTTATAGAACTTATTGAATCGCCAGTAAGATAGAATCCCAAGTATAGAAATGATTACAAGGGCATAATACACGAAATTAGGAGTGATGATCTTATCGCCACTTGCATAAGAATGAAGTCCAACCAAGTAGAAATTAACACCGAAATAAGTCATCAGAATACTTGCAAAAGCAACAATACTCATAAAATTAAAAGTCCAATTACTCCTTAATCCAGGAACCAAGCGCATGTGAATTACAAATGCGTAAACCATGATACTGATAAGTGCCCAGGTTTCTTTTGGATCCCAACCCCAATATCTCCCCCAACTTTCATTGGCCCACATGCCACCTAGGAAATTCCCTATGGTAAGCATAATTAAGCCAACGGTTATTGATAATTCATTGATTATTGTGAGTTCTTTTATATTCAATTCAATTTTTTCTTTATTCTTTTTATTGGTCAACAGCATTAACAACAGCGTCACCACTCCTATGATCATTCCGAGTGCAAAAGGTCCATAACTCCCAACAATTACAGCGACGTGTATCATCAACCAATAACTATCTAATACCGGAACTAAATTTGCAATGGCGGGGTCCATCCAGTTCCAATGCGCAATCATTAAAATCATGGAAGAAACAAAAGCGGTTGAAGCCAATGTTAAGTCAGATTTTCTTCCAAAAATTAATCCAAAAAACAAAGTTGCCCAAGCAACATAAATCATTGATTCATAGGCATCACTCCAAGGTGCATGCCCCGAAATAAACCACCTTGTGATCAAGCCTCCTGTGTGGAGGATAAAAAAGAAAAGAATTATATATTTTAAAAAAGCTATTAAAAACTTTAGTGCTTTATTGTTTTTAAATATTTGAGCTAATAGGACAACAAACAAAAGCACGCCAGCATAGAGATACCAGCTGAAAAGTTTCTTAAATATGTCGTACTTATTGTAGGTGATTTCAGCATCTATTCTTTTGGCTGAAGGCAACACCTGCTTGCCAAATTTTCTTTGAAAGCCTTCTATACTTTCTAACAATCCATTAGATTGCTCATAGTCCCCTTCGGTTTTAGCCAATCTAAGGGCGTTGAAATACAAAGGCAATATGTTATAGACATAAAGTGAATCTTTTCCTTTGAAACTCGAATCTTTTAATTCTGGATAAGAAACCCATTTGTTAGAGGGTTCATTGGGAATTGGAAAGATTCTCAATACCTTTCCTTCCAATGCTGAATACAATAAATTGACCCTCCGGTCTACTTCAATAAAATCTTTTTGGAATTGATTCGGAACTGCAGCGCGATAAGCACTTTCTAATTGAGAAGATATTTTATAATTTCCTTGGTCATCAAAAAACGAAACCAAAGAAGCCTTTTTTTGTTTCGAGTCTACTCCAAGAATACTTCTTAAACTATCATTACCCCTTTTCAAATAAATAATTGGGATGTTATACCAAACCGCAGGGTTTTCAATCATCGACATCATCACCTGATCGGCATTGAGTTTGCCATATATGTCACTCTTACTCACTTTCCTCAACAACTCTGAAGAAAAAGTGTTTGCTGGCTTCATCCTTCCCCCAAGGTCTTGGATCACAAGGCGTCCAAATTTTCGCGCATGTTCTTTCGAAACTACATTTGTATTAACTACTGAATCAAAATTAAATACGGGACGCGTGTTGTGTCCATGAGATTGTCCATTGGCAAAGGAAAGACCAAACAACAAAAGCATCAATGTTAAACTTTTCTTTTTCTGCTTTAACTTTTCAAGCTTTGCAGATAAATCTTTAAATCGAGTTTTGCCAATAAAAAAGATTCCCATCATGCTTAAATACAATAAAATATAACCCGCATAGGTAATATTCGTTCCCCAAAAATCATGATTTACCGAAAGTACCGTTCCGCGTTCGTCAGGGTCAAATGATGCTTGGAAAAAACGAAATCCTTGATGATCTAATACGTGATTCATATAAATCTCATATTCAAAGGGATCTTTGTCCTCGACTGTAATCTCACTCTTAAATGAAGAATAGCTTTTTTCTGTACCAGGATATTTTTCCGCAATAAAATCATTCAATCTAATTGAAAAAGGCAATTGCTTTCTTAGAGAACCATATTTTAAATAAAAATCCAATCCACCTAGAGTTATCTTCTTCATGTTATTAGAGATTCCTTTGCCTCCAAGAATCGTAATTGAATCAGATTGATTTCCTGCAATTATATTTAATCTTAGCGCATCTTCTGCTTGTTTTGTTTCTTCTGAAATTTTAACCCATTCAAATTGTCCTCTTAGAGGAGGATCTGGAATTACAAATTGGAAATTGGCTAAATTATATAACGATCTCAATTGGAGCGTCTGCTCAATTAATTCTTCAACATTTCCTGTTTGTTGATCGGCCATTCTCATGTAACTCCCCTCAAAAGGTGACGTTATGTAATGGAGTCCACCTTCTGATCGCAGATTTATTGCGCCCGCAATAGGATTGTTAAGGGTAAACAGAATGTTATGAATATTTGCAACCTCGCCTTCCTTTAAATAATGGTCATGACGCGAACCATCTCCGGATTCAACAATCTTTATGTAACGGTCTCCACTGTCGTTCAGGACCAGTTGTTCTTCAACATCCTCAGTATAGTTGAGGTAATTTATAGAAAATGGAATTCCATTAAACTGATTGTCCCAACTGAAATCATTGTTGACATGCTCTGAAAACAAAAAGTCTTTTTCGAGTGTTTTACGCTGAGCAATGCCGTCAATCTCGCCTTCGACAAAGACTGTTAAATAAGTTTCATTTGTTAGAAAAGTGTTCTCAGTTGCTCCCTCTCTGATCGGCATTACGCCTTCATAACCAAAATATCTTGTAATAAATGCTCCGAAAATGATCAAAATAAAAGAAAGGTGAAGCATTAAAACCGCCCATTTTTCTTTTCTAAATAATTTATATTTAAAAATATTTCCGAAAAAATTAACCATTAATAAGACTAAAATAAGCTCGAACCACCAGGCGTTATAGATCCATATTTTAGAGGTATCCGTACTGTACCAACTCTCTATGAATGTTCCCAACGCCATTGCGGTAGGAAAAACAAGAAAAAGAATTGCCATTAGGCGGTTTGAAAACAAATACTTTAGAAATTTTTCCTTCATTATCAATTGATATCTATTTGCTTACAAAGATACTTGTTGAGATTTAATTACAACAAAATCAAACTATCAAATTGAATGCAATAAGAAATAATTCGATCAAAACTGAAATGATGAATACTTTGAAAACAATTTCGCGGCTAAACTGAGCCAACATGACAGCCAGGTAAGACATTGCAGCTAAAACAGATACCGCCAATTGAATGAAATTAAAGATGTTCATGCCCTTCATCGTGATATACATCGCAGCAAACGAGCCGCTACATCCTACTATTAGGATGGAAAAAGGAATCATTAAATAATATTTTGAAAGATAATTACGCCGTAGGGCATTGTAGAAATTCATAAGTAAAAGATTTAGGTGATATAAATTTAGGTAAAAATATCTTTATGTATTTTTGAAAATGATTAAAATCGTTTTGTTAGGAGCTGGAAATCTAGGTCATCATTTTCAAAAGCTTTTTCATGAAGCTGAAAATGTTGATTTGGTTCAATGGTACAATAGAGATTTAAGTGCAATTGAGTTTGCTGAAAAAGACACTAAGATCACTAACATCCTTACTCAATTAGAAGACGCAGATCTCTATATAATCGCAGTTTCAGATAATTCCATTGCCAAAGTAAGTTCCCAAATGAATAGGCAGCGCTTGGTTGTCCATTGTGCAGGTGGCGTTGACATGAAAATCTTAGAATCTGGAGGAAGAAAAGGCGTATTTTACCCTTTGCAGACTTTTACAAAATCGCATGAATTATCTTTTAAAGACCTTCCCATTTGTATTGAAGCTGAAGATGAAAAGGACAAAATCACATTATTTAGCCTCGCAAAAGAACTAGGCGCACTCCCTTATGAAATGAATTCTAGTCAAAGGGGAATCTTACATTTGACTGCAGTTTTTATCAATAATTTTGGAAACCATCTTTTTAATATTGGGAATAAAATAGCCAAATCAAACAACATTCCTTTCGAGATTCTGAATCCAATTATTCTTGAAACAGCAAAAAAGGCAATTGCACAAGGGCCTGAAATGTCTCAAACTGGACCTGCGATTAGAAATGATGAAAACACAATTAAAAAGCACTTGGATTTATTAGAAAATACTCAATACAAAGAATTATATTTAACCCTTACAGCTTCAATCAAACAGAACAATGAGTGAAAAAAATTACAAAGAAAAATTAAACAACATCAGAGCTTTTATTTTTGATGTCGACGGAGTGCTTACCGATGGCAGGGTATTGGTGACAACCTCTGGCGAACTGCATCGTTCTATGAACACAAAAGATGGATTTGCAATGAAATTTGCCCTAACAAACGGCTATAAGATTGCCATTATATCTGGTGGGACAAACGAAGGCGTAAGAGATCGTTTTGAAGAACTAGGTGTTCAAAAAGTTTATTTAGGTGCACATCAAAAAGACGATTCTTTTGACGATTTTGTAAAAGAAAACAATCTCAATTCAAGCGAGGTTTTGTACATGGGTGATGACATTCCTGATCTCTCAGTGATGGAAAAGTCAGGTCTTTCGACGTGTCCTAACGATGCAGTAACTGACGTAAAAGATGCTGCAGATTATATTTCTCATAAAAAAGGAGGAGACGGCTGTGTCCGTGAAATCATAGAACAGGTCCTCCGAGTTCAGGGGAATTGGCCTTTTGGGAAAAACAACAAATAAAGCTTTTGGATACATATTCACTTAATGGCTATGAAATAATTCTGGCCTCTGGATCTCCAAGAAGGAAAGATTTTTTGAATCAAATCGGCTTGCCTTTTACCATCAAGACCTTTGATGTGGAGGAAAGTTTCCCCAACTATCTGGAGGGCAGAGAAATTGCTGATTACATTGTCGCAAAAAAGTCAGCCCCTTTCAAAGAAATCATTCAGCCAAAACAAATTGTCATCACTGCCGATACAATCGTTTGGTGTGAAAATGAATATTTGGGAAAGCCAAAAGACGAAACCGATGCAAAAAAAATGTTGCAAAAACTTTCTGGAAAATCACACGAAGTGATAACAGCAGTTGGATTTCTTTTTGATGGTCAATTTGACATCATCACCGAAATAACTGAAGTGCATTTTAAAGCGCTTTCGGAAATTGAAATTGATCAATACATCAGTCAACACAGTCCGTTAGACAAGGCTGGAGCCTATGGCATTCAAGACTGGATCGGGGAAATTGGAATTATTAAAATTAATGGCAGTTACACCAATGTGGTCGGATTACCTCTCGCTCAGGTTTTTCAAAAAATTAAATCTATAATTCAGAATTGATTCTTTTTTAAATAATGTAACTTAAACCTTAAAATCAAAACAAGTGATACACAAAATATTTAGCAGTCTGTTTCTTGTTTTTTCTTTGATCAGCTGCTCAGAACAGCAGTTAAATCCAGAAAAAGTTAATCTTAGCAACGAATTCAAGTCTTATTGGTTTGATGGGAAAGCAGAAATATCTACTTACAGTTTGTCGCAATTGCGGTATGGAGAAATGCGTTCGGGAGATGCTGTTTTGATTTTTGTAACAGAAGATTTTTTAAAAAAGGAACAAGTAAAAGCTAACATTTCTTCCGAAAAAAGTGAGTCTGTATTAAAGCTAAATCGGACCGTTAATTTCTTAACCGGAATCTATCCTTATCACATCATGAACAGTGCTTTCGTTTCATTGGAGGAGAAAGAATCTTTAAGGAAAATCACAGCTTCCATTCAAGAATGGTGTGGGCATACTTATCTTCAGCTCAATAAAAAATCAGAGCTTAAGATCAAAAGACATTCTTATTTTGAGGGAGAAGCAGATCAAGAACTTACTTTTAAAAATGCCTTGACAGAAGCGGAGCTTTGGAGTACAATTAGAATTAATCCCAGCAGCTTGCCTATTGGAAATTTAAACATAATTCCCTCCTTGGATTTATTGCAGCTGAATCACTTAAGAATAAAACCCTATCCAGCGATTGCGAAATTAGATTTAAAGAATAATTATTTTACCTATAGTCTTGAGTTTCAAGATTTAAATCGTTTACTTAAAATTAAATTCAAAAATAGTTTTCCCTACCAAATAGAAGGATGGGAGGAGTTTTCACTTAAGGAAAATATTCAGCTGAGCAGGGCAAATCGATTGACCACAAAAAAAATTAGTTATTGGCTAAAAAATAAATTAGGAGATGAAAAATACAGAGACAGCTTACTGCTCAATCCATAAGAATATGTTGCGTTTTATTCTCTTTATTATGAGCATGAACCTCATTCATGCCCAAAGTTCTTCGGAGATCTACAAAAGTATTCAGAAGTTAAATTTCTTGGGTTCAGTACTTTATGTTGCAGCACATCCGGATGATGAAAATACAAGAATGATTTCTTATTTTTCAAATCACCTTCTTGCGCGAACTGCCTATTTATCTCTGACTAGAGGCGATGGAGGACAGAATTTAATTGGATCTGAATTAAGGGAAGCTTTGGGTTTAATAAGAACACAAGAACTGTTATCAGCCCGACGGATTGATGGTGGAGAGCAATATTTTACGATGGCCAGCGACTTTGGTTACTCAAAACATCCAGATGAAACATTTTCGATTTGGGATAAAGAAGAAGTTCTTTCACAAACCATTGAAAGAATAAGACAATTCAAACCCGATATTATCATCAATCGTTTTGACCACAGAACTCCCGGAAAAACACATGGTCATCACACCAGTTCAGCAATTATAAGCACCGAAGCATTTGAACTCTCAGGCTCAAAAAACACTCTTTCTATCTCTGAAATCTGGCAGCCCAAAAGGCTGTTTTTCAACACCTCTTGGTGGTTCTATGGAAGTCGTGAAAAGTTTAACAAATCGGATAGATCCAATTTAATTGAATTTGACAGTGGTGTTTATGATCCTTTAACGGGGAAAAGTAATTCTGAAATTGCTGCAATGAGTAGAAGTCAGCACAAGTCGCAGGGGTTTGGAAGCGCTGCCCAACAAGGTCGTCAGGTAGAGTGCCTGGAGTTGATTAAAGGAACACCACTAAAATCAAACAATCCATTTGAAGGGATTAACACAAGCTGGACGCGCCTTGCAGGCGGTGCTGAAATTGAGAAGCTGATTAATGACGTTATCAATGAATTTAATTTCTCAAAACCTTATCTGAGCGTATCGAAACTTGTTCTGGCCTATGATAAAATCAAAAAACTGAAGAACAAGCATTGGAGTGAAATAAAATCAAAAGAAATTGAAGATGTTATTTTGCGGTGCCTTGGGGTTGATCTTCAAGCAAATGCTTCAGTGCCTTATGCGATTTTTGGCGAAGAAATAAACATAATAATTAAAGCAGTCAATCCCAGTCCGATAAAAGTTATCATTAAAAAGCTTGAAAAAATCAAGCCAACCGAATCAATCGAAAAATCGTTGATGCAAAACTTAGTTTTTGAAAAAAAAATAAAACATATAATAAAAGGGGAGATTAGTAGCCCCTATTGGCTTTCTGAGGAAAGTTCAACAGGAATGTACAGCACCTCGAAAAAAAACCTCATCGGGTTGGCAGAAACTCCAGCAGCAATTGTCATTGACTTTACGCTTTTAATTGAGGGGGTGGAGATAAAAGCGACCCTGCCCCTCTCCTATCGCAAGACAGACCCTGTCAGAGGGGAAGTTGTCGTGCCATTCCAAATACTTCCTGCCACAACAACTCAAATCGAAGAACCGGTTTATTTGTTTTCAGGAAAAGAAAAAAAATCAATTAATATAAAGGTCAAAAATAATGGTGCAAGTTTTGAAGGAAACATTCACTTAAAGGGAAATAAACATTGGAAAATTTCACCAGAAAATCATAGCATAGTTATTGATGGAAAGGGTGCCGAGAAAAACCTTTCATTTGAAATAACACCCCCTGACTTTCCAGATCAATTCGAGCTTAAACCTCTAATAGAAACTAGTAAAAACAGTTTTAACGCATCGATGCAAGAAATCGAATACGATCACTTCCCAAAGCAATACATGGTCGTTCCGGCAATTTCAAAAGCAATTACATTAGATTTAAAAACTGACGTAAATAAAATTGGTTACATCAATGGCGCTGGAGACAAAATCCCTGAAAGTTTGCGAGCGGTGGGAATCGAAGTTGAAATGCTTGATGCGGATCAAATTAGTCTAGAAAAACTGAACAACTATGCCTCAGTAGTGATGGGCATTCGGGCGTTTAATGTGAATGAATCTTTGTCCTTTAAAAATAAAATTTTATGGGAATATGTCGCTCAAGGTGGAACCTTATTGATTCAATACAACACCAGCAGAGGGCTAAAAACAAATGAAATTGCGCCTCTCAATCTAAGGCTTTCGAGGGATCGTGTAACTGATGAGAATGCAGCTGTAACAATTTTAGATGGCAAGCACCTCCTGTTAAACCATCCTAACAAAATAAGCTCTAAAGACTTTGAAGGTTGGGTACAGGAGCGCGGATTGTATTTCCCTAACCAATGGCACGATGATTTTAAACCATTATTAAGAATGAATGATCCCGGAGAAAACCCGAAAGATGGCGCTTTGTTGTCCGCAGATTACGGAAAAGGAAAGATTGTTTACACTGGATTAAGTTTTTTCAGGCTTTTACCGGCTGGAGTTCCTGGAGCTTATCGATTGTTTTTTAATTTAATCGCACCTAAAAATGAAAGAAAATAAAATTTCAAAAATATATTTGGGTTTAATTTTAACTCAAGTTGTCTATTGGGCACTCTTTTATTTATTCATGAAATATTATAATTAATGGGAAATATTGACTGGATCATCTTGGGTTTTACCTTAACATTCATCATCCTCTATGGGATAAGAAAAAACAACTCTCACAAAAACATTCAAGATTATATTAAAGGAGGAAACAAAGCCTCTTGGTTTACCGTAGGCCTATCTGTTATGGCAACTCAAGCCAGTGCAATTACTTTTCTTTCTACTCCAGGACAAGCTTTTAACGATGGTATGGGGTTTGTGCAGTTTTATTTTGGTTTGCCTTTTGCGATGGTGATCATCTGTCTTTTTTTTCTACCTGTTTATCATAAATTAAAAGTATTCACAGCTTATGAATTTTTAGAAAAAAGATTTGATCTTAAAACAAGAATTTTAACTGCAATACTTTTCCTTATTCAACGAGGATTAGCAGCAGGAATAACAATTTATGCACCGGCCATAATTCTAAGCGTAGTTTTAGGTTGGGATTTAAAAATGCTTATCGTAATCATAGGTTTCTTAGTTATTTTTTACACAATGATAGGTGGAACCCAGGCTGTAAATGTCACCCAAAAACAACAAATGTTCATTATATTTTCAGGAATGATCGCCGCTTTTATTTTTATTGTTTGTGCTTTGCCCGAAAATATAAATTTTTCCAATGCATTAGAATTGGCAGGAATCAATGAGAAATTAAATGTGTTAGATTTTAGTTTTGACCCAAACAATCGATACACTTTCTGGAGTGGAATAACGGGAGGGCTTTTTCTAGCACTTTCTTATTTTGGTACTGACCAAAGTCAGGTACAACGCTACCTATCAGGAAAATCATTAAAAGAAAGTCAACGAGGCCTAATCATGAATGGATTCTTAAAAATCCCAATGCAGTTTTTTATATTGTTAACAGGAGTTATGGTTTTTATCTTTTTTCAGTTTGAAAAAGCCCCGATACATTTCAACAAGAATGCCATTGAAAAAGTCAAGGGGTCCACTCATCGAAGTGCATTTGTTGAATTAGAAAAACTAAATGATCAACTGCACCTTGAGAAACAACAATACATTAATGAAACGTCATTTTTTGAAAGCGAACCGCTGAAAGAGAAATACCTTCAAGTTCAAAATCAATATGAGCAAAACCGAAAAGCAGCCAAAAAACTAATTGAACAAGTAGAGCCAAAAGTCGAGTCGAATGACAAGGATTATGTTTTTATTTATTTCATTTTAGAACACCTACCAAGAGGATTAATAGGGCTTCTTTTGGCCGTAATACTTTCAGCTGCCATGAGTTCCTCTGCCTCCGAAATTAATGCACTTTCAGCAACCAGTGTGGTGGATCTTTACAAAAGATTTAAACCCAACTCTGAACCCAAACATTATGTTTGGGCTACCAAAGGCTTCACCGTACTTTGGGGATGTATTGCGATTTTATTCGCAATGGTGGGGAATTTGTTTGAGAATTTAATTCAATTGATTAACATCATTGGGTCGCTTTTCTACGGAACCATTCTTGGGATTTTCTTAATTGCAATTTTCATTAAATTTATCAGAGGAAAAGCCGTGTTTTTTGCTGCAATAATTTCAGAAATTATGGTGTTGTATGTATACAAAATGGACATCGTTAGCTTTCTTTGGCTCAACGTAATTGGTGCAATACTCACCATTATGTTGGCCATAATTTTACAAGTGATTTTTAAAGAAACAGTAAAAGCTTAGTATCAGTTACTCCATTTTTCTATGGACTCATTGTTCATGATTTCATAATCTTTATTACCCGCCTTTATGGCAAGTGCCAAAGACTTCTTAGCCGCAGCAATAGCAGCAGAGGTTTCATTTAAACCTGCTAAAATTAAAGATTGTTGACGGAACATCCAAAAAGCATCATCTTGCATCTCAACTGCTTTTGATATCCAAGTTTTCGCCTGATTAAGGTCGTGTCCTTCATTAAGATAATAAACCGCTGCGTTGTAATAATCTCCAGCTTTAGGATTATTAGATAATGTTTTTTCAATACTTAACATGGCTTGTTTAACAGAGGGAACTTCTACAGGCAGGGAGATCAAAGTGTTTTCCCATGAAAGGTTTATGTTGGCGCCACTACTCTTTATATCAGAGATGTCAATCGTAAAAGTTTCGACTTCTTTGTCAATTCTTTGGACGGGTAAAGTGATGCTAAGTGCAATTTTGCTTTCCTCCCACTCTTTAGGAACACCCCAAGAGTCTGTCTTACTATAAAAATACAACACCCAACTGTTTTCATTTGGCAGGGTGTAAATAGCGTATTTTCCTGAAGGGATTTCCTTACCCTTAATCATTATTGTGTCAGAAAACTCTATGGTTGTATTTTTATTGGCACCCGTTCTCCATAATTCTCCAAAGCGTATTAAATTTCCAACAATTGCTCTGCCTCTTTTCGAAGGGCGTGCGTATTCAATCGTAAAATCTGTCATCCCAACAACTTGAGATATTTTAGCCTTAGGACTTGGCTGGGGTGTTCTTACTTGAGCAAATGTTATGCTACAAAATAAAGAAACGGCTAATAATAAATAGTTTTTCATGTTATGGTTTTAAATTTAAATTTCAGGCATCAAATTATTACAAAAATATAATATTGAAATAGTTTTAAGGTAAGTTAACTGAAATCCTTTGTTAATTGTTTATATTTTGTTTAAGTAAATGCAAAAATAGTTAAACGTTTATTTATATTTGTTTAAATAATAAATTATAAATGAAAATCTACCGCAAGCATACTTTCCAGAATCTTCCAATAACTTGCGACCACGCTTGGGATTTTTTGAGTGATCCAAATAACTTAAAAACCATCACTCCTGATTATATGGGGTTTGAAATTTTAAGCGGTGCTGAAAAGAAAATGTATGCCGGACAAATTATTCAGTATATCGTTACCCCGGTCATGGGAATCCCCACGAAATGGGTGACTGAAATCACACATGTAAAGGAAGGTGAATATTTTGTAGACGAACAACGATTTGGCCCCTATGCATTGTGGCACCATAAACACTTTATTCGCCCGATTGAAAACGGTGTTGAAATGGAAGACATTATTGACTATAAAATTCCTTTTGGAACACTCGGAAGATTGGCACATCCGATAATTGTCAAGCCCAAACTCAATGAAATATTTGATTATCGACAAAAAAAATTAATTGAACTTTTTGGAGAATATAAAAACTAAATATGAAAAAAAATATACTAATAATTGGGGGTAGCTCAGGAATTGGACTCGAATTGATCAAATTAATTGGGGGAGAAAATAACGTTTTTGCGGCCTGCAGAACCAACGAGCATTTGACTGGCTTGAATGTAACTCACATTCCTTTTGACGTTTTAACTGACACCTTGGATCTCTCTGTATTACCAGAATCGTTAGACGGTTTTGTTTACTGCCCTGGAAGCATCAATTTAAGACCTTTCAAAGGACTTAAACCTGAAACTTTTCTTAATGATTTTTCAATCAATGTAATGGGAGCTGTCAAAACATTACAAACCGTATTAAGCAAATTACAAAGTGGAAATGTTACAGCAAGCGTTGTATTTTATAGCACTGTCGCAGTCCAAACTGGGATGGCCTACCACGCAAGTGTTGCCGCTGCAAAAGGAGCATTAGAAGGCTTGGCGAGATCATTGGCAGCAGAATTAGCTCCAAAAGTAAGGGTCAACGTTATTGCACCTTCGATTACAGATACTCCGCTAGCAGATAAGTTCCTGAACAACGACACCAAAAAAGAAAATGCAGCTGGAAGACATCCACTACAACGTTTTGGAAGTGCCGAAGAGATGGCAGAAGCAACCGCATTTCTTTTAAGCAATAAAAGCAGTTGGATGACTGCTCAAGTTCTTCATATCGACGGAGGAATTGGAGACATAAAAAGTTAAACAAAAATGGGAAAAATAACTTTATTTTGGTTTCGTCGAGACCTGAGAGTCTTCGACAACAGAGGTCTTTATGAGGCCTTAAAGCATTCAAATAAAGTTCTCCCTATTTTTATTTTTGATGAAAAAATCCTAGACAAGCTTCCAAAAAAAGATGCTAGAATAACATTTTTGTTAAAAGCCTTGGGGGGCATCAATAAAGCGATGAAGGGGAACAGATGTACAGTAGGAATTTATAGAGGCGCTCCCAAGGCTATTTTTAAAAAACTTACCAATGATTATGGGATTGACAAGGTAATTGCAAATCATGATTATGAGCCATACGCTTTGGAACGTGATGGTGAAATAAAAGAACTATTAGGGGACAAAGGAATTGACTTTATTACCTTCAAAGACCAAGTAATCTTTGAAAAAGATGAGATTTGTAAGAACGATGGAAAGCCATACCTCGTTTATACTCCCTATTCCAAAAAATGGATTGCGAATCTAAAGCCTCAAGATACAAATCATTATCCCTCAGAAAATCATCTTGGTAATTTATACAATGATTCGTCTCTTCCTACATTAACCATAGCGGATTTAGGTTTTGAATCCTCAGAAAAAGAACCGCTTCCACATACATTTACTGATGAAGTAATTGACAATTATGAAGCAACTCGAAATTTCCCAATGCTTGACAGTACTTCCCGTTTAGGAGCTCACCTACGATTTGGTACAGTCAGTGTCAGACAACTAGTTAAGAAAGCAGCTGTCGCCAAAGAAATTACATTTTTAAAAGAGCTGATTTGGAGAGAGTTTTTCATGCAGATTTTATGGCATTTTCCTCATACCAAAGACAGTAATTTTAAATCAAAATACGATCGGATAGAGTGGAGAAATGACGAAGAAGATTTTAAGAAATGGTGTGCTGGTGAAACAGGATATCCATTTGTAGATGCGGGAATGCGGGAATTAAACGAGACTGGTTTCATGCACAATCGAGTGCGGATGTTGGTGGGTAGTTTTTTGTGTAAACACCTTTTGATCGATTGGCGATGGGGGGAAGCTTATTTCGCTGAAAAGCTATTGGATTATGAAATGTCAAGTAATGTAGGAAACTGGCAATGGGTAGCGGGCTGTGGTGTTGATGCAGCACCCTACTTCAGAATCTTTAATCCTACCGAACAGATTAAAAAATTTGATAAAGAACTCAAATACATTCAAAAATGGGTGCCTAATTTTCAAGAGTTAGACTATCCACAACCCATTGTTGATCATAAGTTTGCTCGCGAACGTTGTTTGAGTGTTTATAAAGCAGCATTAAACATGGCATGAAGCGGGTATTAAAACAAAATTTACCTGAGAAAATTTGCCTGACTTGCAATCGTCCATTTCAGTGGAGAAAGAAATGGGAACGTGATTGGGAAAATGTTAAATATTGTAGTAAAAAATGTAAATCCACATGACAACAGCTTTGGTTTGGTTACGAAACGATGTGCGTTTTCAAGACCAACAGTCCTTTTTCAATGCTTGCAAGTCTTATGACAGGGTCGTGGCATACTATACTTTTGAGCCAAAAGATTTTGAAAAAACAACTTGGGGTTTTCAAAAAACAGGAAAGTTTAGAACACGTTTCAATATTGAAACACTTCAATCCCTTCAACTTGAATTAAAAGAAAAAAATATTACGCTAATCGTTGAAAAGCGATCTGCAACAGTGGGGATTCCCCATTGGATTGAAGACCTAAACGCAAGCGCGTTGTTTTTTCAAGAAGAATGGACAGCTGAAGAAAAATTGATTTCAAATGCAGTTTGTGATAGTTTATCAAAGAAAATTCAAGTTTTCACTAATTACGATCAATTCCTATTTCATCCCGATGATATCCCAATGGACATTGATTCAATACCCCAAGTGTTTACTGTTTTTAGGAAAAAATGTGAGAAATACAGCACTATCAAATCCTGCATTCCAGAACCCGGAATTTTAGATAAAAAATCTTTATTAACTGCGTCCTTCACTGTTCCTACTCTTGAAGAATTAGGGTTTGCATCTTTTGACACCTCAACGCATGCAGCCTTTCCATTTTTGGGAGGAACGTCGTCGGCATTGAATCGCATAAAGGACTACTTTTGGAAATCCGAGCGCCTTTCGTTTTATAAGCAAACCAGAAATGGTTTATTAGGAACAGATTACAGTTCGAAATTTTCACCTTGGTTAGCCAACGGTTCCCTTTCAGCAAGAATGATTTATTGGGAAGTACAACGCTATGAAAAAGAAATTCAAAAAAATGAATCCACCTATTGGTTAATTTTTGAATTGATTTGGCGAGATTATTTTAAGTACATCTCATTAAAGCACGGAAATGCAATCTTTCATCTGGGTGGTATTTTGGATAAAAAATATACTTGGGATTCCAATTCGGAAATTTTCCTAAAATGGACTGAAGGAAAAACCACGGAGCCTTTTGTCAACGCCAACATGATTGAACTTAAAAAAACAGGTTTTATGAGCAATCGAGGCAGGCAAAATGTTGCAAGTTTTTTTGCCAAAAGCATGTTGATGGATTGGCGCATGGGGGCCGCTTATTTTGAGCAACAACTTATTGATTACGATGCACATAGCAACTGGGGGAACTGGCTCTACGTTGCAGGTGTTGGCAATGACCCACGTGACCGAAAATTTAATATAAAGCTACAAGCAGATCGTTATGATGCCAAAGGGCAATATCAAAAACGCTGGTTGCAAAATACCTTGTTTGAATGAAAGTACGATTAATCCTTGGCGATCAATTAAATCTAAACCATTCTTGGTTTGATCAAATTGACGATTCGGTCTGTTATGTGATGATGGAGGTTCGGCAGGAAACCGATTATGTCAAGCATCATTTACAAAAAGTAGTTGCTTTTTTTAACGCCATGCGCCATTTTAAAAGTGCTGTTGAAAACAAAGGACATCGCATTCATTATTTTAAATTAGACAATCCAAAAAACAAACAAAGTATTACGGAGAATTTGAATCAAATAATTGGTCAATATGAAGCCACTCATTTTGAGTATCAGTTTCCTGATGAATACCGACTTGATTTAGAATTAAATCAATATTGTAAAACACTCTCTATTTCCTCCTCCGTTATAGACTCAGAACATTTCATGACTTCAAGGCTTTTTCTTACTGAATTTTTTGAAGGGAAAAAGCAGTTGGTGATGGAGTTTTTTTATCGCAGAATACGCAAAGATTTCAATCTGCTAATGGAAGCTGGGAAACCCTTAGGAGGTCTTTGGAACTTTGACAAAAACAATCGGAATAAATGGAAGGGAGAACCTGCAATTCCACAACCATTTAAAGGAGCTCCAACATCCTTTGATGCTTTGGAGGAACTCTTAAAAAAACAAGGGGTTGAAACTTTAGGAACCTTAGATTCAGCTAATTTTTTGTATCCGGCCACTCGGGAAGAAGCCCTGCTTCAATTGGATTATTTTAATCAGCATTTACTAGAATATTTTGGACATTATCAAGATGCCATGCACACCCAAGAGGTGAATTTGTTTCATTCCCGTCTTTCCTTTGCATTAAATACAAAAATGGTTTCCCCTTTAGAAGTGGTTACCTCGGTAATTGAATATTATCACGCCAATGAAGAAACAATTGAGATTTCTCAAGTAGAAGGTTTTGTACGTCAGATTATTGGATGGCGAGAATACATGCGAGGAATTTATTGGAGAGAAATGCCAAACTATGCAAAGAAAAATGTTTTGGATAATCAAAACTCACTTCCTGATTTTTATTGGACCGCCAAAACCAAAATGAATTGCTTGCATCACAGCATTCAAAATTCATTAGACCATGCCTATGCTCACCACATACAGCGCTTGATGATCACTGGAAATTTTGCTTTGTTAGCGCAAGTACATCCCGATGAAGTAGATCAATGGTATTTAGGGGTCTATGCTGATGCGGTGGAATGGGTGCAAATGCCTAATACCCGAGGGATGAGTCAGTGGGCAGATGGGGGAATTGTTGCCACAAAACCCTATGTTTCTGCAGCGGCCTATATTCATAAAATGAGTAATTATTGTGGTGATTGTCAATATGATAAAAAGAAGCGAGTGGGTGACGATGCCTGTCCCTTCAACAGCTTGTATTGGAACTTTTTAGATGATAAAAAAGAGCATTTCGCAAAAAACAATCGCATGGCTATGATGCTGCGTTTGTTGGAAAAAATTCCTGCGGCGGATCTTGCTGAAATAAAAAAGCGTGCTTATGAAATCATAACCCAACCCGATGCATTTTAAGACCAAAAAACTTAATGTAATTTGGTTAAAAAGAGATTTAAGACTTTTAGACCATGAAGCCCTCCATGTTGCTTTGGCGTCTGACAACAACTGCCTTCTCTTATATGTTTTAGAAGAGGAATTATTAAACGACAGCCATTACAGTGAGCGTCATTTCAATTTCATCAAACAGTCAATCGCACAATTAAATCAACAATTAAAACCGCATAATACAAAAGTGTTGTGTGTGCAAGGAACTGTTTTAAGTATTTTGAAAAGTTTAAATGAACGTATTCCGATTTCATTGTATTCTCATCAAGAAACCGGGATTCAACTCACATTTGATCGGGATAAGGAAGTCCGACAATGGGTAGATTCTAAAAAAATTATTTGGAAGGAGTTTTTGCAGCAAGGTGTTTTTAGACGCTTGAGGAATCGGAAAAAATGGATTCATTTATGGACTGCCCATATGAATCGACCTATTTTGACTTTTTCTCCCAAAGAAAATCAGTTGGTTGATTCGGAAACGATTCTCGAACTTGAATCTCATTTTGAGGTTGTTTCGTTGGATACATCAAAATCAGCCTTACTTCAACCTGGGGGAGAACACAATGCGCATCGTTATCTAAATTCCTTTTTTGAAAGTCGTTATTTAAATTATCAAAAACACATTTCAAAACCCGATTTGGCTCGAAAAAGTTGCAGCAGACTCTCTCCCTATATTGCTTGGGGAAATATATCAATGCGGCAAGTTTTGCAGCGAACAGAAGGAGAAAAAGAGCAGGGTAAAAGGAGTCGTGCCTTATCAGCTTTTGATTCGCGCTTAAGATGGCAAGCTCATTTTATTCAAAAATTTGAAATGGAATGTGTAATGGAATTTAAGAGTATTAATAAAGGATATCATGCCCTTACAAAAGAAAAACGTTCTGATCATTTGACTGCTTGGGAAACCGGGCAAACGGGAGTACCCATGGTAGACGCTGCCATGAGGTGCTTGGTTGCAACGGGTTATTTAAACTTTAGAATGCGTGCTTTGGTCGTTTCTTTTGTGATTCATCAACTGTGGCAACCTTGGCAATCCATTTCAGGGTTTTTGGCCCGTCAGTTTTTAGATTTTGAACCGGGAATTCATTTTCCTCAAATTCAAATGCAAGCAGGCGAAACGGGAATTAATACCCTTAGAATTTATAATCCAGTTAAAAATGGACTGGAGCACGACCCACAAGGGTTATTTGTAAAACAATGGATTCCAGAATTGGCTACTTTGCCTCAAGCTTTCCTTCACACCCCTTGGGATTTAACGCCCCTGGAAGCTGCTTTGTATGATTTTAAGTTAGGAGACAATTATCCATTGCCCATAGTTGATTTAACCAAAAGCCGTGAAAAAGCAAGTCAAACCTTGTGGAACCTTCAAAAAAACAGTTTGGTTAGAAAAGAAAGCAAACGAATTTTAAATAGACATACCTTACCAAATAGTAGAGAATCATGAAAAAAGAAATCACATTAGAGGCAGTTCAAATTGATCGAGTTATCGAAATGGCATGGGAAGATCGCACTCCTTTTGATGCCATCCTAATGCAATTTGGTTTAAAAGAACAGGATGTCATTAAATTGATGCGAAGGGAGATGAAACTCTCCAGTTTTAAGATGTGGCGGGCTAGGGTTCAGGGGCGAAAAACCAAGCACAGCAAAAGCCGATCAGAAACTGTAGATCGTTTTAAATGTTCCCGTCAAAGAAATATTAGCAATAATAAGGTTTCAAAACGCTGATTTTTATTAACTTATGGTAAAAATCTCATGTCCTCCAACAAAACAAAACCTACCGCTACCTCTGTCCATCTGTTTTTAGATGAACTAGTCCCTGAGGAAAAAAAAGCTGATAGCTGGGCATTATACCAAATGATGGAACGTCTTACTGGAGCAAGAGGAATTCTTTGGGGTACTTCTATTATTGGCTTTGGTGATTATCATTATAAATATGCGAGCGGGAGAGAAGGCGATTGGTTTTTAACTGGTTTTTCCCCTCGAAAAAATGCCCTTACACTTTATCTGATGTGCGATATTTCCCACAAGAAATTTAATTTTGAAGCCCTTGGAAAACACAAAAAAGGCAAAGGTTGCCTTTATATTAAAAAGTTAGCAGATGTGGATTTAAAGGTACTAGAAGAAATCATTAAAACGAGTATTTCGCTAACTGTAAAAAAAGATCAATAACGAACTTCCACGTTCATTCCAACACTTGCCGAACCAAGAACGGACCATGTTCCTTGACTAACTTCTCTAGCAATGAGTGGGGCGCCAAAAAAGCCTCCAGAGAAAAATAATTTTCCAGGTCCCAAATCCTCTATCCATTCTATGGCGATAAAAAAATCTTCATCGATAACAATTTCATAAGGCGTTAAATCAACCGTAACGATACCGGATTCAATTTCGGTTTCTATAATAATATTTTCATTCAGTATATTCTCGTTGGGAAGTCCGTTGACCAGATCATAAAAGTTTAAACGAAATTTAATTGGACCGTAATCGTTTTCAACCAAGGAGACATTGAATTTCTTTAAAATCATCGGGCGTTTTCTTCCCCGAACAACAAAACCCATTTCATTTCCAAGCTTATTGGTGGTAAAGGCTGCATACAGCAATTTTGAAGTGGTCTTATTTCCTAATATTTTTGTTTGATATTTCGTTTTACGATCCGAGGTCAAAATTACTTCGTCCAGCTCAGTTGCTTTTTCTGTTAAGGAAATTTCTATAAGTTGCTGGTCTAAAAAATCCTTTAAAATAAATGATTTTGATTCAAAGCCAATCATGGAAAAAAGTAAGGTGTCTTGCGCATTCAATTGTGCATTGACTCCTAATTCGAAATAACCATAATCATCCGATACAGTCCCAATGTTTTTATTGATTAATCCAATATTTACATAAGGGAGAGGTTCTTTTGTTGCGGCGTCAAGAACTTGCCCTATAAGATCATACTGTGCGAACACTGTCTGTCCAAAAAAAACTGAACAAAAGATACTTAGTAGGATAATAATTTTCTTTTTCATTTGGGGTGAAGTGAAGAAATTAGCTGTTGACACGTTTTATTTTAGCACCAATTTGTTGCAATCGGTTTTCAATATCTTCATAACCTCTATCGATTTGTTCGATGTTATGAATCGTACTTGTCCCCTCGGCTGAAAGTGCTGCAATGAGCAGGGAAACACCTGCCCGAATATCAGGAGAGGTCAATGTTGCTGATTTAAGTTGGGATTCAAAGTCATGACCAATAACCGTTGCTCGATGTGGATCACACAAGATGATTTTGGCTCCCATGTCAATTAATTTATCAACAAAGAACAAACGACTTTCAAACATTTTTTGGTGGATCAAAACACTTCCACGTGCTTGGGTTGCAACCACGAGAATAATACTCAAAAGATCAGGGGTAAACCCTGGCCATGGAGCATCAGAAATTGTTAATATAGAACCATCAATATAACTTTGTACTTCATACCCATTGGTATGAGCAGGGATAAAAATATCATCTCCTTTTTTTTGTATTGTAATGCCTAACTTTCTGAAAACACTAGGCATTTGTCCTAAATATTCCCAGCGTACATTTTTAATTGTAATTTCACTTTTGGTCATTGCGGCTAAACCAACCCAGCTTCCTATTTCAATCATATCTGGTAGAATGCTGTGATCTGTTCCCCCTAGGTTTTCAACGCCATGAATGGTTAATAAATTAGAGCCAATTCCAGTGATTTTGGCTCCCATTCGATTGAGCATATTACAGAGTTGCTGTAAATAAGGTTCACAAGCAGCATTGTAAATTGTAGTTGTTCCGGTTGCTAATACCGCAGCCATTAAAATATTAGCAGTTCCGGTAACGGATGCCTCATCCAGTAACATGTCGGTACCGATTAATTCTTTGGCTTCAACGCTATAAAAATAATCTTCACGATTATAGTTAAATTTAGCTCCTAGCTTGATCAAACCTTCAAAGTGGGTATCCAGTCTGCGTCTTCCGATTTTATCTCCTCCGGGTCTTGGTATACTTCCTTTGCCAAATCGCGCTAAAAGCGGACCTACTAACATGATGGAGCCTCTCAGCCCTTTTCCGTCCACTTTAAATTGTTCAGAACTTAAATAATCAAGATCAATAGCATCGGCCTGAAAGCGAAAACTACCCTTTGCTATTTTTTCAACTTTTACGCCAAAATTCTTAAGGAGTTGAATGAGTTTATTGACATCGATGATGTCTGGAATATTATGAATATTTACTACTTCTGGAGTAAGTAAAACAGCACATAAAATCTGTAAGGCTTCGTTTTTTGCTCCTTGTGGAGTGATCGATCCACTTAACTTGTGTCCTCCTTCAATTTGAAAACTCCCCATTAAAATTAAAGTTTAATATCGTTTACGATTGTTATTGTTTCGTTTGTTTCGTTGAGGTGCCTTGTGATTACTTTTTGGGCCATTTCCGTTTTTAGGTCTCCCTTTTAGAAGTTCCGCGGTATCCGTAAGTGGAAGCAACTCTTCTTTAACAGTTAGCGTTTTGTCTGAAAGCTCTGCCAAATGATTGAGTATTACGATATCTTCTACAGTGTCTTTGTTCCAATTAAGAAAACATTTTTTCATGTGATTGGCAATATTAAAAACCAATGCATTTTTCATGTCGCCGTCTTCCCAACCCTTGGCAACATTGATCATACTTTTAAGGTTATTCCCATAAAAACGATATCTAGGGAATTTTTGAGGATAAGGCAATCTGGCTGGTTTTTCCTCCAACAATTCCCTTGAAGGTTTTTCATAAGGACCATCAACATCCAATTCAAAATCAGACATGATGAACAATTGATCCCAAAGTTTGTGTTGAAAGTCAGGAACGTCCCTCAGGTGCGGACTTAAATTTCCCATGATGCCAATAATTGCTTTTGACATTTTATTGCGTTCTTCCTTATCTTCTGTTGCAACGAGTTGGTTGACCATGATTTGCACATGACGCCCGTATTCAGGTATGATAAGTTGAGTACGCTTAGTATTGTATTGTAAAGATTCCATTATGGAGAGTGATTTAATTTACTAAGATGCAGTTTAATAATATTGCAAATTACTAAAATTCGAATTATTGTCCTTTTAAAATATAATGTTTTATTATAATGTAATAACGTCCTTAAACTCAGCGGCTTTTTTATAAATCGTGATCACCTCATCAGGAGAGTTCATTTCTAAAGTTATGGTTAGACTTTGAAACTTTTTCTTTGAAGAAGCAACCAGACTCACTTTTTTCTCTTTGGTGTTGAATAGTGCTTTTAGATTATCAACCTGAGGGTTTTCAGTTTTAACAATAAACTTAAACATATAAGTTCCGGGCCAAGATTGAGATTTCTCAAGTTGGGAGTAAAATCGTGAATAAAATTCATCTGAATTTTCCTTTGATACCATTAAGGAAGCTAATTTTGTACAAATATAAGTTATTAAAATGAAAAACAAGTTTTGAAAGAAAACCTCCTTGTAAATAAAAAAATTGTCATCAGTGGCGGGCCTGGAAGTGGAAAAACAACCTTGATCAACCTCCTTATTAACAATGGCTATCATTGCTTTGAGGAGTTTTCGAGATCTGTTATCGATGCTGGAAAAGCAAAGGGTATTCAAAATTTCTTTGAAACAGAACCATTGACTTTTAGTCAAATTATCTTTCAAAAAAGGAAAAAACAATATTTGTCCGCCGCTAAAATCGAACATAGGTCAGTTTTCCCTTATGTTTTTTTTGATCGAGGACTGCACGATGTTGTTGCATATTTAGATCATCAGGGAAACCCTGCAGATGAAATGAGCATTGAAGTACAAAAATACCCCTATGATCTGGCGATACTACTCCCCCCTTGGAAAGACATTTACAAAAATGATGAACATCGGGCGGAATCTTTTGAAGAATCTGTTTCAGTTTTTGAGTCTATTAAAAAAACCTATAAAAAATTTTCTATTCCTATTGTTGAAATTCCTTTTAATACGCCAAATTCAAGAATAATGAGTATACTTAAGCTATTAAAAAATGAAGATCATTCTTAAAACCTTAAAGGAATATTGGAAATTTGAGGGGTTTCGTCCTTTACAAGAGGAGATAATCAATCATTATGTCTCAGGAAAAGACACGGTGGTCTTGTTGCCTACAGGAGGAGGGAAATCTCTTTGCTATCAACTGCCTGCACTTCTAAAAGAAGGAATGACACTGGTCATCTCTCCGTTGATTTCTTTGATGCAAGATCAAGTAAATCAGATGAATGCGATGGGAATTAAATCGATGTTTTTTCAAAGTAATTCTCAAAAATTTCCAATTAATCAACAGATGGATAATGCCAGGTTTGGAAAATTCAAGCTGATTTATTGCTCCCCCGAACGGTTATTGAATGCAGATTTTATTAGTCAATTAAAACTTTTACCACTCAATGGCATTGCTGTTGACGAAGCGCACTGTATTTCAGAATGGGGTCATGACTTTAGGCCTGCTTTTAAATCTATTAAAGGTTTAAAAGAATTATTCCCAAATCTATCGTTGATTGCTTTGACAGCATCCGCAACCCCCATTGTTCTTGAAGACATTAAAAAGGAACTTAATTTAATTAAACCCAAAGTCTTTACTACTTCTTTTGAAAGAAAAAACTTGTGTTATGAAACCCTTCAAACAGAAGATAAAATAGGAGCTTTAATTAAATATTTTAATAACAATCGGAACCCTGCAATTGTTTATTGCCGCTCAAGAGTTAGAACAGAACAAGTTACCCAGCAACTGAAAAACGCTGGATTGAAATGTGATTTTTTTCATGGAGGGCTGAGTACGGATATTAAAAAAGAGAAACTAGACGATTGGATCAGTGAAAAAAACCTGATCATGGTGGCGACCAGTGCCTTTGGGATGGGAATCGACAAGAGCAATGTTGGGACGGTGGTGCACTTGTTACTTCCGGAAAGCATGGAGGCTTACTACCAAGAAACCGGAAGGGCCGGAAGAGACGGTACAAATGCAAAAGCGTTACTCCTACTCCACCCCTCCGATTATGATCGATTAAAAGATCAATTTTTGAGTCATCTGCCCGATACTGAGTTTATAAAAAAGTGTTTTTCTAACTTATGTAGCTGCCTGCAAATACCCTATGGAGAAGGAGAAGGGCTTCAATATCAGTTGAATTTAAAAGAGTTTAGTAGTCGCTATAAATTAAATACAAAAAAATCTTTCGAGACTTTTAAAATATTAGCCAGAGAAGGTGTTTTTGAATTGGTGCAAGTGTATCAAAACAAAACCAAAGTTCAAATGATTTGCAGTCAAAATCAAGCCTTGGACACCATCAATCAAGGAGGGAAAACAGCTGTTGTTGTTCAATATTTAATGCGAACTTATGAGGACGTGTTCAACAACGAGCAATGGGTGAAGTTGGATGAAATCTCAAAAAGAACAGGTTTTTCTCAATCTGAAATTCTTAAAATTTTTAATAATCTTTTTCAAAATAAAAATATTGACCTCCAAATACACAATACCGATCTTGAGTTGTTTTGGAACGTGCCGAGGGAAGATCAGTATACTTTAAATCCATTTTTGAATAATATTAAAGAATACAACAGAATAAAAGTGCAGAAAGTGCAAACGATGATTGATTACGCCTCGGAAACGGAAAGATGCAAACGCAACATGATATTGAATTACTTTGGCGAAAAAAAGCGTACCAAATGCAAGCAGTGTTCCTCTGACTCTTGTCGGAGTGAAGAACCATTTCCCAAAGAATTGTTTCAACTAATCATCAATTTATTGAAAACAGGACCAAAATCAGCCTATGAAATCGGCGTCTCACTCCCTGCAAAAAACGAATTCATTGTTTTAGCTTTGCAGCAATTGCAAGAAAATAAAACCATTACCCAAAATGATGCCAACCAATTTTATTTGAATGATGAAAAATAAAAGAATTGTGTTTTTCGGAACACCCACTTTTGCAGAAATTTGCTTGGATAAAATGATTAAGGAAGGCTGCAATGTTGTTGCTGTTGTAACCGCTCCCGACAAAGCCTCTGGAAGAGGAAAAAAAATAAATTCCTCAGCGATCAAACAGTTTGCCTTAAATGCAAACCTTCCCATACTTCAGCCGGTGAACTTAAAAGAACCATTATTTATTGAAAAACTAAAAAGTTTTCAGCCCGATTTGTTCGTGGTGGTTGCCTTTAGGATGTTACCTGAAGTGGTCTGGTCGCTTCCTCCTTTGAGAACTTTTAACTTGCATGCTTCATTGCTGCCCAATTATCGTGGGGCAGCTCCGATCAACTGGGCCATTATTAATGGTGAAAAAAATAGTGGTGTGAGTACATTCTATATTGACGATAAAATCGATTCTGGTGGACTGTTAATGCAATCGTCAATTGAATTAGCTACTGATGAAACCGTTGGAACACTTCACGATAAGTTAGCGAAAATTGGGAGTGAACTCATCTGTCAGACCGTCATGGGGTTGGCAGAAGGAAGTCTCTCAGAAAAACAACAGCAACTTACTGGCTTGGAAAAACTTGCTCCCAAGCTCAATAATAAAAATGTTAGTATTGATTGGGATTTATCTTTAAAACAAATTGAGTCTCATATCAGAGGATTGAATCCTCATCCTGGAGCAAGAACTTCATTGACCGATGAAAACAAAACGTTAGTGATGAAGGTTTTTAGGTCAACAATCGAAAAAACGAGACATGATTTTGAAAACCATCAATTAATTGTTCAGGACAAAAAGATATTAATTTCCCACCCTGAAGGATTTTTAGTGTGTGAAGAGGTACAACTTCCGAATAAAAAAAGAATGCTAGCCATTGATTTACTTAATGGTTACACATTTTCAAGCAAAATTAGTGTCAAATAGCTCCAAAAGTGCTTTCATTATCAACAAATGGCCGTACTTATTAACAATAACAAGGATTTCCAGCGGTTTTCCTTTGGTGTTTGAGTATTCCTTTTAAATTTGTGTAAATAACAATTAACATTATATAATTATGAACAAATCAGAATTAATCGATGCAATGGCAGCTGACGCTGGTATTTCTAAAGCTGCAGCTAAACTAGCACTTGAATCAATGATATCAAGTGTTGGAAAAACTCTTAAAGGTGGTGGACGTGTTTCACTAGTTGGATTTGGATCTTGGTCTATTTCAAACAGAGCCGCTAGAGATGGAAGAAACCCCCAAACTGGTGCTACTATCAAGATTGCTGCAAAAAATGTTGTGAAATTTAAAGCAGGTGCTGAACTGTCTGGTTCGGTAAACTAGTCTTTACAATTCGAATTTTAAAAAAGCTTCCAACTAGGAAGCTTTTTTTTTGCCTTGAATTCTTTAAAAAACAAATAACTTTGATTAAAATAGCTTAATTTAATAAAAAACAACAAATGAATACGGGAGATTTACTCATTGCGGAGCCCTCGATTTTTGGAGATTTAAACTTTCATCGATCTGTTGTTGTTCTAGTAGATCACAAGAACAAAGGTTATCTGGGTTTTATAATCAATAAGGCACTTCCTTATTCCCTAAAAGATATTGTTTCAGAAATCAAGGTGGATCTTCCCCTTTTCTCAGGCGGCCCTGTCGAGGAAGACAGTTTGTTTTTCATTCATAATGTAGGACATCTTATTCCAGAGAGTGAAAAAATTAGTGATAAACTTTTTTGGGGAGGCAATTTAGAGAAAGCCATTGCATTAGTGAATAGTAAAATCATTTCGGAAAAAGAAATTCGCTTCTTTTTGGGTTATTCTGGTTGGTCAGAATATCAACTTGAGCAAGAAATAGAAACGGAATCTTGGGTGGTTGTTAAAAACAAATATGCCTCAAAAATCTTAGAAGTTAGCCCTAATTCTTTTTGGAAAAACCAGATGGTCGCGCTCGGTGGCAAGCGATTAGTTTGGGCAAATAGCCCGGAAAACCCCCACCACAACTGACTTTAAAGTTGTTTCTTTAATAAATCAAAAAGAGCATTACTTCGCTCTGTCTCGTAAACCTTTTTTCTAAACTGCCGAATATTATTAAACCCTGAAGACAATGAAAGTGTGAAAATTTCATCTGCTTTTTGAAGTGAAAAGGAGGCAATGTTAGTTTCTTCAAACTGTAATGACTTCTCGAGTTTGATTTGATCAATAAACTTTGATCTTAGAACAGTATTCACTGTTCCAGAAGACAAGTCTGGGGTTTTAATTGTACCCGCTGATATTAAGAATAGTGTTCCATGGGTGCTTTCTACCAAAGATTTTTCCTGATTTAACAACAAACAGCCACCGAATTGATTCTCATAGGCGAAAACTTTTGCCAAATCACGAAGTGCAAAGTTGGTTTGATAAAGGTTTGAATATTCTCCTGGATTGATATAGTAGTCTTTGTATAACTCAACCGTCATATTATGCTTTTCAAAAACATGGGGTTTGGTTTTTATAAAAAAACAAATATCCGTAATGGGTTGAGACAAATTGGGAGATGAAGTCCTATAAAATTGAATGGAAACAAGTGAAGTGGAGCCTTTTTCAGCATTAATTTTTGTCAATTCATTGATTTGCTCCTGAAAATATTCCATCGTATAATTCATGGGAATGTTCACACGAGATTTACGCAAAGTGGCCATCAACATAAAGTAATGGTCTTCCCAAAAAAGGATACCCACCTTAGAACACATCAATATTTCGGTGTGAAGTGGAATGCCTGAAAATATACTAAGATTTTTTTCGGGGACTTTCCCTAAAGAATCATAATGAGATCCGTCAAAATTAATCATTAAAAAAGAGTTAAGAAGACCCTAAAACCTGCTTTAAATCAGCAATGAGACTTCTCCAAAGCAATTTAGACTCTTCTACTTCATCATCGTCAGAAAAATCAGAGATGATAAGAGAAAGATCTTTAGTGATTTCATCAACTTGAATCTTAAATTCAAAATAATAGTCTTCACTGTCTTCTTCGTCATTCATCCACTGAAAACGGACCCTTTCATTGTTTTTACTTTGAATCATTTTGGCCTCTTCTTCTGAATCGTCCCATATGAATACAAAGTCTTCCCCACGCGAATTAACATTGTCTGCAAACCATTCTGACAAGCCAGAAGGGGTTGATAAATATTGAAACAATAGCTGTGGTGAAGCTTGGAAATCAAATTCTAAAGAATAGAATATTTTTTTACTCATCTAAATTGATAATTTTTGGTAATATATTGAAAAAAGTTAACCTTCCTGTGATTAATAATTGTTTTTTTTATCGAACTTCAAATTGTTACTAAAAATTATAATTTTATATTTGCGCATTCTTTATGGCGAGGTAGCTCAGCTGGTTAGAGCGTCGGATTCATAACCCGGAGGTCGGGGATTAAAATCCGATTAATCTGAGGTTAAAGACTTACCCATCAATGTTTTACGCAAATAAATTATAAAAATGACAAAGTTAATATTTGTTTAAATTTAGATAAATAGTTTGATTTTTTCATTATATCTGTCAGTAAATAGTCAGTTAAATTCCCAAAAAACACAAGTCTTTTTCTAATGGAATTTCTTGAACTTAATCCTTACTGCCTTGAACAAAGAATAGCCCATAAAAGCGTATTGGTAGTTTTTAATCACAAAACGAAATAGTCTAAACATTTTCAATTGAATTTATTATTAACTGATATTAGGGTTTCATTGCAAGGTCAAGAGGACTATCTAAATTAAATTCTCTGTAGTTGATTTTCCAGATGCCATCTATTTTTTTAAACTTATAATCATAAAAAACAGGACTTACTATTTCTGTTTTTAAGTTACTGTTTGTTGTTAAAAGAATCATATACTTTTTCAAGTGAGCAAAATTTTCAGTTAATTCGATGAACATAGTATTTGACATTATATGTCTTCTTTGTATTTTATTATCTACAAAATAAATCATCCTTTCCTTATTATTAGCTATCTGGATTTCATCTTTAATTGGATATGTAAGCTTTTCACCATTTGAGTTATAACTCACACCTATGGCATCATCAGTAAAAAGAGACAAATAGCCATCCAGATTATTTGTGTCCCAGTATATTCCATATGCATCAATTACATCATTTATTGCTATCCTGTCAGCAACATTAAAATTAGGGTCGCCAACAATTCCAGACCAATTAGCCTTATTCTTTTCTTTGTTTCCTAATACGTTTCCAAGAAGATTTTTAACATCATCAATTTTTATATTATTTAAGTCTAGTTGCTGTCCGCTAACGGTTGTAATTAAAATAAAAACAAAGACAAGGAAAAGTTTTATTTGATTCATTTTAAATTAATTTTGAGCTTAATAAGCTATTGAAAGATAAATCCTGTAGGCGAGATAAACTCCTGTTACTCCCCATATCCACCAACGGTTTTTTATGTACCATTCCATTACACTAATATATAAACTTTATGAAGAATCACATCTATTTTAGGGTATGGTTTTGAATGGGATTAATCACAGAAAATAAAATTGGACTTAAAAGCTAATAAGCGTTTAGTACTATTTACTATTTTTTTTAAATGAAAAGTTTAAGCTTGCAAAAATAAAATGGAATTGAATAAAATTATATCGATTACTTCCGTCTGCTCCACCTTCAAGTAGCCTATAGCCGATGTTTCCTTGCAGGCTTTTTGTTAAACTATATCTTCCAGATAAGGAAAGGTCAATTGCTCTGCCTTTGTTTGCAATTATTCCTTCCCCTAAAAAATCTATAACCGCTTTTTGAGAAATCTTCCAATTAGCTAATACGTTTATTAGTGGTGCAAAACCAATACTGAAATTTTCACTTAATAGTTCTTTATTTTTCAATGAGGTTCCAGCATCTCTAATTTTCGCAGAAAGACCAAGACCAAATTTAAATTTATTGTCATCTATGATTCTTCGATTATAGGTAAGTCGATATGAATTAAATTTATAGTTAGCTTCTAATGGTATATTTGCTTTAAAATCTTTTCCGTCATAAAGGATGTCCCTATCTATTGTTCCCGTTACTAAACTTTTTAATGGAGCATAAAGAATTGAAAAGTGGTGTTTGTTGTTTAATAAAAGACCTGCTCGAAGTCTTAAAAATGGACTTGGTGGAGTAGATAAATCATTTTTAAGAGAAAATAGTGTTCCATTAATTCCATTACGAATATTATTTAATCCTGTGAATAATAATCCTGACTCGATATTAACGAAAGTTTGAGCGTGCATAGATAATTTAAAAGTCAAACAAATAAAAAAAATCCAAAATCTTGATTGATAAAAAGTGTTAGAAGACAAATGGTTCATATTAAAATACTAATTTGATATATTATTTTGGTTCTTTGTTTCACTTATGAAGCCCTACTGTCACAAAAGAGATTTTTTGATAATATTGGTTTTAGGTGCGTAAATATAGAGAATAATATAAACTAGTCTTGATTAGCTACTCTCGCTGTAAACAACCATCTAAGATATATTACACTGATTTCTCTACGAGTAATGATTCTCCACCTGACATATTTAAGGGGATTAGAAATTCCAAAACTTACTGAAGATGATATGCCAGCATTAAGGACAAGAAGCACCATACCAGACAGGCTGTTTTGCAACATCATTTGCCCAAACATTATTGCCATCTGATTTAAAACCATCCGGTTCAGCATCAAAATGAGTTTGAACACACCAATTTGATAAATCCTGATTAAATGTAGTTGCCTGATAAAACATAAACCTCATAGCAGTAACTTTTGCAGTATTCCAAGAGCCTATATTTTGATTAAATGAAGTTGCCTGATAAAACATACCATACATATCAGTAACTGCTGCAGTATCCCATTTGCTAATGTCCCCATTGAATAATGGGGCATTTCGAAACAGATTATACATAGTGGTAACTTTAGAAGTACAAACACAAGTAACATCTTCATCCTTAGAAATCATATCTCTTAGCTGCGCTTCATCAACTACGGTATAAACCTTACCATTAACCGTACCGGTATCCCCCACAGTAGCACTTGGACATTTTATTGTGACGCCATTTTCTGCTAAATACATATATTTTACAAAATTTGCAGTGATGGTTTGGTCTGAATCAACGGTTAGAGTTAAAGGATTGTCGTTAGACCCTGAAGACCATCCTATAAAATCATATCCCACGTTAGCACTAGCAGTAAGTGTAACGCTTGATTCGCTTGCTGCGGACTTAACAATCGTACCACCTTCCCCAGCGATAGCAATGAGGGTATATTGATTAGTAACTATTAATTCTTCAGTAACAATTTTTTCTACGGTAACAATTTTTTCTTTAGTACAATTAACAAGGCTAACTAGAGATAATAATAGCAGTAATTTTTTCATAGTGTTTACACTGTCTCTTATACACATCTGACGCTGCCGACGAATAGAGAGGTGTAGATC
>CAJXQS010000007.1:0-95689 GCA_913058385.1 uncultured Flavobacteriaceae bacterium
AATAAGGCAACTGTGTATGATGCTAATTGGAAATATATTAAGGAATTTAATGTTAATTTTTCTGATTTTACTTTAAACAGAGGGGAGAACTCTCTTAATGTAGACTGTGATTTTATCCAACCCGACAAAAAAGCAACTGTTAAATTTGAAATACGAACCGTTGAAAAGCAAGAAAAAATAGTTTTAAATATTTAATATTAAGTCTACTTTTTTGGCTTTAAAAAAAAAAAATTAGATTGTTTTAGCCAGAGCTACCAAATTATCTGACGGACTTGTTCTATAAATTCGTTCAATGTTTTTTGTATATATTTATAAATAAAATGTCGAAATTATTCCGCTTATTGCCCCTTCTGGTGCTGTTTATCTCATGTGCAGAGAAAAAGGAAAACTTTGTGTTTATACTTGTCGATGATTTGGGCTGGTCAGATCTAGGATATATGGGCAGTGCTTTTTATGAAACACCCAACATAGATTTGCTGAGTCAGGAAAGTATTCAATTTAGCAATGCCTATGCCTCTGGGTCGGTTTGCTCCCCCTCAAGAGCAGCGATTATGACGGGGAGACATCCTGCCAGAGTGGGTATTACAGATTGGATTCCTGGAAATGACAAGCAAAATGAAAAATTATTAGGTCCTCAAGATCTAGATCAACTTCCGCTAACAGAAAAAACACTTGCAAATGCATTCAAAGCAGCTAATTACGCTACTTTTTATGCAGGAAAGTGGCATTTGGGAGACCAAGGCTACTTTCCCGAAGATCAAGGTTTCGAAATCAACAAAGGAGGACACAAAGCAGGAAGTCCTCCCGGAGGATATTATACACCTTATAAAAATCCAAAACTTTCTGATGGACCAGAAGGAGAATATTTAACGGACCGATTGACCAATGAAACCATTCAATTCATAAATGAAATAGACCAACAACCTTTCTTTCTGTTTTTATCCTTTTATTCCGTTCATACCCCCATTCAACCCAATATAAAACACATCGATAAATTCAATAAAAAGTTGGAACAGTTGGGTATTGATGGAACCGCTGTAAGGGAAGAGGGTAAAGGAATAACCACGCTAGATCAGCATAACGCCGCTTATGCTTCAATGCTATTTGCGCTTGACAAAAACATAGGCAAGCTTGTTAAAAATCTTAAAGAACGGGGGCTATATGAAAATACGACTTTGGTATTTACGAGTGACAACGGTGGTTTGTCAACACTTTCCAAAAGTAGAAATCGCAAAGCACCAACTTCTGTTCTTCCCCTAAGAGCAGGCAAGGGATGGCTTTATGAAGGAGGAATTCGTGTTCCCTTACTTATAAAACCAGCAAATTATTCGGGAGAAGCAAGAAATATTGCTGAGCCAATCATAGGGCATGACTTCTACCCTACTTTGTTATCAATGGCAGGAATTGAAATTGAAAAGAATATTGTTTTGGATGGTGTCGACTTGAGTCCATTAATCCATAAAAATAAACCTTTAGAAAGAGAAGATTTATTTTGGCATTATCCGCACTATCATGGAAGCGCATGGACTCCTGGAGCTGCAATTCGCCATGGAGATTGGAAATTGATTGAATTTTACGAATCCAATTCCATTGAATTGTATAATTTAAAAAATGATCTTTCAGAAAAAGAAGATCTATCATTGCGATTTCCTGAAAAAGTAATTGAATTACAAAACAGGTTGCGAGAACTTCAAAAATCAATGATGGCCAATAGTGCCCGAGTCAATCCTAATTTTAAGAAGTAGTTTTAAGCTAAAAAAGAAGCCTGCATAAATTCAAAATCCTTTTTTTTGTCGTCTGTAGGGTAAAACAGCTCTAGAAAAGAAACCTTCTTTTGAGGATAATCAAACTTGACTAACAAAATAGGCACATTAGCTTCTCTGGCGATATAATAAAAACCAGTTTTCCATTGCTTCACCGTCTTGCGCGTGCCCTCGGGGGCAATCGCTAGCCGGAAAAAAGATCTTGATTTAAATATTTTTACAATGGCTTGCACGGTATTCTCTTTAGCCCCTCTATTGATAGGTGCGCCACCCAACGCTTTAAAGAACCATCCAGTAATAGGATTAAAAAGTTCTTTTTTTCCTACGTAGTTTATCTTTTCATTGATCGCAGCACGGGTGAGTATTCCAACGATAAAATCGAAGTTTTTTGTGTGTGGGACGACTGCAACAATCATTTTATTGAGGTCAGGAAAAACACCTTCAATCTTCCATCCCATTAATTTAAAAAAAATAAATCTTGACAGTCTCGTTATCATCTTCAGTATTATTTTTTCATGAAAGCTTTTGCTTTTTTAAGATCAGCAGGCGTATCAATTCCAAAATTAAAAACCTGAGTTTCAACCATCTTTATTCTTTTACCATGCTCAAGATACCGTATACACTCGATTTTCTCGGCGGCTTCTAAAGGAGTGACTTCTTGTTTACTAAAGTCAATCAGAGCTTTTTTTCTAAAAGCATACACACCAATGTGTTTGAAATAATTTACAGAATCTTCTATATCACGGTTAAACGGAATGGGAGAGCGAGAGAAATATAGGGCAAAGTTCTGACGGTCAACGATCACTTTGACGTTACTGGGATCCAAAATACTTTCAGCATCATTTAGGGGCGTCATGAGCGAGGCCAAATCAATTTTGTTATCTAAATCCTCATAAAATACGGCAATTAAATTCTTTAAACTTTCAGTATCAATAAAAGGCTCATCTCCTTGAACATTCACCACCACATCGGCATTGATATGCTCAACAGCCTCTGCAATGCGATCGCTTCCGCACTCGTGTTCCTTTTTACTCATAACCACATTTCCGCCATTGGAGATCATCTCATCATAGATGAGTTTACTATCGGTGGCCACAATCACTTTGTCAAAAAGCCCAGAAGCTACTGCCTGCTCGTAAGTTCTTAAAATAATAGTTTTTCCCTCTAAAATCTCCATCAACTTCCCTGGAAATCGAGTGGAGGCATAACGTGCTGGAATCACTGAGATTACTTTCATGCGGAATTAAAAATTTTCTTTAATGCAAATATGAGAAATATATTCAGCTACTAAATTTTTATTTAAAATAATCTGAACTAAATCCAATCAAATAGAGCTTTTCCTTGGCTCGTGTCAGAGCCGTATAAAGCCAGCGGAAATAATCTCGGTCTGGACCATTTGGAAGATAAGGCTGCTCTATAAAAACATTTTTCCACTGCCCTCCTTGAGATTTATGGCAAGTAATGGCATAAGAATACTTTACCTGAAGCGCATTGAAATAAGGATCGCTTTTTACTTTCAAAAAGCGTTTGTATTTAGATTTTTCTTTAGAATAGTCCTGAACTACTTTTTGGTATAGTATTTGTCCTTCTTCAAAGCTTAAAGAAGCGGTCTCAGAACTCAAGGTGTTCAATAACAAAACCGTATCAAAAGCAGGTTCATCGGGGTAATCGACCATTTGGACATTCACTTCAGCAAATTTCATGTCATAGCGGTCGACGTATTTACTTATTTGATTGATCTTAACCACATCGCCATTGGCAATAAATCCAGGTTGAGAATTTGCATCCAACCAAAAATAATTATTCTTAACCACCATCAACTGATCACCTACTGAAAGATCAGATTCTAAATACAAAATACGTTCACGGATATTTCTGTTGAATAAATTGGCGCGTTTATTTGATCGAACGATCAAAACAGTTTGATCTACACCATCTTCTTGCAAAGTGTTTTCAAGTGCTTCTAACAATTCATTTCCTTCTATCATTCGATGAACATCATTAAATCCCTCGAGTTTAAAATTAAAACCCAAGTAATCTTCTTTGACCAATAGTTCTCTAATACTTGTAGCATTATAAAGGACTCCTGAAGCTGCTTGTTGTCTTACCACATCCTCTAAGGTAACGCTGTAGACCTTTTTATTGAACTGAATTTCTAATTCCTCCTCACTCAAAGCGGGACTAATATTAAGATGAACAGGAGGTAATTGTGCGGTATCTCCAACAAATATTAATTTACAATTTTCACCATTATCAACAAAATGAATTAGATCATGTAACAGCGAACCATTTTCAAAGAGCTTACTCTGTTGTCGATCATCACCGATCATTGAAGATTCGTCAACAATAAAAACAGTATTGGTATGCTTATTTTCCTTCAATGAAAATTGAATGCCACTCCCACCAGAAACTGCTTTTGGAAAGTATATTTTTTTGTGTATGGTTAATGCATGTTTTCCAGAATAAGAAGAAAGTACCTTAGCTGCCCTTCCCGTTGGGGCCATTAAAATGGATTTCTTATTGACTACATTTAATTTTTTAACCAAATGGCCAATAAGTGTTGTCTTTCCTGTTCCTGCATAGCCTTTAATTAACAATACTGTATCGTCATCCTTATCGTCCAAATAGTCAGCAATCTGCTGAAAACCATTTTCTTGCGAAGCTGTAGGGGCAAAAGGAAAAGTATCTTTAAGTGTTTCTTGAAAAGATTTGACGGACATATTTATTATTTTCTTCCAAGATAATTCATTTTGAAAACTTTTACGATTAAAAAAAAATTGTAGATTTGTTTAGTTATAAAAAAAAATAAATGAAATCAGTTATTCTTCAATCAGTCCTTTGGATATTGGCAATATTTTTTAGTTATCAAATCTATGATTCTATCAATGGGCCCATAAACTTTAATAAAACCAAAAACATTCGATATACGAAAGTGATCAATCGATTGAAAGAAATTCGAAAAGCACAAATCGCCCACAAGGATGTCAATGGTATTTATGCCAATAATTTTGACAGCTTGGTTAAGTTTATCGATGAAGGTATTTTTACCTTGATCGAAAAAAGAGATTCTTCTTACCTTGAATACGATCGCACATATCGTATTGACATGCTCAGGGAGGTCGTTGTCGTTGACACCTTAGGTTTTGTTCCAGTAAAAGACTCATTGTTTAATGGAGTAGATTCTTATAAATTCTTTGCTAACGTTCCTGTTGAAGGGGTGGATGCTAAATTTGAAATCAAATCTGACATTATAGAAAAAAATGGTTATAGAGTTCCTGTTTTTGAGGTCAAGATAGCCAAAGACGTCATCTTACATGACCAGGACAAAGACTTGTTAAAACAAGAAAATGAAACAGTCTCGGTTGACGGAGTCAATGGAAGTGCAATCGTTCTAGGATCACTTTCTGAGATAAAAACCAATGGAAATTGGCCTACAATTTTTGATGCCGTTCAATAAAAAAAATATAACAGAAAATGAATTATCCATCCAGATTTTCAAGGATGGATTTTCTTTTTGTAATCATTTCTCTAAAAAATTCATTCCTTTTAAAGAAATTGATATTCAATCAAATGATGTTTTTAAAAACTTTCTTGAAGAAAACGCTTACCAAGATTTTGACCGAGTAACAACTGTTTTTATTGATCAACCCGCCACATTTGTTCCCAACAAGCTTTACAATGAAAAAAATATTGAGCTCTATCTTTCTCAAAATATCCCTTTAAACCCTTTGCTGCAAATCTCAAGAGAAATTACTCAGGATGAGGAAATAGTTGTTTTGTATGAGTCAGATAAAAATAGAGAGGATACATTAAGGCATTATTTTAAAAACATCGATTTTTCTCATTTCTCAGTTATTCTTTATGATTTGATTCAGCAGGTGGCTTTGACAAATGAGAAAACTGAAATGTATATTAATATGCAAAACAATCAATTTGACCTTTTGGTTTTTAACTCAGGTAAGTTGATGTTTTACAACAGTTTTCCACATAAAAACGAGGAAGATTTTCTTTATTACCTTTTTGCAATGGCTGAACAGTATTCATTAGACCCTGATTTGTATTCGATTCATTTTCTTGGGAAATACTCCCGTTTTAATTCTTATTACGAAGCCTTAAAGAATTATCATAAAGAAATCGAATATACAGAACTAGAAGCTTTAGATTCTCTTGACTTAGATAATCATCCTGCCCCCTATTTCTTTAATCTTATGGCCTAATGCGAATTATTTCAGGTTCCCACAAGGGTCGCCGATTAAGAGCGCCTAAAAACCTTCCAGTTCGCCCCACAACAGATCGATCAAAAGAAGCCCTTTTTAATATTCTACAAAATCAATATGAGTGGTCAGAAATCAAAACACTCGATCTTTTTTCAGGCACCGGGAATATCAGTTATGAATTTGCATCAAGAGGAGTTTCGTCTGTTACCGCGGTTGATCAAAACCGATTTTGTACTGCTTTTATTTCCAAATCTTCAAAAGAACTTGAATTAGAAATTCAAGTAATTCAGAGTGATGTCTTTAAATTCATAAAAGATTGCTCTTTGGAGTTTGATTTAATTTTTGCTGATCCTCCCTATGACATTGGGGAAGAAAAATACTTTGAATTGATTGAGTTGATTTTTAAAACCATAATATTGAATTCAACGGGCAGCTTAATTATTGAACACTCGGAAAAATTAAACTTTGAAAAACATCCCAACTGGAGGAATTCGAGAAACTACGGAAGCAATACTTTCAGCTTCTTTGAAAGGTAAAAAAAGGCAGGCCTGTAAGCCGGATTCTGTCGAGTCTTATTATTTATCTGGATGTTACATTGCTGCAACATTCTAGCCGCCTACCCAATTACATCGGACGAGCCGTCCTCAAACATAATCTTACTTGGCGTTGCACCGCATAGAGTTTACCTGGTTTCACTACAGCCGAACTGTACTTGCTTTCTGTTGCACTGGTCCTATTCGTTAAAAAAACGAACGACGGGCGTTACCCGCTATGCTGCTCTGTGGTGTCCGGACTTTCCTCTCTTGTATACAAGAGCAATAAGATAGCCTGCCAAATGCAAAGTTAGTCTTTTGTTGATAATTAAAGTTTAAAAAACGGATTTGAGATTCTCACTACAAGATTCAATTTTTATATTTGTAGGTGATCGAATAAATTATGGAAACCTACGTTGTTTCAGCTTTAAAATACCGTCCGCTAACCTTTGACGAAGTCGTTGGGCAGCAAGCCATTACACAAACTTTAGAAAATGCCATTGAGAAAAATCAATTGGCGCAAGCTTTATTGTTCTGTGGTCCAAGAGGAGTGGGGAAAACTTCCTGCGCTCGTATTTTGGCTAAAAAAATTAACGGACAAGGGGCAGACAACCCCTCTGAAGATTATGCTTTTAATATTTTTGAATTAGATGCTGCTTCAAACAACTCAGTGGATGACATCAGAAGTCTGAACGAGCAAGTTCGGATTCCGCCGCAGGTTGGGACGCATAAAATATATATCATTGATGAGGTGCACATGCTTTCAACTGGTGCTTTTAATGCATTTTTAAAAACCTTGGAGGAACCCCCAAAACATGTGATTTTTATTTTGGCCACCACTGAAAAGCAAAAAATAATTCCAACCATTCTTTCGAGATGTCAGATCTATGATTTTAAGAGAATTGGCATTTCTGATTGTAAAAATCATTTGAGTAAGATCGCCAAAGATCAGGACATCCAATTTGAAGAAGAAGCGCTAGACTTGATTGCTCAAAAGGCAGATGGCGCCATGAGGGATGCCCTTTCAATTTATGACCGAATGGTGAGTTTTACCAATCGAAATTTAACCGTAAAATCTGTTGCAGAGAATCTAAACGTATTAGATTATGACACCTTTTTCTCAATAACAGAAAGCATTTTAAAAAATGATATTCCTTCCCTATTGGTTGAATTTGATGCCCTTCTTAAAAAAGGCTTTGATGAATTACAATTTATCACGGGCTTGGGGTCTCACTTTAGAGATTTAATGGTGAGCAAAGAAGTGAAAACCCTTCATTTACTCGAAGTCAGCAAATCAACACAAGAGAAATATGTAGAGCAAACCTCAAAAGCTGGTCTTAAGCTTCTTTTGGACGGAATTGACTTGACCAGTAAATGTGAGCTAGATTATAGAAATACAAAAAATAAAAGATTATTAATTGAATTATGTCTGATGCAACTGGCCTCTCTCCATTTCGTGGAAAAGTAAGGGGATACATCATTCCCACAACTCATTTTAAAAACAGACCCTTCGCAAAAGTGAAAACAGAGGCTTTTGTTGAGTTCGCTGCTGAGCCAGGATCAGCATACAAACCTGTGCCTTCAGTTCCCGAAATTAAGGAAGTGAAGCCAAACCCAGAGGAAGTTGTTAAGCCGACTCTTAAAATTAGTAATAGCAACTTAAATGATGTGGGGGTATCAAGTTTTTCGCTTTCCAGTATTCGTATTAAAAATGAAGCCAAAAGAAAGCTTGCTGAAAAAACACCGGAAGTCAATGAAGCCAATACTCCTTTTACTCAGGAAGCACTACTAACGCTTTGGAAAAAGTATATTGATGAAAAGCTAGAAGAAGGAGAAAGCAATATTGCCGCAATTTTGGAGATGAGTACTCCAGAACTAAATTCTCCGCATAAAATATTGCTTAAATCTTCCAATAGCCTAAATCGCGTGGAGCTTCAAAAGGAATTGACACATTTATTGCCTTATCTCTCACAGGCTTTAAACAATTATCAAATTACTTATGAAATCAGTGTTGTTCGGATACAAAACCAAGAAGTAGTCTATGGTGCTAAAGAAAAATATGAACACTTAAAACAAATCAATCCAAACATTGAAATTCTCAGAAAAGAATTTGATTTGGACATATAATAAAATTCCATGTTAGGACTCAAATTACCCACCGACCCCAGATGGATTAACATCGTCGAGAAAAATGTTAGTGAAATTTTATCGGATCATGCCTTTTGTGAGCAAAAAGCAGCGAGTACTGCGATTTCTTTTATCGTGACCTATCCGGAGCACTCTGAGCTTGTCTCAGCCATGGTTGAATTGGCACAAGAGGAAATCAGTCATTTTGAGATGGTTCACAAGCTCATATTAGATCGAGGTTGGGTTTTGGGCAGAGATCGTAAAGATGATTACGTTAGGTCTTTAAATCAATTTTTTTCAAAAGGAGGTTCCAGAATCAACCAATTGGTCAACCGCTTGCTCTGTGCTGCGTTAATTGAAGCCAGAAGCTGTGAAAGGTTTCGACTACTCTCTGAAGAATTAGAAGACGGATCTTTAAGAAAATTTTATAAAAAACTGATGATTAGCGAAGCGCATCATTACACCTTATTCTTAAAATTCGCAAAGAAATTTGGAAAACCAACCATAGATGTGGATGAAAAATGGGAAGCACTTTTAGATTTTGAGGCAAACTTAATGAAGACTTTGGGAAACAAAGAAACCATGCACGGTTAAGCTTTCTTTTTGCTTTTCTTATAGAGGTACTTAATCATACCATCCGAAAGACCGACTTTAGGAACATAAATATTCTGACCTCCACTCCACTCCAATGCTTTTAAGTAAATTCTAGCAGCAGGTAAAATCACGTCAGCTCGATCGGGATTAAGTTCAAAGTTTATCATTCGCTCTTCATAAGACAAAGATTCTAGTTCTTTATAGATCACATTTAAGGAAATCAAAGACAAAGGTTTGCCCTCTTTTACCTTGGATAATTTGATCAATTTATTAATATTGCCCCCAGACCCCAATAAAGTAATTTTATTAAATTCTTTGGTGTGTTTTTGTAACCAAATTTTAATTTGCTCCCAGACACGTTCGTCGACCATATTGTTTATCAAGCGGACCGTCCCTATCTTAAATGACTTAGAAGTGATGTTTTTTCCTTCATTTAGTATAGTAAACTCAGTACTTCCTCCCCCTACATCTACCAACAGTAATGTCTTTCGAGTATTTAAAAAATCAGATATTTTGCTATTAGAAATAATCTCGGCTTCTTTTGTTCCATCAATGATCTCAACTTTAACTCCAGCCTTTTTTTTAATTATATCAATGACATGAGAGCCATTGTTTGCTTCCCTTAAAGCAGAAGTTCCAAAAGCTAGGTACTCTGAAACTCCATGAACATTCATCAGTAATTTAAAAGCTTTCATGGCCTTAACCATCCGCTTGATGTTTCGTTTAGAAATCTCGCCCATCGTGAAAGAATCTTCTCCCAAACGAATGGGAACCCTCACCAGTGCGTTTTTCTGAAAATAAACTGACTTATCTTCTGTTTGAATTACATTTGAAATCAATATACGTATTGCATTAGAACCGATATCAATCGCGGCAAATTTAGCTATCTTCAAAATTCAGCTTATTTTTTAAATATTCATAAGTATCCCACTGGGAGCGACGATGGCTTTCTCCAGACTTGCATTCTACCATTTTGTTTTGAATAGGTAAATTAACAAGACGGGCTTTTACATTGTCATTCCAAGATATCTCAAAAGTGTCGATCATTTGTTGTTGTAATTCTTTATCATAAATGGGGCACGCTACTTCTACCCTATTGTCAATATTACGTGTCATAAAATCTGCCGAAGAAATATAGATTTTTTTCTTCCCAGCATTTTCAAACATATAAACCCTTGGATGCTCTAGGAATTTATCTATGACGCTAATTACTCGAATGTTCTCACTCAGCCCTTTTACGCCAGGAATTAAACAACAGACGCCCCTAACAATCATTTTTATTTCAACTCCTGCTTGACTGGCCTCATAGAGTTTATCCACCAACTTATAATGGGTCACATTGTTGAGTTTGAGGCTAATCCCAGAAGGAAGGCCTTCCTTCTGATTTTTGATTTCGTTGTCGATCAATTTAGAAAGTATTGAACCCGTATAATGAGGAGAAACAATTAGGTGCTTGTAGGTTTTTAATTGATAACTGACCTCTAAAAAATTGAATACTTTATTCACTTCCTTAAGAACTTTTTGATTGGCAGTAAACAATGTATAATCGGTATATATTTTAGCAGTAGATTCATTAAAATTTCCAGTACTTACAAAACCATATCTTCTTGTTTTTTTATTTTCAAGACGCTCGATTACACATATTTTAGAATGCACCTTCAATCCAGGAATCCCAAAAATTAACTGCACCCCAGCAGCTTCAAGTTTTTCAGCAAAATTTATATTATTTTCCTCATCAAATCTTGCTTGAAGTTCAATCTGAACCAAGACTTTTTTTCCATTTTTTGCAGCATTAATTAGTGCGCTGGCAACATGAGAGAGTTTTGACAGACGATAAATTGTGATTTTAATTGAGCTTACTTTTGGGTCTAAAGCAGCTTCTCTTAAAAATTTAATCACATAAGAAAATGTATGATATGGTGTGTATAAAAGATAGTCCTTGTTAGAAATTGCATCTAAAAAATTTTGTTCCAAACTAAGGTTAGCAATGGGTAAAGGTGGGAAAGTAGAGTACAATAAATCTGGGCGATTCAAACTGGGGAAATTCATGTAATCCCTTCTGTGATGGTACTTCCCACCAGGGATTAAACTATCCGTTGAATCTATTTTAAGTTTTTTAATGACAAAAGCTAGGGTGGCATCAGCAATCTCATTGTCATAAACCATCCGAACAGGGTCACTGATCATTCGGTCCTTAACACTAACTGTAATTTTTTCTACATAACTTTTTGATACATCTTCTTCTAGGTCAAGCTCAGCATCGCGAGTTATTTTGACCATGTGTGCTTCGATTTTTTTATACTTAAAAAAGCTGAAAATCATCTTAAAATGATAGCGAATTAAATCGTCTAACATCATCACATATTGTCTCCTGTTTTCACCTTTAGGCAAGACAATAAATCGTTTTACTTCTTTAGGGATTTCTATTAATGCATGTAATTTCTCGTCAGATTCATCTTCAGAATCTAAATCTAAAGTCACCACAATAAAAGCTTTATTAGATGACAAATCTTGTGATTGATCTTGAGAAAGAATTATTGTTACCAAGGCTGGATTTACATATTGTAAAAAATAGTCTTTTAGGAATTCTTCTTGTTCTGGTAATACTTGATTGTGATCAATAAAAAAGATGTTCTCTTTTTCCATTTCTTGATAAATGGTATGGAGTATGTTCAAACTTTCAGTTTGTAAAACAATAACTTTTTGGGTGATTTCTTTCAACAAAGCTTCTGCACTTCGACCCGCAAACACTCTTTTTCCTGTTTTAGAGGATTGTGAGATACGTTGAACAGTGGCATATCTTACCTGAAAAAACTCATCCAAATTATTGGAGAAAATCCCTAAAAATCTCAATCGCTCAAGCAGGGGAACGTTTTTATCATCCGCTTCTTGAAGCACTCTGGCATTAAAGTCTAACCAACTGATCTCACGATTTATATATACCGGTTTTACACTCATCTTTTAAGATTAAATATCATTAGGTTGACCCAGCTCAAATGCCCCCTTATTTACGTCTGTCCATGAATTGACATCAAAGCTAACTTTTGCCAATCCAGCAGTACGCATATGACTAATTCCTGCATTTGAAAAGTGATTCAAAGTGAAAGTAAAAGCAGGATTGTGTCCTATCAAAACAACTTTATCAAGCGCGTCGTCAAGGGCGAAAACATAATCAATAATATCATCCGAATCAAAGGTATACAAAGCGCCATCCACATTTAATTTATGGAAAGGCAGCTGCAGTTTATTCATCATGATCGTTGCAGTATGTAAAGCTCTATTCGCAGGGCTAGAAAAAACACAGTCAACATTTTTAAATAGTTCCTTGTATTGGATCGCTACTTTTGACATCCTTGACATTCCAGTTGTTGCTAGAGGTCGATCAATATCCGCAACCTCATAGTTTCTGTTGGATTTAGCATGCCGCAACAAAATCAATTCTTTCATTTTAAGGGGCTAAACGGTCAATTTTCCATACTGAGTTATCGATCAACTGGCAACGAATTCTGTCGTGTAATCGATTGGGGCGTCCTTGCCAAAACTCAATTTCTTTTGGCTCCACGATTATGCCTCCCCAATGCTTGGGCATGGGTATCTCAATGTCTTTGTATTGTTCTTCAAGTGCCATAAGTCTCTCTTCCAAAAATTTTCTATCAGGGATCACTTCACTCTGAGGAGAAACCAAAGCACCGAGTTGACTCCCATGAGGACGAGAATGAAAATAGGTTTCGGAAAAAGATGTCGCTTCTTTTTTAGCAACTCCTTTGATGATAACTTGACGTTCTAAAAAAGGCCAAAAAAATGTAAGACCTACATTTGGATTATTTATCAATGCCTGTCCTTTTTCACTATTATAATTCGTATAAAAAACAAAACCGGCTTCTGAAAAATCTTTTAAAAGGACGACCCTAGCCTTCGGAAAACCATCAACACCAAGAGTGGAGAGGCTCATTGCGTTGGCTTCTTCTATTTGATCTGAATGTTTCGCTTCTTCAAACCAAGTACTGAATAGTTGAAATGGGTTTTGTCCAACAGCCTTTTTGTTTAAGACTCCTTTCTCATAAGACTTCCTTAAATTGGCTACATTGGATTTCATAATTTTGATTTATACTTAAAGCAAATTTACGATTTATCTGTGAGACTATATATTAAATATTTTTCCATCTGATGCCAAATCAACAGCATCAAAATGTTCATTAGCTTCGTCAACAAAGGCAGATTTATCGTTATACCTACTTGAAAAGTGACCTAAAATCAACTTGCCCACTGCTGCCATTTTAGCGATTTTTGCAGCTTGGGAGGCAGTACTGTGTTTTGTTTTTTGAGCCAAATCTTCATGAGCATTGAGAAAGGTAGCTTCATGGTATAAAACATCAACACCTTGAATCTCTTTAACAATTGATTCTTTGTAAGAAGTGTCGCTACAAAAGGCATAACGCTTGGAAGGATGCGGCGCTAGAGTGACGTCTTTATTCTTGATTTTTTCACCACTTTCCATGAGGATATCTTTCCCTAATTTAAGGTTTTGAAAATCACAAGTGGCAATGGATAAACTTTCAATTTTATTTTTATCTAGTCTTCTAGGTCCGGTCTTTTCAGCGAAAAGATAACCGTTGGTATACACCCTATGGTCAAGGGGTATTGTACTTACTGTGAGACCATCGTCCTCATAAATCATTTGCGATTCAGTGCTTTCTAGTTCATGGAAAAAGAGATCAAAGTTGGTCCATGATTTTGCCAATTTAAGTTGAAGTGTAATGATTTCTTTAATGCCTTTAGGGCCATAAATATGTAAATCAGCGGAACGCCCTAAAAGTCTAAAGGTGCTGATCATTCCAACCAATCCATAAAAATGATCCCCATGTAAATGAGAAATAAATATGTGTTTAATTCTTGAGAATTTAATTTTTCTTTTTCGCAGTTGTATCTGAGTTCCCTCTCCACAATCAATAAGAAACAAATGTTCTTTAACCTCTAGTACCTGTGAAGTGGTATGAGCATTTTCGAGTGGTGTTGCGGAATGGCATCCTAGAATCGTAAGCTTCATAATTAAATCCCTAAATCTCTTTGAATAAGTTCCATTTCGATATAATCTTCAGCCTCTTGCAAAGTCGGTATGCAGACTAGATTTTTATAATTAAGAATGTCTGTCTGGTTGCTCTTGATCAAAACCATACAAAAACCGGCTTTTTGAATTCGAAGGTGAATTTCATTTAATATAATCAAAGTCTCCTCACTCAAAACCGATTGGTTTAAAACATCAATGATAACGTCTATTTCTAGAGCAACCTCCTCAGTAAAAAAACCTTCTAAATCTTTATGAACAGGAGTTTCAGGCTGAAGATAAAGGTATCCCTCAAATGACTTTTTGATCATGTATCAGAAATATTAAGCTTTGCGACGAGTAAATATATTATGGCCATTCGGATGGCTACTCCGTTTTCAACTTGATTTAGAATAATTGCATTATTAGAATCTGCAACGTCCGATGTAATTTCCACTCCTCTGTTGATTGGTCCAGGATGTAGTATGATTATTTCTTTCTTTAAACTTTCTAACTTCTTCTTATTGAGTCCGTAGAGTTGAGAATATTCTCTCGTGGAAGGAAAATAATTTAAGTCCATGCGCTCATTTTGCACCCTAAGCATGTTGGCGGCATCACACCATTTAAGGGTTTGCATGAGGTCCGTACTGGCGGTTACGCCTAAAGTTTCAATGTGCTTGGGAAGCAATGATTTCGGGGCGCATAGCCTAACTTCTGCGCCAAGTTTTTTAAGGGCAAATATGTTAGAAAGCGCTACTCTGGAATGTAATATATCTCCTACAATCGCTATCTTTTTTCCTCTTAGCTCGCCAAACTTTTCTCTTATAGAGTAGGCATCGAGTAATGCCTGCGAAGGATGTTCGTGCGTCCCGTCTCCAGCATTTATGATACAAGCGTCTACATTCTTTGACAAAAACAAAGCGGCACCGGGTGTGGGATGTCTCATCACGACAACGTCAACTTTCATGGCCAATATGTTATTGACTGTGTCAATTAGCGTTTCTCCTTTGCTTACTGAGGATTGAGAAGCTGAAAAATTAATAACATCTGCGCTGAGTCTTTTTTCCGCCAATTCGAAGGAAAGTTTTGTTCGGGTACTGTTTTCGAAAAAAAGATTGGCAATGGTGGTGTCCCTTAGACTCGGCACTTTTTTAATCGGTCGATTGATAACTTCTTTAAAATGATCAGCTGTTTCAAAAATTAAATGTAAATCGTCTTCGTTTAGGTATTTAATTCCCAATAAATGATCTACACTTAGTTTTTTCATATAATTATTTTTTCTCTATATAAACAACATCCTCTTGATCCTCAGCTTTCCATTCAACTTTTACACGATCTCCTTGAAGAGCATCTACCTGGACACCAATATAATCTGGCTGAATGGGCAAATCACGGCTGAACCTCCTATCTATGAGAACCAGTAGCTGAATGTCGCAGGGTCGACCATATGTATCCAGAGCAGTGAGCGCAGCTCTTATGCTTCGTCCTGTAAATAGAACATCATCAATTATTACAACTGATTTGTCTTCGATGGTGACATCCATCTCGGAAGAACTCGCAGCAAGTGTTTTATCAAACCTTCTAAAGTCGTCTCTAAAAAAAGTGATGTCTAGTTTGCCAAACACAATTTTATCAATCCCATAGTCGGTTTCTAAAAGCGAAACCAATCGATCTAATAGAAAGATGCCTCTGGGCTGAAGCCCTACCAATACAACATTACTTAAATCTCTGTGTTTCTCAATCAACTGGCATGCCAATCGGTTTAGAATAACCTCGATTTTTTTAGTTGATAAAAGTATTTTGGGAGACATACGTTCTGTTAATTCTACAAAAATATCATTTTAATTTATCTTTTAAACAAAAAACCCTCCACATTAAGCGGAGGGTTTTTAATATTAAAAGGAATTAAAACTATTCGTTTTTTTCCATTTTTTGCTTTAATGCAGCCAAAGCATCAAGATCACCAAGGGTGGTTTTCTCAGAATTATTCTCTTTAACTTTCTTAGAAGCTTTAGTATAATTGATTTTCTCTTGCTCTTTGAACAAGTTCGTATGAGAAGCAACTACGCGCTTAAACTCTTTATTAAATTCAATGATTTTAAACTGAGCTTGTTCTCCTTTAGTCAGTTTAGATCCATCTTCCTTCTCCATGTGACGTGAAGGAACAAAAGCAACTACATCTTCGTTAAAAGTGATGGTAGCTCCCTTGTCTACTATCTCAGTAATTGCAGAATCATGAAGTGAATCTACAGCAAACTCATCTTCGTATTTATCCCATGGATTGCTGAGGGTTTGTTTGTGGCCTAAACTTAGTTTTCTTCCGTCAACATCAAGTTCAAGAACAATAACTTCTATTTTATCTCCTAAAGTTAAAATTTCAGATGGGTGCTTGACTTTTTTAGTCCAAGACAAATCAGAAATATAAACCAATCCATCAACACCTTCTTCCAATTCGATAAATACTCCAAAATTCGTAAAGTTTCTTACGATTCCAGAATGTTTAGATTGAACAGGATATTTTGTAGTGATATCAGTCCATGGATCTGGTGTAAGTTGTTTGATTCCCAATGACATTTTTCTTGTCTCGCGATCCAAACTTAAAACAACTGCATTCACTTCGTCTCCAACTTTCACAAAATCTTGTGCAGATCTCAAGTGTGTTGACCATGACATTTCAGAAACGTGAACGAGTCCTTCGACCCCTTCTTCAATTTCAACAAATGCACCATAATCGGCGATCACAACAACCTTACCTTTCACTTTGTCCCCTTCTTTAATTCCTTCACTAAGGCGATCCCATGGGTGTGAGGTCAATTGTTTTAATCCAAGTTGTATTCTAGATTTATCATCATCAAAATCAAGAATTACAACGTTTAATTTTTGATCAAGTTCTAATATTTCGTTAGGGTGATTGATTCTACTCCAAGAAAGATCCGTAATGTGAACCAATCCATCAACTCCTCCAAGATCAACAAATACTCCATAAGAAGTAATGTTTTTAACAGTACCTTCAAGTACTTGACCTTTTTCAAGTTGACCAATAATTTCTTTTTTCTGTTCTTCAAGATCAGCTTCAATTAACGCTTTGTGAGATACAACTACGTTTTTGAATTCGTGATTGATCTTAACAACCTTGAATTCCATTGTTTTATCTACATATTGATCGTAATCCCTAATTGGTTTTACATCAATCTGAGAACCGGGTAAGAATGCTTCGATTCCAAAGATATCAACGATCATTCCCCCTTTTGTTCTACATTTAACAAAACCGTTTACAATTTCTCCGTTATCATGAGCATTATTTACACGATCCCATGCTTTGATTACACGAGCTTTTCTATGTGATAGTATTAATTGACCTGTTTTATCTTCTCTAATATCAACAATTACCTCTACTTTGTCTCCTACTTTAAGATCAGGATTGTATCGGAATTCGTTTAAAGAAATAACCCCTTCAGATTTTGCATTAATATCAATAATGGCCTCGCGGTCCGTCATGTGAACTACAAAACCGTCAACTACATCGTCTCCTGCGGTGTCGACGAAGTTTTCAGTTACGAGTGCTTCAAATTCTTTTAACTGCTCATCCTCGATAACATCAATCCCTTCTTGGTAATTGTGCCAGTTAAAGTTTTTAAGAAATTCTTCAGAATCAACAACGGGTGCTGCGCTTTGTACTGGTATAGAGTCAGTACTGTCTTCTGTGGCTTCAACTCCTGGAGCTTCAACTGCTACAGCAGCTACTTCTGCAATGGCTTCTTCAACCACAACGGCTTCTTTAACTACAACTTCTTCTACCTTTTTAGCAGGTGCCTTTTTGGCAACAGCTTTTTTAGCAGGTGCTTTTTTAGCAGGTGCTTTCTTAGCAGCAGTTTCAGTTTTGGTCGTTTTTTTTGTGGTGGTGGTTTTTTTTGCTACTGGTTTTTTTTCGGTAGCATCCTCAACTTTTTTTGATGTTGAGTCTGATTTTTTCTCAGCCATGGCTGTGGATAATTTTGTATTCTGCCGTTCGGGAAACTTCATTGAAACAACAGAAGGTGTTATCTTTAATTTTCTACTCTCGTTTTCCCAACCAATTAAGAGTGCGCAAATTTAGAAGGAATCTACTTATTTACAAACAATTAGGAGAGAAAATATTTAAGATTCTATTTTTTTAAGCAAAAGAGTGAAAACCTCAGCTACAGAAAGATCACTTACATCGATTTCAATGGCGTTTTCAGCAATCTTCAACGGCGCTACTTTACGTTGACTGTCCATTGCGTCACGTTGAATTAAATTCTTCAAAACTGAGTCAAAATCAGCTGTTGGATCACTTACCTTTAGCTCTTCCCAGCGTCTTTTGGCCCTAACTTCAGGTTGCGCAGTAAAAAAAAACTTATGGGAAGCGTTTGGAAAAACAACAGTTCCAATGTCTCTTCCATCCATTACGATATTTTTTCTCTTACCCATTTCACGTTGCTGCTTGACTAAAAAGTCTCTCACAACTGGTAGGGTTGCAATTTTACTGACATTGTTGGACACCTCTTGGGTTCGTATTTCTTTTGAAACATTAATGCCGTTAAGCAACAATGAGTTTGTTAGTGGCTCAAAATTAAGATTTATAGATTTTAATCCTTCAAATAATTTAGCTTCTTCAAGCCCACTTGAAGTAATCCAATGGTTTTGCAAAGCGGCGTAAGTGATTCCACGGTACATTGCGCCACTATCTACATAGCTATAGTTAAAGTGTTTTGCTAGCATCTTCGCAAGGGTACTTTTCCCTGTCGAAGCAAAACCATCAATTGCGATTATGGATGAATCTATCAAAAGCTTGTACTTATTATAATATTTTAGCGTTTTTAACCTTTTGCGAAATTACAGCTATTTTTAGCACTTCATGCATTTCTTTGACATAATGAAAGGTTAATCCTTTGACATACTTACTGTTAATGTCATCAATGTCCTTCCGGTTGTCAGCACAAAGTATGATTTCTTTAATTTTCGAACGCTTAGCAGCAAGTATTTTCTCTTTGATTCCTCCTACTGGAAGTACTTTACCCCTCAGCGTGATTTCACCGGTCATGGCAAGTTTACTTTTCACCTTACGTTGAGTCAATAAGGAAACCAGCGAAGTCATCATCGTAATCCCTGCACTTGGTCCATCTTTGGGCGTGGCTCCTTCCGGAACATGGATGTGAATGTTGTGTTTGTCAAAAGAAAAATCTTTAAGTCCTAACAGATCTTTATTTGATTTTATATATTCTAAAGCAATTGTTGCAGACTCCTTCATTACTTTGCCAAGATTTCCAGTAATTGAAAGCTGACCCTTTCCATCAGTAATTGCAGATTCAATAAACAAAATATCTCCACCAACAGAGGTCCAAGCCAAACCAGTAACAACTCCAGCGACATCATTATTTTCATACAAATCGCGTTGTACTTTTTCGGTTCCTAGTATTTCTTTAAGATCTTCTAAGGCAGGTGTTTTTTTATACTCCTCCTCCATTGCAATAGATTTTGCAACATATCGCACTGTTTTAGCAATTTGTTTGTCCAAGCCTCTCACTCCAGATTCGCGGGTGTAGCTTTCAATGATACGATCAAAAATTTCTTTTTTAAGAGACAAATGCTTAGGGCTAAGGCCATGCTCCCTGAGTTGTTTTGGGAGTAAATGTCGCTTCCCAATCACAGACTTCTCCTCGAGCGTATAGCCCGAAATATTGATTATTTCCATCCGATCCCTCAATGCCGGCTGAATGGGAGAAAGACTATTGGCAGTGGCAATAAACATAACTTTAGATAGGTCATAGCCCATTTCTAAAAAATTATCATAAAACGAACTGTTTTGTTCTGGATCTAACACTTCTAGTAATGCAGCCGCGGGATCTCCCTGTGCACTACTACTTATCTTATCTATTTCATCCAAAACAAAAACTGGGTTGGAAGTTCCTGCTTTTTTCAGGCTTTGAAGAATTCGTCCTGGCAAAGCACCAATGTAGGTTTTCCTGTGTCCTCTGATTTCTGCTTCATCTCTCATTCCCCCTAAAGAAATTCTAACGTAAGACCTTCCAATGGCTTCAGCGATGGATTTCCCCAAAGAAGTTTTACCTACCCCCGGAGGGCCGAACAAACACAAGATGGGAGACTTCATATCGTTTCTCAACTTGAGTACTGCGAGGTATTCAATAATTCTTTTCTTAACATCCTCAAGACCATAATGATCTCGGTTCAATACTTTTTGTGCCTTTTTTAAATCAAAACTATCTTTTGAAAACTCATTCCAAGGTAAATCAAGAAAAAGATCCAAATAGTTGCGTTGAACAGAGTATTCGGCAACTTGAGGGTTCATTCGCTGTAACTTGCTCAATTCTTTGTCAAATTGTTTGGCAACACTTGCCTCCCATTTTTTAGTTTTTGATCTTAGGCGCATTTCTTCCACCTCTTCTTCATAGGAAACGCCTCCCAGCTCTTCTTGAATCGTCTTCATTTGCTGATTCAAGTAATACTCTCGTTGTTGCTGATCTAGATCAGTTCTTACACGAGATTGAATGTCATTTTTTAAGGCGAGTTTCTGGTATTCGACATTCATAAATTTTAAACATAAAATCGCTCGCTCTTGAAGGTCAGCAATAGATAGAATCTCTTGTTTTTCTTTGACATAAAGATTCATGTTTGAAGACACAAAATTGATCAGAAAAGAGTGACTTTGAATGTTTTTAATTGCAAAAGAAGCTTCTGAAGGTATGTTCGGATTTTCCTGAATAATCTGAAGCGCCAGTTCCTTGATGGAATCTATGGTTGCCTTAAATTCAGAGTCTCCTTTCTTTGGTATTTTTTCTTCAACGGGTTTTATTGAGGCCCGCAAATAAGGTTTCTCCTCTAGGATGCTGTCAATTTCAAATCTTTTTTTCCCTTGAATGATAACTGTGGTATTGCCGTCAGGCATTTTCAACACACGAAGGATTTGTGCAACTGTTCCGACTGTATAAATGTCTGAAATTCCTGGATCTTGAATGTTTTGATCCTTCTGCCCGACCACACCAATAACCTTATTGCCTTTATTGGCGTCTTTTATGAGTTGAATCGATTTATCTCGACCGGCGGTGATGGGAATTACCACACCAGGAAATAAAACTGTATTTTTAAGAGGTAGGATTGGAACTGAATCTGGTAAATCCTCTTTGCTTAATGCTTCTTCATCTTCAGTAGTCAATAATGGGATTAATTCTGATTCAGCTTCTATATCATTGAGTGACAAATTGTCAAATGAAATGAAATTTGATTTGGCCATTTTTATTATTTTAGGTCATTGTGTCATAATTAAAGGAATTATTGAAGGTTTTTCTACGCTTCAATTTGCTTTTGATCCCATTTAATAATCGTTACTAATTATTGACAATAGTTATGCCAATGAAGTATTTTCTTTAAAAGTGTAACATATTATTATTTTTTGGGTCATATAAGCGAACGTCGCATTTTGGATTATAAAAAAAAACATATAAACGCCCTAATTCTTGCCTGTAAAAAGGAAGATCAACAAGCACAAATGGAACTCTATCAGCTATACAGTCAAAGTCTTTATTGCAGTGCTTATCGTATTGTAAAAAACGCAGATGATGCCTTAGATGCGGTTCAAGAGGGCTTTATTACTGCTTTTCAAAAGCTTGATCAATATCAAGGAGGGGGAAGTTTTGAAGGGTGGTTACATAAAATTTGTGATTATGGAAAAATGATCATCGGAGAGCTCTATGCTTTTCATAATATTTTAAATTTTGATTACACCTCCAACTCTTCCATAGAATATATCAAAGGGGGTACGATAACCGCTGATTATTCAGGATTTGAGATCGAAAAAGCAGGAGAGATTGAATTGAATGCAGACTACACCAGTGCCTCTGGATGGTATTAAGGCGGACACAGCAGAAGCAAGAGTTACTGGCTCTGGAGATATTGTTATGCATGCCAAGCAAACATTAAACGCTTTTATTACAGGCTCTGGAGATATTGTTTGTAAAGGAAATCCCAGGAAACAAAAAACAAAAGTGACCGGCTCTGGTGAGATTATTGTCCAGAATTAAGTTGTTTTGGGATCTCCAGAACGATTGGGAATCCTGGTCAACATCAACGCACCGGCAATAAACAGAACTAGGAAAAAGAGTATTGAATTACGCATGCTCCCTGTTAGTTGATCGATCGTGCCAAACATGACCATTCCAAAAACGATTCCTACTTTTTGTGCGACATCATAAAAACTAAAAAACGAAGTGGTATCTTTTGTTTTAGGAATTAATTTTGAATAGGTGGAACGGGACAAGGCTTGCAAGCCACCCATTACCATGCCTACTCCTGCTGCTGCAAAATAGAATTCAACAGGGGTTTGGATGACGTATGCATAAACACAGAGTCCAGCCCATATAACGTTGATGACAATTAAAGTTAAAATATTACCAAATCGTTTTGAAGCATGGGCGGTCAGGAACGCGCCTAAGATGGCAACAATTTGAATCAGCATAATGCTGACGATCAGGCCGATTGTTTTTTCTTGATTACTGCCCCATTGTATTTCCTCTTCCCCGAAATAAGCTGCAATCAGCATTACGGTTTGAAGGGCCGTATTGTAGATAAAAAAGGCAGGAAGGAATCTTTTTAAATTAGGATTGTCTCCCAGTTGATTCCAAACTATTCTTAATTTTTGAAAACCATTCCAAATAACATCTTTGGTTACTTTGCCCGAATTGCTGTTTCCCTTGGGCAGGTGATAAAAAGTATATTGACTGAACAATGCCCACCAAATTCCAACGGCCACAAAGGAATATTTCATGGCCTTCATTGCTGCTTCTCCTTCTGTTCCTGTGATGCCATACCAGTCGGGCTGCATGACCATAGAGAGATTGAAAATCAAAAGTAAAACACTTCCAAAGTATCCCATGGAAAAGCCTCTTGCACTGGCTTTGTCTTGTTGTTCTGGATAGGCGATGTCTGGTAAATAAGAATTATAAAAAACCAAACTTGCCCAAAATCCTATTAAGGCAAAAAAATAAAAAGCCATCCCGACATAGATGTCCTGTAAATCAAACCAGTAGAGCCCGATGCACGACAAAGATCCTGTGTAGACGAAGATCTTCATAAAGCGTTTTTTATTTCCAATGTAATCTGCAATTCCAGACAACAGCGGAGAATTAAACGCGACGATGATAAAAGCCATGGCCGTAACGAAACTGATCAAAGCGGTATTCTTAAAATCAAATCCTAAGAAAGCTATGGTTTTGGTTTCTGAGGAAAGTGCGGTAAAGTAAATTGGAAATATTGTCGAGGAAATTACTAAAGGATAGACTGAGTTTGCCCAATCATAAAAAGCCCATGCATTAATCAACTTTTTTTCTCCTTTCTCTAGTGGAATTTGTCTATTCATTAAAATTTATGATCAATAACCTTGACAATTTAGGGATTCATTTTAGATGGGATAAACATATATTGGTTAATTTAAAAAAACTTAACTTTAACTAACATTAAATCTATCAAATTTAAATTTTTAAAAAATCCTAAATGAAAAATGTTACCGCCCTTATCCTCGCCATTTTCTTGTTCAGCTGCCAAGGTAAGGCACAAGAAAAAAAGGCTGCTAAAAAATCCTATGCTGTTGAAAAAAGTGATGCCGAATGGAAATCACAATTGCCCAGCTTGTCCTACAGGGTGCTTAGAAAGGCTGCGACAGAATATGCTTTTTCTGGTGAATACAACGACAATAAAGAAGAAGGCACTTACCTTTGTTTGGCTTGCAGTACGCCTTTATATGAATCCAAACACAAATATGATTCAAAGTCAGGATGGCCTTCTTTCGATCGTGCGATAGAAGGAAATATTGAGTATGACACTGACTATAAGTTGGGTTATAAAAGAACCGAATTAAAATGCAACACCTGTGGAGGACATTTGGGACATTCTTTCCCAGATGGTCCCCGAGCAACAACAGGAGTAAGACATTGCATCAATTCTGCTGCATTAAACTTTAAACCGAGTAAAGAAAATGAATGACAAAAAATACCCTGTTCAAAAATCAGAACAAGAATGGCGCGAGTTGCTTTCTGAGAAAGAATTTAATGTTTTAAGAGAACAAGGTACTGAAGCTCCATTTACGGGGGAATTCAATGACCAATATTCCGAGGGTACTTATTTATGCAAAGGCTGTAATGCTCCCTTGTATAAAAGTGAACATAAGTTTGACAGTCATTGTGGATGGCCGAGTTATGACAAGGCAATAGAGGGTGCGCTGGAACACAAACCAGATCGATCTTTGGGAACCATTAGAACCGAAATTATTTGCGCAAATTGTGGCGGACACCAAGGACATGTTTTTGAGGATGGACCCACGGAAACTGGGCTGCGCTTTTGTGTGAATTCTGCAAGCATCATCTTTACAGAAAATCAAGTAGACAAAGATTCCGAAAAATAGCTGATAGTTTATTAAATTTGCACTGAATTAAAACTTCAGACTACATGAACGCATATGACGTTATTATTATAGGGAGTGGCCCAGGAGGCTATGTGACTGCTATTCGTGCCTCACAGTTAGGGCTCAAAACCGCTATTGTTGAAAAAGAAAGTTTGGGAGGCGTTTGCCTAAATTGGGGATGTATTCCTACCAAAGCCCTTTTAAAATCAGCACAAGTTTTTGAATATTTAAAGCATGCTGGAGATTATGGGCTTAGTGTCAAAGAATACGACAAAGACTTTGACGCCGTTGTCAATCGAAGCCGTGATGTTGCGGCTGGAATGAGCAAAGGTGTTCAGTTTTTGATGAAGAAAAATAAAATTGATGTTTTAAACGGACATGGAAAAATACTTGCAGGTAAAAAAGTAAGTGTGACCCTCGATGATAAGACAGAAGAATACAGTGCTAAAAATATCATTATAGCGACTGGAGCGCGCTCGAGAGAGTTGCCCAGCTTGCCACAAGATGATGAAAAAATAATTGGTTACCGCAAAGCGATGACCTTGCCCAAGCAGCCTAAAAAACTCATCGTGGTGGGTTCTGGAGCCATTGGAATTGAATTTGCTTATTTCTACAATGCCATGGGTACGGAAGTTACGGTTGTGGAGTTTCAAGATCGCATTGTCCCAGTTGAGGATGAAGAGATTTCAAAACAACTTGAGCGTAGTTTTAAGAAAAGTGGAATTAAAATCATGACCAGCGCTGAAGTTACGGGTGTTGATACCAGTGGAAAAGGTGTTAAAGCTACTGTGAAAACGGCCAAAGGAGAAGAGATTCTAAGTGCTGATGTCGTGCTTTCTGCGGTGGGTATTAAAACCAATATTGAAAATTTAGGTCTAGAAGATGTAGGGATTGTTGTAGACCGAGATAAGATTTTAGTGAATGATTTTTACCAAACCAATCTCCCCGGCTATTATGCCATTGGTGATGTAACTTCCGGACAAGCGTTGGCACATGTTGCCTCTGCTGAAGGAATTTTGTGTGTAGAAAAAATTGCTGGTCATCAGGTGGATCCGCTCAACTATGGAAACATTCCTGGTTGTACGTATTGCTTCCCCGAAATTGCCTCTGTTGGAATGACCGAAGCACAAGCAAAAGAAAAAGGTTATGATATAAAAGTAGGAAAATTCCCATTCTCAGCTTCTGGAAAAGCGCAGGCAGGAGGAAATCCTGAAGGCTTTGTAAAAGTGATTTTTGATGCCAAATATGGCGAGTGGTTGGGTTGTCACATGATCGGTGTGGGCGTTACAGAAATGATTGCGGAAGCAGTCTTGGGACGCAAGCTTGAAACCACTGGACAGGAGGTTTTAAAGACGGTTCACCCCCACCCCACCATGAGTGAGGCGGTGATGGAAGCCGTTGCTGATGCTTATGGAGAAGTTATCCACCTGTAAACAAACTCCATCCCTGTATATTTTTTTAAAGCCCTCTTAGTGAGGGCTTTACTTTTTTTATTATATTTGAAATACAGTTCCCAAATCTGTTCTAAAACCATGAAAAACCTGCGGCTTATACCCGACATACATCAACATGAACCCATTGTTAAAGCAATTTTTGCTTACGATCGGGAATTGATTGCACTTGTAAAGTCGCAAAAGGGGGCCCTTTGGAGTCAGTCACTCCAATCCTGGTATTTTTCAAAAAAAGATTTTCAATTAAATTCTTTTTATCAAGCTTTAAAAGGAAAAGTGTATTTGGATTATTCCAAACTCAACACAAATGCTCCTAAAGCTCCTCCAAAAAGAATAACCTCCAAAACTGCGAAAAACAATATCGCACTTCCCAAAGCCTATAATGAGCAGCTCATCTTAAAACGATATAGTCAGAACACCATAAAAACTTATTCTAGTTGCTTTCTGAAATTCATGGGATTCTTTGAGAAAAAATCAATTGACTTGCTCACAAAAAAGGATATTAGAATATTCTTACTCCATTTAATCCAACACGAAAAAGTAAGTGCTCCAACCCAAAATCAACACATCAATGCCATTAAGTTTTACTACGAAAAGGTATTGAAACAGCCTAAGATGGTTTTTTAGATCAAGAGACCCAATAAAGAAAAAAGATTACCAGAGGTATTAACAGAAAATGAGTTTTTATTGCTTTTAAAAAGCACAATGAATTTAAAACACAAAAACATTGTATCGCTACTCTATTCAGGAGGGTTAAGAGTGGGGGAATTAATTGGGATGCGGATACAAGACATTGTGGGGGATAAAGGCTTCATTTTTGTTCGAGGTGGCAAAGGGAAAAAAGATCGAATTACACTTCTTTCTGAACTGATTAAGATCTGTTTGAAAAAATATCTTTTAAAGTACAAACCAAACTATTGGTTAATTGAAAATCCGAACAGAAAACAATATTCCGCTTCCAGCATACGTGTAATTTTGAAAGATTCAGCAAAAAAAGGAAAAATTCAAAAAAGAGTTTATCCGCACATGCTCCGACATTCATTCGCCACACATCTGCTGGAAAAAGGGACTGATTTACGATATATTCAAGAACTTCTGGGGCATGGCAGTTCTAAAACTACAGAGATTTATACACACATAAGCAAAAAATCTCTTGCAAATATCAAAAGTCTTTTAGATCAACTTATTGAACACTAATACACTGATTATAAGATACTTAAATAGATGAAAATCTAAAAATATATAAAAGAAATAAACGCAATAGTGCGGATATATACAAGTTGGCGGTAATTTGAACAAACCTAATGTAAATACGATTTTCCGTAATTAAGTTTAGATGAGTGTTTGTAATTTTTAGACAATAGAATTTAAAAAACTTTTATAATGAAAACAATTACAGCAATTAAACCCGGCTTAGAAGTGCTGTAAATCATTATAATATATTAATATTTAACTGAAATGGGCTTATTGCGAAGTCTCCCGTTGCCCACAATTTAAACTCAATAAAATATGAATTATAGATTTTTATTGCTCCTTCTCATATTAACAATGATTTCATCATGCGCTAAGGATGAAGAAGATATATTTTCTGAACCAGAATTAAGTGAATATGAAATTAATGTTATAGATTATTTTAAAGAAATTGCTCTGGGGTTTGAGTTTGGTAATGCAAGTAATATAACTCGAAAATGGAATTCAGACCTGAGAATATTCGTGGGTGGTAAACCAAATTCTGAATTAATAAATGAATTAGAAAACATAAAGAATGAAATTAACGAATTAACAACGGATGGATTTAAGGTGAATATTGTAAATGATATACAGCAATCAAATTATTATATCTTCTTTGGTACAGGAACCGAATATGCAGAAAAATATCCAAGTCAATCTAATTTTATTGATTCTAACTGGGGTTTGTTTTCTGTTTTATGGAATGGTCAAAATCAACTTTTTTCAGGACATATGTATGTTGATATTATAAGAGCTAATTTAACAGAACAGAAACATTTACTACGTGAAGAGTTAACTCAATCATTGGGATTAGCTAAAGATTCCCCTTTGTATATTGAAAGTATTTTCCAATCGACATGGACAAGAACAATCCAATATACGCCAATCGATGAAGATTTAATCAGATTACTATACCATCCAAAAATGGGTTATGGATTGAATGAAAAACAAGTCGATAATGTATTGAGAGAAATCCTCATCAGTGAATAAAAAACAGTGCCTAACAAAAAATATAGTGTATTTGGCGGATAGTGATAAAAATGAAAAAGTTAGCGATAAACAAACATAGTATTAAATTGAAAAATGAAGCGTTTCAAAATGCCAAACGCACCTTATTTAAAGCGTCAGACCATGCAAAAACTCATAATTTAACAAAACTTTTTTTGTTAAAACAGTAGTTTTATATATCTTGTAGGTGCCTCAAAACCAACACCTATGCATCCTAACGATCGAGAAATTGATAGATTCCAACTTTCCATGATGGATTTAGAATCTATGGTAGATCAAAACTCTTATCCGCGTTTGGTAGATCTGTTTGTCGAAATTCTTTCTCTTAAAGAATTAAGGACCGCAATGAATTTATCTTCACAAATCGAGGGGTCTGAAGCTGATTTAGAAGGCTGTTTTGAAAGAAAACAACGGCTTAGAAGCCCTGTAAATCGTTATAATATATTAATCTTTAACTGAAATGGGGCATATTGTGAGGTCTTCCGTTGTGTAGCATTTGCGAAGAAAACTGAAAAAAAGATGAAAATAAAATTAAACGAATCAGAAAACTCAATCGAAATCAAAGATGGACTAAAAAACCAATATCTGATTTTAAAAATTTTAATGATATTAAATTTAGCAAACGCAGTAGTCCAAATATTTGCAAAACAAACAACTGAATATGGTTTTATTGAATATAGCTGGTTTGGATTGGGAATTAGTTCGTTAGTTATTCTTTTTATGTTTTTGTTTAAAATGTCAACCGCGGGAAACATTCCTGTTGAACAAATAAGTCGACTAGAAGAAAAAACTGTGTTTGGAAAGAAAAGGTTTGCACTGGAATTAAAAAACGGAAAGAAAAGGAATTTGGGAAATTTCAAAACTCAATCTGAATTGATTAAAGCTCGTGAACTTTTTATAACAATTGGAATCGCAAACTGAATATAAAAAACGTTATACAACAATGGCTATAAGTAATTACTTATTCTCGTCTACTTCTGAAACTCCTTGCGGATTTTCAGTTCGGTGTGTACTTGCAAAGTTTCGTGCTAAACCACGCAACTACTCATAGCCGAGACCGTTGGGTAAAATATAATGAAAAGTAGAATTAATAAAATTAGGAAGAAAATTTCCAAGATTAAGATTACAGCAACAATTTTAAGTTATGCTGCTATTGTAATCTCGTTTTCATCTGTTTATTTCCAATTTTTTCATATTAATCACGAAATAAAATATGCATCTCTTTATCCAATACTAGATGAGGAAAAAAGAACTTTAACTTTTCCTATTTTATTAAAAAATAGTGGGAATCAAGTAGAAACAATACTTGATTTTCAATTATTGTTAGAAGCTAAAAATAATAAAGAAAGTTTTTACAAAAGAATTAGTGAATTAAACGAAAAAGAGTTCTTTTCTATTTTAGAACCTGGAGATTCAAAACGTATTGACTTGATAGGGAATTATGAAACTTTCTTATTCGGGACAATAGTGGCAGGCAAAAATGATTTTGACTATAAACCAATATCTGAATTTGAAAATTTACATTTATTATTAAAAACAACTTACTTGACAAAAGAAGGAGTTGTTGCAACTGAAGATAGAATTGTCGGTAAATTGACATTTAATGCAAATGAGACTATACAAAGAATTGACTGTCCTCCAACTGAATTAATAGATTTAGATTTAGGAAAAGATGATTTTGAAATTTCTCAATACAGTTTAATTCCAAATAATAAAGAATATAATAATCTATCTATTGATTTTAGAGACTCATTATCAATTAAAAAGAATCTTGGGAAATTGTTATTTCTGGAAAAAACTCTTAAATCAGATAGTAATGAAAATAAAGAAACATTATTGATTTTAAAGGAAGTTTTAAAACCATATAGATAATAAATACTTTGCCCAACAATGGCTATAAGTAATTGCTTGTTCTCGCCTACTTACGAAAATCCGTGAGGATTTTCTATCTGATTTGTATTTGCTAATTTAGTTGCTGAACCACACAATAAAATCGTACACTTAACACCATTTGGCACAATACAAAATTTCTTTTCTTGTAGTTTTAAAAAGTCATAACGAATTGCGCTTTTGGAGCAAAGGTATTTTAATCTTAAAAATGATAATTCAAATAGAACTTGAACTCAAAATATATAATAAATTTACGGTGTGGAAACTAAAACAATTTGGTAGATTCAATAAACTATTCTTTTTAGAGGCTTTCAAACCGTATGAAAAAAATTTTAATCGATTTATATAAAATCAAAGAGTTGTATTCTGGACTGGGACAATTCTCAATTAATTTTGCAAATGAACTTTCGTCTCGGCTGCCCGAAGAGTTTTCAGTTAATTTCCTTATTCCTATAAAAAATGAAATACCTTTTTGGAATAACAAAGTCAAAACAACAAACGCTTCATTTTTAAAAAGATATTTCCCATCGCTAAATAAGACGTATACTATTTGGCACAGTTTAAATCAATTTCCGTCATTTCTTCCCAATAAAAATTCGCTTTGGATTTTGACCATTCATGACTTGAACTTTTTAATTGAAAAAAACGAAGGAAAAAAAGCAAAATATCTTAAACGGCTTCAGAAAAATATCGATCGTGCAGATTGTATCACAACAATTTCAAATTTTAGTAAAAAGGAAATTGAAAACAACATGGATTTAGGGCAAAAAGAGATTCGTGTAATTTATAATGGAGTATCCTCGGGAAAGGAAATTAAAAAAACTAAGCCTTCTTTTATAGATGAAAAAAAATACTTTTTCAGCATCGGTGTTTTTAATATAAAGAAAAACTTTGAGGTTCTCCTCCCTTTAATGAAGTATTTTGACGATCATCTTTTAGTTATCGCTGGAAACAATGAAACTCCCTATGGAGAAGAAATCAAAAAGGAGATAAAGAGATTAAATTTAGAAGATCGCGTAATCTTACCAGGAAAAGTTAATTATTCAAACAAGCAATGGCTGCTCGCTAATTGTGAAGCACTTCTTTTCCCCTCATTAGCTGAGGGATTTGGCTTACCAGTGATTGAAGCAATGTATGAAGGAAAACCTGTTTTTTTAAGTAAACACACTTCTCTTCCTGAAATAGGAGGATCGCTGGCCTTCTATTTTGACAACTTTAATGAGCAACACATGTCGGACTTAATTCATTCTAAATTGGAAGATGTGAATGCATCAGGCGAAAAATTTATAACTAAATCTAAAGAGTACGCAAAACAGTTTAATTGGAAAAATTGTGTGAATCAGTATATCGATTTATACCGGGAATTAGAGAATAAAAAAACGCTTTAAGTGTGCTCCAAATTTTAAAAATATAAAACACCTGTCTCTTTCAATAAATACTAATCAATTTAAATGAGCTCTTTTTATATTCTAAAATGTTTTAAGTTTGCTCGCAAATGGTTTCAATTTAAACTTAATTTAAAAAAAGTGTTACCTATCCATCGGGACAGTTAGCTTAAAAATAATTTCACATGAAGATAGGTTTTGATTCAAAACGACTTTATTGCAATTTTACTGGGCTAGGTAATTATTCTAGAGCATTGGTTAAAAATATTCAAGCGTTATATTCAGATAATGAATATTTCTTGTATTCCCCAAAAATAAAAAAAGCTCCAGAAACTACTTTTTTTTATGACAATTCAAATTTTAAAACCTACCTAGCCAAAACAGTTTTTAAAGCTTACTGGAGAAGCTTCTCCATTGCAAGTCAACTGAAGAAAGATGGTGTTCAATTGTATCATGGTCTAAGCAATGAGCTTCCAGTAAATTTAAAAAAATACAACATAAAAAGCGTTGTCACCATTCACGATCTTATATTTAAAATTCTTCCGGAAACTTACCCTCTAATCGATCGGAATATTTATGATTTTAAGTTTCGAAAGGCCTGTCTTCTGGCAGACAAGGTTATTGCCATTAGCAATAGTACCAAAACTGATATTGTGAAATTTTATGGCATAAATCCTGATAAAATTGAGGTTGTATACCAAAGTTGCAGCCCATTGTTTTATGAGCCAATAGAACAACAAGAAAGTAATTCCTTAACTGAACAGTATAAGCTTCCCAATCAATACCTATTGAGCGTTGGAAGCGTTGAAAAACGTAAAAATTTAAAACTTATTATTGAGGCCTATCAACATTTAGACCCTGAACACCAAGTTCCATTGGTCGTAATAGGAAGAGGTAAAACATATAAAAAGGAAGTTCTTGACTTAATCGCATCTAAGGGACTTGAAAAAAAAGTGATCTGGATCACTAACCTCAAAGACAACAAAGTTTTAAGAGCGATCTATCAAAAGGCCACTGCATTAGTTTACCCTTCATTCTATGAGGGTTTCGGTCTACCCATCGTAGAGGCCATGTTAAGTAAAACGCCCGTTATAACTTCTAATGTTTCTTCTTTACCAGAAGCCGGCGGGCCAAATTCTCTATACATTAATCCAAGTAGTTCTGCGGAACTTGCCGATGCGATCACCCAAGTTTTAACAAACGCTGAGCTTGTAAACAAAATGATTGAAGAAGGGTTCAAATACGCCAATCAAATGTTTTCTCCAAATCAGGTTTCTAAACAACTGATCAACTGTTACGAGAAAATATTAAATGAATAAACTGCTTGATCAAGCTGCTGTTTTCTTTTAAATAATTTTGATCTCTGAAAACACTAATCAGCAGCATTACTTTAAAGTCAATAGGGTAAAACAACGCAACTGACTTTAGTACAAAACCATTTTGCACTGTTTTAATAAGGTTTGTATAGCCAATATTTAATCATTAGATTTACTTAAATACTGTATAAAACACTTCATAACCAACCCAATAGATTTTTATGAATCAAAATTTAATAAAGTCAAATCGCATCCTCTCAATTGATGCATTAAGAGGTTTTGACATGTTGTTTATAATTTTTGCAGATCGATTTTTCAGAACTCTAAATACGGCGGCAGGAAAATCTTTCACTGAAACTTTAGCAAAGCAGTTCAACCATCCGGAGTGGTTTGGCTCTACATTCTATGACATCATAATGCCATTGTTCTTGTTTGTTGTCGGAGCAGTGATTCCTTTTTCTTTGTCCAAAAGAATGCAAGAAAACACCTCTAAAAGCACGCTTTACTTGAAACTTCTCAAGCGTTTTGTTTTGCTCTTTATTCTTGGGTGGATTGTTCAGGGAAATCTATTGAAGTTAGATTCAGAAGAATTTCGGATTTTCAGCAATACCTTGCAAGCCATCGCCGTTGGATATTTTTTTTCCTGCATCTCCTATATTCACCTTACAAAAAAATGGCGCTACTTCGTTTTTGTCTCCTGCCTCATTAGCTATGCATTGCTGCTATCCGTTACGAATGTCCCAGGCCTTGGGCAGAGTGAATTGCTACCAGATCAAAATTTAGCTTTGTACATTGATCGTTTTGTTTTTGGAAAATTTGATGATGGCACTCAATATACTTGGCTTCTCAGTGGGTTTGGCTTTACGGCTACTACCCTCTCCGGAATTTTTGCAGGGGAGTTAATTAAATCAAAACATCCTAGGAAAAAAGTTGCAATGTATTTAATGATTTATGGTATTATTGGATTATCTATAGGTCTGATTTGGGGGATCTGGCACCCCATCGTGAAAAAAATATGGACGAGCTCTTTTGTACTCGCATCCTCAGGTATTTGTTTTCTGCTTTTGGCATTTTTTTATTGGGTTATTGATGTCAAGGGTAAGATAAAATGGACCTTTCCATTAAAAGTAATTGGTAGTAATGCAATCACGGCCTATGTCCTATCGCATGTCTTTAATTTCCCAAAAATTGCAAACTACTTATTGTTTGGACTGGAAAAATATTTGGGTGCATATTACGAGGTGATTAATACGATTGGAGGTTTTGGACTTCTCTACTTATTATTATGGTACATGCACAAAAACAATACTTTTATTAAAATCTAAAATGAACTTGAAAACAATTAATATTTTTATACTCCTGATGCTTGCGATACTTTCCTGCAAGTCTCCAAAAAATAACCCTTCCGATAAAGACACCATACAATTTATAAATCTCTTTAGCACCGATTCAAATCAGGATGTTTCCTGTTACAGAATCCCATCGTTAATTATGGCTCAAAATGGAGATCTGATTGCTGCCATAGATGAAAGAAAAATAAATTGTGGTGACCTAAGAACTAACAAGGACATAAATATCGTAATTCGACGAAGCGAAGACAATGGAGTCACATGGTCAGAAATAAAAACGATTGTGGACCTCCCTTTGGGGGAATCTGCCTCTGATCCCTCTATGATTTTAGATGAAACTACTGAAAAAATCTTTTTATTCTTTAATTATATGGATTTAAACACGAATCCTGAAGTCTATTATCTTAGGTACATCTCCAGCAATAATCATGGAAGAACTTGGTCTAAACCTATTGACATAACCAATCAAATATCAAAACCAGAATGGAATCAAGATTTTAAATTCATAACCTCGGGAAGAGGGATACAAACCCAATCGGGCATCTTACTTCATACGCTTGTAAATTTGAATAATGGACTACACGTTTTTGGCAGTAAAGACCATGGTGAGACTTGGTTTTTAATCGACAGCCCAATAATTCCTGGGGATGAATCTAAAATTGTTGAACTCGTTGATGAAACCTGGATGATTAATAGTCGAGTGAACAAAAGTGGGTTGCGTTTCGTCCATACTTCCAAGGACAAAGGAACCACTTGGAATTCTAAAGCAGATTCAACCTTAATAGACGCTTCTTGTAACGCAAGCTTTATTCGCTATACTTCTACCAAGAATGGCTTCCTTAAAAATCGATTGATATTCTCTAATGCGAATTCAAAAAATATGAGGGAAAATCTCACCATAAAAATAAGTTATGATGAAGGGAAAACTTGGAAATATAGTAAATCTGTTTATGCGGGAGAAGCAGCGTATTCTTCATTATCTATTCTCAAAAATGGTGATATTGGCGTCTTTTTTGAAAAAGATAATTATAAAAAAAACGTTTTTGCTAAAATAACTTTAGATTGGCTGACCGATGGAGCAGATAAGCTCTCTAAACCCTGATAAATATAAAATCTGGCTTAATGAGTATTTCAGTAGATTTGTATCCTACTCTATTTCGTGAAATTAGATTTTAAAACTACTGAAAAACCCAACTATTGATAGATTCATGGCAGACAGTGAAATCAAAAATGATAGATAGAGGCACTCCAATCATGGCGTCTACTGCCCGGACAAAGCAAACTAAATAAAATGCTAGACCCCTCCTAAAAAGCTTTCTACGCCCAAACGGTAGGAATCCAAGCCAAATCCAATGATCAAACCTTTTGCAACAGGAGTAATGTAGGAAGTATGACGAAAATCTTCGCGAGCAAAAGTATTTGAAATATGAATCTCAAGAACAGGGCTGTCAATGGACTTAATGGCATCGCCTATAGCAACTGAAGTATGTGTGTAGGCCCCAGCGTTAAGTAAAACACCATCAGAGGAAAATCCAACCTCCTGAAGCCGGTTGATCAACTCTCCTTCTACATTTGACTGATAGTAGTCAAATACAACCTGAGGGAATTGTTTTTGTAAAGCTTGGAAGTAGCTTTCAAATGTTTGATTTCCGTAAACTCCAGGCTCTCTTGTTCCTAGGAGGTTTAAGTTTGGACCATTGATTATAGAAATCTTCATTTTTTAATTTTCAACAAAATTAATCAAAATATAATAGCAGCCCAATATTTGAAGAATAGCAAAAATAAAAGTGCAATTTATTTCTTAAATTTACAATACTTTGAATTGGAAATCCAGTATACAAGATTACGGAATCTACCTTAAAATTGAGAGAGGTTTATCACAGCACACTGTAGAAAATTACAGGATGGATGTGGTGGCGTTAATGGATTTTATGAAACTAAAAGGTATCGCGGAAAACCCCAAGAATTGCTCGAAAGAAACCGTACAGCTATTCATTTATGAAGAATCAAAATTCCAAAGTCCCCATACTCAGTCCCGAAGAATTTCTGGTTTAAAAAGTTTTTTTAATTTCTTGATTTTTGAAGGTTATCGTAAAACTGCACCAACTGACTTATTAGAAAATCCTAAATTAGGCAGGAAACTTCCAGAAACTTTAAATGTTTCAGAAATTGAAGCCATCATTGCCGCCATAGACCTTGGAAATGCATTTGGTCATCGCAATCGTGCGATTGTTGAAACCCTCTACGGCAGTGGATTAAGGGTAAGTGAGCTGGTCGAACTAAGTCTTTCTAATATTTTCTTTAAAGAGGATTTGATTCGGGTCACCGGAAAAGGAGACAAACAACGACTGGTACCTTTGGGAAACTATTCTAAAAGATATATTAAAATTTATATTGAGGAAATACGCAGCCAAATGAAGGTGGCAAAAGAAGATTCGGATATTCTGTTTTTAAACAGAAATGGAAAGAAACTGACACGAGCAATGATTTTTACAATCGTGAAAAAACAAGCTCAAAAGGCTGGGATCGATAAAAGCATCAGTCCTCACACATTTAGACATTCATTTGCTACGCACTTACTGGAAAATGGTGCTGATCTTAGAACAATTCAACTGATGATGGGACACGAAAGCATAACCACTACCGAGGTTTACACCCATTTGGATAACAAGCACCTCAAGCAAGTGATGCAAAAGTTTCATCCTAGAAATAGATAGACTACGACTTGACAACCAATCTGAAGCCCTCTCCGTGAATATTAAGGATTTCGACATTACTATCCGGTTTCAAATATTTACGCAGTTTAGCAATATAGACATCCATACTCCGCGAAGTGAAATAGTTATCGTCTCTCCAAATTTTATTTAAAGCGACTTCTCTTGGTAAAAGATCATTTACATGGAGCACAAGCAACCTGAGCAGCTGGTTCTCTTTTGGAGAAAGTTTAAGAGGTTCTTGCGATGCGATATTTAAAAATCTTAGTTTGGAGTTATAGCTAAACTTCCCAATAGTAAATTCGAAGGTGTCTGTTTCTGGAATATTGACAATGTTCTTACGATTGATGATTGCCTTTATTTTTGCCAAAAGTACTTCTGAATCAAAAGGCTTGGTTAAATAATCGTCTGCACCAACCTTGAAACCTCTTAAAACATCATCTTTTAAGTTTTTTGCTGTTAAGAAAACCAGCGGGACTTCTTCATTTTTTTCACGTATCTCTTTGGCCAATGTAAAGCCATCTTTATAGGGCATCATTACATCTAGAATGCAAAGATCAAAAGTGTCTTTCTTAAACTTTTGAAACCCTTCAATTCCGTTTTTTGCAAGGGTTACGTCATAATCATTTAAAGCCAGATAATCTTTTAATATACTACCGAAATTGAAATCATCTTCAACAATTAATATTTTCTTAGGGTCTGTGTTCATAGCTTAGTTTTATATTATTATTATTTTTTAGGGAAACTAATTGTGAAAGTTGTTCCTTTCCCAACATTACTAAATAAGTCGATTGAACCGTTATGCAGATCTACAATTTTTTTAACATAAGAAAGACCTAGTCCATGTCCCTTTATGTTATGAATGTTACCACTCTGCTCTCTGTAAAACTTTTCAAACACAAATTTTTGAGTCGTCAGATCCATTCCAATTCCACTATCTGCAATTGTAAAAACTAAATGCTTACTGGTATTCGATGTAGTAATCCTAATTTTTGGAGGATTGTCAGAATATTTAATGGAGTTGTCTAAGAGGTTAATAATCAAATTCGTAATGTGGTTTAAATTTCCTCTAAAAATTGTGTCTGATGCCTCAAAGCTTGTGCTTATGGATCCTTTTTTACTTTTCACCAACAAATCAACATGACGAATTGCATTGTGAATGGCTTCATTAAGATCAATATCACTAAATGCGATCGGTGCTGAACTTTTCTCAAGTCTTGAGATCAATAAGACGCTTTCTACTTGTGTCAACATACGTTTGTTTTCCTCTCTTATCATTTGAACATATTGTTTCACCTTGGAAGGGGTTGAGAGTATTTTTGCATTTGAAATTGCATCCAGGGCAAGGTTGATGGTTGCAATTGGGGTTTTAAACTCGTGAGACATATTATTAATAAAATCAGATTTCATCTCCGAAACTTTTTTCTGCTGAATGATTTGATAAATTGCAGTTGCAGAAACAATTATTATAAAGAAAGTCAACAAAATTGAGAGTCCAGCAACGCTAATAATTGATGAAAAAACAAATTTATTTTTTTCTGGAAAAGAAACTACCAACCTATAAGGACTTTCAATTTTACCATCTTCAGTGAAAATTGAAGTTTCATATCTAGGTCCTTTTTGTTCCTCTTTATAATTATTGGACTTGACCTTTGTTGCCAAACCGTTATTATAAATCCCAAATTCAAAATAAGTTAATATGTTTTTATCCTTAAATTCTTCTTCTAAAAGTGTTTGAAGTTCTTGAACATTCAATCTTCTGTGAATCGGAATGGTGCTTGAGTAGTCAGAAAAAGCTGCGCGATATTTGACCTGATCATAAGTGTTGATCCGCTCAACAGATCTCAATTTATCGATCGAAGAGGGCAACTTATTTTCGCGATTAAAGATTTTATCATTATTTAAAACCGTTGTTGTTTTTACTTTTTTGTAATCCTTAACATTTGACTCTTCTCCCAATTTGGTGTCAATATTAAGAATATAATTTTCTTCTAAAATACCATAAGCATAAAAAGAAGTTAAATTGGACGTCATGTCGTCATCCATAAATAAAAAAACATCAGTAAAATTTGAATCGTTAGGAGTCCCAACAGAGTCGAGAAGTTTTTCGAATGCTGCAATATAATCAGACATCTCCCGCTCTTCAATCATCACAGAAACTGAATTCAAAGACTGACTTACGGCAAGGCTGAACTCCTCTTCTTTGTCTTCCCATGCAGATATTATCCAATACACTTGTACAGAAATAATTGCCACAATAGAAATAATCATCAAGCTGACTAACGTTAAGAAGAAATTTTTTTTCAACGAATATTATTGTTTAATTATTTATTAATATAAGCATTTTTAAACATACAAATTTCCTTAAAAAACATCAATCCTATTCACAATAGAATGTTAATAGGTTCACATTTTCATCAAGTGCTTGTGAATAGCTGCTATTTCTAATAACGTATTTTCCCAGTTAGTATTGTTAATTATGAAATCAGCCAGCGGAATTTTCAACTTGTCTTCCCACTGATTGTTAATTCTCTCCAATACTTTTTCCCTTGAAATATTATCCCGTCTCATTACTCTCGCTATTCTTGTTTCCAGGGGACTCGTGACTAAAATCGTAGCATTACATTTTTTATCACCGCCCGTTTCAAACAATATAGCAGCTTCTTTTATGACATAATGAGATTTTTGATGGGTTAAAAATTCATAGAAATCCGCTGCGACTACGGGGTGAACTAGAGCGTTTAACTGTTTAAGTTTTTCGGGACTATTAAACACTATGTCAGCAACTTTTTTACGATCTAACTTTGCGTCTAAATAGATTTCTGAACCGAATATTTTCTTAATTTCTGAAATCAAAAAAGGATCTGAATCAATCAGTTTTCTAGACGCCAGATCAGCTTCATAGCAGGGAACTCCTTTTGCTTTAAAAACATTTAGAATTTTAGTTTTCCCACTTCCAATTCCCCCTGTAAGTCCTATGATTTTCATTGTCTTAATAAATAATCTACTTGTGAGGGCTTCCATCTGACCTTGCGAACTCCTTGAGGTTGCTTCTCTATATTGACAATAAGCGATCTTTTATCTCCTCCATCGGAGGTGGCAAAGTCACAACTGAAGGCAAAATCCTTAGCGTCAATTCGTGCAGCTTGATCTAAAAGCACAGAGAAAGTAACGGCGACAGATTGAGGAAATAACTTTATGGCAAGACTATCAGGTAAGTTTTTAATATTAATAAAAGCGGAGACTGTTTTTTCAGTAAACTTTCTCACACTCGCTGATATTGATGTGTTGTTTACCTCGAATTTCAATAAGGGATTCGTTATCACAAATCCAATTTCTTTTTTGATATCTTTATTTACATCGATAAGTTTTATGGGTAACGTATTCAGTCTCTCTATTGTATCAATTAATTTTTCAGGGCCTGAAACCCAAAGACTATCGGGTTCAACTTTCCAACCATCACTGATGTCATACCCTGGCATAAAAGTGATATTTAGGATTGGACGAACCGCAACTTTTTTTCTTTTTAGTTGATCGTAACTAAATTTTAACACATTTGGGGTCACTTGGTTTACTGTTGCATTAGCAAAAAGCTGTTGTTGAATTTGAAACCTTTGATCGAATAAGTTGATCAATGCTGTTCCTGAAGCATAAGAAGCGTTTTCAAATGACAGTTCCACCTTTTTATTGAACAAATGATAAATCAGCAATTGAAAACCACTGGCGGTGAGATCGACTTTAAGTTCTAAATCCTTTTCTAAAACCGGCACAATGGTAACAGGTAGATCGATCAGATTTACTGATAAAGCTACTTTAGAATCATAGGTGTTTGAAAGCTTGGTTATTACCCAAAAAATAGTCGACAACACCACAAAGAATATGAAAAACCGAAACTTATTCTTTTCGGGGAAACTTTTTCTGAAATTGTTAAGTAATCGATCGACAATTGTCATTTTTTAGGGAATTACATTGGACTAAGTTAACTCTGATCCAAAGCGTCGATTATTTCTTGACTTACACCAACATTAGAAAAACCTCCATCGTGGAATAAATTTTGTAGTGTGACCTTTTTCGTATAATCAGAAAACATCATCACCGTGTAATTTGCACAGTCCTCGGCTGTTGCATTTCCTAAGGGAGCGGTTTTTTCTGCATAGTGGAGAAAACCATCCAGCCCTTTTACTCCTTTGCCTGCGGTAGTTAAAGTAGGAGACTGAGAAATGGTATTCACTCTAACTTTCTTTTCTTTTCCAAAGAAATATCCGAAGCTTCTTGCTATCGACTCCAAGTAAGCTTTGTTATCAGCCATGTCATTGTAGTTTGGAAAAGTTCGCTGAGCAGCAATATAAGAGAGTCCCACAATGCTTCCCCATGCATTCATGGCATCTTTTTTATACAAAGTCTGCATTAATTTATGAAAAGAAACTGCAGAAACATCCCATCCTTTTGCCATCCAATCATGGTTTAGATCCGTATAGTGTTTCCCTTTTCTGACATTAATAGACATCCCTATAGAGTGCAATACAAAATCTAATTTGCCTCCCAAATTTTCTACGGCCTTGTCCACAAGGTTTTCCAAATCTTCCATATTGGTTGCGTCGGCAGGAATGACAATTGAGCCCGTTTCTTCAGCCAAATTATTAATCGTTCCCATTCGCATTGCAACAGGAGCATTAGTTAAAACGAATTTTCCGCCTGCATCAGCTACTGCTTTGGCTGTTTTCCATGCAATTGACTGGTCGTCTAGCGCTCCGAAAATAATACCTCTTTTTCCTTCTAATATCCTATGGGACATGCTTAATTTTTTTTATGATTAGTTTGACAAATATACAGTTAATTGAGTAATTGCTTGGCGTGCTCCAAAGCGGTTTTAGTCATTCCCTCTCCGGCCAACATTTGTGCCAATTCCTCTACCCTCTCTTGTGGATTTAGATCTTTTAGTTTTGTTAACGTATCTTGTCCGTTTACTTCTTTATAAACTCTAAAATGCTGTTTACCTTTGGCTGCTACTTGTGGTAAATGAGTAATAGTAAAGACCTGCATGTATTTTGCCATGTCGGACATGATGTTCCCTATTTCATTTGAAACTTGACCCGAAACGCCAGTGTCTATTTCATCAAATACAATCGTAGGGAGCTTTTTAAAACGAGACAAAATTGTCTTTATGGAGAGCATAATTCTTGACATTTCACCTCCTGAAGCAACTTTCTTTAAGGGATTGTATTCGGATCCTAAGTTGGCAGAAAAGAGAAACTCTAATCGTTCTTTTCCATTATGCAAAAATTTTTCACTTTCTATAAGTTCAATTTTAAATTTGGCATTCTGCATGCCCATTCTAGCAACCAATTGCTCCATTTCGGAACACAGCCCAGCAATTGCTTTTTGGCGGTTTTTATGTAATTTGAGCGCAATAGTATCCAGCTCGGTTAGGTTTTTATTTATTTTATCCTGGAGTTTGTTGATATTTACTTCCAGATTTTCAGTCTCCTGAAGTTTTAAATCTATACTATTCTTTATCTCAATTAAAGCACCTACATCATCAACTTTATGTTTGGTGTAGAGTGCATAGAGTAATTTAAGTTGTTCTTCTGACTCCTCTAATTGTCTGGGGTTTATCTCAAGTAGCTCCAACTTGGCTTGCAAGTCATCTGCCATGTCTTTAAGGTCAATTGACAAGCTTGTAGTTCTATTTTTAAAAGTCTCGAATTGTTTCGATTTTTCGGCAGCTTGATTTAAAATGGATTTCAAAGAAGATAGTTGTGTCAAAACACCCATTCGCTCCTCCTCAATGATTTGAATACTTTGGGACAAATAGGATTGTATATCTTCAACATTAGAAAGCTGACTGATCATTTCTTCGAGAGGTGCTTGCATTCCTGCCTTGAGGTTTGCTGCTTCTAATTCTTCAAGTAAATAACGATTATAATCTCGATCACTACTGGCCTTTTGACTCAAATCGAGCAAGCGCTGATGTTCCTCCTTCGCATCATTATAGACTTTCAGTTTGTCTTGAAACTGACTTAATAAATGCTCATTTCCAGCCAATGCATCTAGAACTAAAAACTGATATTCACTTTTAAACAAGGATTGATTTTCGTGTTGTGAATGAACATCTATTAGCGTTTCGCTCAAACGACTGATTTTATCAAGCGTAACTGGTGTGTCATTTATAAAAGCTCTTGATTTACCACTAGGGACGATCTCTCTCCTTATGATGGTCTCCGATTCATAATCCAGGGCTTCTTCATCAAAAAAGCGTCTTAAATCGTATTTATCGATTAAAAATGATGCTTCAACGATGCATTTCTTTGTGCTGTCTTTAAGAACATTAAGCTCTGCTCTTTTCCCCAGAACTAGTGAAAGTCCACCCATCAGAATAGATTTACCCGCACCGGTTTCTCCTGTAATACAGGTCATGCCATCCAGAAAAGAAACATCCAGATGTTCTATTAATGCATAATTGGTAATCTTTAGACCTGTAATCAAAAAAAGATGTTTATTATTGGTTAGTTATCAAAGATAACCGAGATTAAAAATAATTTCAAGTAATCTGACTATTTAATTTGTTTCCATTTGGGAAGAAAGAATGGTGCTATTTTTTTCAGTAATGCAGCGGTCTGATCAAAATCAACTTCTGGACCACTAGAAAAAACATTTACAATTTCATCAGATTTGGCGTCAAAAAAAAGTTGTAAAAGCAAAGCGTTGGGTCTTCGCATGAATAATTTTTCAAGACCAGACAAGGCCAGCATCATTTCCTTTTTACCTTTTTCCGGAGATTGCGTCATTACGTCCATTCCTTTTCGGTGATAGGCATACATTGTTTCTCTATACTCCTTAAATGTGTTAGAACGCATCGTGTCAATTAACCAAAAGCGATTTCTGACGCTTTCATTTTGCTTCCATCCTTTTTGACCACTCAACTGAGATAGGTTGACAATTTTTTGTGCTTGTTCAAAATAAGAGCTTCCCCCTTTAAACTTAAATGTATCAGCGTCCAATCCCAAAATGGTATAAATATAAAAGCTGATGAGCGCAACGATATTGGACTCAAAAGCAGAAGGATTGTAAAATAAAGGCTGAAATTCTTCATAGTTAAAACTAATGTCCTTATCTAAAAAATTCAAAATTGGACTGTCAAAGTTTGAATCAAATATTGGTCGCTGAGATTGAACTTGTAACGTTCCTTCAAACTTAGAAGCATTGTAGGAAGTAAGATTAATCACGAAACTGCATGTAATTTTTTCTTGAGGTAAAAACTCTACATTAGTCCATGATCTCGTATTAATGAACTCATTCAAAGAACGCTCTAATGTTTTAAAAATCTGTTGATTGGTTTGATTCACCAAATCTGCATTTATGATCACTTGAGCATTCAGTTCTTGAGCTTGAACATTCAAAGAAAAAAGTGAAATAACGAACAATAAGTATAGGTTACGCATAATATTTTAAGATTTGGGAGAAGACGTCCTGGGCCACTAAAGTTTTTGATTTTAACTCAAAATCTGTTGGTTTACCTTCTTGATTAATAAAGGATATTTTATTTTGATCTCCAGAAAAACCAGCCCCTTTGTCATTTAGCGAGTTTAGGACTATTGCATTTAAATTTTTAGTCTTTAATTTTTTGATTGCATTCTTTAACTCGTTTTCCGTTTCGAGGGCAAAACCAACTAAGAACTGGTCCTTCTTTTCCTTACCCATAGTGGCAAGAATATCTTTGGTGGGAACCAGATTTATCGTATTAAAATCTGTCTCTTTTTTTATTTTCTGGGCAGGACTATTATCGGGTTTAAAGTCAGCAACTGCAGCAGCAGCAATAGCAATTTGAGTATCAGAAAAGTTTTCCATAACAACTTCAAACATCTCACTTGCTGAAGTTACCCGACGAACATCAATCCGGTTGTCTTTTAATTCCAAGGCCGTCGGACCTGTAACGAGCAAAACTTCTGCACCAAGTTTTGAAGCTTCTTTTGCCAATTCAAAACCCATCTTACCGCTGGAATGATTCCCAATAAAACGAACAGGGTCAATGGCCTCATAAGTTGGCCCTGCCGTTATTAGTATTTTTTTACCATAAAGTGGCAGGCTTTTTTCTAAGTCTTTTTCAATAAAATCAACAATCTCTTCGGGAGATAACATCCGACCTTTACCGTGTAATCCACTTGCCAAAAACCCTTCTCCTACTGGCAGAACCTGATGTCCAAATGATTTTAAGATTTTAAGATTTTCTTGATTGGCATTGTGTGCATACATGTCCAGATCCATGGCTGGAGCAATGTAAATTGGACTGGTGCAGGAAAGATAGGTGGCAATTAATAGATTATTACATTTTGCATTCACTAGGGCAGAAAGCGTATTGGCAGTTGCTGGGGCGATAATAAATAAGTCTGCCCACTTCCCCAGTTCCACATGATCGTTCCAGACAGGATTGTCCAATTCGGTGGCTGTAAACGTCGACAAAACAGGGTTATTGGATAAAGTAGAAAGCGTCAATGGGGTGACAAAATCTTTCGCTGAAGGAGTCATGACAACCCGAACCTCAGCATCAAGACTTTTAAGTAATCTGACTATCAATGGTGATTTATAAGCGGCTATTCCCCCAGAAATACCTAATAGGACTTTCTTTCCGCTTAAAACACTCATTTCTTAAGAGTTAGGTTCCTCTGTATTACGATGATAAATCTTATCATTCAACCATTCTTCGACAGCAATGGCGTGTGCTTTAGGCAAACGCTCATAAAACTTAGAAACTTCGATTTGTTCTTTGTTTTCGAAAATTTCTTCTAAACTGTCATTGTGGGTTGCAAACTCTTCCAATTTCTCATGGAGTTCTTTACGAATATCCAAGTTGATCTGATTTGATCTTTTCGAAATAATCGATAAGGCCTCATAGATGTTTTCAGTCGGAGCATCAATTATATTCCGGTTGTAAGTAGTCGTGCTCGTTGGAGCGTCTGAATTTCTAAATTTTGTCATGATTTTTATTTATTGAGCTTCAATTTGCAAAAGTATTAATTTCTTTCTCGATAGCTTTCATTTTCTTCGAAAGATCTTTTTCAAATAATGTTTCAGGGTAATAACGTATAATAGCCCCGTGTAATTGTGTTAATTCATTTAATCTTTCGATTTTTTTAGAATCAACACTGTTCATCGCTATTTCATAGGAAGATAAAAATTTATAAAAAAGCGCTTCTTCTCTGAATTTAGTTCCTACAAATTCTCCAATAAAATTATCTAAAGAAGTTATAGCAGCTTTATAATCATAGATTGTATAATATTGTTTGGCAATTTCAAATTCTTTTTTCTCAATTTTATTTTGAAGTTCACTGATCAACTTGTTGGACTCTTCTAAATACTCAGAAGCTGGATAATTATTTATAAAAATCTGGAGTTTTTCCAAACCTTTAAAAGTGTCTGCTTGATCTAAGCTGTAATTGGGGGAAATCATAAAATATGATTTTGCTGCCAAAAAACTAACCTCTTCAATTTTCTGAGACTTGGGATAGGATTTTATAAAGTTTTCAAATTGGTAGGCTGCTAGATGGTAATTTTTGGTATTAAAATATGAATCCGCAAAAAAGAAAACCAATCTTTCGGCTTGCGGTTTTCCTCTGTAGGCAGGAACCAACTGTTCGAACAAACGGTTTGCACGGCGATATTCGCCGGTATTGTAATAATCTTCAGCTGCTTTATACTTGACCGTCAAATCATCATTATTAAGAATTTTCTGGTACTCACTGCAAGAGATTAACAGCATTACTGATAAAATAGAGAAAAAGAAGTACTGATGGTTTTTTTGCATGGCGCGAAATTACTAAATAATTTGGAGACTAAGGAAATAAATATTTGATTCAAAATGCGTTAAGAAAAAACTAATTAATCTTTCAGCAACAGATCTAATCGTTTTGAAATTGCTGTAATAAGCTTAATTCATGGTTTAGTTTTTCAACAAGACTTTCAGAAGCTTTCACAAGCGGTAACCTAAGAGCATTGTCACACAGCTCCAGGGCGTTCATCAAAACCTTAATCCCAACAGGATTTCCCTCTAAATAGATCATTCTGATCAAATCTAAAATCGCATACTGATAGCTGTAGGCTAATTTTGAATCCCCTTCTAGCGCAGAATGGATAATTCTTGAAAACTCAGCGGGTATCGCATTTCCAATTACAGAGATAACTCCTTTGGCACCAGCCAAGATCATTGGAAGTGAAATTTCATCATCTCCAGAAAGAATTAAAAAATCAGAAGGAACACTTTTAATAAGTGTTTGGGCTTGCTGAAAGTCTCCAGAAGCTTCTTTTAAAGCAACAATATTATCAAAATCTTGTGCCAATCTGACAACAGTCTCGGGTTCCAAATTAACTCCAGTTCTAGCAGGGACATTATAAAGAATAATTGGCAAGGGTGTGGCTAATGAAAGGGCCTTGAAATGCTGGTAAAGACCTTCCTGGTTCGGTCTATTATAATATGGTGTTACTGAAAGTATTGCAGAAAATCCATCGAAATTATTGCTTTTTAGTTCCTCTACAAGTTCATGAGTGTTGTTTCCTCCAACTCCTAAAACTAGTGGGATGCGACCAGCAGTAGCTTCAATTGTTTTTTCAACAATTTGCTTCTTTTCAACCTTGCTCAATGTCGCAGTTTCAGCAGTAGTCCCTAAAACAACAATATAATTCACCGAACCAGCACAAAGATGATTAATCACTTTAGGAATCGCTTCAAAATCTACTAGACCTTCGTTCGTGAAAGGAGTAATCATTGCTACACCATGACCTTCGAATTGCTTCATTATTGAAATTTATATATTATTTTTAAATACTTCTTTACTTCGTTTGCAAAAACATTTTTCTCCTGAGCTGGCACATCAACAATCAAATCATTCAATTCATGTTTTACTGAATTAAAACCTACGCTAATCTGTTTGTTACATCTTAAACTCACCATCTTAAGATGAATGTCATTTTTATCAAAATAATTTATCAAAACATCACATTTAGAATCGCAAAAAACTTCTAAAACCTCATTAAAAGAACCAAAACTACCAATATCTTTTTGAGTATAGCTTTTGTTTAAAATAGACGATTCAAGTTTTTTATTTGCTTGAAAAAATGTAAGAATTTTTACATTTTTTTTGGGTACATTAAAAAACTTAGCCAAACGATAAAAATAGGCTTCTTTAACATCAAGTCTACCATCTAAAATGATAGATATATTCTTAATTTTCTCAAAAGACACTTGCTTCTTAGATTGTAACAATTTATCTAGCTCACTTTTATAAATGTGTCCTAAGATTATTTTTTTTAGCCAGTTTGACATACAACTATTTAGATCAAAATTAAAGTTTACTGAATTTAGAAAGGAAAATATTATTTTATATCAATTAATACTTTATAATGTTACAAATATAACATTTTGTTGAATTAATCGTTTCCAGAGATCATTCTTAAAAAACCTTCTTCAGAAAGAATTGGAATATCAAGTTGATCTGCTTTTATTTTTTTACTAGGCCCCATACCTTCCCCTGCAACAACAAAATCTGTTTTAGTAGATATTGAACTACCTACTGTACCACCAAAAAACTCTATTTTCTCTTTGAGTTGTACTCTTGAAATGGTTTTGAAAACACCCGAAACGACGAATTTCTTGTCTTTTAAAATCAAGTCAGAAGATAGCGATTTTTTCTCTAATTCAAATTGTAAACCATTGATTTTTAAACGATTGATTAAATCAACATTTGATGGGTTCAGAAAATAAGCTTGAAGACTTTGCGCTATTCTCTCTCCAATTTCATCAACTGACAACAAAGCATCTGTGTCGGCAGCAATTAATTCATCAATAGACCCAAACGCTGCAGCTAGTTTTTTAGCAACTGTTTCACCAACAAATCGGATTCCCAAGCCAAATAAAACTTTTGAAAAAGGTTTATTTTTAGATTGCGCTAAACCCTTGACTAAGTTCTCAACAGATTTCTCCGCCATTCGGTCAAGGGGTAGTAAATCATCAACACTTAGGTCATAGAGATCTGCAACATTTTTCACCAACCCATTGTGATAAAGCAAAGCAACTGTTTCGCTGCCTAGACCATCTATGTCCATCGCTTTTCTAGAAATAAAATGTTGAATTTTCCCAATTATTTGTGGGGGACAACCTGCTTGATTGGGACAATAATGTTGGGCTTCACCTTCAATTCTTGTGAGTAATGTTTCGCATTCAGGACAATGGGTGATAAAATTAATTTTATCCTCAATTGGGGCACGAGAATTGGCATCGACACCAACGATTTTCGGAATAATTTCCCCTCCTTTTTGAACTAAAACTGCATCGCCAATTCTGAGCTCAAGCTTCTGAATTTGATCTGCATTGTGAAGCGAAGCACGCTTAACGGTTGTTCCAGAAAGCAAAACAGCCTCAAGATTGGCCACTGGAGTCACAGCTCCTGTTCGACCAATTTGATAGTTTACTGAAATTAATTTTGTGGTTGCTTCTTCTGCCTGAAACTTATAGGCAATAGCCCAACGAGGTGCTTTTGCAGTAAAACCCAATTCTGATTGTTGATCAAAACTATTTACTTTGATTACTACACCATCAATTTCATAGGGCAGCTCATTTCTTTTCTTTTCCCAATGGTCCAAATAATCAAAGACTTCGTTGAGATTTTTTGCCTCAATGGCTGTCTCAGGAACTTTAAATCCCCACAACCGGGCTTGTTTAAGACCTTCTATCTGAGATTTTATCTTTAAATTCTCTCCAGCCAATGCATATAAAAAACACTCCAAAGGACGTTTTGCAACCAAAGCACTGTCTTGTGTTTTTAGGGATCCAGAGGCAGTATTTCTTGGATTCATGTAGGGGTCTTCCCCTGCTTTAACTCGCTCCTCGTTCATGGCTTGAAACCCCTTGATCGGTAAAATAATCTCTCCTCTTATTTCAAAAAAATCTGGATAATCTCCCCTTAATTTCAATGGAATGGTTGGAATTGTTTTTAAATTTTGAGTCACATCGTCACCCTGAGTGCCATCTCCTCGGGTAACTCCATGAAGTAAAACTCCATTTTTATAGGTCAGACTGATAGAAGCTCCGTCATACTTTAATTCACAAGTGTAAGTAACCTCTTGATCTCCTAAAACCTTTTGAATTCGGGTTTCCCACTGCTCAATCTCTTCCTTGGAATAACTATTCGATAGCGAATACATCGGGAACTTATGGGTGTGGTTTCTGAAATTTTTTGTGACGCCACCCCCTACTCTTTGACTGGGGGAATTTGGATCAAAAAATTCAGGATGTTTTGTTTCTAAGTCGATTAGCGATTGGAGCAATGTGTCGAATTCAAAATCATTTATGGTGGGGGCATCCAAAATATAGTAGTTATAGTTGTGTTGATGCAACACAGCCCGCAACTGATTGATTTTTTCGGCTTCTTTATTCATTTATTTCTTGGTAGCTTTTAACATTCTATTTTTACCAAAAATATCGTTTCCAACAACAATATCCTTAAAAGAGTAAGAAGATATCATTTTTTTTAACGCCTCTTCACATTTAGGATTAATTTCAAAATAGAGCACACCCCTGGTTTTTAGATTTATTTCAGCAAAAGCAGTTATCTTTTTATAAAAAAAAAGAGAATCATCCTCGGGAGTAAATAATGCCAAATGTGGCTCGTAATCTAAAACATTTGAAAGCATTTCATTTTTTTCTTCAAGCTTAATGTAGGGAGGATTTGAGACTATTACATCCAGAGATTGTTCCCAGTTCGTTAGGGTTATGATATCCCTTTGTAGAAAATGAACATCCGATTTATGCCTTACAGCATTCTTTTTGGCCACCTCAATTGCTGAATGTGAAACGTCAATCGCAGTGATATTTAAATTAGGATTTTCTTTTTCCAATGCAATTGGAATGCAACCACTCCCCGTTCCGATGTCCAAAACTTTTAATTTATCTTTTGAGAGAGAAAAATCGAAAAGCATCCAACTTACCAATTCTTCCGTTTCAGGTCTTGGAATCAAAACCGATTCATCAACATAAAATGAATGCCCCATAAAAAAAGCTTCATTCAAAATATATTGAATGGGTTTGTTTGTTTTTAACGCTAAAAGCGCTTGGTCAAGTTGAGCCGTTTCTGATTGATTTAAGAGATAATCTGGGTGTAGCGCAATAAAAGTAGGATCCCAATCAAAGTAGGATTGAATCAAACGTTTCAGAAAACTTTGGGTTTCTGTCGAAGGATAAACTTCCTTTAACTCTTCATAAAAATGGTTCCGGTATTCTATTAATTGCATGGATACAAAATTAAGATAAAGATTGGTTTTTAAATGAAATTTTATTCAACCTTCAGCCAAATACTGAAAGTAATTATTAACTAAACATCCATGAGCTAGACTCTAAATTTGTTTAATTTTACGTTTAATTGAAGTTTTTTATTAAATATTTAGTAGCAATAAATGCACAAAAAGGATAAAGTTTTCATGCAAAGATGTATTGAGTTGGCTCAGAAAGGACTGGGAAACACCTACCCAAACCCTTTAGTGGGTTGTGTTATTGTGAAAAATGATGAGATAATTGCTGAAGGATGGCACAAAAAAGCTGGTGCAGCCCATGCAGAGGTTGATGCCATTCAAAAAGTTACAAATAAATCTATATTAAAAGAGTGTACGCTTTTTGTAAACCTCGAACCTTGCAGCCATTTTGGCAAAACCCCACCTTGTACGGACTTAATCATTGAGATGGGAATACCAAACATTGTCATTGGATGTCAAGACTCTAATGAAAAAGTTTCGGGTAAAGGAATTAAAAAACTCATTGAAGCAGGTTGCAACGTAATCACTGGAGTCCTTGAAAAGAAATGCCAAACCATGAATCAGCGCTTTTTTACTTTCCATGAAAAAAAACGGCCCTACATTATATTAAAGTGGGCTGAAAGTAAAGATGGTTTTATGGCTCCAAAAAACCCTGAAAAAGATTATTGGCTTACACATCCCCATTCTCGTCAAAGAGTTCACCAATGGAGAAGTGAGGAACAAGCAATTTTAGTGGGGTCGCAAACTGTCCTAAACGACGATCCAAATTTATCAACCAGACTTTGGTTTGGGAAAAATCCCATCCGATTTGCCATCGACCCCAATCATAGAATTCCAAAAAAATCGAATTTAAATGATGGGAAAATAACAACCTTCTTTCTTGTTGATGAAAATTCTGACAGAAAAAGTGACAATAATATTATTTCTGCTGAAAAAATCCTCGAATCACTCTACAAAAAAAACATTCAATCGGTAATTATCGAAGGTGGTGCAAAAACACTAGAATTTTTTATAGAAAATAAAATATGGGATGTTGCCCGTGTTTTTAAAACCAATAAAAATTTAAATGATGGATTATTAGCTCCAAAAATTGAGGGAGAATTAAAAAGCCGCACTACAATTCAAAATGATATTTTATTTGAAATCTATAGCGATTGAAGCTTATCCGTCAAACTTTCTGGACATCTGATGGGTCTTTTGGTTTGACTATTTAAGAAAGCGAGCGTTGTTGATCCAGTAGCCACTTCTTTTCCTAACTGATTCAAAACCATATACTTAAACCTAACTTTGACTTTTGGAATTTCAAGAAGCGTTAACTCAACGCACAGAAGATCATCGAAAAACGCAGGGGACTTGAAAAATATTTCAGCGTCAATAACTGGCATTATCACACCATTTTCCTCAAGTCTCTTGTAGGAAAAACCTACTTCGTTAAGCCACTCGATTCTGGCCAATTCAAAGTATTTTAAATAGTTACTGTGATGTACAAAACCCATTTGATCTGTCTCTGAATACCTTACTTTAAATTTTTTTGTCGTATATTTTATCAAAATTTAATGTTTGTTTAAATATTATAGTATTAAAATTATTGCCTTTAATTTGCGGAAAAAAAAATTAAAATTCAAGTAAAAAATTAATTTATTTTTATTTTTTTTTATCCATATTTGCATGTGACTTTGGAAGACCGAAAACTATACTTTTATCGATCCATTGATAACCTAAGTTTTAAATATTTTAATGAAAGCTAACGCAGATAACATTTGGAGTAATTGTTTGATTTTTATCAAAGATAATATCCAACCGCAAGCTTACAAAACTTGGTTTGAACCCATTGTCCCCGTAAAAATTTCTGAAAATTCACTAAGCATACAAGTTCCCAGTAAATTTTTCTATGAATGGCTTGAAGAACATTATGTAAAAATTTTAAAGATTGCTCTCATAAAAGAATTGGGCAAAGATGCCCGTTTGGTTTATGTAATAAAAATGGAAAATACTTTTGGGAATAAAACTCCATTCACCGAAAGCATCCCTAGCAGCAATCAGGCTGGAATCAATCCCCAAGATGTTGATGCTCCCCTCCACACCTACACCAGTGAATTAAAAAATCCATTTGTGATTCCTGGTATTCGTAATCTTCAAATCGAATCTCAGTTGAATCCCAACTATAACTTTGAAAATTTCCTTGAAGGTGATTCTAATAGGCTTGCTAGATCTGCTGGCTTAGCGGTTTCTAACAAACCAGGAGGCACTTCATTCAATCCATTAATGATTTTTGGAGGCGTAGGTTTGGGAAAAACTCATTTGGCGCACGCCATCGGAGTTGATATAAAAGAAAAATATCCTGAAAAAACAGTACTTTATATCTCTGCTGAAAAGTTTACTCAGCAATACATAGAATCTGTAAAGAAAAACACAAGAAATGATTTTATTCATTTCTATCAAATCATCGACGTTCTGATCATCGACGATGTTCAGTTTTTATCTGGAAAGTCCGGAACTCAAGACGTTTTCTTTCACATATTTAATCATTTGCATCAAAACGGAAAGCAAGTTATCATAACATCTGATAAGGCTCCAGTTGACATGCAAGATATAGAACAAAGACTTTTATCTCGTTTCAAATGGGGACTATCTGCTGAACTGCAGCTTCCTGATCTTGAAACCAGAATTTCAATACTTAAGAACAAACTCTACAGAGATGGTGTTACCATAGAGGAAAACGTCATCGAATTTGTTGCTAAAAACATAAAAACAAACGTCCGAGAACTAGAAGGGGCAATAATTTCTCTTATTGCACAGTCCTCTTTCAACAGAGTAGATATAGATCTCGAACTTGCCAAAGAGATTGTAAATAAATTTGTTAAGAACACCAAAAGAGAAGTTTCCATCGACTACATACAAAAAGTTGTTTCGGAATATTTTCAAATGGACATTTCAACGTTACAGTCAAAGACAAGAAAAAGACACATCGTTCAAGCGCGTCAGTTGGCAATGTATTTCGCAAAGAAATTCACCAAAGCGTCACTCGCAAGCATTGGAAGCCAAATTGGCAAAAGAGACCATGCTACGGTTCTACACGCTTGTAAGACTGTGGACAACTTAAGCTTTACTGACAAACAGTTTAGAAAATATGTAGAGGATCTTAATCAGAAACTCTCACTCTAACACAATTTTTGTGAAAACTTCAATTTTAATGGTATGTCTTGGAAACATTTGTCGTTCTCCATTGGCAGAAGGAATACTTCGAAGTAAACTACCTCCTGAACAATACCATATTGATTCAGCCGGAACTGCTTCTTATCATATTGGAAGTGCTCCAGACCCAAGAAGTATTGAAGTTGCCGCTAAAAACAACATTGACATTGCCTGGCAAAAGGCACGTGCCTTTACCAAGGAAGACTTTCAGGTTTTTGATAAAATTTTCGTCATGGATCAAAATAATTATGATGATGTTATCGGTCTATCAAGTTCGGTGGCAGAAAAAAACAAAGTACAACTGATACTTGCCAATAGTGAAGTTCCAGATCCCTATTATGGAGATGCTACCAACTTTAAGATGGTATTTAATTTACTTGATGAAGCTTGTAATAAAATTTGCACTCAAATAGAAAATGATAAATCCTGAATCAAATTCTGCACCATTATATTTAATCCCCTGTCCTATTGGAGACAACTCACCTCTTGAGGTGCTCCCTATTTTGGTTAGAAAAATCGTAACAGAAACACAGCACTTCATTGTTGAAAACGAAAAAGAAGCGAGGAGATTTATAAAAAAACTTTGTCCTGAAAAAAACCAAGCCAATTTAGCGCTTTATCCTTTGAACAAGTATACCACACCTGAAGAAATTGAAGGCTACCTCGACCCATGTAAAAAAGGAATATCCATGGGCTTGTTGTCAGATGCTGGATGCCCAGGAATCGCTGACCCTGGAGCCATAATCATCGCCAAAGCTCATCGTCAGGGCATAAGAGTTAAACCATTGGTGGGGCCTTCCTCCATCGTTTTGGCGCAGATGAGTTCAGGGTTGAATGGTCAAAACTTTGCTTTTAATGGTTATTTACCCATCGAAAAAAGCGAGCGTAAAAAAATCATTAAAGAGCTAGAAAAAAGATCGCAAAAGCTGGATCAATCGCAAATTTTTATTGAGACTCCTTACCGAAACGATCAGATATTTTCAGATTTAATAGGGTCGCTACATTTAGAAACAAAATTGTGTGTGGCTTACAACCTTACCCTTGAGGATGAATTTATCAAAACAGCACCTATATATGAATGGAAAAAAACAAAGCTCAATTTTAATAAACGGCCTGCTATTTTTATTCTACATAAAGAAATTTAACGGTAAACCCTTTGCTTGTCTAACCAATCTGTATATTTTCTCTTATTTCTATTGTGCTGCCTCCCAGTGCTTGCAAATAAATGATACCCAGGATTAGACGGATCAGCAACAAAATAAATATAATTGTGTTTTTCTGGATTTAACACCGCTTGTATTGAAGAAATGTCAGGCATTGTTATTGGGCCTGGTGGTAAACCCTTATTTTGATAAGTATTGTAAGGAGATTTTACTTTTAAGTCCTTGTATAAAACTCTCTTAATCACAGTGTCAAAATTTTTCATCTTGTGTTTAATCGCATAAATTACCGTTGGATCAGCTTGAAGTTTCATTCTTCTTTTTAGACGATTCACATAAACTCCTGCAACTCTTTTCCGTTCATCAGTCTTAACCGTTTCTTTTTGAACAATCGCAGCCAAATTAATGACTTCTTTTGGTTTAAACCCCAATTTTTTAGCTTTTGCAATTCTCTCAGGTGTCCAAAATTTGTTAAAAGAACTCCACATCTTATTTCTAAAATTTTCTGCAGTCGTATTCCAGAAAAAATCATAGCTGTTTGGCAGATAGATCGACATTGCATTCGATTCATTTAATCCATTTTCTTTTAAAAAAACAGGATCCAAAAACGCATTTAATAAAGTCAAACTGTCTGGGGCGATTTGTTGGGCAACCCTACCCGCAAGATTTTGAATTCGTTCTTGATTGTTAAACGTTACTCGAACGATTAGACTTTTAGATCTTAGCGAATTGACAACATCGTTGTTGCTACTCCCCTTCTTAATGGCAAATTTACCTGGCTTTATTCTCGTATTGTACCCTTTCTTTACTGCTGCTGCAGTGAAGTCATTCGTCGAAATAAGTAAGGGAGAGAGTTTATCTAATAAATCATCGAAAGAGTCATCCTCATAAATATGAACAAAGGCTACCTTTTCCTCAAACTGGGTGTTGTCCCAAAAAAAAGTTTTATAAAACTGATAAACGAAATAGGCCCCGAAAAACAATCCCAGCAACACCATCAAACTCAATATATTTTTTCGATACTTCATTAAATTAACTTTTGATAATTAAATTCATCATGGAATTTACCTTCATAAAAATTCCAGTCTTTTTTTGTACCCATCAATACATAGTTTTGCTTTTCAAACAATTCGATACTTGGCTTGTTTTCAACAGCTATGTCTGCGAAGAGTTGGTGGAGTTGTAATTGTTTTTTCGCATAAAACTCAACAGAAGCTAAAGCCGCAGCACCATAACCTTTGGAACGTTCCTCAGTAGCAATGACAAGACCCACGCCTGCGCGGTGGTGCAAAGGCTCAAAATCAAACAGGTCGATAAAGCCAACGGGAGAGTTATTTTTACCAACGATTGTGAATTTCACTTGTTTGGTTTCAAAAATATCCCGCCCTGAATTGGCGATATAATCAAGTAATAAGTTTCTAGAATATGGTGAAGATCTGTTCGAATATTTCCAAAGAGAAATGTCGTTTTCAATTGCAAATAAAAAATCAATATCAGAAGGCTCAATGGCCCTTATCGAAACAATTCCCTTTTGATCATTCATCTTTAAACACGTATGGTTCCTGAAAACACTTGTACCGCAGGCCCGATTAGTTTTACATTCTCGTATTGATCTGAATTGGTTGAAAATTCAACCCTCAAAACTCCTCCCAAAGCGTGGATATTTATGCCATTCAACTTTGTATGACCTGAACTGTGAGCTCCTATGGCAGCAGCAATTGCTCCGGTACCACATGCCAAAGTTTCGTCTTCAACACCACGCTCGTAGGTTCTGATCTTAAAGTCTTCTTCGTTTGTTTTTTCAATAAAATTAACATTTGAACCCGCTTCAAAGTAAGGGGCTCCGTAACGAATTTCCGCTCCCTTTGTTTTTACATTCACAGCCAATACATCTGATACAAATTCAAGATGATGTGGTGAACCAGTATCTATAAACAAGGAATCTCCATTGTTAGTGATTAAGGCTACGTCGTTCATTTCAAGACAGACAAGTCCTTCTTGGTCGACAACAGCTTTATGCAAACCATCGCTTGCTTCAAAAGTTGTTTTTAAACCGACGATGTCATTGGCCTTGCAAAAGGCGACAGCACATCGGCTCCCATTGCCACAAAGCGACCCCTCATGTCCATTGGCATTAAAATAAACCATTTTAAAATCTGTCTTTTCCGAATCTCTAATTAAAATAAGCCCATCAGCACCTATTCCAAAGTTTCGATTACACAACCATTTAATGCGGTCATGGTCATCACTGGGAAATTTTTGAGTTCGGTCATCAAGGATGATAAAATCATTCCCCGCACCCTGATATTTGTCAAATTGAAAATCCATGTTCCAAATTTACGTAATTTTTAAACTTTTTTATTGTTGTTAAATAGACGTTAAAACATTAATTATGAAAAATAGAATTTATAATTTAGAATAATATTTAAATCAATATACAATGAAATCAACATTTAAAACCATCTTAGTTTCAGTTTCGAGTGCATTAATTGCTGTATTTGTATTTGAAAACTACTTTAATCAAGAAACAATAATTGGTCAAAACACTACCTCAAAGCTTATTCCTACTACCTATAGCTATAACACGAGCGGAACCGCAGCCGAAATGACCGACTTCACCATTGCGGCTGAAAAAACAGTTAATGGCGTCGTTCATGTAAAAAACACAAGCAGACAAAAAGGAAACGGCTCTTGGTGGTTTAATAATTTATATGGGGAAGACAATGGACCTAAAAGAGTAGGAACAGGATCTGGGGTCATCATTTCACCCGACGGCATGATTATCACCAATCACCACGTAATAAAAGATGCCAGTGAAATTGAAGTTACGACAAACAAAAACAAAACTTACATGGCAAAGCTCATTGGATCTGATCCAAATACGGACTTGGCTGTTTTAAAAATTGAGACGGACGAAAATTTACCTTACATATCTTTTGGAGATTCTGAAAGTTCTAAAATTGGAGAATGGGTGCTGGCTGTTGGAAATCCTTTTAATTTAAATTCTACGGTAACAGCTGGAATCATTAGCGCAAAATCTAGGGATTTGAATGATTCCGATCAAAAAAATCAGTCTTTTATTCAAACAGATGCGGCGGTCAACATGGGTAACAGTGGTGGAGCTTTGGTGAACACAAAAGGAGAACTCATCGGAATCAATACCGCGATTTCTTCAATTTCAGGTGGATTTGTTGGCTATTCGTTTGCAGTTCCCAGCAACACCGTTAGAAAAGTATTTGAAGACATTATTGAGTATGGTAATGTTCAAAAAGGATTACTTGGTGTTCAAGGAAATGCTTTAAATGCGGATTTTGCCGAAAAATTTGAGATTAGTGATACCCAAGGTTTTTATATCGGTGATGTCGAAAAGGGATTAGGGGCTGATTTGGCTGGTTTAAAACAGGGAGACATCATCAAGAAAGTTGATGGAACAATAATCAACAAGTTTTCTGATCTTACCGGTTACCTCTCCACAAAACGTCCTGGCGACAAAGTAAAAGTCTTTTATAAGAGTGAAGGAAAGAACAAAGAGGTTATGGTTACTTTGAAAAAAACGAACCGCACACGATTTATCGGAATGGAGTTGAAGAATCTTTCTGAAGAGGAAAAAGCTATTTTCAAAATCGAAAAAGGAGTTGTCATCAGCAAAATGTTAAATTCTAGACTTTACAACTATGGTATTGAGGAAGGTTTTGTTGTTTTAGAAGTAAATGACATTCTGATTGATGAAGTTGCAACGATTGAATCCATTACGCTTGAATCACTATCAAGCATCTTATTTCTGAGTCCAGATGGGCAAAAAGAAAGGATTTTATTCGAATAAAATTTAATTCTATTTAAGTTAGAGAAAAGTTACCAAAAGTTTTGGTAACTTTTTTTTTTGTAAAATATTTGCAAGGCTTTAAAACAATGCACAAATGAGGATTGACATCATCACACTATTTCCCGAATTACTTTCCAGTCCTTTTGAAGCTTCTATACTGAAGCGCGCCATTGACGCAAATAAAGTAATTGTTAATTTTCATAATCCTCGAGATTACAGCACCAACAAACATAAAAAAGTAGATGATTATCCCTTTGGAGGTGGTGCAGGAATGGTGATGACCATCGAGCCGATTGATTTGTGTTTAGAACATTTAAAAAAAACGAATGATTATGATGAGATCATTTATTTAACTCCTGATGGAGAGCAACTTGCTCAGAATGTCTCAAATGAACTTTCACTCAAAAAAAATATAATTATCATCTGCGGTCATTACAAAGGAATTGATCAAAGGGTGAGAGATCACTTAATAACTCGAGAGATTTCGATTGGAGACTTTGTCTTGTCAGGCGGTGAGCTTGCAGCTGCTGTGCTTTGTGACAGCATCATCAGACTCATTCCAGGAGTGATTGGGGATGAATCCTCTGCCCTAACTGATAGTTACCAAGATGGGCTTTTGGCTCCGCCGATCTACACACGACCAGCGAAGTATAAGGAATGGAGCGTTCCAGAAATACTCACCTCGGGTGACACCCCAAAAGTCGACGCTTGGAGAGAGGAAAAAGCGCTTGAGAAAACGCAAAGACTTCGTCCTGATCTTTTAAATGAAGATTAACAACATAAAAACAGGTTACGTGGTTGTGTAAATGAAAATAAGTTATAAATTTGCACCGCGTTAAAATAACCTCTGGCTCTCATTGTGAATGTTGTTTTACTAACACTAATTAACTAAAATGGAAAAATTAATAAATTTCATTCAGGAAGAATTCATCGCTAAGAAAGATTTTCCTGAATTTTCGGCAGGAGACACCATCACTGTTTACTATGAAATCCGAGAAGGTGAAAAAGTAAGAACTCAGTTCTTTAGAGGAGTCGTTATTCAGATTAAAGGTGAAGGGCTTTCTAAGTCATTTACAATTCGAAAAATGTCTGGTACAATTGGTGTGGAAAGAATCTTCCCACTCAATCTTCCAACAATTCAAAAAGTTGAAGTAAACAAAAGAGGAAAAGTAAGACGATCCAGAATCTACTACTTCAAAGAATTACGTGGTAAGAAAGCACGTATTAAAGAAAAAAAATATTAAATATATCAAAACCGCTTCGTGCGGTTTTTTTATGTATTTATTTCCCTGAAACACCATTTCTATCTTAGAAACAATGGTGTTTTATCAAATCAATATTAATAAATAAATTATCTACAAATGTCAAAAATAAAAGTAGCAAACCCCGTAGTAGAGATCGATGGTGATGAAATGACGAGAATCATTTGGAAATTTATAAAAGAACAACTTATTCTACCTTATTTAGATTTAGAGCTTTTGTATTATGACCTTGGAATGGAGTCAAGAGATGCTACAGAAGATCAAATAACAATTGATGCTGCAGAAGCTATTAATAAACATAAAGTTGGGATTAAGTGTGCTACAATTACTCCCGACGAGGATCGAGTTGTTGAGTTTGGTTTAAAAAAAATGTATCGTTCTCCCAATGGAACCATCCGTAATATTATCGGTGGAACTGTCTTTAGAGAGCCAATCATTATGAAAAACGTACCGAGATACGTTCAAGGATGGACCAAACCAATTTGTATTGGTCGTCATGCTTTTGGAGATCAGTATAAGGCAACGGATACAGTAATCAAAGGAAAAGGAAAGTTAACCATGACATTTACTCCAGAAGATGGAAGTAAAGAACAGTCTTGGGAGGTTTATAATTTTCAAGAAGATGGTGTTGCAATGAGTATGTACAACATTGATTCTTCAATCTTTGGATTTGCAAGATCTTGTATGAACAGGGCTTTAGACAAGGGATGGCCACTTTACCTTTCCACAAAAAACACAATCATGAAGGCTTATGATGGTCGTTTTAAAGATATTTTTCAAGAAGTATTTGACAATGAATTCAAATCGAAATTTGAAGTTGCAGGTATTACTTACGAACACAGACTCATCGACGACATGGTTGCTGCTGCAATGAAATGGAGCGGCGGTTTCGTGTGGGCTTGTAAGAACTATGATGGCGATGTTCAATCAGATACAGTAGCCCAAGGATTTGGTTCATTAGGATTAATGACTTCTACGCTTGTTACTCCTGACGGACAAATCATGGAGGCTGAAGCTGCTCATGGAACGGTTACCCGCCATTACAGACAACACCAACAAGGAAAGGCAACTTCTACAAATCCAATTGCATCAATTTTTGCATGGACAAGAGGTTTGGCACACAGAGGTAAACTCGATAGCAATCAAGAACTTATAGATTTTTGCGCTACTTTGGAAGCTGTTTGTATCGAAACAATCGAAAGTGGAAAAATGACAAAAGATTTGGCTTTGTTAATTCATCAGAAGCAACTAAACGAGTCTCACTATTTGACAACACAAGACTTCCTTGGTGCGCTCAAAACAAATTTGGATGCTAAACTAGCCTAAATAGGAAGTTAAATACTTTAATTTTAATTAATTATGAATTTTAAGAAAATTACAGAGCAAGATTCTCACTATAATGCACTTGAGACGCTATCGGTCGAAAAATTAATCTCTGGAATCCATAAAGAAGACCTTTTTGCAGTTCAGGCGGTTGGAAAAGTTTTAGATAAAGTTGAAAACCTTATTAGTGCCATTGAACCTAACTTCATAGCAGGTGGGAGAATTTTTTATATAGGCGCAGGCACTAGTGGAAGACTTGGAGTTTTAGACGCTTCGGAATGCCCTCCTACTTTTGGCACTAGCCCAGAAAAAGTTGTTGGCATACTTGCTGGTGGAATTCCTGCATTATATCAATCTATCGAAGACGCTGAGGATGATGTGAACCAAGGATGGATCGATCTTATGAAGCACAAGCCCAACGAGCAAGATTTTGTGATTGGAATTGCAGCCTCCGGAACAACACCCTATGTAATATCAGCACTTAAAGAATGTCAAAAAAATAATATCAAGACGGGTTGCATTACTTCAAATCCGGGAAGTCCTTTGACAGAGTGTTCTGACTACCCGATTGAGGTGGTCGTTGGTCCAGAATTTTTAACCGGAAGTTCAAGGATGAAATCCGGAACGGCTCAAAAATTGATTTTAAACATGATCACTACGGCGAGTATGATCAGATTTGGAAGGGTCAAAGGAAATAAAATGATTGATATTCAAATCACCAATGACAAACTAGAAGATCGTGCTGCTCGAATCCTAATGGAAGAATTAAATATTGATCTTAAAACATCCATCCGACTTTTAGGGGAACACAAAAGCATAAGAGCTGCAATTAAGAACCACAAATGAATACGGAAGATTTACAGAAAGGACTTAAAAGAATGAGCATATTTATTGTGCTTTGCTTTATAGGCCCTGTTGTACTTCATCAAGCGTTTAAAAACGAAGGACACCCCTATTTCTGGCCAGTTTGCATCATTGGAGGGATATTCTGTATTGCTTCTATTTTCTATGGTTTCTGGGGGATTAAAACATTATTAAACGGACTGCTTGGTAATAGAAAAAATTAAAATCTAAAAAGAAATTGTGTCGCTTACTTCATACAACTATCTTTGCACAGATTTTTATCAATTATGATTGAAGTAAAATTTCCTGATTCATCAACACGAAGCTATGCTAAAGGGACAACCGTTTTGGATGTTGCAAAAGACATTAGCGAAGGTTTGGCTAGAAACGTACTATCTGCAAAATTCAACAATCAAACGGTTGAAACTGCCACACCACTTCAAGAAGATGGTGATTTGCAACTCTACACATGGAATGATACGCCAGGAAAAACTGCTTTTTGGCACTCTTCTGCTCACGTTTTAGCGCAATCAATTTTGGCGTTATATCCCGAAGCGAAACTAACCATAGGTCCAGCAATTGAAAACGGTTTTTATTATGATGTTGATTTTGGATCTGAATCTTTATCAGAAAAAGATCTTGTCAATCTAGAAAAAAAATTCATTGAATTCTCTCGTCAAAAATTTGAATTTAAAATGAGAGCTGCTTCTAAACAAGAAGCACTTGATTTTTACAAAAAGGAAGAAAACCCTTACAAAGTTGAACTTATAGAGAACCTAGAAGATGGAACGATCACTTTCTGTGATCATGCGGACTTCACTGATCTTTGTCGTGGAGGACACATTCCAAATACTGGTTTCATAAAAGCCATAAAACTACTAAGCGTAGCCGGAGCTTACTGGCGTGGGGATGAGAAAAACAACCAACTGACAAGAGTCTATGGTATTTCATTTCCAAAACAAAAAGAATTAACAGAGTATCTCGAATTGCTTGAAGAAGCAAAAAAGAGAGATCATAGGAAATTAGGTAAAGAACTTGAACTTTTTACTTTTTCGAAAAAAGTAGGACTTGGCTTGCCTTTGTGGTTGCCAAAAGGTGCTGCACTTAGAGAAAGATTAGAGGATTTTCTTAAAGTCGCTCAGAAAAAAGCAGGTTATGAGCAGGTCATAACGCCGCATATCGGGAGCAAGGAACTGTATATGACTTCTGGGCATTATGAGAAATATGGAGAGGATAGCTTTCAACCCATCGAAACTCCGTCTGAAGGAGAAACTTTTCTGTTAAAACCAATGAATTGCCCACACCACTGCGAAATTTACAATTCGAGACCTTGGAGTTATAAAGAATTACCAAAACGTTTTGCGGAATTTGGAACAGTTTATCGTTACGAACAAAGTGGAGAACTTCATGGACTAACAAGAGTTAGGGGATTTACTCAAGATGATGCTCATATATTTTGTACACCAGATCAGTTAGATCAGGAATTTAAAAATGTTATTGATCTGGTACTTTATGTATTCGGATCATTAGGCTTTGACAACTTCGAAGCACAGGTTTCGATTCGTGATCCTAAAAAACCTGAAAAATACATTGGCAATACAAAAAATTGGGAATTGGCCGAAGCGGCAATTATTTCAGCGGCTAAAGAAAAGAAACTGAATTTTATAATCGAAGAGGGCGAAGCCGCTTTTTATGGCCCAAAACTTGACTTTATGGTCAAGGACGCATTGGGAAGGAAATGGCAATTAGGAACCATTCAGGTAGATTATAACCTACCAGAAAGGTTTGAACTCAATTACAAGGGAAGTGACAATGAGTTACACAGACCCATAATGATTCATCGCGCACCTTTTGGAAGTTTAGAGAGATTTGTTGCAATTTTATTGGAGCATACGGGAGGAAATTTCCCTTTGTGGCTCTCTCCAAATCAGGTAAGCATCTTGTGTGTGAGTGAAAAACATGAAAAATACGCGAAAAAAGTTTTAAGTTTCTTGGAAAATCACGAAATTCGCGCCTCCCTAGATAACCGGAATGAAACAATTGGCAAAAAAATCCGGGAAGCAGAAATGAGCAAAGTGCCATTCATGCTGATTATAGGGGAAAAAGAAGCTGAATTGGATAACGTTTCAGTAAGAAAACACCACGTGGGTGATATGGGGGTTATGGAGACAAAAAACTTTGTAGAACTCATAAATAAAGAGATATCAAAAAGTATTTCTAACTTTGAACATTAATTTAAAATTGGCAGGCCATAGCAATACGTAGAAGAAGATCGAATAAACCAGCGAGGATTTTTAAAGAAAATCCCCACCGAATCAATGAAAAAATAACTGCACAAGAAATACGCTTGGTAGGAGACAATGTTGAGATTGGGGTTTATCAACTACCTAAAGCACTAGCTTTAGCTGAAGAACTAGAATTAGACTTAGCGGAGATATCTCCAAAGGCTTCTCCTCCAGTTTGTAAAATATTGGACTACAAAAAATTTCTCTATGAGCAAAAGAAGCGTGAGAAATCAATGAAGTCTAAAGCCACTAAGGTGATCATCAAGGAGATCCGTTTTGGACCGCAAACTGATGAACACGATTATGAATTTAAAAAGAAGCACGCGGAAAAATTCTTAAGCGAAGGCGCAAAACTTAAAGCTTTTGTGTTTTTTAAAGGAAGATCAATTGTTTTTAAAGAGCAAGGACAAATTTTATTACTTCGATTGGCTCAAGATCTCGAAGAATTAGGGAAAGTTGAACAAATGCCCCAGCTTGAAGGAAAACGAATGATTATGTTTATCGCACCAAAAAAGAAGTAACACGAGTATAAATCAAATAAAAAGCAAAAATGCCTAAAATGAAAACAAAGTCTAGTGCCAAAAAGCGATTCAAGCTTACCGGTACTGGTAAAATTAAAAGAAAGCACGCTTTTAAAAGTCATATTTTGACCAAAAAATCAAAGAAACGTAAGTTAAAACTTACACACTCTGGTTTGGTTAGTGATAGCGATCTTAGTAATATCAAAACTCAACTAAGATTAAAATAATTTAAAACCGGTTCAAGATTAATTTATAACCCTGATATTCGGCTCATAAAGTGTTTTAATTAACCGCCAATATCAAAAAAAACAAAAACAAATGCCAAGATCAGTAAACTCAGTTGCTTCAAGAGCACGTAGAAAAAAAATATTTAAACAAGCCAAAGGGTTCTTCGGTAGAAGAAAGAACGTTTGGACTGTAGCAAAAAACGCAGTAGAAAAAGCAATGCTTTATGCCTACCGTGACCGTAAAACCAAAAAGCGAAACTTTAGAGCGCTTTGGATTACGCGTATCAATGCAGGTGCTAGGATTCATGGAATGTCTTACAGCCAATTCATGGGTAAAGTGAAAGCCAACAACATTCAGCTGAACAGAAAAGTTCTTGCTGATTTGGCAGCAAACAGCCCCGACGCATTCAAAGCAGTGGTCGACAAAATTAAATAAAAACAACATACTCGTTAAAAACCCATCCCCAAGAAGGATGGGTTTTTTAATTTTATACAATCATGGAAATCACCATTTACCACAATCCGAGATGTCGAAAGTCAAGAGAGGCGGTCCAACATCTTGAAGAGCATAATATCAATTTTGAAGTTGTCAAATACCTCGAAGACAAGCTCAACGAAAAAGAATTGTCTGATATTTTAGCAAAAGTGGGGAAAAAACCTTCCGAGATTTTAAGAAAAAACGAGACCCTATGGAAAACTGAATTTAAAAACAAGAATCTTGAGGAGAGGGAAATATTAACAGTTCTTGTTAAATATCCAAAGTTAATTGAAAGACCAATCGTTATTTTCAATGACACTGGTGTTATTGCTAGACCTCTTGAGAATTTAATTGCTTTCTTAAAAGTTAATTAAACCTTAATATTTATTCTTAGTCTATTAAGCATATATTGATAAGATGATAAAACTACTTCCTATTCTCTTACTACTTGTTTGTATTTCTCAATCTTATGGACAGCGAGGAAAAGCTCCTTCCAAAATCACTATTAATGGAATCGTAATTGACAAGGAAACCCAACAACCTTTGGAATATACCACAATCAGCCTCTTGAGTGATAAGAGACCCAATCAGGTGCAAGGAGGACTTACAGGCGCGAATGGAAAATTTTCATTCAGTGTTTTTCCTGGGATTTATGACATAAAAATAGAATACATTGGTTTTGAGCCTTATACCTTATCCAAAGTTGAATTGAAAGCCTCCAAAGATTTTGGGCAGATCAGTTTACTGATTTCTGAAAACTTGCTCGAAGGAGTTGAAGTGATGGCAGAAAAAACTGAAGTTGAAATTCGGTTGGACAAAAGAATATACAACGTCGGAAAAGATCTAACCGTCAGAGGAGGTAGCGTTGCTGATGTTTTGGACAATGTACCGTCGGTTTCCGTAGATGTTGAAGGAAACGTTGCCCTAAGAGGCAATGACAATGTCAGGATACTAATCAATGGAAAACCTTCTGGACTGGTTGGGATTTCAGGACCTCAAGGATTACAACAATTGCCTGCGGAGTCTATTGAGAAGGTTGAAGTAATAACCTCTCCTTCTGCAAGGTACGGTGCCGAAGGAACTGCAGGGATACTTAACATTATCTTGAAGAAACAAGAACTGCTTGGTCTCAATGGTAATTTCACAATTAACGGTGGGTTTCCCAGAAGATATGGGGGTTCAGCTACTGTTAATTTAAGAAAAGAAAAATTTAATATTTTCACAACCAATTCGACAAACAACAGTCTTTCGATTGGGAAAGTGTTTAATGATAATGAGTATTTTAATGGAACAGATCCGAGTACGTTTCTAGAGGAAATAAGACGGCCTGAAAGAGAAAATAATAGTATTTTCTCAAGTTTGGGTGTAGAAATTTACTTAAAAGAAAAAACATCTTTAATCTTGGGGGGGTTTATCAGAACTGAAGGTGGGGATGATTATACGAAAAATGAAATTAAAGAATTTGATCAGAACAGATCAATCATCACGCAATCAGACAGAATTGAGTTGGAAGAAGATGATGATAAGTCCCATCAATTTAACATCAATTTTGATTCCGAATTAGACGAAGAGGGTCAAAAGATTACAGCTACATTTCAATACGAAGAAAGTGATGAGAATGAATCGGCAAACATAGAAAACAGTACACTTATTCCAGTGAAGGGGAAAAAGAGTCTTGAAAAGCTCATTGAATATCAAAGTGAAAAAAGGATTTTATTTCAAGCAGATTATGTATTGCCAATTGATAAAGAGACTCAATTTGAATTTGGATACAGAGGAAGTTTTTCAAATCAAGGAACAGACTATAATGTTTATCTTTTTGATAACAATCAATTTAATTTAGACAATAACTTGTCTAATGAATTGATTTACAAGGAACATATAAACGCCTTATATACTCAATATGGAAAAAAGATGAAAGATTTTTCATTTCTATTTGGTTTAAGAATGGAAGACTCAAAAATCACTGTTGATCAAAGGAGTACCAATGATTACAAACAAAAAAACTATACAGAATTTTTTCCTACAGTAAATCTATCTTACGAGTTTAAGGAAACTGAAAGTATCATTTTAGGGTACAGCCGAAGAATATCAAGACCAAGAGGAAGATATTTAAATCCTTTTCCTTCAAGAAGCAGTGTCGCTAATTTTTTTCAAGGGAATGCAGACCTGAACCCGAGCTATTCAAACACAATAGATTTGGGCTATCTCAAAAGATGGGATAAATTTACTTTAAATGGTTCTGTATATTTTCAGAAGGCTACAAGCGTATTTACTTTTGTAGGAGAAGAAAGTGGGGAAACTGCAGTTATAAGTGGAGATCTAAATAATCCGAATGATCCAGCGAATCCACTTGTTGAAGTTCCAATAATCATAAGAAATCCAATAAATCTGGCAGAAAACAATAGAACAGGTGTTGAGTTTACTTTGAGCTACTCCCCTTCTAGGAAATCAAGGTTCTTTGCTAATTTTAATTTATACAATTCCGAGACTATTGGGGAATACAAAGGAGAAAGTCTTGATGCCACCAACCTGAGTTGGTTTTCGAGAGTTAACAGTAAAATCACTTTACCCGGTGACATTGACTGGCAAATGAGAGTCTATTACTCAGGGCCTAGAATTACTGCGCAATCAAGATCAGAGCCGATGCTCTATGTCTCAGGGGCTTTAAGCAAAGATGTCTTTAAGGATAAAGGAACTATTTCTTTTCGTGTAAGTGATCTTTTCAATACAGGAATGAGAGAGTCCGTAACTACCACCAATACTTTTAGGAATTATGGAATTTACAGAAGAGGAACTCCGACTTTCATTTTATCTGCTACCTACCGTCTAAACCAGAAAAAAGAACAAAAAGGTTCTCGCCAAGGGAATCAAGGAAGTGGGGAACAAGGAGGGGATGTCGCTTTCTAGTTAGAAAGTTCTTTTGACTTATTTTCTTTTCTTTCTTTAAGAAATTCTTTTAACGCACCAATCAACCAGTAAGGAATTACAAAGGTGAGTAGAAAAATCATTAACCAAAAACCAAGGGTTAAAATGGATAAGAAAGCAAGGAAACCTAAATATTGATCAAATTCAAACATATCGATATAATCTGATGCAAAACTACATATTTTATCTTTCAGAAGTTTAAGATCTTAAAAAATATTTCAACATTTTTATTTAAAAAGGAACTATTTTTGTAAATGCATAAAATCAAGGAAATGAAATATAGAATTGAGAAAGATACACTAGGAGAAGTAAAGGTACCTCATGACGTCTATTGGGGTGCACAGACGGAAAGATCAAGAGCTAATTTTAAGATTGGGGCAACTGCTTCAATGCCTTTAGAAATTATTTATGGTTTTGCCTATTTAAAAAAAGCCGCTGCTTTCACCAATCACGAAGCCGGAATACTCCCGATCGAAAAAAGAGATTTGATTGCCCTTGTGTGTGATGAAATAATTGCAGGGAAACTTAATGATCAATTTCCATTGGTTATTTGGCAAACAGGTTCGGGAACTCAAAGCAACATGAACGTCAACGAAGTTATTGCAAATCGGGCACATGTGCTTGCTGGAAATAAGCTGGGAGAAGGAGAAAAAACCCTTGCCCCAAACGATGATGTTAATAAGTCACAATCTTCGAATGACACTTTCCCTACTGGAATGCACATTGCTGCTTATAAAAAAATCATAGAAAATACGATACCGGGGGTTCAAAAGCTAAGAGATGCTTTAAATCAGAAGTCAAAGGATTTTAGTAAAGTAGTTAAAATTGGTCGAACTCATTTGATGGACGCCACTCCCCTAACCCTAGGTCAAGAATTTTCTGGTTATGTGTCTCAATTGGATCATGGTGTTAAAGCGTTAAGAAATACACTCGAACATTTATCTGAGTTGGCTTTGGGAGGAACAGCTGTAGGAACTGGAATTAACACTCCAAAAGGCTATTCAGAAAATGTTGCTAAACACATTGCAGAATTCACTAAACTTCCATTTATAACCGCCGAAAATAAATTCGAAGCTTTGGCAGCACATGACGCAGTTGTTGAATCGCATGGGGCCTTAAAGCAATTGGCTGTTTCTTTAAATAAAATCGCAAATGACATTCGATTGCTTTCCTCAGGACCAAGATCTGGAATTGGTGAAATAGTTATTCCTGCCAATGAACCCGGAAGCTCAATCATGCCAGGAAAAGTAAATCCTACACAATGCGAAGCGATGACCATGGTTTGTGCCCAAGTTATGGGAAATGATGTAGCCATTAGTATTGGAGGAATGCAGGGGCATTATGAATTGAACGTTTTTAAGCCGGTTATGGCAGCTAACATCATTCAGTCTGCGCAACTCATTGGTGATGCCTGTGTAAGTTTCACTAACAACTGCGTCATAGGAATCGAAGCGAATCAAGATAGAATTGATGAATTGGTTAACAACTCCTTGATGCTGGTTACCGCGTTAAACACTAAAATCGGATACTACAAAGCCGCAGAAATAGCCAATAAAGCACATGCAGAAGGATCAACCCTCAAAGCCTCAGCTTTGGCATTAGGGTATCTTACTTCCGAAGAATTTGATCAATGGGTTAAACCCGAAGACATGATTGGTGAAAAGTAATTCTAATGAATATTCTCTGGTGGTTTTTTGTGTTGAATTCTATTAGGAATAACAATTGTCACTAGAAGTTTTTTCTTTTAAATTAGTAAGAGATTCGACTAGTTGCGAGATAGCTTTCTATATTTTATTCTTTTAGGCATCAAGTCTTGACCCAATCGTTTCTTTTTATTTTCTTCATAATCAGAATATGATCCCTCGAAAAAGTAAACTTGAGAATCTCCTTCAAAAGCAAGAATATGTGTACAGATACGATCTAAAAACCAACGGTCGTGAGAAATTACTACTGCACAACCTGCAAAGTTTTCTAGCCCCTCCTCCAAGGCACGAAGCGTATTCACATCCAAATCATTGGTGGGCTCATCTAACAAAAGTACATTCCCTTCTTCCTTGAGTGTCATGGCCAAATGCAAACGATTTCGCTCCCCTCCAGAAAGTGCTGATACTTTTTTGTTTTGCTCACTTCCACTAAAGTTAAAACGGCTTAAAAAAGCACGAGAATTGATTTGTTGACCTCCCAACATAATTAGCTCTTGTTCGTCACTAAAGTTCTGCCAAATACTTTTTTCAGGGTCAATATTGGAATGCGACTGATCCACATAAGCCAGTTTTACTGTCTCACCAACGGAAAAATTGCCACCATCAACAGTTTCTTCTCCCATTATCATTCTAAACACAGTAGATTTACCAGCACCGTTAGCACCAATAACTCCCACAATTCCAGCTTGAGGCAAAGTGAAATTCAAATCATCATACAATAATTTTTCTCCAAATGATTTCGCAACATGTGAAGCTTCTATTACATTGGTTCCTAAACGAGGACCATTAGGAATAAAAATTTCTAATTTTTCATCGACTTGCTTTTGATCTTGACTCATCAGCTTGTCATAATTTGACAAACGCGCTTTCTGTTTGGACTGTCTTCCTTTAGGAGCCATTCTTACCCATTCCAATTCACGTTCTAGAGTTTTCTGGCGTTTGGAAGCGTGCTTTTGCTCCTGTGCCAATCGTTTTGATTTTTGATCTAACCATGAAGAATAATTTCCTTTCCATGGAATGCCTTCCCCACGATCCAACTCTAAAATCCAACCTGCAACATTGTCTAGGAAATAACGGTCGTGTGTAACTGCAATTACAGTTCCTTTGTATTGTGCCAAATGATGCTCTAACCAGTGAACGGATTCTGCATCCAAGTGGTTGGTTGGTTCATCCAAAAGCAAGATGTCTGGCTTTCTTAACAACAACCTACACAATGCAACACGTCTTTTTTCTCCACCAGACAAGAATTCAATTTTAGAATCACCATCAGGAGTTCGCAAAGCATCCATTGCAATTTCTAGTTGTGTATCTAATTCCCATGCATTCCGTGCGTCAATCTCATCTTGGAGCTTGGCCTGTCGATCCATGAGTTTTTGCATTTTATCTGCATCTTCATAAACCTCAGGCAAACCAAATTGATCATTTATATTGTTGTATTCATCCAAAATAGCAACAGTTTCAGAAACGCCTTCCTTAACAATTTCTAGAACTGTTTTATTAGGATCCATCTGTGGCTCTTGTTCCAAAAAACCAACAGAGTAGCCCGGTGAGAAGACAACATCCCCTTGATAGTTTTTATCTAATCCAGCGATGATTTTAAGCAAAGTTGATTTTCCAGAACCATTAAGACCTAAGATTCCGATTTTCGCACCATAGAAGAAACTTAAATAGATTCCTTTTAGAACGGGTTGATTTGATGACTGGTAAGTCTTTGTGACTCCAGACATAGAAAAAATCACTTTATTATCGTCTGCCATTTTGATTGATTTATAGAGTTAAATAGTATCATGCTGAATAAAAAAATAATTGATGTAGCTCTAAATATCCTTGAATAAAGCATCCCATCACTGGGCATACAAATATCGATTTTTTTAATTACGATATCAAAAAAAATGTCCTTAGTTTAGCTATTATAAAACATTAAAGAATTCTTATTTTAGTAAATAAAAAACAGATTCCTTCACATGAGTTTAGAATTGGAAAAAAATAAAGATCAAAACAAGTTATTACTCTCTGAGCTTAATCAAAGAATTGCTGCAATAAAATTAGGCGGTGGAAAAACCCGTTTAGAAAAAATCAGGAAGCAGGGTAAAATGACCGCCAGAGAACGGGTTTCTTTTTTGTTAGATGACCCAACTGTTGCTATCGAAATAGGTGCAATGGCAGGTTACGAAATGTATGCAAAAGAAGGGGGATGTCCTGCAGGGGGAGTTATTGTAATGATGGGTTATGTTTCCAAAAAACTTTGTGTCGTTGTTGCCAATGATGCTTCGGTAAAAGCAGGAGCTTGGTTTCCAATAACGGCCAAAAAAAACCTCAGAGCACAGGAAATCGCGATGGAAAATAAAATTCCAATTATATACCTCGTTGACAGTGCGGGTGTTTTTCTTCCCATGCAAGATGAGATTTTTCCTGACAAAGAACATTTTGGAAGAATCTTTAGAAATAATGCTCAGATGAGCAGCGAGGGTATTGTTCAGATCTCTGCCATCATGGGCAGTTGCGTTGCGGGGGGTGCCTATTTACCCATTATGTCTGATGAAGCGATCATTGTCGATAAAACTGCCAGTATTTTTTTAGCAGGCAGCTATTTGGTCAAAGCGGCAATAGGTGAAAAAATAGACAACGAAACTTTGGGAGGAGCAACAACCCATTCTGAAATAAGCGGAGTGACCGATTATAAAGCAATAGACGACCGAGATGCTTTATCCCGAATTCGAGCATTAATTGAAAAAATTGGTGACGATCCAAAAGCTGGTTTTAATAGAATTGAACCTAAAAATCCAATGGCTAAAATTGAAGAAATTTTAGAATTATTGCCGAATAACAAAACCCATCCTTATGATTCCTATGAGATCATCAACCGCTTGGTTGACGAAGGATCCATTGATGAGTATAAAGCGGATTATGGGAAAACAATCATCACAGCTTATGCGCGAATTGATGGCTGGGCAGTTGGAATTATAGCCAATCAAAGGCAAATGGTTAAAAACAAAAAAGGAGAGTTGCAGTTCGGGGGGGTCATCTATAGTGATTCAGCGGATAAATCGACACGGTTTGTGGCCAATTGTAATCAAAGAAAAATCCCTTTAGTATTCCTACAAGATGTAACAGGATTTATGGTTGGCAGTAAGGCCGAATACGGAGGGATTGTTAAAGATGGGGCAAAAATGGTCAATGCTGTCGCAAATTCGGTGGTTCCAAAGTTTACCGTAATTGTTGGGAATTCAAATGGTGCGGGCAATTATGCCATGTGTGGCAAAGCCTATGACCCGAGGTTAATTATTTCGTGGCCCGGTTCAAAAATGGCAGTTATGGGTGGAGAGCAAGCGGCTCAGGTCTTGTTACAGATTGAAAAGTCTAAACTTAAAAAAGAGGGGAAGATTATAGATCCTAAAAAAGAAAAACAACTTTTGGATAAAATTATGTCCAAATATGAAAAACAAACGCATGCCTATTATGCGGCAGCAAGGCTATGGACAGATGCAGTAATCAATCCTTTAGAAACTCGTAAATGGATTAGTCTTGGAATTGCGGCGGCAAACCATGCTCCAATTAAAAAGAAATTCAACATGGGTATTTTACAAGTTTAAATAAGCTTGTTGATTTTGAGGGTAAGTTCTCTTAAAATCTTTCCGTTTTTGGTCTCAATTTTATTAACAAAAACTAAGGACTTTGGCACCTCGAACTTGTCCAAGGCATCGCAAGATTGGATTTTTGAATTGATTTGATCTGTTTGAGAAACATTTCCTTCAATTATCATAACCAATTTATAGCCCAATGTATCATCAGGGAAGCCAGACACAAAGAAGGGGTTTTTAATTGCTGAGCTTAATTTTGTCTCAACCGCTTCAGGGAAGATCTTAAAACCACCAGAATTAATCACATTGTCTTTCCTTCCTTTAAAAGTAAAGCTTTTATCATCGATCAAATCAACCAAATCATTAGTTATTATGGTATCTTCCGTGACGTGAGGAGTATCAATTAATAAACATCCTTCAGCATTAACTGATACTTGAACCCCTGGAAGCGCTGTAAAAGGTTGCTTTGGAATGGAAAGCTTAGAAACCGCAATATGGGTGATGGTTTCCGTCATTCCATAGGTCTCAAAACAATGGTCGTGATTGGCAACCAGTGCTGAATGTAATTCGGGGGAAATGGAAGCTCCTCCAACAATCAATGTTTTAATATTTCTGATTTTATTCATTGAATTTTGAGCTTGCAGAGGGATCATGGCTGCGAAATCATATTTTCGATTACTGTCTTTAAGCGGGTTTAAACTGGGCGGTTTTAAATCTAAGGAAAGTCCCAAAATCATTGCCCTGACAAGCATCATTTTTCCAGCAATAAAATCGGTCGGCAGACAGTGTAAAGCAGTATCGCCAATTCCTATTTTAAAAAAATCACCTGTTTTGATGGCAGAAGCAACCATGGACTGTTTGGACAACCTAATTTCTTTTGGCGCTCCAGTAGATCCAGAAGTTTTAACATGAATCCAATCTGCACTGTCCATCCAATCCATGATGAATTCCCCTAAAGCCCTTTCATAATAATCACCTTCTTTGATGAAGTCATAGCCAATCATCTTAAGTTCATCGGGAGTAAATGAATAACCATTGAGTTGAAATCGGTTGTGTATTTTAGTATGGTGGGGTATCGCCATTAGAATTTAGCTGTTAAGTTGTGCTTCCAGTTTTTCCATCCATATTTTCTTGAAAAAAGAAGGATCAATATTGGATAAACCACAAGAAATGTAATTAATAACTCTTTTATTAATGAGGGTTCAGAATTGTCAATCAACAAGGATTCTGTTTGGAAGGAAGTCCAAGAGGCTGTAACCAAAAGCGCAGTTACTAAATTATTTGCAGCGTGAAAACCCAATGCCAATTCGAGTCCCTCATCCATCAGCGTTATGACCCCAAGAAACAAACCTGTGCCAATATAATACCAAATCAAGTTAACCCCCAATTTGTCAATTTCAGGATTCCAAATATGTAACATACCAAAAATTATAGAAGTTGTAATCAGCGGAAGCCATCGGTTTCTGAAAATAACGCCAAAGCCTTGCAATAAATAACCTCTAAAAAAAAGTTCTTCAGCAGAAGTTTGAAGCGGAATCATCACAACACTAATAAGAAACAAAATCAAAAAAGGAACGGGCTTAAAATTCCAAACAAAATCTGTGGGAGATAGAAAATAACTAATAATGATAAAAGCAGCTGAGACACCTCCCCATAAAAGGAAGGAAAATAAAATGCGTGAACGATCAATTTTTTTTCTTGTTGTGATTATTGTTTTAAAAGGTTTGCCTAATTGTTTTGTGATGACCAACCATAAACCAACCAAACTGATTGCAAAAGGAATTAGTATTAAAAATAAAGTTGTATTGGAAGGGAACGAACCTAAAAGTTGAAATTGATCTTCAAACGCTTTGGCATCAGTTCCTTTAGCTAAAACATAAAGTGTTAGTGGAATTTGTCCTAAGATGTTAAAAAAAATAACCGCTACAGAACCAGCAATGTATTTAACGAAATCTTTTTTCTCAAGATTAATTTGCTCTATAAACATGGTTAAAAATTAAGGTTCCAATTCAGTTTGGGATTAAATTTAAGATAACCTGAATCAACTTCCAAAGGAGCTTCAATGTTATTGGTAAACAAACCCCCTGTTCCAAGACCTTGAAACGAATGAGGTTCTAAGTTATAGGTCCATTGGGCAATTGCATTTAAGCCCAGATTGCTTTCAAGTGCGCTGGTGATCCACCACCCTATTGACCTAGCTTTGGCCAATTCTATCCATTCTTCGCAAGACTTAAAACCGCCCAAAAGTGTCGGTTTAAGTATGATATATTGTGGTTTGATTTTATCGAGTAATGCCGCACGATCTGCTTTATCAAAACACCCAATTAACTCCTCATCTAAGGCAATAGGCAAAGGAGATAAAGCACAAACTTCTCGCATTGCTTCTTGTTGATTCGCCGCAATGGGTTGTTCTATGGAATGAATTCTTAAATCAGATAGTTTTTTTAGTTTATCCAAAACTTCTGACCGCTGAAATGCTCCATTTGCGTCGACTCTTAAAATCAATTTTTCTTCAGAGAATGAGGAACGAATTCCTTTCAATAAATCAAGTTCATTTTCAAAATCTAAGGCACCAATTTTTAATTTAATGCACCCAAACCCTTGTGCTATTTTTTCACTGATTTGATCTTTCATAAAAGACAGATCACCCATCCAAACCAGTCCATTTATTGGAATGTCCTCCTCACCTCTTGTAAACTTTGATGGGAATAATTCAAACGTGTTTTTAGCATTAAATGAAAGTAATGCCGTTTCATATCCCATTTGAATCGCTGGGAATTCTTTTAAAAAATCTGGGGGAACGTTCTGACTTTCATTAATTAACTGACAAAGTTCTTGGAGCTGATCTTCAAAATCTGGACGATCATCAACACTCAATCCTCTAAACATGCCGCATTCGCCAATACCGATTTTGTCCTTATCCGTTAGCTTTAAAAACCAGGTTTCTTTTTCTTTGAGCACGCCTCTTGAAGTTCCTGAAGGATGTTTAAATTTTAGAACATATTTCTGGTAGCTCGCTTTCATTGATTGAGATATGAAGTGACAAAAAACACAATTGAAATAAAGAAGATGGTTAGCGCAAGTTTTTTTAATTCGGGATCAAACTGCTTTGGCTCTTTCAAATTAAAAACACGATAGAGATGCAAAAATAAAGGAACGAAAACGAGTGTATAAATTGTTTTGATTAATAAGGGCTGCTCTCCTATTCCGATGAAAAATAAAATAATTGCAATTGAGATTAAAAAAAAATGGTAGACTTTGGCTTTATAACCTCCCAAACGTACGGCCAATGTGATTTTAGAGGAATTTAAATCATTCTCAATATCACGCATATTATTCAAATTTAAAACTGCGACACTGAGAAGTCCAACTGAAGTAGCAAACAGAACTATAGACAGATCGATGGAATTAATCTGCAGAAAATAAGAACCAATAACGCTGACCCATCCAAAAAAGATAAAAACAAAAAGATCTCCTAAACCAGAATAACCATAAGGGTTTGTTCCAACGGTATATTTGATAGCAGCAGCCACAGCACCAATCGCTAATAAAATAAATAAAACTGAAAACAAGAGTTTATCCAGGCCCAGAGATTCATAAATCAGGGCAATGGAAAGTATAATCGAAACAAGCACAGAAACGAGTATTCCCCTTTTTAAGTTTTTCGAAGTCAATAGTCCCTGCTGTAAAACCCTTTTTGGACCAATTCTTTGCTCATTATCTGTGCCTTTAATTCCATCTCCATAATCATTTGCAAAGTTAGAAACGATTTGAAAAGCGATAGCGGTCAAAATAGATAACAGAAAAATTATAAAGGAAAAATCATTGTGACTTAACGCCAAAGCGTTTCCCATAATGATGCCAGACACAGACAATGGAAGAGTTCTTAATCGGGCAGCTTGTACCCAAATTTGTAAATTATTTTTCAAACAAAAGGTTTAAGGAAATTTGGGGTATTGCTTAAAATCAGGATCTCTTTTTTCGAGGAAAGCCCGTTTTCCTTCCTGCGCTTCTTCCATAAGATAATACATTAAGGTTGCATCGCCTGCAAGTTGCATCAAGCCATGCTGACCATCCAATTCAGCGTTCAAACTTCGCTTAATCATTCGCAAAGCCAAAGGACTTCGCTTTTGCATCATTTCGCACCACTCCATTACGGTGTCTTCTAATTTATCTAGTGGCACTACCTTGTTTACCATCCCCATGTCTTCCGCCTCTTTGGCTGAATACTGTTTACACAAAAACCAAATTTCACGTGCTTTTTTCTGACCTACATGGCGCGCTAAGTAGGAAGATCCGAATCCTCCGTCAAAACTACCCACTTTAGGACCCGTTTGTCCAAAGATCGCGTTTTCACTCGCTAGGGTCAAGTCACAGACGACATGCAGTACATGACCGCCTCCAATGGCATAACCATTCACCATTGCGATCACAGGTTTTGGCATTTCACGAATGCGTTTATGGACGTCCAAAACGTTGAGTCGAGGAACGCCATCTTCACCTACATAGCCTCCAACTCCTTTTACATTTTGATCCCCACCACTACAAAAAGCTTTTTCACCCGCTCCTGTTAAAACAACAACATCGATGTCATTTCGCTCTCTACAGACCTCAAGAGCTTCCAACATTTGATTGTTGGTTTCAGGACGAAATGCGTTATATACTTCTGGTCGGTTAATTGTTATTTTTGCGACTCCATTGCAAAATTCAAAAAGAATATCGCTGTAGGTCTTTATAGATGTCCATTTTCTCACAGTATGTTTTTTTTGTAAAAATACGGTTTTATTCAAAATTGAAAGGGCATGTCGAGAATCAATTACAACGAATTATTGTTGATTTTTAAACCATTGATTTAAAATAATCTAGCAGTATTTGATCATTCAGTTTTCTAGGGGTATGAATTTCTAAAATTTTAGGACGAGAAGAAGCTTTGAAAAAAGAATTCAATTTCAGGTTTAAGCCAAACATAGACCGAGTAGACTTATATTCAAAGCCAAAAGCTTTTGCAATGGATTTTGCATTGCGCTGGTGGATGGTTTCAAAATAAGTGTCATATTTAGGGGTGTCTTTTTCCCCTGGCAAAATTCTAAAAATTCCTCCCCCTGAATTATTGATAAGTAGAATTCTAAAGTCGTTCGGAATATAATTATTCCAAAGACCATTCAAATCATAAAAAAAACTCAGATCACCAGTAATTAATAAAGTTGGGCTTTTTGAAATTTGAGCTGCGCCAACAGCGGTTGCAGTACTGCCATCAATTCCGCTTGTTCCTCGATTACAAAAAACAGAAGTTTCCTTGGGCAGGTCAAACAACTGGGCATATCGAATGGTAGAGCTATTTGCGAGTTGTAATTGCAAAGTATTGGGTAATTTAAATGCTATTTTTTCAAATACTTTTAAATCTGAAAAAGCTTGGGTTTTCAGCCATTGCCGACCACGAGCACCAAACTTGTTGTAATGCTTTAAAACCTCCTCACGATAAGAAGAAGCTGGACTGTACGCTTCGGAATAAAGCGCTTTCAAGAAACTATTGGGATGCAATAAACAATGTTTCTTTAAGCAATAATAAGTATCATAGGCCTTTTTAGAATCAACATGCCAGTGTGTTTCGGGCGGGTGATTTCTTAAAAAAGATTTAATTTTTTTTGAAACAACCATTCCTCCAAAGGTGAGCAAAATATCGGGTTGTAAAAAAGTTTTCTTCTCTTTCTCTAATGCCTCTAAGGGAGCCATCAAAGTGTCAATAGAATTAATGGTCATCGAGTGAAATAGATTGGACGTTTTTTCGGTTAACACCACCACACTAGGATCATCGCAAATCAGATTGAAAATTTCTTTATCAATGGTATCGGGCGATAAAACTCCCACCAATATCATTTTCTTCTTCGCCTTTCTCCATTTATCTTTAAACTGATCTAAATCTTTCTCAGAAACAACGTTTTTAGATATATCAAGTAACGGGACACTAAAGGGAACAGCCATCTCGGTCATTCCATACAATGGTTCTTCCAAGGGAATATTTAAATGCACAGGGCCACTTTTTGTAAAAGCAATATCGAGTGTTTTGGTAATCACATTTGCGTTATCCTGTTGAATCTTTAGTTGTTGTTCCGCAATTTCCTGAGGGGTACTCTTAGGATTAATTTCCTTTTGCAGCGGATTATTCAACAAGCTAGCTGTGGCATGAGAAACATCAGGTTTCAAATACGCTGCAGCTTCCAAATGTGGCTCAAAAACTCCAGTCTGACGAATGGTTTGACCATCGCCAATGTCAATTCTGTGCGGCATGCGATCTGCAGATAAAACAACCAAAGGAATGTCACTGTAATAAGCTTCGGAAACCGCAGGATAATAATTCAATAAAGCAGAACCAGAAGTACACACCAAAGCCACAGGGGATTTTAATTGTTGGGCGATTCCAAGCGCAAAAAATGCGGCAGCGCGTTCATCGACAACGCTGTAAGTTTTAAAGAAATCATCTTCAACAAATCCATTGGTCAATGGAGCATTTCTTGAACCCGCAGAAATAACAATGTGTTTGATTTTTTTTAATGCGCACAAGCGCACCACAGTTTGGGCTAATGGAATTGCAGGATAGATTACTTTGCGTTTCGACATTGGATTACAAAAGTACAAAACACGGGGCGTAATTCCCCTTCAGTCGCAGTAAATTTCAAAGTGCTTGAAGAATTGTTTGTGCTTTATTTTGGGTTTCTTCCCATTCTTGTTCTGCATCACTTTCAGCAGTAATACCAGCACCTACATAAAGTGAAATGCTTTCTTTTTTAAGTTGAGCACAACGCAAATTGACATACAAATTACACTCTCCAAGAAGATCAACATCTCCCATGCATCCACTGTAATACTGTCTGTCAAACTTCTCATGAGAAGCAATAAAATCTAACCCCTCTTGCTTGGGAATACCTCCAACTGCTGGCGTAGGATGAAGATTTTTAATCATTCTTTCAACGCTCACATTTGCCCTGTTAACAGAAATATCATTACACAAGTGCACTAGATTTCCTGCTCTTTTGGTGTAAGTTTCAGAACATTCAATGTCTTCTTCATTAAACAAATCCCTTAGAACTTTTTTAATACTTTGGGTAACCAATGCTTGCTCCAATTTTTCTTTTGCTCCCCAATGGTAAATTTCATTAGAATTGAAAGGTAAAGTCCCTGCTAATGACATCGTTTTCAAGCCGTATTCATCGATTCCAAAAAGTCGTTCAGGACTTGCCCCCATCCAAGTTCCCGCAACTGGATGATGCCAAAAATAAACCATCGCTTGTGGGTACAAATGCAATAAATTATTGAATAATTCAAATGGATTTAAATTATGTTTAATTTTAATTTTTCTTGAAACCACTAACTTTTTCAAAAGCCCCGAATGGATCGCTTTTTTGGTTCTATGCACCAAGTCAAAAAACGATTGCTTCTCCTCTTTTGATTCTTCCAAAGGGAAAGGTTGAACGGTAACTAAAGTAGGATTGAAAGCATACTCCTTTTGATGGTCAGAAGGAATATAAGCAGTTTCAGATTCCATAATAAAAGAACCCATGAGAAAGCCGTTAATCTTAAAATCAAAAGTTTTGAATAATTGACTGTCTTTTTGAAAAAAACAACGAACCGAATTAGTGTTGGGTGCTCTAAAAAAAACAAAAGGTTTTTGTCCTTGCCAAAGGTTTTGAAAATCGCGCTTCAGTTCTTTATCTTTCATTTATTTTTAAGCGCGAGTCAGGGTGGTCAATTTACAAATTGAGATAAGATTCTTTTCATCATCGGTAACTCTAATTTCCCAAAGCTGAATGGTTTTTCCATTGTGAATGGGTGTCGCTTTTGCGTAAACAAAACCATCTTTTACGCCTTTCAAGTGATTGGCAGAAATTTCAATTCCCCGCGTTGTAAGGTTCGGATTTTTGTTTAAAACAAAGACGGCAGCACTTCCAACCGTTTCAGCTAAAGCGACAGTAGCTCCACCGTGAAGAACACCATCTGGCTGATGAACTTTAGCGTTAACCTCCATTCGAGCTGTTAAGAAGTCCTCACCAGCATCAACAAACTCGATCCCGAGTGTCTCCATTAAAGTATTGTTGCAAATTGCATTACAATATTTTAAAACTTGTTCTTTGTCCATATTAATTTCCTTAAAAAACAAAACCTTCCGATTAAGTTAAGCAGAAGGTTTTTGTTTAATAAATATTCAACTTGTTATTCTTTAACCTCTTCAAAATCAACATCCTGAACGTCATCTCCGCCAGCAGGGTTAGCACTTTCTGCTTCCCCTTTTGGTGGTGCTTGCCCCGCACCAGCATCTGCCTGTCCTGATTCGGCTTGAGCCTTATACATTTCTTCAGAAGCATTTTTCCATGCTTCATTGATTTTCTCAAGAGCAGCATCAATCAAAGCAAGGTCTTTAGATTCATGAGCTTTTTTAAGCTCTTCCAAGGAGGATTCGATAGGTGCTTTTTTATCCGCAGAAAGCTTTTCTCCAAATTCACTCAACTGTTTTTCAGTTTGAAAAATCATTTGATCTGCAGAGTTGAGTTTGTCTACCTCTTCTTTGGCTTTCTTATCAGCATCGGCATTTGCTTCTGCTTCTTGTTTCATTTTTTGAATTTCTTCGTCTGTTAAGCCAGAAGAAGCCTCAATACGAATATCTTGGGACTTTCCGGTTGCTTTATCAGAAGCACTTACTTTTATGATTCCATTGGCGTCAATATCAAAAGTAACTTCAACTTGAGGTGTTCCTCTTGGAGCAGGTGGAATACCATCCAAATGAAAACGTCCGATCGTATTGTTATCGGATGCCATTGATCTTTCTCCCTGTAAAACATGAATTTCTACAGAAGGCTGATTGTCTGCAGCGGTAGAAAAAACTTGTGATTTTTTTGTAGGAATGGTTGTGTTAGACTCTATCAGCTTGGTCATCACACCTCCCATGGTTTCAATTCCCAATGAAAGAGGTGTTACATCTAGTAACAAGACATCTTTGACATCTCCAGAAAGCACTCCTCCTTGAATGGCTGCCCCAATGGCAACAACTTCATCAGGATTAACTCCTTTCGATGGCTTTTTACCAAAGAATTTTTCTGCCTCAGATTGGATGATTGGAATACGAGTTGAACCTCCCACCAAAATAACTTCATCAATATCAGAAGTAGATAAGCCTGCGTCTTCCAAAGCTTTCTTGACTGGCGCCATAGAACGCTTTACAAGTTCGTCAGATAGTTGCTCGAATTTTGCACGTGTTAATGTCGTAACCAAGTGCTTCGGTCCAGAGGCTGTAGCCGTAACATAGGGTAAGTTTATTTCTGTCTGCGCAGAGGAAGACAATTCGATTTTTGCTTTTTCAGCAGCCTCTTTTAGACGCTGCAATGCCATTGGATCTTCTCTAAGATCGATCTGTTCTGCTTTTTTAAAATCATCTGCCAAGAAGTCAATCAATACTTGATCAAAATCATCTCCACCAAGGTGGGTGTCTCCATTAGTAGAAAGTACTTCAAATACGCCATCTCCCAATTCTAGGATAGAAATATCAAAAGTTCCTCCTCCGAGGTCATAGACTGCAATTTTACTGTCTCCACCACTTTTTTTATCCAAACCAAAAGCCAAAGCTGCTGCCGTAGGCTCGTTGATAATTCTTTGTACTTTAAGACCAGAGATTTCTCCTGCTTCTTTAGTCGCTTGACGTTGGGCATCATTAAAGTAAGCTGGAACAGTAATCACAGCTTCGGTGACATCCTGACCTAAATAGTCTTCTGCCGTTTTTTTCATTTTCTGGAGTACCATCGCAGATAACTCCTGAGGCGTATACAAACGACCATCAATATCGACACGTGGGGTATCATTATCTCCTTTCACTACTTTATAGGCAACTGCTTTCGTATCATTTTTAGATTCGGAAAACTTATTTCCCATAAACCTTTTGATAGAGGCTATGGTTTTAGTTGGGTTGGTTACTGCCTGACGTTTTGCAGGATCCCCAACTTTGATTTCACCACCTTCAACAAAAGCTATTACGGATGGAGTTGTTCTTTTTCCTTCGGAATTAGGAATTACTACAGGTTCGTTTCCTTCCATTACAGAAACACATGAATTTGTTGTTCCTAAATCTATTCCTATTATTTTACTCATAATTTTAATCAATTTTATTTCTAATGTACTATTCAAGCATTGTGCCAACAACACATCACTGACAGCTTGTCATATGCCAAATGTATTTAAAATTCATAAATTTGATAAAAGTTATAGGTTTTAAAAAAACAACATACTTTTATAAAAATTTAAATATGTCAAAAGTGGCCAAAGATTATACCCGTATAACGACAAATAGTTTGTCTGAAATGAAGCAGAGAGGCGAAAAAATCGCAATGCTTACTGCCTATGACTTCACCCTAGCGGGTATTGTAGACAAGGCTGGAATTGATATTATATTGGTTGGCGATTCGGCTTCCAATGTGATGGCAGGTCACGAAACGACGCTACCCATAACTTTAGATCAAATGATTTACCACGCCTCTGGTGTCATTCGAGGGGTGGAGCGCGCCTTGGTCGTTGTCGATTTACCTTTTGGATCCTATCAATCTGATTCTAAAGAAGCGCTTCGATCTGCAATACGAATCATGAAAGAAGCAGGAGCGCATGCCGTAAAACTCGAAGGTGGAAGTCAAATTAAAGAATCTATTGTTAGAATTCTACAGGCTGGAATTCCGGTGATGGGACATTTGGGACTTACGCCACAGTCGATCTATAAATTTGGAACTTACACGGTAAGAGCCAAAGAAGAAAGTGAAGCAAAACAACTCATCGAAGATGCCAAGATGCTTGAAGAAATTGGTTGTTTTGGTATTGTTTTAGAAAAAATCCCTGCCAAACTCGCTGCCGAAGTGGCAAGAGAAGTCAACATTCCAATTATTGGAATCGGCGCTGGGAATGAAGTAGATGGTCAGGTTTTGGTGCTTCATGACATGTTGGGAATGGGCACAGAATTCAGTCCACGCTTTTTGAGACGTTATCTAGATTTAAACAAAGAAATCACTGAAGCTGTGAGGTCCTACACTTTGGATGTTAAAAGTAATGACTTTCCGAACGACAAAGAACAATATTAAAAAAACCTCCTATTTTGCTCAACATTCTTTTCGAAGACAATCATCTTATTGCAATCAATAAACCTTCAGGGGATTTGGTTCAGGGAGATAAAACAGGCGATATTCCGCTGGTGGACAAGGTTAAAGCTTACATTAAAAAAAAGTATAACAAACCCGGTGATGTCTATCTTGGCGTAATCCACCGTTTGGATCGGCCCACCAGTGGCGTTGTTATTTTTGCAAGAACCTCCAAAGCTTTAACAAGAATGAACGAGCAGTTTAAAGATCGAACTACTCAAAAAGTCTATTGGGCGCTTGTCAACAAAACCTTCAAATCTAAAAAGGGGACTTTGACTCATTGGCTCAGCAGAAATCAAAAAATGAATAAGTCTTTTGCATTCGATGAGGAGCAAACCAATACTAAAAAAGCAATTCTTCATTATAAGAAAAGAAAAGAATTAGATCGTTATTTGTTGCTTGAGATCACATTAGAAACAGGTCGTCACCACCAAATAAGAAGTCAGCTTTGCGCATTAGGGCATCCCATTAAAGGAGATTTAAAATACGGCGCCAAAAGAAGTAATTCGGACGGGAGTATTGATCTTCACGCAAGGGCGTTGACGGTAAGTCATCCTATATCGAAGGAAAGAATAGAAATCATTGCTCCTCCCCCTCCTAAACCGGAATGGAATTTCGTTCTTTCCGATTAATTACTTTTGCTTTTTCCCTAATAATTTCTCCAATTGAGCGGTTTTCGATTTTACTTTCCAACCACGACAAAATGTCTAGGTATAAAAAGGCCCTTCGTTCGTATGGATCTTCTTCATATTGTTTTAACTCCTTGTGTAATTTAACAAAAGCGGCTTTTAATTCATGTGGATAAATATCACCCAAGCTCCTGACAAATCGCATCATTGCTTTTTGAACTTCATGCAAATCGTCCATTTTAATCAGATACTTGTAGGTTTCTCTCAAATGGTTTTCTAAATGATAATCAAATCCTGCTTCATAATGCGCTACGACATTTAAAATTCTAGTAAAGCATAGAAGGTCTTCTCGCATTTTCAGGTGTTTGTCACTTATAATTTTGTTCAGATAAACGATGCAGTTTTCATTGTCTCCTAAACCAAAATAAAGGCAAGCTATTTTATAATAAAACATCATGATGTGGTGCGGATCAATCTGATTTCTGAAATCTTTAATCCCTTTTGTCACTTCAGGAAGTATCTTAAGTCCTTCTTCAAAATCCCCTTGAAGAAAATACAAATTAAACCTATTGTTATAATAATACAAGAAGCTTAAACCTGCAAGGTTTTCATTCTTAGAAAACTCTAAAGAATTGATTTTTCCAAGCATATTTCGAAGGGTAATCTTGAATTTTTCAGGATATTTGATCAGGGCCAAGGATTCCATTAAGAAATTATTCCCTTTGAGATAAAAAACGGGATGAATTAAAATCATTTCTGGCTTTTCATCAAACATACTCACCCACTTGGAGGCATATTTAAAGGAAGATAAAAAATCCTGAACCAAAAAACTATACCAGACATGTGCTTTGTAGTACCAAAGCTTCTCTCTAAACCCAAGTTTTTCTACCTCCATTGTTGGCATGTTTTCGTAAAAAAACTTTGTAATCTCTCTAAACTCCTGATCACTTTTGGCATAGCCTGTTTTGATCAAACGCTCATAAAGTAAAAGGGATAAATTAGAAAGCTTACTGGCCAAGTCATTTTGTGTTCTAAGGAAATCAGCTTCCTGAATCAATTCTTGCGCCCGATTGGTTAGACTTCTTGTAATGTATTGAGACTCAATTAGCTTTTCAAATTCCACAATATCAAAAGCAGAATATTTTTCTTCGTTTTTAAGGGCAAGCATTTTTGCTTTGTCTAAGATCTTTAGACTCAATTTGTACAATCCTTTTTGATATAAAATGGCAGCAAAATCCATTTGCTCTCTGATCTGGATTCGAATGTTTTGATGAATTGGGTTGAGCCGTAAACTAATTAATATCTGTTTGAACAAATGGGCTTTCAAATTAGACAACTGTTGTTTGGTAACAATTCCCTTTTTAAGGATTGCGGTTTCACTATACTTATCTAACTTGTCCAAAAGATTAAAAAGGCTCAGGAATTTTGCGTCGTTGTTAGACCCCATTCGGCCTACGTAAAGTTTAAATTGACGCTTTTCAGATTTTGTGAGCGATTTAATCAGCTGAAATAAGTTGTCTTTTTGTTCATTAATCATTGTAGTAAAATCTGGTTTAATCTATTGTTTTATAACGACTTAAATGGAAAACAAATGTATAGAATATTGTAATAAAAATATTAATATAACCCCACTATTTCATATTTCATTATAATTTCGTTTAAATTAATATTCGAGTACCGCAAATGAACAACGAATACGTCCAAATTTTCGACACTACCTTAAGGGATGGAGAACAAGTGCCTGGCTGTAAATTAGACACCAAAAACAAACTTATCATAGCAGAACGCCTTGATTTTTTGGGTGTTGACATATTAGAGGCAGGATTTCCAGTTTCAAGTCCTGGTGACTTCGATTCTGTGGTACAAATTTCAAAGCTGATTAAAAACGCAAGAGTTTGCGGATTGACTCGTGCTGTGAAGAAAGACATTGAGGTTGCGGCAGAAGCGCTTAAGCACGCCAAACTTTCTCGAATTCACACAGGAATTGGAACCTCAGACACCCACATCAAATACAAATTCAATTCTGATAGAGAAAAAATCATCGAACGTGCAGTAGCTGCAGTGAGCTATGCCAAAACTTTTGTTGAGGATGTAGAGTTTTATGCGGAAGATGCCGGACGAACTGATAACGAGTTTCTTGCCAGGGTATGCGAGGCTGTCATTAAGGCAGGAGCAACTGTTTTGAATATTCCCGACACCACCGGCTATTGTTTGCCAGAAGAATATGGTGCTAAAATTAAATATTTAAAAGAAAACGTTACTGGAATTGACAAAGCCATACTTTCATGTCATTGCCACAATGACCTGGGGATGGCGACTGCAAATTCGATTGCTGGAATCATTAATGGCGCAAGACAAATAGAATGCACCATCAATGGAATTGGGGAGCGCGCTGGAAACACTTCTTTAGAGGAAGTTGTAATGATCATGCGACAACACCCGACACTCAATTTGGACACTCGAATTAATTCCAAATTGCTATACTCAACAAGCCAATTGGTTTCTGACAGCATGGGAATGCCAGTTCAGCCCAACAAAGCAGTGGTTGGCGCCAATGCTTTTGCACACAGTTCAGGCATTCATCAAGATGGTGTGATCAAGAGAAGAGAAACTTATGAAATCATGGATCCCCTAGATGTCGGAGTAACCGAGTCTGCGATTGTTTTAACTGCTAGAAGCGGTAGAGCAGCCTTGGCCTATCGAGCCAAAAATATTGGTTTTGAATTAGATAAACTTCAACTAGATAAAGTATATGAGCAGTTTTTAAAAGTTGCTGATCGACAAAAAGAGGTCAGTGATGAAGACATTCCTGAAATTATTGAATCCTGCGGATTCTAAAAAACAATTATTTTGCAACAAATGAAAAAAACACTTTTTGATAAAGTTTGGGACTCGCACGTGGTCCAACAAATAAAAGATGGACCCGACGTCTTGTTCATCGATCGCCACATGGTACACGAGGTTACCAGTCCTGTAGCTTTTTTAGGATTAGACAAAAGAAACATTAGTGTATTGTATCCCGAGCGTACTTTCGCAACAGCCGATCACAACACACCAACCATCAATCAACACCTGCCCGTTGCAGATCCTTTGTCAGCAAAACAATTGGACGCCTTAGAAAAAAATGCTGCTACACATGGTATTTCTTATTGGGGATTGGGTCACGAAAAAAACGGTATTGTTCATGTGGTTGGGCCTGAATATGGAATTACCCTCCCAGGTGCGACGATCGTGTGTGGAGATTCACACACTTCAACTCATGGAGCTTTTGGAGCGATTGCTTTTGGAATTGGAACTTCGGAAGTAGAAATGGTTTTGTCGACGCAATGTATTTTGCAACCCAAACCAAAAAAAATGCGCATCACCATCAAGGGATCTCTTGAAAAAGGAGTTGGTCCAAAAGATGTGGCGCTTTTCATTATCTCACAATTGTCTACCTCAGGTGCCACAGGTTATTTTGTGGAGTATGCTGGAGAAGTTTTTAATGAAATGAGTATGGAAGGAAGAATGACCGTCTGCAACCTCAGTATCGAAATGGGTGCCAGAGGTGGAATGATTGCTCCAGACGAAAAAACATTTGAATACATAAAAGACAGAGAGTTTACGCCTAAAGGTGAAAACTGGGACAAAGCCATGGAATATTGGTCAGATCTTAAGACCGATGCGGATGCTGTGTTTGACCAAGAACTTGTTTTCGATGGGAATGCTATAGAACCGATGATTACTTACGGAACAAATCCTGGAATGGGGATTGGAATTTCGGAAGGCATCCCAATGGCAGAATCCATCGACGGCGGAACAGCGACTTACAAAAAGTCATTGAACTACATGGGATATGAAGAAGGGGATACAATGATCGGTAAAGAAATTGACTTTGTGTTTTTAGGAAGTTGTACCAATGGTCGAATTGAAGATTTTAGGGCTTTTACGGAAATCGTTAAAGGTCGAAAGAAAGCATCCAATGTAACCGCTTGGTTGGTGCCAGGATCGCATAAAGTAGAAAAGGCAATTGAAGAAGAAGGTTTATTAGATATCCTTAAGGAATCTGGCTTTGAACTTCGCGAGCCGGGATGCTCGGCTTGTTTGGCAATGAATGATGACAAAGTTCCTACTGGAAAATATGCTGTTAGCACATCAAACAGAAATTTTGAAGGACGACAAGGACCTGGCTCTAGAACCCTATTGGCAAGTCCAATCATGGCAGCAGCGGCTGCAGTAACAGGAAAAGTAACTGATCCAAGAACGTTAATAAATTAATAAATGGCTTACGATAAATTTAAAGTACTCACCAGTACAGCAGTTCCACTTCCGATCGAAAATGTAGATACTGATCAAATCATTCCTGCTCGATTTTTGAAAGCAACAGAGCGCATTGGTTTTGGAGACAACTTATTTCGTGATTGGAGATACAATAATGATGACAGTCCCAAAGAAGATTTTGTTCTCAATAACGCCAAATTCAGTGGACAAATTTTATTAGGAGGCAAAAACTTTGGCTCTGGATCCTCGAGAGAACATGCTGCTTGGGCGATCTATGATTACGGTTTTCGATGCGTTATTTCAAGTTTCTTTGCGGATATTTTCAGAAACAATTGTTTAAACATTGGTGTTTTACCAGTTCAAGTAAGTGCTGAGTATTCCGCCAAAATGTTTGAAGCGGTCAATGCTGATCCAAAAACCTCAATTACGATTGATCTAGAAAATCAAAAGGTTACGCTTGACACTTCAGGAGAATCTGAAAATTTTGACATCAACCCTTATAAAAAAGAAAATATGTTGAATGGTTTTGACGATATCGACTATCTTCTTAACCTAAAAGAAGAAATCAAAGAATTTTCTAAAAACACTCCACTCTAAACTTATTTCTCAAACCTTGTGATGAAAAAAAGAACTATTGAAATCATGGACACCACGCTAAGGGATGGCGAACAAACCTCAGGGGTGTCGTTTTCTGTAGCTGAAAAACTAACACTTTCTAAATTATTATTAGAAGAGTTAAAAGTAGATCGCATTGAGATTGCCTCGGCAAGAGTCTCTGAGGGAGAATTGAATTCGGTAAAGGAAATTGCTGCTTGGGCCAAAAGCAAATCACTGTTGGATCGCATTGAAATCTTAACTTTTGTAGACCAAGGAACCTCCTTAAATTGGTTAAAAGATTCTGGTGCAAAAGTTCAGAATTTATTAACAAAAGGGTCTTTAAATCACTTGACACATCAGCTTAAAAAAACACCTGATCAACATTTCAAAGAAATTGAGGACAATGTTTTAGAAGCAGAAAGAGAAGGCATTACCACCAATGTTTATTTGGAAGATTGGAGCAATGGTATGCGAAACTCCAGGGCCTATGTCGATGAATATTTATCTTTCATTGCCACACAACCAATCAAAAGAGTATTGCTACCCGATACTTTAGGGATCCTCACTCATTTGGAGACTTTTAAATTTGTTTCTGAAATCGTTTCTAAGTTTCCAGAATTACATTTCGATTTTCATGGTCATAATGATTATGACCTAAGTGTCGCCAATAGTATGGAGGCCTTGAGAGCTGGATGTCATGGATTGCATCTCACCATCAATGGAATGGGAGAGCGCGCTGGAAATACACCAATGGCGAGTGCGGTGGCCAACATCAAAGATTTTTTACCCGAAATAAAAATAAATATTAATGAAACCGCACTGTATAAGGTGAGCAAGTTAGTTTCGACTTTTACAGGTTTTATTGTACCAGCAAACAAACCTATCGTGGGTGAAAATGTTTTCACTCAAACTGCTGGAATCCACGCCGACGGTGACAAGAAGAACAACCTTTATTTCAATAACCTGTTACCAGAACGTTTTGGTAGAACGAGAGAATATGCTCTAGGAAAAACCTCCGGTAAAGCGAACATTCAGAAAAACCTTCAAAAATTAGGCGTTACGCTTAATGATGATGAAATAAAAAAGGTCACCCAACGCATCATTGAGTTAGGTGATAAAAAAGAAAGGGTCACAACAGAGGATCTCCCTTATATAATATCTGACGTTCTCAATAGTTCCATGGAACAAAGAGTATTGGTTAAATCCTATGCACTTACACATTCCAAGGGACTTCAACCCAACACGACAATATCTCTAGAAATCGATGGAGAAATCATGGAAGCAAGTGCCTCAGGAGATGGACAATTTGATGCTTTTATGAGGGCCTTAAAAATAATTTATAAAAAGAAAAAATTAGAATTACCTCTTTTGGTTGACTACGCAGTTCGTATTCCACCGGGAAGTAATTCGGATGCTTTGTGTGAAACTTTTGTTACCTGGAAAAGTAGTACTAAGGAGTTCACCACACGTGGTTTAGATTCTGATCAAACCGTAGCTGCCATCAAGGCAACTGAAAAAATGCTAAACGTCAAATTAAATTAATTAACGACATATGAAATTAAAAATTGCCTTATTGGCCGGAGACGGTATTGGTCCAGAAGTAATCGATCAAGCAGTAAAAGTATCCGATGCAATTGCTAAAAAATTTGATCATCAAATCGAATGGATGCCTGCATTGACTGGTGCTGTAGCTATTGATGCGGTGGGAGAACCTTATCCAGACAGTACTCATGAAGTATGCTTGGCCTCTGACGCTGTTTTATTTGGCGCCATTGGACATCCACGTTTTGACAATGACCCCTCTGCAAAAGTTAGACCCGAACAAGGACTTTTAAAAATGCGCCAAAAATTAGGGCTATTTGCTAATGTACGCCCAACTTTTACTTTCCCGTCGTTAATTGACAAGTCTCCCTTAAAAAGAGAACGAATTGAGGGAACAGATTTGGTTTTTTTAAGAGAATTAACGGGTGGAATTTATTTTGGAGAACGAGGAAGAAAAGATGATGGCAAAACCGCCTTTGACACTTGTACTTATACCCGAAGTGAAATACAACGATTGGCAAAAAAAGGTTTTGAATTGGCCATGACCCGATCAAAAAAATTATGCTGTGTAGACAAGGCAAACGTTTTGGAAAGTTCTCGACTGTGGAGAGAAACTGTTCAATCGATGGAAAAGGATTATCCAGAAGTTGAAGTTGCTTATGAATTTGTCGATGCCGTTGCCATGCGTTTGGTGCAATGGCCAAAAAGTTACGACGTATTGATTACTGAAAACCTTTTTGGTGATATTCTCACCGACGAAGCTTCAGTTATCTCAGGCTCAATGGGCTTGATGCCCTCTGCATCTGTTGGATCGAAAATTGCACTATTCGAGCCCATTCACGGATCTTTTCCTCAAGCTACTGGTAAAGACATCGCCAATCCACTGGCCACAGTTTTGTCTGCGGCAATGATGTTTGAAATGGCATTTGGATTGCATGAAGAAGGAGCTTTGATTCGAAAAATTGTCGATCAATCGCTCGAAGAAGGTATTGTCACAGAAGACTTGATTGAAGGGAATGATAAAGCCTATAAAACCAGTGAAGTTGGAGATTATTTAGCCAGACAAATAAAATAATATTTTTTAATTTTTTATATTATTTGGAATTAAAAGTTTGGCAGGTTAAAACCCTACCTTCGAACAGATGGAGGTTAAAAAAAACATAGCGGTATTGGGTGGAGGTGCTGCAGGATTTTTCGCAGCGATTTCCGCAAAAACGCACCACCCTGAAGCAGAAGTTGTTCTCTTTGAAAAAACCAGCAATGTACTGGCTAAGGTAAAAGTATCTGGTGGTGGTCGCTGTAATGTGACCAATGGCAATACAGACATCAATTCGCTTTGCTTGGCCTATCCTAGGGGTGGTAAAAAACTTAAAAAAATACTACATCAATTTTCAACACAAGATACTAAAACTTGGTTTGAAAAGCGTGGAGTGCCCCTAAAGACCGAAGCTGATCAAAGGGTTTTTCCGGTTTCCAATCAGTCGCAAAGTATCATTGATTGTTTAATGGAAGTAATTGAAAAACTAGGCGTAAAACTTAAATACAGTTCCCACATCAAAAGCTTAACGCAACGAGATGAAAAATGGATACTTCAATTTAACGTTGATAAAAAACACGAGTCCTTCGACGCCGTAATTGTGGCAACAGGCGGAAGTCCAAAACTTAAAAGCTTTGATTGGCTAAAAAATTTGGGACACGAAATCATTCCGCCAGTACCTTCACTTTTTACTTTTAACATGCCCAAGGAACCAATCACAGCGTTGATGGGGATTGCTGTTGAAGAGGTACAAGTGAAAATCATTGGGACTAAAATACGAACCCAGGGGCCATTGCTCATCACCCATTGGGGAATGAGTGGTCCGGCCATCCTCAAAGCTTCTTCTTTTGGAGCAAGAGCATTGAGCGATAAAGAATATCAGTTTGAGGCTCAAGTCAATTGGTTGAATGAATCCAATACAGAACTGCTCTTTGAAAAGCTGCAAGCTTTTATCGAAATAAATCCTCAAAAGAAAGTGATCAACCACAAATCATTTCCCCTCCCCCAGCGTTTGTGGAAACATTTGGTTGTCACCTGTGACATCCCTGTATCGAGAAGCTGGAAAGAGTTGGGGAAGAAAAAAAGTCGCCAATTGATCACACTGCTTACGCAGCATAAATTTAAAGTAGCAGGAAAAACAACTTTCAAAGAAGAGTTTGTTACCTGTGGTGGCGTTTCGCTTGCCGATGTTGACCTAAATACCCTTAAAAGCAAAGTGGTGCCGAACCTCTATTTTGCTGGTGAAGTTATCGATATTGACGCAATAACTGGAGGTTATAATTTTCAAGCGGCTTGGAGCACTGGCTTCATTGCGGGCAAGCTTGCTTAAGTGCACTTTTTAATCAAGGTTAATCCATATAAGTTTGTGAAATTTGTAAGAAAATTCAGACAGGATTAATTTTTAAAATGCTTTCAAAAAAACAGGAAATAGATAATTTAAAATTGTTTTGAAGCGCTTATTAAAATCTGTTTTCTAGTGTAATATTTATCAAGAACAATTCCTTAAAAAATAATTCATTTAGTATCGATTTATTTTTAAAATCTTTCGAAAACAAAAGATACAAAATTCATTAGATCAAAATAAAATGTAAGTCTGAAAACAACTGAATCACGTTATTATCAACAGTTTCTAAGAAATAAAAACTCATTCAATCTATTTTTAATTTTGGTTGTCCTATTACGAGAAGCACTTTCTTCTAGATAAAGAATGCAGCTATTGAATTATTATATAGCTGTCTCTTATACACATCTCCGAGCCCACGAGACCTCTCTACATCTC
>CAJXQS010000008.1:0-86320 GCA_913058385.1 uncultured Flavobacteriaceae bacterium
TCGTGGGCTCGGAGATGTGTATAAGAGACAGCATTTAAATTTTAATCAAAACATTTTTGCTTTTTAATCCTTAACGAATCAGAATTCCTCTAAATTTAGTTACAATAAAATTTTCAATACATGAAAAAAGAAATAGAAAGAAAATTTTTAGTCAGAAATGATAAATTTAAAGATCAGTCTGTTCAAAAGCAAAAAATAACACAAGGATATCTCAGTAAAGATCCTGAAAGAACCGTTAGGATCAGAATTACAGAGAAAGAAGCTTGGATCACCATTAAAGGAAAAAGCAATGACACAGGAACAACAAGATTAGAATGGGAAAAATCAATTTCCCTAGCTGATGGTGAATCACTTATGAAATTATGCATTGCAACTCCCATCGAAAAAATTAGATACATCATTCCACAAAAAAATCTAAACTTCGAAGTAGATGAGTTTTTTGGACATAAAAGTGGGTTAATTATTGCAGAAATTGAATTGCCTTCGGAAGCTACTCTTTTCGAAAAACCAGATTGGCTGGGAGACGAAGTCACCGGAATAAAAGAATATTATAACGCAATGATGTAACTTTCTATTAAAAACAGAATTCTCGTTGTATGAACAGATTATTGTATCTTTGTTAAAAATTTAGATCATGTATTCATTGTTAAAAAACTTACACTCTTATTGGGCATTTTTAGTACTACTTGTAATAATACTTGCAATTGGAAATGCTTTTATAGGTAAAATAAAAGGAAAGGATTTTGAATCTAAGGATTTAAGAATTTCTCTTTTTGGATTAATATTTTCTCACCTTCAGTTATTGATTGGGTTGATTCTTTACTTCGTTTCTCCTTGGTTTGACCAATGGTCAGCTTTAGGAATGGGTGGTGTCATGAAAGATGCACAAACAAGGCTTTATTTGGTGGAACATCCCTTTACAAACATTATAGCCATCGTCCTGATTACGATGGGATGGTCACTTCACAAAAGACAAAGTGATAGCGGTAAAAAATTCTTACGCATTGGATTGTTTTATAGCTTTGGTTTGTTGTTACTCCTTAGCAGAATACCCTGGAACAACTGGTTGTAATTTTTTGAGTTAAAAATAATGATTACCACAAAAAAACAAGCTGTCTTTAAACATTTACTTTTAAAGAATAAGCTAAGTATTGCAGTAATCGGTGGCGGAAGCTGGGCGACTGCCTTGACTAAAATTTTATGTGAAAATAAAAGAAACGTTGGGTGGTACATGCGTAATGAAGACAACATTAGCTTCATTAAAAAACACCATCATAATCCAAATTATCTGAGCTCTGCCAGATTGAGTGTTAAGCGGCTAAATATCAGTTCTGATATAAACAAAATAGTCGAGGACGCTGACATTATTATTTTGGCTGTTCCCTCCGCTTTTTTATCCGAAGAATTGAATAAAATAAAGATTTCAATAAAGGATAAAATAATTTTTTCAGCGGTCAAAGGAGTTGTTCCAGAAAGCATGTTAATCGTTGGAGAACATCTGAATCAAAAATTTGGCGTCCCTGTAGAAAAAATTGGAGTAATTGCAGGCCCCTGTCATGCAGAAGAGGTCGCAATGGAACGACTGTCTTACCTTACTGTCGCTTGCGTTGATTCAATGATGGCAAAAGTTGTTGCTTCGATGTTAAAGACAAAATACATTCGAACCAAAACATCGAATGATATCATCGGGACCGAATATGCCGCCATGTTAAAAAACATCTATGCAATTGCTGCGGGTATTGCCCACGCATTAAACTATGGAGATAATTTTCAGAGCGTTTTGATGAGTAATTCTATTCGGGAGATGAAACGCTTTATCAAAGATGTCTATAAAATGAAAAGAAATATCAACAATTCTGCTTATTTAGGAGATCTTTTGGTGACCGGATATTCGATCTTTAGTCGCAACAGAACCTTTGGTAGTATGATCGGAAAAGGCTACACTGTTAAAGCAGCTCAATTAGAAATGAAAATGATATCCGAGGGGTATTATGCTGCAAAATCAGCCAAGCTAATTAACTTGAAATATGTGACTAGGGTTCCTATAATCGATGCTGTTTTCAGCATTCTTTATGAAGGGAAAAGTCCTGAAAAGGTTTTTAAAAGACTTGTGAAAAAGTTAGACTAGAAACTAGATTTAAATTGTTCTAGAAAACGAATGTCGTTTTCAAAAAACAATCTTATATCCCCTATTTGGTAAAGCAACATTGCAATTCGCTCAATCCCCATTCCGAAGGCATAGCCCGAATATTCTTCAGGATCAATACCACAATTCTTTAAAACATTGGGGTCAACCATACCACATCCCATGATCTCTAACCAACCGGTTCCCTTGGTAATGCGATAGTCAGTTTCCGTTTCTAATCCCCAATAAATATCAACTTCTGCGCTGGGTTCCGTAAAAGGAAAATAAGAGGGTCGCAGTCGTATTTTAGAATTGCCGAATAAAGACTCTGTAAAGTAAAGAAGCGTTTGTTTTAAATCCGCAAAAGAAACATTTTTGTCGATATAGAGTCCTTCTACTTGATGAAAAATACAATGAGATCGAGCGGAAATTGCCTCATTCCTAAAAACCCTACCCGGAGATATCGTTCGGATCGGAGGTTTGTTATTCTCCATATACCTCACTTGCACAGAAGAAGTATGCGTTCGAAGCAAAACATCGGGATCCGTTTGAATAAAAAAAGTATCCTGCATGTCTCGCGCTGGGTGGTGTTCAGGAAGATTTAAGGCTGTAAAATTATGCCAATCATCTTCTATTTCTGGACCTTCAGATATATTAAATCCAATCTGTGAAAAAATATCAACGATTCTATTTTTAACCAATGACAAAGGATGCCTCGAACCCAATTCGACTGGGAAAGGAGATCGTGAAAGATCGCCAATACTTCCCTTTCGTTTCTGGGAAGTTGATTTAGATTGTAGTGTTCTTACTTTTTCAGTAACAGCATTTTTTAAGGTGTTCAGTGCTTGACCAAATTCCTTCTTTTCATTGCCTGGCACTTCTTTAAAAGCAGCGAAAAAGTCATTTAACATTCCTTTTTTACCTAGATATTTTATTCTAAAAGCCTCTATTTCCTCATTAGAATCAGTTTGAAACTGAGCTACTAGATCAAGATTTTCTTTAATTTTTTCAATCATCACACAAAAATAAACATTCTGTTATTTAATTACCTCTCGATTTAAAAAGTATTCTACTATTGCCTCTTTCATCAAAACACTCTGCTCTCCTGCTTTCAAGGGCGGCAACTCCTCAGTTAACTCAAAATGAGGCCATCCTTGCTCATCAAAAAAATCAAATCGATAGTATCCAAAAGGCTCTAAAGCAGTACAAATTCCAATGTGTATTAGATCAATATTATCGTCTTTTTTAAACTTCCTATGTATTTGACCCAATTCCTGTAACCCAATTAGATAGAGCATTCCTTCTACATCTAGCGGCTCACCATCAGAAAATTTATCCGTTAGCACCTCAACCAATTTTTCCCACCGATCTTTTAGTAATTGATCTCTAGTAGTGACTTTTTGCATGTGGTAAAGATAAGTGCTTTGAGTTAATTCTCTTATCGACTTTATGAAAAATAGAGTACTTTCGTGCTCATGAATGTGGTAGACATTATAATTGCAATAGGACTGGCATTTGGTTTTTTCAGGGGTTTTTCTAAGGGCTTTATTGTAGAAATCGCCTCTTTGTTCGCCTTGTTCTTAGGGTTGTTTGGCGCGTTAAAATTTTCTCCGCTTGTCGTTGTTTTGATTGAAGGGTATTTTGACTGGAATCCTGCTGCCATTCAAGCCAGTGCGTACTTTCTTGTATTTATTATAATTGTTTTTGGCATTTCATTATTAGCAAAAGCTTTAACGAAAGTAATCAGCCTTGCAGCGCTGGGGCTATTCAATCGGTTTTTGGGTGCTTTGTTTGGAGTGATCAAATGGGGGGTTTTTCTCTGTGTTGCTTTCTTTTTAATTGGAAAATTAAATAATTGGATTACTGTAGTTGATCCAAAATATTTTGAGGATTCACTACTTTATGAACCTATTTTAAAATTAGGCGAATTTTTGTTTAATTGGGGAAGCGGAATGTCAGATGAAATTCCTGAAAAGTTTATTTAAAGTCTTTGAGACTGCGAATAACCCCACCTTTTATCCAACCTTCAGAACCATTTGCTATTTTAATTTTTTGCCATTCTTGTAGCGCATCTAAAAGCTGAACTTTTGTGCCTTCATGAAGAAGAAACAACACTTCAGAACGAGAGTTTGGCTCGGCCCAAACATCAATTTTTTCACTAAATAAAATACCAAAATTTGTAGATTTTTCCGTTGAGGATTTCATGAAAGATATTGAGATTGAACTAACCAAAAGTAAAGAAGATAATATCGCAAGAATAAAGAAAGTCCTCTTTAAAACAGGAGTTTTATTCCATAAATAAAGACCGATAAACATCGCACAAAACCATGCCAAAACAACAGCCAAAATAGCCCATCCTTCTGTAGAAAAAAAATTAAAAAATGTGTTTTTTATTCGGGTCAACTGTGACTGAGGAAGTAATTCAACGGCATCAATGGCCATGTTTTGGGCGAAAGCAGCGTTCACTTTTATGTCCTGATCATTAGGATTTAAAAGTTTGGCTTTTTCATAATAAAAAACACTCTCCCCAACATTGTTTAGTCGGTAATAGCAGTTTGCCAAGTTGTAATACAATGCCGCACTGTGTTCTCCTTGATCCAAAATTTCTTTATACAGGGAAACTGCTTTTTCATATTTAGCATTATTATAAGCCGCATTGGCGTTTTCAAAAACTTCGCTAGGAGTTTGTCCATATGTACAAATGAAAACTAGAAATAAAATAAAAGATAGCAGTTTCAAATTCATAATTTTCTGTCTATAGTAGCAATTACATTAAGTGCTTGATCAAAATCTTGCTGCATTTTAGCATCCGTTGCAGGTGAATATCGAGCGATTTCACAGTTTTCCAATAAATTTAAAAAAGAATCAATATCATCCGAGGAAAGAGGTTTTTCCTTCAATAGTTGACGGATTTTCTCCTTATTAAAATCAAATGTTTCAATGCTTAATTTGGCCTTTAAATAGTTGTGTAAGGCCCTTTCTAAGGCATCATAGAAACGTATTTTATTTTTCAGGTTTTTCTTGGCTGAGCCTAAGTATTTTTTTGCAAGTTTATTCGCCGTTTTCAACTTTATTCCATCAATATCACCAGATGTTTTTATTTTACGCCGCAGGAGGAAATAAAATATTAGGAGCAATAAAAATGGGGCAACAATCATCAAATAAAACTCTCTACTGCCCCAAAAGGCAAGCTGCTCAATTGGTCTTAGGTTTGGAATTAATTTTATAAAACGGAACGATTCGTTTTCAGTTGAAACCAATTGATTTGAAGTCGAGTTGTTTTTATTATTGGAGTTGCCTGCAATTGGGCCATCATATACATCGACAATATGCTCTTGGGACATGAGGGTGAAATATTCTTCTTTATTTGGGTCGAAATAAGAAAACGAGACGGGGGAGATGGGATATTTACCCTGAAATCTTGGAACAACAGTGTATTTGTCTTCAATGCTTCCTTTCATTCCACCCAAACTTGTTTTAACGTCTTCAGAGTGCTCCGGCTCATAAACCTCAAGGGTGTTGGGAAGTGTCAGTTTCGGCAGGGTGAAGAGCTTTAAATTTCCACTGCCACTTGCTTTAACTTTTAACTCAAAAGACTCCGAAGCTTTTAAGGCATTCTTATTTATAATTAAATTAAAATCAAACTGTCCAACTGCACCAAAGAAATTGGCAGGCTTTCCTTTTTCAGGTAATGGCTTGACGTTTATAAATCTTTTTTCGGCAGTAATCGCACGGGAAGTTTGCTGAACAATTCTGCCTCCAAAAAAATCACGCCGGTTGGAGGGAAGGCCAATAACGACATTTAGACTGAGAGGCTCTAGTGTTAATTTTCCTGTTTTTTGCGGATATAAAACGGTTTTTCTCCAAACAACCACCTTATAATCCTCTCCCCTAAAAGTTGCATTCTGAACCTGTAGTTGGGGGATTTTTATAATATGACTCCAAAAGTCCTGAAACTTTGGACTTTCTATTTCTCTGGCGTCCGATATTTTAAGTGGGCTTCTAAAGTATAGCTTATAAACAACCGTAATGGCTTCATTTAGATAAGGTCTCGGATTGGAAACTTCAGCGACCAAGTGAAGGTTATCGTCTATGAGATACTCTGGACTATTAGGATCGCGGGGCACAGCTACGGACTCGGAAACCGTAATTTTGACCGGAGTAGTCCGATAAACTTTTCCTTCGATTTTGACTGTCGCCGCATTAAGCGTCGCGGCACCTTTCTTTTTAGGAGATAAGAAATAGGTAAATGTTTTAGAAAAACTTCTTTTACCATTAACCCACGAATTACTTATGGATTGATTTGGACCTCCAACAACTCTGAAGTCAGAGAAATTTGGAGCTGTGAAATTATCTCCATTTTTATTCATAATGAAATCAACCCTCAAACGTTCGTTGAGTCCCATAGATTTCTTGCTCACCCTCGCTTCAAAAGACACCTGCGCAGTGACGTTAAAAACGGTGAATAGTAAAACAATTATATGTAAAATATATTTGTGCATTCTAATTGATTACAAATTTACCAATCTTTCTCCCCTCTAACAGGAACCCCTTGAATTTTTTCGGCATTGACTTTGTCTTGTACTTTTTTCTCTTGATTATTCATTGCTTCTAGCAAACTTTTCACCTGCTCTGGTGAGAGCTGGCCCTGCTTGGGCTTCGGCGGAGGCTGCTGTTCCTTCTCATCTTTCCCATCTTTAGACTCTTCAGGTTTTTTCTCTTTTTCTTCCTCACCATCTTCTTTCTTGTCTTCCGAATCTTCTCCTTCCTTACCTTCTTTATCCTCTTCTTTGTCTTTTTCTTCCTCCCCTTCTTTGTCTTGATCTTGATCTTTTTTGTCCTCTTGATCTTTATCGTCTTGATCCTTTTGATCCTGATTTTGTTCTTGTTCTTGTTGCTCTTTTTCTAAAAGCTCTTTTGCAAGGGCGTAATTATACCGCGTTTGTTCATCCTCAGGATTGTTTCTCAATGCGTTTTTATAGGACTCAACTGCCTTGGCATAATCTTTTTGTTGCATAAAAACATTTCCCATGTTGTGAAATGCATGATGCTTACTTGATTTATTCTCTGAGAATTTTTGGGTTTGAAAATAACGTTGTTTTGCTTCCTCAAAATTCTTTTCCTTATAATGTGTGTTACCAAGGTTATAAAGTGCTTCTGGTTTTTCTGGAGCTTTGGAAAGTGCTTTCCTGTATGACATCTCGGCGGTATCAAACATAGATTCTTTTGCCAATTGATTCCCATCATAAATATGATTGTTCACAACCGCTTCTTGAGCAGCACCTATGAAGAATGAAATTAAAAACAAACAGAAAAAAAATCGAAACATAATTTTTTATTTTTCGTTAAATAAATTTAAATCTTGCACCCATTTAGTTTTCGTTTCAAAAAGAAAAATCTCTATCAGCAGCAAAAGAAATCCAGCCAAAAGAAAAGCTTGAAACTGGTCTTTATAACTGACAAATTTTTTAGCCTCAAATTCTTTTTTATCCATCGATTTTAATTTATCTGAAACAAAATCCAAAACTTCCTGAGTTTCATTCCCATCGATATATTCCCCTCCAGATACTTCTGCAATCACCTTCAGAATTTCCTCGTTTCGTTTTGTGATGACAGTCTCTCCCTCCAGGTTTTTCTTATAGGATTCAATTATTCCATTTTTTTTAATAGGAATAGGAGCGCCTTGTTCGGTACCTACTCCAAAAGTAAAAATCCTAATTCCCAAAGCAGAAGCCCTTTTGGCTGCTGATTCTCCTTCCTCAGAATGGTCTTCACCATCTGAGATTAAAAAAACAACTCGGTTGGTCTGATCTTCATCATCAAAAAATGTTCCAGAAAGATCGAGAGCAGCATCCAATGCAGTTCCCTGTGAGGAAAGCATGTCAGTATTTAATGCCTGTAAAAACATTCTGCCCGCTCCATAATCCGTGGTAATCGGTAATTGTGGAATGGCTTGAGCTGCATAGGCAATAATCCCAATTCTATCGCTCGCGAGTTGATTCATGATGGCTGACACCAATCGCTTTGATTTTTCCAATCGATTGGGTGCAATGTCTTCGGCGAGCATACTTTTTGAAACGTCAATCGCAAAAACGATGTCTACGCCTTCTCTTTTAACGGTTTCAAGTTGGGTTCCTATTTTTGGATTTACCAATCCTATCACTAAGAAAGAAATTGACAAACTCAGAAGAATTAATTTAAATCCAGGCTTAAATCTTGACCGATAAGGGCTCAATTTTTTCATTAAGTTAGCATCGGTAAATTGGAGCTGAGCTTTTCGCTTCCATCGCATCACAAAATAAAAGCCTAGCCAGAGAACCGGCAATACTCCGAAGAAATAAAAATAGAAAGGGGTGTCAAATTGATACATATTAAATAAAGCTTCTAAATAAAGTATTGCGAGCCAACCATTCGATGAAAATCATCACCAAAGCGAGAAGGATTAATGGCCTAAATTTTTCTTCATAATTATAATACTTAAACTCCTCAACTTCAGTTTTTTCGAGTTTGTTGATTTCCTGATAAATTTCTTCTAATTTCTTGTTATCGGTAGCTCGAAAGTACAAACCTCCAGTGCTCTCCGCTATCGTTTTTAATAACGCTTCATCGATCTCTACTTTTGTCACACCATATTGAAACTTTCCGTTGGGCAGCAATCCGATGGGCGCCCTGGCGTTTCCGTTACTTCCCAAACCAATAGTATACGTTTTTATGTCATATTCTACAGCCAATTCCGTTGCGATCTTGGGATCTATAAATCCAGAATTATTTACGCCGTCAGTCAACAAGATAATCACTTTACTTTTTGCTCGACTATCTTTCAACCTGTTCACGGAAGTTGCCAGACCCATTCCTATCGCTGTTCCATCTTCTATCAATCCTTCGTAACGAATTTCTCTTAGTGCATTTTTAACAATAGACTTATCACTTGTGATCGGTGTTTTGGTGTAGCTTTCTCCCGCATAAATGACCAGTCCAATACGGTCACTCAATCTTTCATCGACAAAAGATGCTGCCACGCGTTTAAGGGCAGACAAGCGGTCTGGTTTTAGATCTTGAGCTAACATACTCGAAGACACGTCAATTGCCATGATAATGTCAATCCCTTTGTTTGTTTTTGTTCTTGAGGAAACGTCAAGGGTTTGGGGTCGTGCCAATCCCAATATTATAAAACTCAAAGCCAATAATCTTAAAACAAAAAGTAATGGATGCAAGCGAGCGATTGCAGAGGAATTGATTTCAAATCCTTTCAGTGAAGAGATGTTGAGTTTGGGTTGAATGTTTTTATGATTAAAAAATTGCCATAGAATTAACAGCGGTAAAAGCACAAATAACCACAGATAATCAGGATTCGCAAAATATATTCCTTCAAACACGCTTTATAATTCTTTAATTAATTCAAAACTATTCATTATTCTTTCCTCTATTTTATCAGCATACCGATCCTCTTTTTCATAGAGAATCGTCATGGTTATACCTCCCGATTCGAAATCAAATACATGGGTGGTATAATTGCACCTGACGCGGTTGTCGTCTCCTTTTTTTGGATAATCTAAAGTTCCAAATATTTTCAATGCTGGAAGTCCCGAAAGGGTAGTCACTTCTTCTTCTTTAATCAGAATATTTACGGCTCCTCTTGATTGAAAATCCTGAATGATTTCATTGATCAGCTGTTGGATTTTTTCCTTCTGCCTTGCATTTTCTGAAGCTTCATCCTCCTCTTCTTGATCAGATTTTTCTGGATTTGGAGGCGACTTTTTGAAAACTAAATCTAGATAAAAAGGCGAGTCATAACTTCCTATGGAAAACCTTTGCGTACCACTCCCTTCTGCTTTGATTCTTTTCAAAACCTTTGGAGTGCTGATTTTCACCGGAGGCGTCCCGTATTGACTGGTTACCCACTCTCCCGTTTTTAATTTGACGGTTGGATTCCCAAGGATCGTGTCTCGAACGGTATAAAAACCATAAACATAAATCGCAATACTTAATGAAATTATCACTGTGATTCCTAGGGAAGCAACGCTCCACTTAATTTGCTTTCTCTTTCGCTGCTTGGCCAAAATCAATTGATATTCCTCTCGCTCCCTTATTTCCTCTGGGGTGGGTTCGGGAAGTGCCTCTTTGGTTTCGATCACCACTTCCTCAACCAAAATTCTGTCGCGTGAAGAAATTCCTTGGTCGGGCATTGACCTTGCAAACTTTACCAAATCCGCAGTCTGTAGGACTGATTTAAGGTTTTTAATGGTATCGTGCTCAAGTTTTAGTTTTCCTGAATCTTTCAGCAATTCCAATTTTGAAAGTAATTCATCAGAAGTGCTTTCTAGTGCAGAAATCTTGGCTTCTTCCTCCAAATATCTTCGGATGACATCTGTTAAACGAGAATAATAATTCTTATGTTCTTCTTGATCGGTCGGTTTGATTGATTCTAACGCTTTAAGCTCTTCTATGGCTCTTTCAAAAGGAGGTAGTTTCTTTTTCTTTTGTTCTATTCTCTTTTTAGCAAAGAAAAAAGCGTAAATGACACCGATTAGCAAAAGGACTACTAAGACTCCAAGTAAAATGCTTTTTATAACCCTTTTATTATTTTTTTCAACCTCAACAATCGGCTTAATGTCATATAATTTTTGTTTTAAAGTATCAACGACAACAGTGGCAACTTCGATTAAAAGCGAATCCGTTATTTTTAACGAGCCATTGATTCCTATTTTTTGAGGAGGCAACCAATAGGCTCCCGAATCAAATTGAATCAATGCATATTTTTTAGTAAAAAGATAATGGCCCTGTGCTTGAATGGTATCCAAAGGACTTTCTTCTAAAAGCTCGAAGGGAGCGAAAATTGGTTTTTCAGCAAAAGTGAGATCTAAAATTGAGTCAGACTTTAATTGTATTGAATAATTCAATTGTTCTCCGATGCGAAGTTGCGTTGTATCAACCGCTGTTTTTAGGTCGAAATCAACTTGTGCGATGAGTTGACTCATGCCCAATAAGAAGCAACCTATTAAAACAATTTTTTTCATTCCTTATCCTCTTGATTTAAAGTAATTCAAAAGTTTTTTTACATAACTTTCATCTAGTCGACAATGCAATGCTCCTGCTCCATTCTTAAGAAATAGGTTTTCAAAAAATGCTACTTGATTCTGATAGTTTTTTTCGTAAGCTTTTCTCACACCCAAAGACTTGGTGTTGATCCATTTTGTGGCTCCAGTTTCGTTATCAATCATGGGAACCAAACCAATGTTAGGGATGCTTTCTTCATAGCGATCATAAATCCTAATTCCTGTTAAGTCATGTTTTTTAGCCGCAATTCTAAGGGTCTTTTCATAATCAGAATCCATAAAATCAGACATCAAGAAAACGATGGCTTTTTTCTTAAGTACGCCAGATAAAAATTCTAAAGCAGCACTTATTTTTGTTTTTTTACTTTTGGGTTGGTACTCCAAAAGTTCACGTATAATTCTTAAAACATGAGAACGTCCTTTTTTGGGAGGAATATAAAGCTCTACCTGATCTGAAAAAAGAATTATACCAACTTTATCATTGTTCTGCATGGCAGAGAATGACAAGGTCGCAGCGATTTCGGTTATTTCATCCCTCTTAAATTGGCCCTGAGTCCCGAAGTGTTTTGAGCCACTAACGTCAACCATCAGCATAAGGGTTAACTCTCTTTCTTCCTCGAATACTTTTACAAAAGGTTCGTTATAGCGTGCGGTTACATTCCAATCGATATTCCGAATGTCGTCTCCATATTGGTATTGTCGTACTTCACTGAAAGTCATCCCTCTTCCTTTGAAGGTACTGTGATATTCCCCCCCAAAGATGTTATCGCTTAAGCGGCGAGACTTAATTTCAATTTTACGAACTTTCTTTAAAAGCTCCTTCGTTTCCATACTGATTTTAGTTGGTGAGAAAAAAGCTAATTTTCCTAGGGAACTTCTACTTCGTTGATGATTTGGCTGATCAAATCTTCAGTAGTAATGTTTTCAGCTTCTGCTTCATAAGTTAGCCCTATTCGATGACGCAATACGTCATAAATAATGGCGCGTACATCTTCGGGGATAACATAACCCCGATGCTTAAGAAAAGCATGGCATTTGGCTGCCGTGGCGAGATTGATACTCCCTCTGGGTGAAGCTCCAAAGCTGATTAATGGTTTGATTTTTGCCAATGAATAGTTTTCAGGATAACGTGTGGCGAACACCAAATCAAGAATATATTTCTCGATTTTTTCATCCATATAGATTTCCCTTACCGTAGTCTGCGCCGTTTGAATTTGCTTTGTCGTAACCACGGGGTTCACTTTTTGCTGGGTATTATTTAAATTAGATCTTACAATTAACTGCTCTTCTTCAATTTTAGGGTAATCAATTACCGTTTTGAGCATGAATCGATCCACCTGCGCTTCAGGAAGTGGATAAGTACCTTCCTGCTCCACAGGGTTTTGCGTCGCCATAACTAAAAAAGGGGAGGGCAGCTTAAAAGTTGTATCTCCAATCGTGACCTGTTTCTCTTGCATCGCTTCTAAAAGAGCAGACTGCACTTTCGCAGGGGCACGGTTGATCTCATCCGCCAAAACAAAATTGGCAAAAATGGGTCCTTTCTTTATCGTAAAGTCGTTTTCCTTGATGTTATAAATCATGGTTCCAACAACATCTGCGGGAAGCAAATCAGGAGTAAACTGAATTCGGCTAAAGACTCCTTTTACCGATTGACTGAGTGTGTTAATTGCCAGTGTCTTTGCAAGACCAGGGACTCCTTCCAGAAGGATGTGACCTCTTCCCAGCAAACCTATCAATAGTCTCTCGACCATGTGTTTTTGGCCGATAATGACCTTATTCATTTCTAGTGTTAATAAGTCAACAAAAGCACTTTCTTTTTCGATTTTTTCATTGATGGCTCTAATATCGACATTCTTGTTCATTGTTTCTTCCATGTTGTTTCTATTAAGGCATGTAATTTAGGGCAGTAAAATTGAGGAATATTTTCTCTTTACGTTGTTAATAATTGGTTAAAAATTGATTTTAATCAAAGTTTAATAAGCTTTAAAATCTCCCTAATTTAAAACAACTAATTTAAGAAAAATGATAAAAGTCTCAAAAATAATATCCGGCACCATGAATTGGGGGGTCTGGGGTAATAATTTAGGCACTCTAGAAATGGCAAACCTCATTGAAACTGGGCTTTCTCTGGGTATAAATACTTTTGACCATGCCGATATTTATGGAGACTATACTACTGAAACAGCTTTTGGAAAAGCTTATGCTCAAACAAAAATAGCAAGGGAAGAATTGTTTTTCATTTCAAAATGCGGAATTCAATGCCCAAGTGAATTTAACCCCATACTGCTGAATTATTATTCTTACTCCAAATCTTATATAATAAATCAAGTTGAACGTTCGCTGCTAAATTTAAAAACAGATTACCTAGATCTGCTTTTATTGCACCGCCCAAGTCCTTTAATGCAAGGGGATGAAATTAATTCTGCGATTGATCAGCTAAAAGCGGAAGGTAAAATCAGAAATTATGGCGTCTCTAACTTTACTCCTTCACAAATTGATTTAATTCAGGAAACCACTCCTATTCTTTTTAATCAGATCGAATGTTCTTTGACCCATTACCAACCCATGTTTGATGATACATTAGATCATATGATCAATAAAAATATTCAAACCATGGCGTGGGCACCTTTGGGTAACTATTTTAAAGAAAAAGACGAAGCACAACAGCGGATCGAAAATGCCTTGAAGCCACTTCTAAAGAAATATGATGCCGATGAGGATGAGTTGATTTTAGCCTGGCTGATGCGGCATCCAGCTGGTATTCATCCTGTCATTGGGACAACAAAAGTAGAAAGAATTAAAAAATCCTTGAGAGCAGTTGATATTGTTTTGGATGAAATTGATTGGTTTTCTCTTTTGGTCGCCAGTCAGGGTCACCGAATGCCATAAGCATTAGGTATTTAGAAAGAAAGCCTCATTTATAAATTTATTTAACACAATTATTCCCCAACTATAGTTCTTTTTTTTATAGTTTTAATTAACCCAAATTAAAACCAAATGAGATCTTCCGCCCTGCTTTCATCTATTGCATTGTGTTTTTTTATTTACTTCTGTTCCAATAAACAAATCGAATACAGTAGTCCCGATCATTTTAAGATTAATGAGACGCAATATATAATTGAGTCTGCTGCTTTTGTAAAACTCACTGGCCCTTCTTTTTTTAATAATTTAAATGGGCTAATATTCGCTACAGATGGCGTAAGTTTTTCTTCATTAAACGACAAAGTGCTCTCTTTAAAAGGAAAAGGAAAAATATTGGGATTTATTATTTACAGCTCCGAAAAAGAAACACTTAATGAAGGGGTTCATTTTATGAATCTGAGACCTCCTTACAGTGAAGGAGACATTGCCATTGGTTTTTACACCCTTGACTGGGAGGAGGACAAAGGCTCAGTCTTTTACGATGAGAATGAGGGACCTGGCTTGTTAAGTGGGAAATTAACTGTTACTAAGGAAGGAAAACAAACCAGCATCTCATTTAAGTGTACCGATGAAGATGGACGATTGATTACTGGTGTTTTTAAGGGTGATTTACTTAAAAACTTATCCTACAACACCGATCATATAGATTATGAAGATTAATATCTATTGATTTCCCTCCATCACGCGAATATCGTCTACCAAAAAAGTTGCATCATAGGTTGACTTTCCATTTCCAATGTATTTAAATGCAAAATATATGTTTTCACTTTGCGCAGGAAGTTCAAATTCTCCAGAATCGATCCATGCATTGGAAACATCTATTTTTGAAGCAATTTTAAGCGCTAATTTTTGCCATTGGGCAGACAGTACTCCATCTATATTTCCATTAAAATCATTAGAAAAATAAACTTCCAATTGACTTTTATCAGGATATTTAACTGCTGTTCGAAATGCAAAAACAGGATTATTAATGCTACTTACATTAATCGGAGGGGTTATCAACCAACCAATGGTTTCTGTGTCTCCTGAGCTATAGGCGCTAAAGCTGGCAGACCTACCCAATGCATATTCGTCCTCAACAACTTTCCAATAGGGAGTCCCTTCTTCAGTAAAACTTATCCAACCTTCAGATTCAAATTTTCCTAAGTTTTCGTTTTCAAAATGTTGATTAAAAAAAGGATCACATCTCGGATCTTGAAAACTAATGTTTTGGGGTTCATTTATTTTTAAAATAAACTTTTCGTTGTAATAATCCCGTGTAAGAATGCCACTAATAACGCCTGAATGATCTGACACCACGACGGACTTAAACTTTGAAAATGTACTGGTCGTGACCCAAATACTTTGCTGTGTTTGACAATTGACCAAACGTCGTTCGCCATCAAATTCGTCGTAGCCTTCGGCTGAAAAAGTTTTGCCCAGTTCACTGTTCGAAAACTGAACTGCATTAATTGAGATCCACATCCCTAAGTATTCTTGATTAAAATCCTCAATATTAATGGAAAGTGGTATGATTAAATGGTCTTCAGAAGACCTTACCAAATGAGCAGAAATCAAATGGGCGGATAAGTTTTCGACTCCATCAGCCGCATAAGTCCCTATCGTGAGCACCCCCCTGTGGTAGCCAGCTCCCAATCCATTTAAATTGACATATACTTTTCTACCTATAGGGTATAAATTGTTAAGAGCGGTTTCATCTAATAAAAATCTAAGTGCCGCTGCATAGTTTGCATTGCGACCTTGTTCAAAACCTCCTGTTTTGAAGGTTTCGTCTAATAAATTTTGGAAACTTAAAAAGAATCCGAAGAACTTTGAATTTACGCGCCAGGATTTTCCAGCAGTAAGGTTAAGTAAAAAATATGAGGGAAACTGAATCTGCTTCAACAGCGATTGAGCTGTCTCTGGATCATAGTCTGTAAAAGTCAATCCATCAAAATCCTTTAAAAAATTCTCTGTCCTTAACAGAGGATTCGGGTCTAAAAATGCATTTGAAAAATAATTTCCGAAAATACCCAATCGCCAATAATTTGGATCTTCATATTCAAATCCAAGGGAAAAGGCTTGATGAGGACCTGCTGCAAGGGAATAGCCTTTCAGCTTGCTTTTTCCAAAACTTTTGAGTCCATTTTCAAACCCTTGTGCTGTGGTTTCTTCATTAATAACAGTTGACAAATACAGGTCAGGATCGTTCCCAATTGTGAACTGACCCACCGAAGCAACGCCAGTGATTTTAACTTCGGGAATTGGTTGATAGACAATGGAGAACTCTACCCCCTTATTGTCTTTCTGAATATCAGATAATATTTCTTGGATAAAATAGGCATTGTCTCCCCCTACTCCATCTGCAAAGTAATACGAAACCTCGCTTAGATCTTTTTGTTCGATCCAATATCCAGGGGCTTTCAGTGCTATTTTACTGCCTTGAAAATGGTAACCAAAATCTAAAGAAATTGATTCTTCCTCTTTTGTGTTTGGAACAATTTGATGATTTTCTCTAGGGTTTGAAAATACATTTTGCTGGGTTGGTGGTCGGTTCAAAAAACCACCGTTTATAAAGATTCGATGCTTTCCTGTAAAAGCATAATCAACCCCAGCTTTTGTGCTTAGCGACGTATACTTTTGTTTATCCCCTTTACCAAATGAGTTGTCTGGAAAGCTACCGTTTTTAAATTTCCCGTCGCGTTGGTAAGTGACCTGGTTTAATTTTATTGCTGTAAAGCCTTGGAAACCTTTTCTGTTAAATTCGCCTTGAAGTGAAAAGGCTAGCCCCTCAGTTTTTAAATTATAATTATAAAGAAAAGGATCATCAGTCCTTACTTTTTTGTTGGGCTGAAGTAAGTTGTTTTGAACAGATGCTATGTCATCTGCATAGTAATTTAGATTGAAAACATGATCTGCTCCTAGCAAGTCATTGGGAGTGGCAAAAAAATGATTGTTCTCATTAATATAGTTTCCTTCAAAGTCAAGCTTAAATCCCGATTCAAAAGCCTTTTTATATTCAAAAGAAAAGGTAGTTCTGGTGGGTGCTTTCACATCCTGATAAAGCGCATAAATTGCTGCTTGATCTGTTTGGTTTTGGTTTATTTCGTATAATTTAGCCCAGTCTATTTGTCCCTCTTTAATTAAAGTCTGTAAGGATAGGTAGGCACTTGCAGGGTCTAGATATTTGGGGTTTCTCAAAAAATAACTGGGGAGTTTTTGATAGTAAGTCGGATCAGGATTCTGGCCGCCCCCGATAAGATAGTTATCTTGAATTCGACTCCCATTGTACAATAGCCTGCTTGAAGATTGTTTCCCCCATTGGTGTCCTAAATTAATTTTAAAAGTGGCGTCTTTAGAGATTTCCCAAAGGTGATTCAAAATTACGACAGGTATTTTTATTTCAGCTTCGCGTGAGTTTCTTACTTTTTGATCCTGAAAACCCCAATAAGGATTGTATTTTCGACCTTTCAAGTCAAAAACCTCCTGAGTCATGGGTGCACTTTTTCCCCTTCGGTTAGGGGTATAGAAAGCAGTCAGCCAAGTATTGTGGTTTTTATTCCAGTTTTTCTCTAAACCAATAAAAATAGATTTGGCATCATAGGGCGTCCCCTCAGCATAACCGGTTTTACCTCCGCGATAAGAAACAAGTAGTGCATAATAAATCCCCTTCCCACCTATACTTCCTGAATGCGAAAACATGGTCCGTATTTGATAGGTGGTATTCGAAAAAGCTTGCGAAACTTTAGAGCCTGACGACAATAAGGAAGGCCGCAAGTTGATCTCTGTATTTCCAAGTAAACCTCCAAAATCGTTGTCAGAAACTGAAAGACCATAGTTAAATTGTTGACCACGATTTGTGAAATCGTTTAGGCCACCCCACTGACTCCACAAAGGACGCCCAGAATCGAAAGAATTCATTTGAATTCCGTTAATGCTTATGATATTATGGCTGCTGTCCAACCCCCTTAATCTAAAAAAAGTGTTGCCAAATTGAAAAGCAGAAACATTTAAAAACGCATCTCTTTGAGAGTGCAAGACGCTGCCAATTTGACTGCGATCAAATTCGTCTTGCCCAAAAGAAAGGCTATTGAGGTCAAACCTGGGTAGTTCGATGTCCACCTGAAATGCCTCTGGTAAAATCCAGTCCTCTAAAGTTAAGTTTTTATCTTTTGGGAATTCAATGGGTACGGTTTGAGATTCAAATTCTTTTTTTTTGAAAATCAAGTCGAGTTTAAAAGAATTTTTTGGAACCTTAAGAAAGAATTTTCCTTCATGATCAGTATAAGTTTCGTTTTCATAACCTAGGAAGCTAACATTGACTTGAGGGATCGGTTGCTGGTTTTTCTGAATTATCTTTCCATAAACAAAGTATTCCTGAGTAATATCAGTACTTTGTTGGCTGTATATAAGGCTTAAAAAGCCTCCCCAGAATAGGAAATACAAAAATCGCATGAACTAAGAGTTTGTTATTCGTGGGTAGCATTAAATTAATAATTCTTGTTTTATTGTGAAAAAGTTTCTTTTTATTTTATTGGTTCTTCTTCTTTTTTTGAACAAAATTCAATCTCAAGAAGTCCACCTTCATACCATAGCATTTTACAATCTTGAAAATTTATTTGATCCCGAGGACAATCCCAAAACTATTGATGATGATTATACTCCAACGGGAAGACTCGGTTGGAATGAGGAATTGTTAAATCAAAAAATTGACCATTTGGCAAGTGTTATTTCGGAAATCGGGAAAAAAGAAACACACAAAGCCCCTCTTCTCTTGGGAGTGGCTGAGGTGGAAAACATTAAGGTTCTAAAAAAATTAATCACAAATAAGAGTCTTTCAAAACAGGATTACGGCATTATTCATTTTGACTCCCCAGATGCAAGAGGAATTGATGTCGCCCTTCTTTATCAAAAAAGATTTTTTATCCCTTCATCGGTGAAAAAGTACCCCCTATTGCTTTATGATGGAAAAACCAATAGAAGAAGGTATACGAGAGATCAATTGGTCGTTAGCGGATGGCTTGAAGAGGAAGAAATTCATGTTTTGGTCAACCATTGGCCTTCGAGGCGAGGTGGTCAAAGAAGAAGCGAATCCAGCAGGATGGCAGCTGGAAAGCTGCAACTAAAAATCATTGATTCTCTTCAGCGTCTTGATGCTGATGCTAAAATCATTTGCATGGGTGATTTTAATGACAATCCAAACAATCACAGTTTGAAACTTCTTTCAAAGCAGAGTTCTTATTATGAAAAAAAAACATCCAAGCCATTGTTTAACCCGATGGAATCCATGCAAAAAAAGGGATTGGGGAGTTTGGCCTATCGCGATCGGTGGTTTTTATTTGATCAGATTTTAATCTCTAAAAACTGGCTTACAAAAGAAGGAGCATTCTTTTTAAATACAAAGATTTATAATCCTGATTATTTGAAAAATCCAAAGGGGAAGTATAAAGGTTATCCTTTTAGAAATCAAATTACGGGTAATTCTTTAAAAGGATATTCCGATCATTTTCCTGTTTATATGGTGATCGCTAAAGTTGTTAATTAAGCGAAATCAAATACTTCAACCCAATGTTTAAAATCAATTTATTTTAAAAACACCTCTATTACAGGCACTTCAACTGGAGGCTTGGTAACTGGTAAAACTAAATTTACATCCCCTTCAGCCACTTCCTCCTTAATCCAATGTCCCACTGGATTTGAGATTTTTATTTCTGAAGCATCATGTAAAAACTGTATGTATTTAATTTTTCCTTTCATTCCTTTCAAGGTGAAATTCTGAAGCGGATAATCTAGCAAATGAATGTAGAGCCTGTTTGTCTCAGGATTATAAGTCAGCAATGAATTGTCTGGAACCTCAAAAGCTTCAGGCGCCTGAGTACAACCGTAAATGGCCCTATTATTGAACCTCATCCAGTCGCCAATTTCAGATAATGCATTTTCTGCGCGATAGTCGATAGTCCCTCTTCCAGTAGGGCCTACATTCAGCAAAAGATTCCCTCCTTTACTTACCGATTCTATCAATAAAACCAACAATTGTTTGTTGTCCTTCCATTTAAGTTCATCTCGATAATACCCCCAAGAACCACTAAAAGTTTGGCAAGTTTCCCAAGGGATTTTTTCTCCTTCGTAGGTGGGCCATTCTTTGACTTTAAACTGTTCAGGCGTTGTGAAATCCCATCCACCCCAATATTCTTTTAAATCAAGTCTGTCGTTTACGATGATCTCAGGCTGAAGCTTTCGAACCTTTTTTATGAGCTCAATTGAGCCCCAGTCTTCACGACCTTTACCATCGTCTCCATCGGGAAAGGAATAGTCTAGCCATAACATATCAACTTTTCCATAATTGGTCAATATTTCCGTGACCTGGTTCATCAAGTATTCTCGATAAACGGACATGTCCCTTTCTTTATTTAGCGCCTTATAATCTTCTTTGTTTTTTGGCTTTAAGGGGTGAACCCTATCGATTGTATATTCGGGATGATGCCAATCAATCAATGAATAATAAAACCCGATTTTCAGACCTTCTTCTCTAAAAGCATCTACCCATTCTTTGAGAGCATCTTTTCCATAAGGAGTGTTTGTTACATTATATTCTGTGAAATCAGAATCAAACAAGGTAAAACCTTCATGGTGTTTGGTTGTGATTACTGCATACTTCATTCCGGCAGCTTTGGCCAATTTTGCCCATTCTCTGGGATTGTATAAATCTGGATTGAAATTATCAAAGTACTTCTTATAGGCCACATCATCGATTCCTTCGTATTTCTTAACCCACTCGTGTCTGCCCGCTAAAGAATAAGATCCCCAATGAATAAACATTCCAAAACGGTCGTTGGTCCACCAGGCAAGTCGCTCCGTTTTTTCTTCTTTGGTTTCATCCCAAATCTTTTTCTGTTGCGCATTTATTCCGTTTGAAACCAAATAAATAGCGATAAGGAGAATTATCTTTTTCATTTTCTAATTAATTAAAATAAGGTTGAGTTAATATTCATACAATGTATTAAAAAATATAAAAAGGAACCATTACTCAAGGTCAAGAAGAACAAAGTGTGTAAAAAAAAGAATTGTGAGGACAATAATGGCCTAATAACAAGAATACAATATTATATTATAATTGGGTAACATACTTCTCCCTGATATATTCAAGGTTTAGTTTGGGATCTTCCAACCCTCCCTCCAACCAAGGCTTCAAGTTTTTGCCTTTTGAAACTATGAATCCAAATTCATTTGCTTGTTTTGGAAAAATAATTTTATACAGTTTTAGCGCTAAAGAAAGCAGGGGAAATAAAAGTCTGATAAACCTTTTTTTTGATCGTTTAAATCTTTCAAGGGGGAATCGGTAATTATAAATGAAGTATATTTTGTTTGAAACATGGGGCAAGAAACTGTTTATTGTTTTTTTTACTTCACTTTCAGTCCATCTATATATGAAGTTTGGGATATGACTGTTTTCGACGCCTCCTGTTCCTGTCCGAAGAATTGCGTCTATTTCATAGTCAGGGACAAAGCCTAACTTTCGAGCTATTTTAGAAATAAGACTGTCGGAAGATTCCATTACAACAATTCCCTTTCTAGCAACTCTATTTAGATCAAGTCTTTTGCTTAAAATTTTAAACTAAATATTTTTTACTAACAAAATATATTTATTTTGATCCTCCTTGAGTTAGAAACTTGATAAAAAAGGAAGCAGACATCTCGTTTCGCATTGAATTACAATAAAATGTATTCTAAAAGAAAAAAGTGAATCTAAAACATTAGCTTTTTACAGTAAAAGCAAGCTTTTCGCTATATAACGGCTTGTGCGTGTTTTCCTACTAAAAAATAATTCTCAAGAAAGAATCTATTGCATCTTGTCCAATCCTTCGGGATAGAGGAACTGGTTGTAGGGGAATCGGGTAACGTGAATGTCCCGAATATCGGCATAAACTCGTTTCCTAAACTGTTCAAGATTTTCTTTACTTAAAGCAGAAATAAAAAGAGCATTTCCATTAACCTTATGCATCCAAGTTTTTTGCCACTCTTCAAGAGAATAGTGTTTTTCAGAGCGTTGTTCTATCAATTCTGCATCATCCCAAGGAGCAGCATTATAAGCATCAATCTTATTGAAAACCATCAACGTAGGTTTATCATAACTTTTAATATCACTCAAAATCTGATTTACTGACTCAATATGCTCTTCAAAATTAGGGTGCGAAATGTCCACTACATGAAGGAGTAGGTCTGCTTCTTGCACCTCATCCAAAGTACCTTTAAAAGATTCCACCAATTGGGTGGGAAGTTTGCGGATAAACCCAACGGTGTCACTCAAAAGAAAAGGGAGATTTCCAATGACAACTTTTCTTACGGTGGTGTCTAGCGTCGCAAAAAGTTTGTTTTCTGCAAAGACATCACTCTTAGCGATGACATTCATTAAGGTAGATTTTCCTACATTGGTATAGCCCACCAAAGCTACCCGAACCAAGGCGCCTCGGTTTCCTCTTTGAGTTGACATTTGACGGTCAATGGTGACCAATTTCTTTTTTAATAATGTAATCTTATCCCGAACAATTCTTCTATCAGTCTCAATTTCGGTTTCTCCAGGTCCCCGCATTCCAATTCCTCCTTTTTGTCTTTCAAGGTGCGTCCAAAGTCCCTTGAGGCGAGGAAGTAAATACTGGTATTGCGCCAACTCAACCTGTGTTCTGGCATAGCTAGTTTGAGCTCTTTGAGCAAAAATATCGAGGATCAGTCCGGTACGATCAAGAACCTTGCATCGTAATATTTTTTCGATGTTTCCTTGTTGGGCTGGGGTCAGTTCGTCATCAAAAACGACTGTCGTGATTTCGTTTTCATCACCATAAGCTTCTACATCTCTAATTTTACCTGACCCAATAAACGTTTTGGGGTTGGAAGATTGCATTTTTTGAACAAATCTTTTTAATACAACACCGCCTGCGGTGTGAACCAAAAACTCCAATTCATCAAGATATTCTTTAGATTTAATCTCGTCTTGGCTGCTGTTAATAATCCCTACTAATACTGTTTTTTCTAACTCAAAAGATTTTTCTTCAATCATAGAATTAGTTGTTTTTCCAAGTTTTTAGTTCCACTGAATTACCATCGAAAACTCCATAGGTAAAGTAAGTAATCCAATCGCCAAGATTTATATATTTTGAGTTTTTTTCTAATTCGATTTCTAAAGGTAAATGGCGGTGACCAAAAATAAAATAGTCGAAATGCTTTTCTTTGAGTTTTCGCCTGCTGTAGATTGCCAACCATTCCTTTTCCTCCCCCAAAAACTTAATGTCTTCTTTTCCTGAAATGAGTTTGTTTTTAAGGGAAAGTCGTTTTCCAAGACGCATCCCCAAATCAGGATGTATCCAACGGTAAAGCGTTTTTGCAAAAGAATTCGTAAATACTTTTTTCATTCTTTTGTACCCTTTATCACCAGGTCCCAAACCGTCTCCATGCCCAATAAAAAAAGAGGTTTTATCTATGGTTAACTCGATGGGTTTGAAGTGTACTGTTATGCCCAATTCTTTTTGGAAATAATCGTCCATCCACATGTCGTGGTTTCCCACAAAAAAAACAATCGGGATTCCTGAATCTACAATTTCAGCAAGCTTACTGAGAACCCTGACAAAGCCTTTTGGGACTACTGTTTTGTATTCAAACCAAAAATCAAAAAGGTCTCCTAATAAATAAATTGCTTGAGCATCTTTTCGGACATGCTCTAACCAAGCAATAAAGTTCTTCTCTCTTAAACGACTTTCCTCATCATTGGGAGCTCCCAAGTGATTGTCAGAGGAGAAATATATTTTTTTGTTTTTTTGGAGTTCCATTTTTAACACGTCTGGGAATTATTACCCGATGGCTTGTTCTAGGTCTTCAATCAAATCCTGAGCATCCTCAATTCCGACACTTAATCTAATTAATCCATCAACAACACCACTTTTTTCTCGTTCCTCTTTTGGAATAGAAGCATGCGTCATGCTGGCAGGGTGCCCCGCCAAACTCTCCACACCACCTAAGGATTCGGCAAGCGTGAAAACTTCCATTTTTTCAACAATTTTTATTGCAGTAGCAAGGTCCCCTCCTTTAGGAACAAAGGAAATCATCCCACCAAAATCATTCATTTGGTCTTTAGCAATTTGGTGGTTTGGATGGGATTCAAAACCTGGCCAATATACTTTTTCAATTTTAGAATGTTGGTTTAAATAGTTGGCAATTGCAGCTCCATTTTCAGAATGTCTTTGCATTCTGACGTGTAAAGTCTTGATTCCCCTAAGAGTTAAAAAACTATCCATCGGTCCTGGAATCGCTCCACTGGCATTCTGTATAAAGGCAAGTTTTTCTTGTAATTCATCATCGTTTATGACCAACAATCCAAGAACCACATCACTGTGACCTGCAATGAATTTGGTTGCAGAGTGCATTACAATATCGGCTCCCAAATCTAGTGGTTGTTGAAGATAGGGAGAAGCGAATGTATTGTCCACCGCTAAAAGAACATTCTTTAACTTTGCTAGGGCAGCCATTCCTTTGATGTCGATGATATTCATCATCGGATTGGTTGGAGTTTCTACCCAAATAAGTTTTGTATTTTCATTTACATATTTTGCAACATGGTTTGGGTCTTGCATGTCTACAAAATGGAATTTAAGTCCGTAATTCTCAAATATTTTAGTAAAAAGACGATATGAGCCTCCATATAAATCGTTTGTAGATATAATCTCATCCCCAGGGCTAAATAGCTTCATTACTGCATCCATGGCGGCAAGTCCCGAAGCATAAGTCAAGCCATGTTGACCATTTTCAATACTGGCTATTGATCGCTCCAAAGCTGAACGTGTGGGGTTGTGCGTTCGGCTGTATTCAAAACCTTTATGATCTCCTGGGCTACTTTGTGCATAGGTAGAGGTTTGATAAATGGGAGGCATTACTGCTCCATATGCAGGATCAGGAGTTTGACCTCCGTGTATTGTCGCGCTATTAAATCTAAGCTTCTTCTTCATCAAAACGAGTTTTTATAAGTACTACAAAGGTATTGGATTTTAAAGTAATTTGTCTTCAATTAAATAAAAATGATATTACTTTGTAATGTCAATCAATTTAAATGAATTTTTTTCTCTATTTAAGCAGTTGTGATACTTGTAAAAGAATACAAAAAGAGTTAAATCTCCCCCATGAAATAGCGCTTATTGATATCAAAAAACACCCGCTTAACTCCGAACAATTATCACGATTATACGAAGCTGCGGGAAGCTATGAGTCTTTAATAAACAAAAGGGCACAGCTGTTAAAGCAACCTCACCTCAAGGACAAAGAATTAACCGAAGATGATTATCGCAATCTTTTACTAGATCATTATACTTTTTTAAAACGCCCTGTATTGGTTTATAATAATAAATATTTTATTGGCAACAGTAAAGACACGATTGAACAAGCTAGAGACTGGATCAATGAGCAGTAGATTTTGGGCGCTTTTGGCCGCTACGGGTACCGCCACTATTTATGGTTTAAACCATACCGTTGCGAAAGTAATCATGCCGCATTATGTTGGTGCGTTTGGATTTGTTTTCATGCGCCTTTCTGGAGCGGCAATCCTTTTTTGGCTGATCAGTTTATTCTTAAAAAAAGAAAAAATTGATCGGGGAGATTTCATGAAAATATTTATTGGATCGCTCTTGGGAATGTGCATTAACATGTTGTCCTTCTTCAAAGGCCTTCAGCTTTCAACACCTGTAAACAGTGGGATTTTCGCCACCCTTGTCCCGATTATGATATTGGTGCTTTCTTACATATTTCTCGGTGAAAAAATAAGTAAGAGAAAAGTATACGGCGTTTTATTGGGCTTTCTAGGCGCACTTTTATTAGTGATCTCAGTGAAAGAGAATACCCCAAACGCGCCAAATATCGTACTGGGAAATATTCTATTCATGGTGAACTCTAGTTTTTATGCTGCCTATGTAATTGTAATTAAGCCTTTAACCCAAAAATACGGTACGGTCACCATCATGAAGTGGATGTTTCTTTCTGGATTCATCATTACATTTCCGCTTTCCATTAGCGAGTTTAACGAAATCGATTTCCCCAGCCTTCCCTTTGATGCCATTTGGAGAATTGGATTTGTAATTGTCGGGACAACCTTCATGACTTATCTTCTTTCTTTTTATGCCCTAAAAACTTTACAAGCTTCAACTTTTGGTGTTTTTGCTTATGCGCAACCCCTCATCGCGATTTCCTATGCGGTTGCTTCAGGAAATGACTTTATAGATACAATAAAAATTGTCGCTTGTATTTTGACTTTATCTGGGGTTTTTCTGGTTTCAAAAAAACCTTCCTTAAAATAAGAGACTCAAAACTAAATTTAAGTTTTGTTTTTCTATTAAAATATATTTAAACTTAATTGTGAATCTAATTTTTTTTCTATTTTTGAAATCTAAAATCACTCATGAAAAAATTGCTCTTTATTCTGGTCGCTTCAATACTTTTGGTTGGTTGTGGCTCAAAAACTGAAAAGAAAAAAGGATTTGAATACAACAGAACTCAAAAAGAAGCTCCTGTTAAGAATGTTGCTGTTGGAAAAACTGCAATTGATCTTTCCAACAAAGGGATTGGCCCCATAAGCTCCATGGAATTTGATGCTAAAATAGACGATAAACTTGTTGAAACAGGTGCGGCAGCATTTAAACAAAAATGTACGGCTTGTCACATGGCAGAAAGAAAACTCATCGGACCTGCAATGAAAGGGATTTATGAACGTAGAAATCCAGCATGGGTTATGAATATGATTCTAAATCCTACTGAAATGCTTCAAAAAGATCCCACGGCAATGTCATTGCTTAAGGAATACAATAACGTCATGATGTTAAATCAAAATTTAACGGAAGACGAGACTCGAGCTATTGCAGAATATTTTAGAAGCCTATAAAGAATAGGCTTTTCCTCCTGTAGCTTCCATTAAATCAACACAACCTTTTTGTTGTCCTGGTATGGGCACATAGGCCATTACATTTTCACCAATGTATTCATTGGTTTTAAACGCGGTGATGGTCATTGTTCTAAGTTGAACAGCGAACTCATAGGCCAACGCCTCTTTTGGAATGGAGGCAGCACTGTCCTTTTGCACCGCTGCTTTGTAGGCCGAAGCTAATTTAGACCAATTTTTTTGTTGTGCTTCCTCCCCTCGAAGGTACTTTGACAATTGTACTTCAAGTTCCTCAGAGGTTAGATCACCTGCATCATCATCTCCCTTTTCCTCAAGAGCGATAGCAATGTATTGATTCAGTCCTAAAATCAAAGATTCTTGACCTTTCGTATTGATTATTGCATCCACATAACCATCTAAAAATTCTGGAAGTTTCAATTCGATTGCTCCTGGAATAGTTGTGGTTGGAATGATAATGTCCATTAGTTTTGAAACGACACCAAACTGGTCTTGCGTAAAATGAATTGGTGTCCAATTAGGAGCAGCAGTCTGACAACTTTGAAAAAGGCCAACAACTGCGGGTGTGGCAGTTATAGCGCCAAATCCCATTCCAATATTTTTTAAAGCTTTTCTTCTATTCATCTTTAATTGATTAAATATTCATTTTTTTTAATTCTTCAACAGCATGGTTTGCAGCCCTGGCAGTCAAAGCCATATAAGTCAGGGAAGGATTTTGATTTCCAGCCGAGGTCATTGCCGCCCCATCGGTAACATAGACATTGGGAACCGTATGAAGTTGATTATTTCTGTTTAATACAGACGTTTTGGGGTCGTGCCCCATTCTGGCTGTACCCATTTCGTGTATCCCTAAACCAAGGGTCGAACCTTTGTCAAATTCAGTAACATTTTTAAACCCTGCCGCTTCTAACATTTCAGCCGCTTGTTGTTTTATGTCTTTACGCATTGCGTATTCGTTTTCCTTAAACTCTGCATCAAAAGTAACAGTAGGTAAACCCCACTTGTCTTTCTTCTCGTTGTCTAAGTACATTTTGTTTTCATGATAAGGGAGCGTTTCACCAAAACCAGTCATGCCCATCTTCCAATCTCCAGGCTCCAATATTGTTTTTTTCAAATCAGCACCGTAAGCCATTTCTTTGATGTTCTCTCTCCAATCTGATCTACTTGCACCTCCTTGATATCCATAACCTCTTATGAATTCTTTTTGATTGGTACTTCCTCCCAAGTTTCTAAATCTAGGGATGTATATTCCGTTGGGTCTTTTTCCCGTATAATATTTGTCTTTAAAACCATCATAGGTTGCAGAAGCGCCCAAACGAAAGTGATGGTCCATCAAATTATGTCCCAACTCTCCAGAATCATTCCCCATTCCATTAGGAAAACGATCGGAAGTCGATTGCATCAATATTGATGTTGAAGCAATCGCCGAAGCACATAAGAAAATCACTTTGGCCTTAAACTCATAGGTTTGATTCGTTTCAGAATCAATTACTTTGACGCCTGTAGCTCTTTTATTATCGGCATCATACATGACTTCATAAACAACAGAATTCGTTCTTAAGGTCATGTTTCCTGTTGCTTCTGCAGCAGGGAGCGTGGAAGAATTGCTGCTGAAATATGCGCCAAATGGACACCCTCTTCTACATCGGTTTCTATATTGGCAAGTACTTCTTCCCAATCCGGGTTTTGTCCCCTCAGTAATATGAGCAACTCGGCCCATGGTAATCACTCGATCGTCATATTTTTCTGCAATGGCGTTTTTAAATGAATTTTCAACACAATTCATCTCCATCGGTTTTAGAAATTTACCATCTGGCAATTGTGGTAGACCTAGCTTTTCTCCGCTTATTCCCACATATTCTTCTACATAATCATACCAAGGAGATAAATCTTTATATCTAATGGGCCAATCTACTGCGATGCCATCTTTTGCATTTGCACCAAAATCAAAATCACTCAGACGATAACTCTGTCTTCCCCACATGAGCGATCTACCGCCAAGGTGATAGCCGCGAATCCAGTCAAATCTTTTTACCTCATTATAAGGGTGCTCATTGTCATCAACAAATAAATGGGTCGATGACTCAGTGTTGACATAGTTCGTTCGACTTTGTTTGGGTTGCTTCTTACGAATTTCTTTAGTGATCTTGTCGCCTGCTTTAAAATCCCAAGGATCTTTGTGTGCAGTTGTGTAGTCCTCGACATGCTTGAGCATCCTTCCCCGTTCCAGCACCAATGTTTTAAGACCCTTCTCACAAAGTTCTTTTGCTGCCCAGCCACCACTTATGCCTGTCCCAACGACAATTGCATCATATGTGTTTTCCATAGATTAACTTATTGGATTTATTTATCAAAGATAAAAATATATAATTTTTATCGTACTTTGTCTTTTAAAATTATAAAATAGCGTTATGAAAAAATTAAATGGACTAACTGCAATCGTTGTCATTGGATTCGGAGCAATTCTACTTGGCTTCAGTTCTTGTAAGAATACGGCACCAAAAAAGACAATTAAGGCTGAAGCACCTGCCTATAAAATTTCCCTAGCCCAATGGTCAATCAACAAAATGATCAGAGAGGATAAGGTTTCCCCTTATGAATTTGCATCCATAGCAAGTAATTGGGGCTTTGAAGGTTTGGAATATGTTAGTCAATTATATACTGATGTCACCAAAAGTGATGATCCAGAGGCAGCGATCAAAATATTCATTCAAAAAAACAATGAGCTTTCGGCCAAATTTGGATTGAAAAACATTTTGATTATGGTTGATGAAGAGGGGAATTTAGCTACTCAAAACGAAGAGGAAAGACTTACTGCAATCGAAAATCATAAAAAATGGATTAATGCGGCTGCAGCGATGGGCTGCCATTCAATAAGAATCAATTTATTTGGTGAGACTGATCCTGAGCTTTGGAAAAGTTATTCTAAGCTCAGTCTTATCGCACTGTCTGAATATGCACTTCCATTAAATGTAAATATTATTGTAGAAAATCATGGTTATTTATCTTCCAATGCTGCCCTTTTAATGGCACTCATGAATGAAGTAAACATGAAAAACTGTGGAACACTTCCTGATTTTGGAAATTTTTGTTTAAAAAGAGAAAATAATGAGCTTTGGGATGCCCCTTGCATTGAATCTTATGACAATTATAAAGGAGTCGCCGAAATGATGCCCAAAGCATTTGCAGTTAGTGCCAAATCATATGACTTTGATGGAGAAGGAAATGAAACTACTTTGGATTATCAAAGGTTGATTTCTATTGTCAAAAGTAGTGGATATGACCAGTACATTGGAATAGAATATGAAGGAAGTCGTCTCAGTGAAGAAGAAGGAATATTGGCGACACGAGATTTACTTTTAAAGTTAATGTAACTTATCTTCTGATTGTAACTTAAGGCATTTTTAGCAGCTTTGGCTTTTAAAAAAAAATCCTATTTTTACTTTATTATAATCTCACAAATTTTAAAAAAAATATGAATAAAATAAGACTTGGTATTCTCGGAGGCGGTGGCGACTCCCTAATCGGAATATTACATCGTGTGGCTTCCTACATGTATGATCGTTATGAAATTGTCGGGGGTGTTTTCAACCCGGATTATGAGGAAAATACCAAATTTGCCAAACAGATAGGAATAAACACTGATCGTGTATACAAAGATTTTGATCAATTTGTTGAAACTGAAATAAGCAAACCTTTAGAAGAACGAATAGAAGTTGTTTCTGTTCTAACCCCAAATTTTTTGCATTTTCCTATGGCTAAAAAGCTATTGGAAAATGGATTTAATGTTATTTGCGAAAAGCCATTGACCACTTCCTATGAGGAAGCTAAAGAACTCGAAGCACTTCAGAAAAAGCACAATGCTGTTTTTGCTGTCACCTACACTTATACAGGCTATCCTTTGGTTCGTCACATGAAACACATGATTGCGGCTGGAGAGTTGGGAGAAATACATAAAATAGATGTTCAATATTACCAAGGCTGGATCAATCCCGTAATTCACGATCCTGAACTACGTAAGACCGTATGGAGATTAGATCCAAAAAAAGCAGGAATCAGTTCTTGTATGGGAGACATTGGGACGCATGCTTTTCAGATGGCAGAATATCTTACTGGAATGGAAATAAAATCATTACTTTCTGATTTAAATAATTTGTATGAAGACAATACTTTAGACCTAGATGGAACTGTTTTAATTCGTTTTTCTGATAAATTTAAAGGCGTTCTTCGTGCAAGTCAGGTCGCCACTGGAGAAGAAAATAATATCAAAGTTGCCATTTATGGTAAAAAAGGCGCTTACAGATGGGAGCAAGAAAATCCAAATTATTTATATCATTTAAAGGATGACGAGCCAAGAAGGGTAATTAAACCCGGAAATGCTTATGTCTCTGAAATCGCAGCCGACGGAACAAAATTGCCTGGTGGACACCCCGAGGGAATTTTTGATGCTATGGGAAATATTTACAAAGGAGTCGCCAAGGCGATTCGAGGAGAGGATTTTTATGATGGAGAGTTTCCAACCATGAACGATGGTGTTCGTGGAATGCTGTTTATCGAAAAAGTTGTGGAATCAAATAAAAATGGAAACGTATGGGTCAGCATGGAAAATCAATGAAAACAATAAAAGGACCAGCGGTTTTTTTAGCACAGTTTGTCGATAAAGAAGCTCCTTTCAACACCCTTGATGGTATGTGCAAATGGGCTGCCGATCTGGGATATAAAGGAATTCAAATTCCCACGTGGGAAAGCTTTCTGATTGACTTGGACAAGGCAGCTGAAAGTCAAACTTATTGTGATGAACTCAAAGGTAAAGTCAATTCCTATGGACTTGAAATCACCGAACTCTCAACCCACCTGCAAGGTCAGTTGGTTGCCGTTCACCCAGCCTATGATTTGATGTTTGACAATTTTGCGCCAGAGGCATATAAAAACAACCCAAAGGCCAGAACTGAGTGGGCCATTAAAACCTTAAAAAATGCAGCGATTGCTTCTCGCCGATTAGGTCTGAATGCGCATGCAACCTTTTCGGGGGCTCTACTTTGGCACACTTGGCATCCTTGGCCGCAAAGGCCTGAGGGCTTGGTTGAAATGGGCTTTAAAGAATTGGCAAAAAGATGGCTGCCCATACTAAATACTTTTGATGAAAACGGAGTAGATGTTTGTTATGAAATCCACCCAGGAGAAGACCTTCATGATGGAGTGACTTTTGAACGCTTTTTAAAAGAAACTGGAAATCACAAACGTGTAAACATCCTTTATGACCCCAGTCATTTTGTATTACAACAATTAGATTATCTAGAATATATCGATCATTATCACTCTTTTATAAAATCCTTTCACGTAAAAGATTCGGAGTTCCGACCCAATGGAAAGAAAGGAGCTTTTGGAGGTTATGGAGATTGGATTGATCGCGCTGGAAGATATCGATCACTGGGCGATGGTCAAATTGACTTTAAAAGTATTTTTACGAAACTCACAGAATATGGATGTGATGTTTGGGCAGTGATGGAATGGGAGTGCTGTATAAAAAGTCCCGAACAAGGTGCCCGCGAAGGAGCGCCTTTCATTCAGTCCCATATTATTGAAGCTACTCAAAAAACTTTCGATGATTTTGCAGGTTCTGAAATTGATGAAAAACACCTTAAAAAAATATTAAACCTTTAAATATAAATTAAATGAAAAAGTTATTATTAGTCTGTACAGTTGCATTATTTTTCGCATGCAAGCAAGCCCCAAAGAAAAAATCAGTTGAAGTTGTCGAAGCTCCAATAGTGGAAGCGATACCAGAATGGACAAGCCTTTTTGATGGCAAATCTTTTGACGGATGGCACAAATACAATAGCACTGAGATGAGTGCTGCTTGGTCAATTGTCGATGGTGCAATGGTTTTCGATCCAGCGCTTAAATCAAGTAAAAAAGAGATTGATGATATCGTTACTGACAAGGAGTTTACAAATTTTGAGCTTTCCCTAGAGTGGAACATTTCAGAAGGAGGAAACAGTGGAATCTTTTGGGCGGTTAATGAAGGAGAAGCTTATGGAAAACCTTATTCAACTGGTCCAGAAATCCAGGTATTGGACAACGAACGTCACCCTGATGCTTTGGCCAATCCAAAATTTCACCAAGCGGGCGCTTTATACGATATGGTACAACCGACTCAGGATGTTTGTAAAGTTGCCGGAGAATGGAATCATGTTGTTTTGATGATCAATCACAAAACCAACCAAGGCAGTGTTACTCAAAACGGTGTTGAGATCGTTACCTTTCCTGTTTCTGGTGAGGGTTGGGACAGCTTAGTTGCCAATTCAAAATTTTCTGACTGGGAATACTTTGCTAAATTCAAAACTGGAAAAATTGGCCTTCAAGATCACGGAGATATGGTTTCTTACAGAAACATTAAAATTAGAGAACTTTAAACACACATGATTCAATCAATGACTGGCTACGGAAAAGCCGAAAAACAATTTGATAATAAAAATATTTCTGTAGAATTAAGGTCTCTGAATAGTAAAAGTTTAGACCTTAATACAAGGCTTCCATATCATCTTAAAGAGATTGAAAATCAATTAAAAAAGACCATAGGAGAAGCCCTCGTAAGAGGCAAGGTGGACCTGTCATTACATATTGAAAATACAAACCTTTCCAATGCAAAAACGATTAACGTCAATACTGTTAATCAATACATTGACCAGCTCAGTCAAATACATGAGGGAGATCGGTTCGAACTCTTAAAAGTTGCCATGCGACTTCCAGATGTCTTAAGAACTGACCTTGAAGATCTGAATGATTTGGAGGTGGTTGCCATTAAAGATTTGTTGAATGTCGCTCTGGAGCATTTAGACTCTCACCGACTTGATGAAGGGAAAACTCTTGAAATTGAATTCCTTAAACGATTAGAGGCACTGAGTAATTTATTAACTGAAGCCGAGAAGATTGACCCTGAAAGAACTCAAAAAGTGAGTGAAAAACTCAAGGATAATTTAAATGAATTGAAAGTAGAAATCGACCAAAATCGCTTTGAACAAGAGTTGATCTACTATCTTGAAAAGTATGACATTACGGAGGAAAAAGTTCGATTGAAAACACATATCGATTACTTTAAAGAAACGCTTGATGCTTCTGTTTCGAGTGGTAAGAAGTTAGGTTTTATCGCTCAGGAAATGGGTCGAGAAATCAACACCATTGGATCAAAAGCCAACCATGCTGCACTTCAAAAAGTTGTGGTGCAGATGAAAGATGAATTGGAAAAAATAAAAGAACAATTACTCAACGTTTTATAATTGAAAAAAGGAAAACTGATTGTTTTTTCGGCCCCTTCTGGAAGTGGTAAAACAACACTTGTTAAGGCGCTTTTGCAAAAAAACCTACCCCTATCTTTTTCCATTTCTGCTACTTCTAGAAAACCCAGAGCGGGTGAAATTGACGGAAAGGATTATTATTTCTTAAGCTCAGAAGACTTTAAAGATAAAATTGATCGGGAGGAGTTTGTCGAATTTGAAGAAGTCTATGCCGATCAATATTATGGCACCCTTAAATCTGAAATAAAAAGAAATTGGGAGGCAGGAAAGCATGTGATTTTTGACATCGACGTGGTGGGCGGATTGAACATCAAATCCCAATATCCGGAGGAAACTTTGGCTCTTTTTATTCAGCCACCCAATAAAGCAGTATTGGAAGAGCGATTGCGATCGAGAGGCACAGAGAGTGAAGCCGCAATGCAAGAGCGTATTGCAAAGGCTGAAAAAGAACTTGAAGCTGCTCCGAAATTTGACAGTATTGTCATTAACGATGATTTGGATTTGGCAATCAAGGAGGTTTGTGAAAAAGCAGAGCACTTTTTAAAATCCTAATGAAAAAAGTTGGACTTTATTTTGGTACATTCAACCCGATTCACAAGGGACATCTTTCGTTGGCAAATTTCTTTTTAAATGACACTGGTCTTGAGGAGATTTGGTTTGTCGTCAGTCCACAAAATCCTTTAAAAAAAGAAAGCGATTTTTTAAACAGCAAGCAACGTTTAGAATTGGTGAATTTGGTTCTAGAGGATCATCCAAAATTAAAAAGCTGTGAACTGGAATTTGACTTACCAACGCCAAGTTATACGAGTACAACCCTCGGGAAGCTAAAGGAGATTCATCCTCAATTAACATTTGTTTTATTGATGGGTCAAGACAATATTGCTGATTTTGAAAAATGGCGGGATTTTGAAGAAATATTAAGCGAAAATGAAATCTATGTTTATCCCAGGAAAGATTCAAACCCTGTTCCAGAAAGGTTTAATTCGCATCCCAATATTCAGTTCTTTAATGCTCCCCTTATGGAAATTTCATCCTCTGAAATCCGAGAACTGGTCCATGTAAGAAAAAACGTTCAAATGCTTTTACCAACAAAAGCCTTCTCATTCCTAGAAAAATTCGTTTTTAATATTTAAGTCTTTATTTTTTTATAAACTTATTTGAACAGCTTAGTTCTAATATTCTGAGCTGATGTTTTTTTATTATAAATCAAACTGATTTAAAATGATTATTAGGTTTACGAGAAAAAGAACAGTGTCCTTTTTAATCCTAGGATTGTTGTGGTTAGCAATTGGCATGGGGTCGTTTTTAGCTTTCCATTTTAAAGAAGTAGAGCAAGATTTCCATGTTTTTTTCGTTGTATTCGCTTTTTTAAACACACTGTTCTACCTGACCCAATACTTCAATCAATATTTGACTCTTAAAAACAATTTTATTAAAGAGAATTTTCCTTTTGGGAAGAAAATAAATCTCTCTGAAATAAAAGAGATTAAAAGGTTTGCAGGAGATTACCAGTTAAAAACAGACCAGACAACCTTGACCATTAACACCACAATTATAGCTGAGGATTCCCTAAAAAAATTGACCGTAGCATTAGAAGAATTAAACTTAGTTTGGACATAAATCATAATTATGAATCCTAAACTAGGTTCCCCAATAGAAGCTATCCATTGAATACTTCCTGAACCAGTTTACGGGTCAAGCCTTCTCGGCTCCAACGCTCTAACTGAGGAAAATCATTTTGCAGACTTTCTTTTTGTTTAGCTATTTGTTCTATAAATACATAAATTCCTTTTACATCTTTGGCGTCCAGCATTTTAGCGGCTGTTCCTTGCTCAATAAACTTTCCTGCCTCTGAGTTTGGATCACCAATAGACAATATAGGAACATGAGTCGCCATATATTCTAATAATTTTCCAGAAATCATTTGAGTTTGTGCCCCCGTAAAAATAAAGTTTAACAAAAGATGCGCGCTTTTCATCAAACCAATGGCTTCTTTATGGGGCAAATAACCTTGATAAACCACCTCAACTTTCGGAAGGGCAGCTTGAATGTATGAAATAATCTCTGGAGCAATATTTCCGGCTAATGAAAATCGGATGGGTTGTTTATTGGATAAATTATTTAAAGCGTGGAGTACCGAATCATAGGTTTGATTTTGTGTTAGCAAACCCGTGTAAACGACATGGAATACTTCCGTGGGTTTTGTTGCTTGAACTTCCTTCATCAATTGGGCGTCATAGCCGTTGGGTATGGAAACAAAGTTTTGATTCGGAACTTTGACACTAAGTTGATTGTGAAGTGCGCCGCCCACAGTGGTCAATACACCATCTGCAGTTTGGAGTACTTTATTTTCCAAAAACGCATCTTTTTGAATTGCTTTTTGAGAACGATATAAATCCTTGTTATAAAAAACTGCTGTCCAAGGATCTCGAAAATCAACCCACCAGTTTAAATCAAATTGAGCTTTCAGTTGAAGTCCCACCAAGTGAGTGGAATGTGGAGGCCCCGTTGTAATTAAATGAGAAATGAATTCTTCTTTTAAGAGTTTTTGAGCTGCTTTTACGGCAAAAGGCACCCAGCCTTTTCGAGCATCGGGGATAAAATAATTCCCTCGAATATAGGCGGCTAGTTTTCTAAATATACCACTTCGTTTGACTTCTCCTTGGGGCATTCCTTTTTGGATATTTCCTGAAGTAAGCAGAGAGTACCATCGCAAGGGCTCGTGAGTAGCCGTTTTGATTACCCTAATATCTGTAACTTCGTCTAACAGGCTATCGTCACAAACAGGATAGGACGCTTGCTGTTCATCAACGGTTATGACAACGGGTTCCCAGCCTAGTTTTTTTAAATATTTGGCAAAATACATCCAGCGTTGCACTCCTGATCCTCCGGAGGGAGGCCAGTAATATGTGAAAATTAAAACTTTATTATTGGGTTTCAATGGTTAAAATTATTCTCTAAAATAATCCTTTTGAAATTAACGATTAGATTACTTTTTTTTCCAAAGCGGAACCGAAGAACAGGCTTCCCCATAGAAAATACTTTTAGCGACCCCTTGCAGCTTTGCTAACAACTGAATGTAAGCGTTTTGGGGAATTTGTTTTTCACTACATCCTTTAACAATGATGGGCTTGCCTTCAAAAGCAGAAATGTCTATGTCTTCAATCACTTTAAGGAAAATATGATTTTCTAAATCAGATTGATCTCCTAAAAAAATATCTTTTACGATGGGATTAAGGTGAGTCGCGATTAATAACGGTGCCCATGCAGGAAGGATTGCGTCAGTAGTACATCCAATGGCAACATAACTGTCCTGATACTGTTTCCAGTTGTGATTTTTGGCTTGCTGTCTAAAATCTTTTTCTCTAAGAATAATCCCCTGATCTAACCACTGGCTTATGTCAAAAAAATGTCGTTGCCCATGGGGATAAAAATCTTCAAGATCAATTGTTATTAATTTGCTTTCAGCAACTCTATTGACAATATCCTCAGCCATTTTATAAAAATCCGAGTTCAAGTTTTGCCTCTTCACTCATCAATTCTCTCGTCCAAGGGGGATCGAAAGTGATCTCAACCTCAGCGTCTTTGACTTCATTGAGTGATTTTACCTTTTCCTCTACTTCTCGGGGTAAGGTTTCGGCCACAGGACAATTGGGCGTTGTCAAAGTCATTAATATTTTAACGTCAAAGTCTTCGTTAACAAAAACGTCATAGATTAATCCTAACTCGTATATATCTACTGGAATTTCTGGGTCATAAATAGTTTTAAGTACTAACAAAATTTTATCCCCTAATTCAGTCGTACTGATTGTTTCTTCTGACATAATTTTAATATTAGTTTAGTTGTGTTTTGAATGCCAAGGCATACATTTTCATTTGTTTTATCATCGAAACCAAACCATTCGCTCTTGTGGGGGAAAGGTGTTCCTTTAAACCAATTTTATCAATGAAATCAGTATTTGCATTTAAAATCTCATCTGGATGTTGGTTAGAATATGCACGAATTAAAATTGCAATAATTCCTTTGGTTATGATGGCATCACTGTCAGCCGTAAATATCAATTTTGTTCCCTGAAGATCAGCATGCACCCACACCTTACTTTGACATCCTTTAATGATGTAATCGTCGCTCTTAAATTCGGGAGCGATCAGGGGTAAGGATTTTCCCAATTCGATCATGTATTCATACCGCTGCATCCAATCATCGAACATTGAAAACTCTTCTATAATCTCTTTTTGAACCGCTTCTATCGTCTCCATAGTCAAAATTAATGATTTATTGTAACATGGTAATCGCCCTTTTTAAGGCAACAACCATCAAGTCAATTTCTTCGAAAGTATTGTAAAAAGAAAAGGAAGCTCGAACTGTTCCAGGGATTTTATAAAAATCCATTATTGGTTGAGCGCAGTGATGTCCTGTTCTGACAGCGATCCCCATTTTGTCTAAAATACTTCCAATGTCATAGGGGTGAATCGCTCCAACATTAAAAGAGATTACTGCGGTTTTATGGGCAGCCTCTCCGTATATTTTTAAACCCGGGATTTTCATAAGTTCTTTGGTTCCATGAACCAATAACTCTTCTTCATAGGCGGCTATATTTTCCATCCCAATACTGTTCATATAGTCTAAGGCAGCTCCAAAAGCAATTCCACCAGAAATGTTTGGCGTTCCTGCTTCAAATTTGTGAGGTAAACCGGCATAGGTGGTCTTTTCAAAAGTAACCTCAGCGATCATCTCTCCCCCTCCTTGATAGGGTGGGAGTTTCTCCAATGCTGCTTTTTTTCCGTAGAGCATGCCGACTCCAGTAGGGCCACAGAGTTTATGAGCAGAAGTAACATAATAATCGACGTTTAAGGACTGAACATCCGCCTGAATGTGTGGAGATGCTTGCGCACCATCAACTAAAACCTCAGCACCTACTGCATGCGTTTTTTCAATGATTTCAGCAATGGGATTGACCGTTCCCAACGCATTGGAAACATGATTTACAAAAACCAGTTTGGTTTTATCAGAAAGTAATTTATCTAGTTCATCAAGGATTAAAACGCCTTGCTCGTCCATGGGAATCACTTTCAGAATTGCACCTGTTCGCTCGCAAAGCATTTGCCAAGGAACAATATTTGAGTGGTGTTCTAAAGCAGAAACAAGAAGTTCGTCTCCTGCTTTTAATAGCTCGGAATAGCCACTGGCAATAATATTGATGCTGTGGGTTGTACCTGAGGTGAAAATAATCTCATAAGGGTGAGCGGCATTGAAATGAGACTGGATTTTTTGTCTGGCAGCTTCATATGCATCCGTTGCTTCTTGACTAAGGCTGTGCACCCCGCGGTGGATATTTGCGTTATAGTTTTTATAATAGTCAACAATGGTGTCGATTACTTGAATTGGGGTTTGAGACGTAGCCGCATTATCAAAATAAACCAAAGGATAGCCATTTACTTGTCGCTCAAGAATGGGGAAGTCTTTTCTTATTTTTTTTACATCTATCATTTATAAACCTAATCCTAGATTAACTCCTAATTTTTTAGCAATCAAAAGGTTAATCCTTTTTTTAAGAATTGGGATTTCTACACTCTCCAATACATTATTTGCAAAAGCATAAGTCATCAAAGCTTTGGCTTCTTTCTCAGGAATCCCTCGAGAACGTAAATAGAATAAAGCATCATTGTCTAATTGTCCCACAGTACATCCATGAGAACATTTGACATCGTCAGCGAATATTTCGAGCTGAGGTTTAGTGTTTACTGTAGCTTTATCATCCAAAAGAATGTTGTTATTCTGCTGGAAAGCATTGGTTTTTTGTGCCAATCTATCCACAAATATTTTTCCGTTAAAAATACCTTTAGATTCTCCTGCAAAAACGCCTTTGTAATCTTGGTGACTTTCACAATTGGGCTGAGAATGGTCTACTAAAGTAAAGTGATCGACATGTTGTTTGTCTTCAAGAATGGTAATCCCTTTTAACGTCGAGTCGCAATGCTCTCCTTTGTGGTGGAAATTGAGATTGTTACGAATCAATTTTCCGCCTAATGAAAAGGTATGTACTTTAACATTACTGTTTCTATCTTGAGAAATATAAGTATTATCAATCAAAGCGGCAGAAGTTAAATCATTCTGAATTTTGTAATAATCAAGAAGGGTATCCTGATGCGCATATATTTCAGTAACCGAGTTGGTAACAACATCGTGTTCCTTAAGGCTCTGATGGCGCTCTATAATTTGAACCTGAGCATTTTGATCGACAACAATCAAATTCCTAGGTTGCAACCAAAGTGATTTTTCTTCTCCTGTAGAAAAATGTATGATTTCAATTGGCTTTTCAGCTACCGTCCCTTTGGGTATGTAAACATAAGCTCCTTCTCGTGTATAGGAAGTGTTTAAGGAAGTGAGACTGTCCTCTTGGTTGGCAATTTTATTAAAATAGGTGTTAATTAAATCTCTGTACTTTGCCTTTGTAAGCGCCGCTGACATTAAGCATACATCCAATCCATCATGAGTTGTATTTGAAAGAAATGGGCTGTACACACCATCAATAAAAACCACCTTGTAGGTGTCGATCTCATAAAGAAAATATTTCTTGATCTTTTGTAAATCTATGCTTGTTTCCGCTTTTGGAAACAACTCATAATCCTTTCGAATTAAAGTATTGAGAGAAGTATATTTCCAAGCTTCATCTTTACGAGTTGGAAACCCCTTGACCTCAAAGGTCTTTAAGGAATCGATTCGCAGTTGATGAATGGGATCAGTAAGATCAATTTCTTCTTCAAACGCAATGTGTGATGCTAATAGTTTTTCTTGAAAATCCATAGAGATTATGCCAATTCTTTTATCCAATCATATCCTTTGGCTTCTAATTCTAGTGCCAAATCTTTAGTTCCCGATTTCACGATTTTACCGTCAAAAAGAACGTGTACAAAATCAGGAACGATATATTCTAATAGTCTTTGATAGTGAGTGATTACAACAATTGCATTGTCCTTACTCCTTAATTTATTGACGCCATTGGCGACAATTTTTAAGGCATCAATGTCTAATCCAGAGTCCGTTTCATCAAGTATTGAGAGCTTTGGCTCTAGCATTGCCATCTGAAAAATTTCATTTCGCTTTTTCTCTCCTCCTGAAAAACCTTCATTTAAAGAACGTGAAAGAAAACGAGAATCAATTTCAAGTAATGCTGATTTTTCTCTAATTTTTTTAAGCATTTCATTCGCCGGCATGTTTTCTAATCCATGCGCTTTACGATTTGCATTGATGGCTGTTTTGATAAAGTTGGTAACACTTACGCCAGGAATTTCCACTGGATATTGAAAGGAAAGAAAAATTCCTTTGTGAGCGCGCTCTTCTGCACTCATCTCGGAGAGGTCTTCACCTTCTAACAGCATCGTTCCTTCTGTTACTTCATAGTCATGGTGACCTGCAATTACTGAAGAAAGTGTGCTTTTCCCAGAACCATTTGGCCCCATGATTGCATGAACCTCTCCTGGCTTTACATCAAGATCAATTCCATTTAATATTTTTTTGCCTTCTACTTGAGCATGAAGGTTTTCAATTGTGATCATACTTTTTGATTTATCCTACGGATCCCTCTAATGAGATTTCTAATAATTTTTGTGCTTCCACAGCAAATTCCATGGGCAGCTTATTTAATACTTCTTTACTAAAACCATTTACAATCAAAGCAATTGCCTTTTCAGGATCAATTCCTCTTTGGTTGCAATAAAAAACTTGGTCTTCACCTATTTTACTCGTAGTCGCTTCGTGCTCGATTTGAGCAGAATTGTTTCTCACCTCTATGTAAGGAAAAGTGTGTGCACCACAATCATTCCCCATTAATAGGGAATCACACTGCGAAAAATTTCGAGCATTGGTTGCGCGAGGATGCACCTGTACTAACCCTCTATAGCTATTCTGAGATTTCCCAGCAGAAATCCCTTTAGAAATGATTGTACTTTTTGTGTTTTTACCTAAGTGAACCATTTTAGTTCCTGTGTCAGCTTGCTGATAATTATTGGTCAATGCGATAGAATAAAATTCTCCTATAGAATAATCCCCTTTGAGTATACAAGAAGGATATTTCCAAGTAACTGCTGAACCTGTTTCAACCTGCGTCCAAGATATTTTAGAATGGGTGTGGCAAATACCTCTTTTAGTTACAAAATTGTAAACCCCTCCAACACCATCTTTTCCGCCAGGGTACCAGTTCTGAACGGTTGAATATTTTATTTCAGAATGATCCAAAGCAACGAGCTCTACCACCGCAGCATGCAACTGATTTTCGTCTCTAGAAGGAGCAGTACACCCTTCAAGATAACTTACATAACTAGATTCATCTGCGATAACCAAAGTTCTTTCAAATTGTCCGGTACCGGCCTGATTTATCCTGAAATAAGTGGACAATTCCATCGGGCAACGCACTCCTTTTGGGATATAACAGAAAGAACCGTCGGAGAATACTGCCGAATTAAGCGCTGCATAAAAATTATCTTTAACAGGAACCACACTTCCAATGTACTTTTTCACCAATTCAGGATGGTCCTGAATCGCTTCTGAAATAGAGCAAAATATAATTCCTTTTTCGCCCAACGTCTTTTTAAAAGTAGTTGCTACAGAAACCGAATCTACAACGATATCCACAGCGACTCCTGCCAATTTCTTTTGCTCGTCTAGGGAAATTCCTAACTTTTCAAAAGTGGCGAGTAGTTCGGGATCAACTTCATCAATACTTTCGTATTTATCTTTTTTTAAGGGTGCCGAATAATAGGATATTGCTTGAAAGTCAGGCTTTTTATAATGAACGTTTGCCCAATCTGGTTCGTCCATTTTTTTCCATGCTCGGAATGCTTCCAAACGCCATTGGGTCATCCATTCTGGCTCGTTTTTTTTAGCAGATATTCTTTCGACAATCTCCTCACTCAAACCAATCGGAAAAGTTTCGGAGTCAATGTCCGTATAGAAACCATATTCATATTCTTTGGTCTCTAATTCTTTCTTGAGTTCTTCCTCAGTATAAGCCATCTTTTTTTGTGTTGTTTTTACAAAGAAAAACTTTCTCCGCACCCACAGGTTCTCTGTGCGTTAGGGTTATTAAATACAAATCCTTTTCCGTTTAATCCTCCTGAGTATTCTAACGTAGTCCCCAACAGGTACAAAAGGCTTTTTTTGTCAACTAAAATCTTGACTTTATTGTCTTCGAAAAGACGGTCTTCTTCGGCTTTAGATTTGTCGAAAGTGAGGTCATAAGAAAGTCCTGAACATCCGCCACTCTTAACCCCAACACGAACAAAATCTTGTACCGGGCTATAGCCTTCTTCCTCCATTAATTGAGAGACTTTTGTTCGAGCACTTTTTGAAACTTTGATCATGAGATAATAAATTATTTATAACCATTACAAATATAGCCAATTTGATTATATTTATTTAGATTAATTATCAATTCTATTGATAGTGAAATTATTAAAAACCTATTCCCATTTAGCAATAACAATATCTGTGTTTCCTTTGTTTTTAATGAGGGGATTGTCAAGACTGTTACTCTGACCCACGACCAAGACACTGCCGCTTTGTGTTTTTAATAAATCATTTGCATAATCATCGCCATTCCCTCCCAATGTAAGGGATTTTATAATGGTCCCATTGGGGTGGATTTGCATCAAAAAAATATCATTTTCTCCAGCATTTAAAGAAAAATCTCCGTCAGAACTTCTTGAGTAACCCGTTAAAAACAAATATCCATCATAGCCTTCGACCAATGACTTTCCCAAATCAAATTCAGATCCACCAAAGTTTAAAGACCGAATCAAATTTCCCGAGCTATCAATGGTAAGTTGTAAAACATCAGATTCTCCTCTGGGGTTTTTAATGTCTTGATCCTGACTAAAACTATTTCCGATAATTTTAAAATTACCTTCAAAATCTTCAATAACTCCCGAAGCCTCATCAATTAAATCTCCGCCAAAAGATTTTTCCCACAGCATTTCTCCTTCTTCATTGATCATCACTGCCCAGACATCATAACTTCCTTTGTTGTTAGAAATGTCAACATCATTGCTTTCTGAAACTCCAACCATCAAAAAATTCCCCTCAGTCGTCTGAAGTGCATCGTAGGATCTGTCATTGTTGGTTCCTCCAAAGTAGCGCCGCCATTCGAGGTTGCCGTTGGCATCGAGCTTGTGGCACCAAAACTCTCCAACGCCATGCCTGTTTCTACTGGCACTTCTTCCATCGTTCCCTTCACCACCAGAAGCGGTAACATCTAAAAAACCATTGAAAAAATAACCCCCATCAGTAGTTGAAATCACATTATATGCATGGTCGTGGCCTTCAAACCCATAAGTGTTTTGCCATTCTATATTTCCTGATTTATCTACTTTCAAAATCCAATTGTCATGAAATCCTTTGGTGGGGTTGACGTCTCCGTCTTGACTGCTACTGTAACCCAACAATACAAAACCGCCCTCAGGAGTTTGCAGGAGTGAATTCCCGAGATCGTCTCCCGAGCCTCCGTAGGTTTTTTTCCACAAAAGCGAACCGTCATCTTTCAATTTCATCAAAAACAAATCACGATCAGCGCTCGTTTTTTCAGAGAAATCTCCATCTGTACTGTTAGAGTTTCCAATGACTGCAAAACCTCCTTCGGATAGACCGATAATGGATTTTGCTATGTCTTCATTACTGCCTCCATAGACTTTGATCCATGCCAATTCTCCCTTAAAGGGTTCTGGAACTTTCCAATTGGAAATAAGATCGTTGTCACAATTCATTAGAAGAAATATTAGACCAAATGCAATAACTTTTCTAAACACTATTCTGACTTTTTAACTAAAAATAAACCCTTATTTAAATCACTTATTAAGATCACCCCGCTTTCAAAAAACGGGTAGACATTCCAAACTCCAGCAAAAATACCTGAATTATCTTTTGGATAAGTATCAAAAAACCCCACCTCTGACATTTGTTTGTTTTCAATGTTTTTGACGTCAATGACTCTTATTCCTGCGGTATAATTTGCCAAATAAAGTAAATCATTGATGACATACCCATTGTGGTCAATGGCATTGGTTGCGCCCATATAGCTAAAGTGTAAAACAGGATTATCCAAGTCCTCCAAGTCGAAAATAAGGGAACGGGTTCTTCCTCCAAAAGTATACTCATCTCCTTCATCACCCAGGATCAAAAAACGTTGGTCTTCTGTAAACCAACCTTGGTGGGTATAGACAAGGTTTGGATAAACGGCAGAAGCAATAAATATTGGATTTTTTTTATCTGTTACATCAAGAATGACAATATTGGATTCATTTGATCCAATGTAAATTTCCTTTCCTAAATAATCAGTATCAGGGCCTTTGTAGTTTACTACTTGGGCGTCATGCGTATAGCCCTGTTCTCCATAACCCCCAACAACAACTGGATTTAGTGGGTCCGCTAAGTCTAAAAAATAAACGCCACCTTCGTATTCATTTTCACGATTAGTTCCGACCACATAACCAAAGCCGCTTTCTTCATTTATAAAAATATTGTGCGCCGTATTGACGGTATTTAAAACACCATCTGAAGTAAAGTTTTGCTCAGATTCTAGTCCACGAAGTTTTGTTAAATCAAAAATTTGAACGCCATGTTCTTTGGCTTCACTGACGATATAAGCATGGTTCTTGTAGACCTTTATGTCTCGCCATGAACTAGACGCTGTCGCCGTGGGAAGTTTCCCCAAATATACTGGATTTATTGGGTCGGATATGTCTACAAAACCAGTACCGTCATCTAGCCCAATGATGGCATATTCTTTGGCTGTATCAGAATCCGTCCAACCCCAACTGTCATTGGCTTCAGCACTTTTAAATCTAGAGAGCGGGATCCGCGCCAATAAATCGTATCCAAGACAAGGATACCCCCCTGCAAAACCATTAATGCAAAGGGCTTTTGTTGTTGTTTCTGTATCTGTGAAATCGATAGGCGTTTTAGTCACATCAACCACTGGTTCTTTTAGATCAATAAAACCGCCTGAAGTCTCCTCAGGTTCGCAAGAACACAAAGCAAAGAAAAAGAGAAATCCAAGACAAATAATTGTAAGTTTCATTTGGGATATATTTATATAAAGGTATTCTTTTCATTTTATTTTACACAAAATTTAAAGCTTGATGCGAATCTGATTAAATCCTCTTATTTTTGCAATATGTTTGAAAACAAAAACCAAAGTCGTACGCCCTTATCTCAAATGGGAGAATTTCAATTAATTGAGCACCTAACAAAAACATTTTCTTTATTGCACAAAACCAGCATAAAGGGAGTGGGCGATGATGCTGCCGTTTTGAAACTAAATAAAAATCAAACAGTAGTAACAACAGATTTGCTGGTTGAAGGGATTCATTTTGATTTGAGTTATATGCCTTTAAAACATCTAGGATATAAGGCGGTTATGGTCAACCTTTCGGATGTTTATGCAATGAACGCAGAAGCCACTCAAATTACTGTTTCCATTGCAGTTTCTAATCGCTTTACGCTAGAAGCTGTTGAGGAATTGTATGCCGGAATCGCTTTGGCTTGTAAAAATTATAAAATTGATTTGGTGGGCGGAGATACTTCGAGCAGTACCACTGGACTGATTATTTCAGTTACTGCTTTGGGACAAGTCGCTAAAGAAAAAACAACCTACCGATCTGGTGCTCAGCCGAATGACATATTGGTGGTAAGCGGTGATCTTGGGGGAGCTTATCTAGGACTTCAAGTCTTAGAGCGTGAAAAAGCTGTTTTTCAGGTCAATCCAAATGCACAACCCGATTTATCTAATTATGCTTATTGTGTTGAGCGACAATTAAAGCCAGAAGCTAGAAAAGATATTGTTGAACTTCTAAAAGATTTGGAAATTGTTCCCAATGCAATGATCGACATCAGCGATGGCCTTTCCTCTGAAATACATCACCTGTGTAAGTCATCTAATTTGGGATGTCAAGTTTTTGAAGAAAAACTACCCATCGACCCTCAGGCACTTTCAACTGCCGAAGAGTTCAAGATGAACAGCACTACGGCGGTATTAAACGGTGGAGAAGACTACGAACTTTTAATGGCAATCAAACAGTCTGATTTTGATAAAATAAAAAACCATCCTCTATTAACGCCCATTGGTCACTTTACTGAAAAGAACGACTCATGTAATTTAATTACAGGCTTAGGGCAATCCATCAAAATGGAGGCACAAGGTTGGAAGAATTTTGATAAAGAGTAGTTTATCTAGCCCCCTAGACCGACATCTAAGCACATCATAACAATAAATCCTCCAATAAATCCAAGGGTTGCTATGTCTGTATATTTATCCTGTTGGGTTTCAGGAATCACTTCTTCTACAACAACAAAGATCATTGCGCCCGCGGCAAAAGCGAGGGCATAAGGCAATATTGGTGTGAAAAATGTTACTGCTACTGCACCCAAAACTCCAGCGATGGGTTCAACGACTGCGGACATTTGTCCGTACCAAAAACTTTTTCTGCGACTTAGGCCTTGTCTTCTTAAGGGCATCGAAACTGCCATTCCTTCTGGAAAGTTTTGAATTCCAATACCAAGCGCTAAAACGACTGCTCCGGCAATAGAAGCTTCTGGAATTCCGGTGGCAACTCCTCCAAATAATACCCCAACAGCCAAGCCTTCAGGAATGTTGTGTAATGTGATGGCCAAAACCAAAAGTGTTGTCCGGTGCCAAGGGGTTTTAATCCCTTCTGTTTCTTTAAAGTTTATATGAATGTGTGGCAAAACTTTATCTAATGCAAAAATAAATAACGCACCTAAAGCAAATCCTATGGCAGCGGGCATTACTTTTACAAACCCCTCCCCTTCACTCATTTCTATTCCCGGGGCAAGCAAGCTCCAAAAACTGGCGGCAACCATCACCCCTCCGGTGAAACCCAACATTCCGTCCAAAAAGCCTCTGTGCAAAGTTTTAAAGAAGAAAACAAATGAGGCACCCAAAGCAGTTAAAAACCAAGTGAAAATCGTAGCATAAAGAGCTCCCCTTATTGGGCTTATACTTCCGAAGTATTCAATAATTTCATCCATAAATCAATAACTAATAATAATTGGCAAATATATAAATTTTAAACATTTTAATCTGCTCTAACTTGGATTCATTACTTTTGGATTGTCTGATGAAAAATAAGAAATACGACTATATTATTTGTGGAGGAGGCGCATCCGGGTTATTACTTGTTTCCCGTATCTGTATGGATCCTTATTTTAAAAACAAGTCTATCCTATTAATAGAGAGGGAATCAAAAACAACGAACGACAGAACTTGGTGTTTTTGGGAGGACAATGAGGGCGATCTTGAGGAAATAATTCACAAAAAATGGAACCACGCACATTTTGCTGCCGAAGGTTTTGAAATGGATTTTCCGCTAAAACCCTTTCAATATAAAATGATCAGAAGTCTTGATTTTTATCATTTAATTAAAGAGAAGCTCAAGTCTTGTGCGCAACTCGAACAGACTCAAGAAAACATTGTTGAGATTGATCACCAAGTCAACAGCGTAAAAACAGCTAAAAATCAATATGAAGCGGATCTGATTTTTTCTAGCATTTATGATCCAAGTTTACTTTACAATCAGTCAAAGTATCCAGTGCTTCAACAACATTTCGTTGGACAAGTCATCGAAACAAATGCGCCTTGTTTTGATCCTGATAAAATAGAGTTTATGAATTTTGATATTCCCCAGAAAGGGAATACTCGCTTTATGTATTTACTCCCTTTTTCTCCAACCAAAGCTTTGGTCGAATACACCCTTTTCTCAAAAGATCTTTTGGAGAAGGAGGAATATATTGCTGAAATCGAAACATTTCTTAGTGAAATACCCACCCAAGGATATAAAATCCTTGAACAAGAAGAAGGACAAATTCCTATGACATGTTATCGATTTGACCTCAACAATACAGAACGTTTACTTCACATTGGCACTGCAGGCGGATGGACTAAACCAAGCACGGGCTTTACGTTTCAAAGGATCAATGAAAAGACCAAAGAATTGATTCAACATTTAAAACAAAACAAACCGCTAGATCAGTTTGGAAAAAGAAATCGGTTTTGGTTTTACGATTTACTTTTTCTTGATGTACTTGCAAACAACAATGCCGAAGGTGCTGATCTTTTTAAGCGAATGTTTAAAAACAACACCACACAAACCATCTTCAAATTCTTGGATGAAAAAAGCAACCATTGGGAGGAATTAAAAATTATGCGCTCCTTTAAAGTAATCCAATTTATAAAAGCCTTAGCGAAACGTTTATTTTAATGATCTCGGCTCATCAACCATTGCTTGACTGCTACAAACTTTTGTTTTTGTTCCTCAGAAATGGAGATCGCCCCTAGTTTTTCGTCTGCCTTTTTTGTGTAATGGGAAATCAAGTCTCGAGTTGCGCTTCTCGCTTCTGTAATTTCAAAGAGTGCTTTAACTTCTGTGATTTTTTGGTTTGCCGCTATTTTATCTTCACTGTTGAGGAGTTCGTTAAGACGGTCTTGCTGTAATTTATTCCCGTTTTTTAAAGCAAGGTGGTATAAAATGGTTTTTTTGTTTTCCAAAATGTCACCTCCTACTTGCTTACCAAAAGTTTCGGGGTTTCCAAAAGCATCTAAATAGTCGTCTTGTAATTGAAAAGCCAATCCCAACTGAATCCCAAAATCATAGAAAAGCTGACAATCTAACTCAGAAGCTTGGGCTACAGCAGCTCCCATTTTCAGTGCACAACCGACCAATACGGCTGTTTTCAATCTGATCATTTCAATATAATCTTCTTGACTTACATTATTTAAAGTTTCAAAATCAATGTCATATTGTTGTCCTTCGCAAACTTCAAGCGCAGTCCTACTGAGCAATTGATTGAGCTTTACAAACATCTGAGCTGGATAATTTTCAAGTAACTGATAGGCCCTAATCAACATTGCATCACCAGAAAGTAGGGCCGTATTGATGTCCCATTTTTCATGAACAGTGGTCTTTCCTCTGCGCAAGGGTGCGTCGTCCATAATGTCATCATGCATCAGGGTAAAATTGTGAAAAACTTCAACGGAAAGCGCAGCAGGCAATGCTTCTTTAGGGTTTGCACCAAAACTTTCAGCCGCCATTAGGGTTAAAAAAGGACGGATTCTTTTGCCTCCTAACTCTAGGATATAATCAATGGGGAGGTAAAGATTTTGTGGTGATTTTGTGATTTTAAAATCTTCAAGAAAGGGATTCAAAAGTTGGTTATACTGCTTGAAAATTTCCATCTAAAAATAAGTTTTTTGTAAAAATACAGTACCAACAGTAAACCTAAGAAAAAAAACGGAAAAACTTTGGAAACTTTTTAGGTATTAAAAGTTTTCTTGATTAATTTTGCAGAAATATTTTTGGTGAAAAAAGAAATCATAAATCAATCTGCCCTGATGTTTCTTGAGTATGGGACAAAGAGTGTCACAATGGATGACATCGCGGAGCGAATGCACATTTCTAAAAAAACAATTTATTCTCATTTTGAAGACAAGCCTTCGCTCGTCAGGGCTGCTGTTTTTCAAATCTTTGATCAAGTCAAATCTCAAATACTTAAAATTCAAGATGAATCTGAAAACTCCATCATTGCGATTTATGAGATTAAAAAAATTGCAGTTCAGATATTAGCAAAAAAAGACAGTTCTGTACAATATCAACTTCAAAAATATTATCCAAAAATTCATGATGAATTAAGGGAAATGGAATTAGACACCTTAGGAGCAAGTTTTGAAAAAAGCATAAATAAAGGAATAGAGAAAGGACTTTTTAGAGCTTCTATAGATCCTCAATTTATAACTCGTATTTACTTTAACGGATTTGCTGGCATTCGAAACATAAAGTTGTTTTCTCCTAAAGACTATAAAATTGATCAATTAATAGATCAATACATCGACTATCATCTGAGGGCAATCGTAACTTCCAAAGGTTTGTCGTTTTTAAAAAGTTATAACTCAAATAAAAATCATGAAAATTAATTTATTTTTGATATTGACACTCCTGACGAGCTTCGCTTGGGGCCAAGATCTTCCCGAATCTTTGACCCTTGATGAGGCCATTACTTTTGGATTAAAAAACAATAGCGCAATTATCAATGCTGATTTAGAAATCCAAAAGGCCTACAAAGAGAAATGGAAAACCATTGCCATTGGTCTACCGCAAATTAGCGCTGAAGCCAATTATCAAAACTTCTTGGAAAGACCTGTTTCATTAGTTCCAGCTGAATTTTTTGGTGGAATCCCAGGGGAGTTTTCTGAACTAACTTTTGGAACGAAGCAAAATTTAATCGGGACGGTAAAGTTAGAACAACTTATTTTTGATGGATCCTACTTGGTCGGGTTGGAAGCAATTAAGGTTTATTTAAACATTTCCGAAAACTTGTTTAAGAAAACTGCTTTGGAGGTAAAAAAGCTTACGGTAACGACCTATACGTCTGTATTGCTAGCAGAATACAATGTGAATTTTTTAGAAAAAAATATCGCAAAACTGGAGGACAATTTGACCGAGGTTCATCAACTTTTTAAAAATGGTTTTGAAGAAGAGGAAAGCGTGGAGCAAATTCGTTTGACCTTATCCAGCATCAATTCTCAATTAAAATATGCTAAAAACTTTATTAAAATCACTGAGGAAATACTCAAGTTCGTTATTGGTTATCCTTTAGATCAAAAACTAGTGCTTTCGAGTGGCGTAGAAGATATTTTTAGTGAGGCCAGTCTGTTGATTGATAAATCTGACGCTGTTGATATTATTAACAATATTGATATTCAGATTGCTGAAAATAAAATGAAATCAGACGCACTTCTTTTTAAACTAGAGAAATCAAAGAGTTTGCCAAAGCTTATGGCTTTTATTAATGGGACTTATACGGGTAATAGCAATGAGTTCACTTTTACAGAGAATTCTCAAAAATGGTTTGGCTCGTCCTTGGTGGGGGTGAAACTCAATATTCCTATTTTCAGTTCGCTGGGAAGATCTGCAAACACTCAAAAAGCAAAAATAACCCTAGAACAGGCCAAAACAAATCTTAATGAAGTTCAAAACAGAGTTCAAATTGAGGTAAATGCAGCCCTAAACGATTATCAATTGGCCATTGAAAATTATTTTACGGAAAAGGAAAACTTGAGATTGGCCGAGCGTATTGAAAAGAAAAACCAAACTAAATATTTTGAAGGAATGGTCAGTTCTTTTGAGTTACGGCAGGCCCAGTTGCAACTTTATACAATTCAAAGCAGCTTTTTGAATTCCATTAATAACGTAATCACTAAAAAAATAGAGTTAGAAACTCTTTTAAATACACCTAATCCTTAAAACCATGAAAAAATTATTAATTATAGTTTCTTTATTTTCACTTATTGTTGCTTGTAAAAGTGAAAAAAAACCAAGTGTTTCTGAGCTGATCGATTCTGGGAACCTTGAGGGTTTGAGGGCTGAGAAAGATGCAAAAACAAAAACATTTAATTCGCTTAAAATTGAGTTAAATACAATCAATGCTGCCATTGCGAGCCTTGATCCTAATGAAAACTTACCGTTGATCACCACAATCAATCTAAGCTCAGAAAAGTTTAATCATTTCATTGAGTTTCAAGCAAGTATTAAAACCAGAAAAAATGTTTTGCTTTTTCCAGAATTTAATGGAATTCTCAAGAAAATATATGTTAGGGAAGGTCAAAAAGTTAAAAAAGGAATGCTTTTGGCGCATATTGACGATGCCGGTTTGAGGAGTCAATTGGAACAACTTGAAATTCAAACAGCGCTTTCCAAAACTAAATTAGAGAGAATCCAAAGACTTTGGGATCAAAAAATAGGAGCCGAAATAAATATGCTTGAAGCGAAGACAATGTATGCGTCAAATTTAAAAAGCATTGCCCAGTTAAAAACGCAAATTGAAAAAACAGAAATTCACGCCCCTTTTTCAGGAATAATTGATGAGATCACTGCAAATACTGGAACCAACCTAATTCCAGGAAAAACAGCTGTAATGCGAATCGTGAATCTTGATGAAATGTACACCGAAGCAAACGTTCCAGAACGTTATCTTAAGTCCATAAAAATTGGGACAGAAGCAATTATTGAAATCCCAATGCTCGGTCGAGAATATAAAAGTAGAATAAGACAAACGGGGAGCTTTATCAATCCGAATAACAGAAGTTTTAGAGTAGAAGCTCCTTTAGTTAACACGGATAACCTGACAAAACCCAACTTGACAAGTAAATTGAAAATTTTAGATTATTCAAATCAAGAAGCGATATTAATTCCTTCAAGAATCATTAAAGAAAATGCTAAAAACGAAAGCTATGTTTACAGACTCAAATCCGATCAAAAAGAAGGTGTTTTTCTAACTGAGCAGGTGTTTTTAAAACTAGGAAAGAAAACTCAAGATAGGGTTGAAATTCTTGAGGGATTAAACGCTGGAGACCTTATTGTTGACGAAGGTGCCTCGATCGTAGAAAACAATCAACGGGTAAAAACAATAGAATAATCCCTGAATTCATAAAATGAAAAAACATACTTACAAAGAATTTTCTTTATCCAGTTGGGCAATTGATCACAAGACGGTCATTTATGTAATCATGGCGATCTTTTTCTTTCTCGGCATACGTTCCTACAATGTCATGCCAAGAGAAAGCTTTCCTGAAATCAATGATACACGAATTTTTGTTACTGCTGTTTTCCCGGGAAACACCGCAGAAGATATCGAGAGACTGATTATTGATCCGCTAGAAGAAGCTTTAAGAGGCGTTCCTAATCTTGTTGACATGACCTCTACATCTGAAGAGGATTTTGGGGCAATTACAATTGAATTTGATGAGGACATTACGATTGATTTGGCCAAACAAAAAGCCAAAGACTTGGTTGATGGAGTCATCTCCAGTGCAGATTGGCCCACTTTTAACAATGCAAAAGTAGAGCCTTCTATTTTTGAAATGGATTTTTCTGAGTTAATGCCCATTTTAAGTGTGAGTTTGATTGGTGATTATCCAATTGAAGAACTAAAAATGCATGCTGAATATCTAGAAAACAGAATAGAACAGCTTCCGGAGATTAAGTCTGTTGACATTAGAGGGATTCAAGATTTTGAAGTTGAAATCGCAGTTGACATCTATAAAATGACTGCCTCAAAAATAAGTTTCAATGACATCATGAATTCCATTGGAGGAGAAAATGCGACCATATCAGCGGGAAATATAATTGCAGATGGGCAAAGAAGCAGCCTCCGAGTCATTGGGGAAATTAAAGACCCACAGGAATTAAAAAACTTTGTAATCAAAACCGAAAAAGGGATAACCTATCTTGGTGACATTGCCGAAATTAGTTTTAAAGAAAAAGACATTACCTCCTTTGCTAGGTCATTTGGGAAAAAGGTAGTGTTATTGGACGTGAAAAAAAGAGGGGGTAAAAACTTAATTCAAGCTTCACAAAAAATCAGAAAACTGGTTAGCGAATTAGGTCAAAATCACTTTCCTAAAGACTTGACCATAAAGCTATCAAACGACCAATCCATGATCACTCTAAATCAAGTAAGTGACTTGGTAAATAACATTATTTTTGGTGTCATCTTAGTTGTGGTTGTTTTGATGTTTTTCCTTGGTTTCCGTAATGCACTATTTGTTGGATTTGCAATCCCGATGTCGATGTTCATGTCATTTATGATTATGTCATTATTGGGGTATACAATGAACACCATGGTCCTTTTTGGATTGGTAATGGGTCTTGGAATGCTGGTGGACAACGGAATTGTGGTCGTCGAAAACGTTTATCGTTTGATGGAGAAAGAAGGAATGAGCAGAATTCAAGCTGCAAAGGCTGGAATTGGAGAAATTGCGTTTCCCATAATTGTCTCAACCGCAACGACAATTGCTGCATTTGTCCCCCTAGGAGCATGGCCAGGATTGATGGGTGAGTTTATGATTTACTTCCCAATAACCCTATCCGTTGTGTTGGGATCTTCGCTAGTCGTCGCATTGCTTTTTAACTCCATGCTAGTGTCTCAATTCATGGAAATCAGTGACCGAGAAATGAGTAACAAAGGCTTGTTCAGGTTAACATTTATACTCGGTGGGTTGGGGCTGCTGTTAGTTTTTAACGAAGGAGTAATCAGAGGGATTGGAACCTTAATGATCCTCATTACTGGGCTTTTTTGGGCGTATAAATTTTTCATCAAAAACCTTGCATTACGTTTTCAAAATACATTTTTAATCTGGCTCGAAAATAGCTACCGATCCTTGCTTACTTCTTTGCTCAGAGGCTATCGCCCTTATGCTTTGTTGTTAGGAACTTTTATGTTATTGATTTTCTCTTTTGTCCTGATGGGGATTTTTCCTCCCAAAGTAGAATTCTTCCCTGAAAACCAACCCAATCAAATCATAACTTACATTGAATATCCGGAAGGAACTGCCATTGGAAAAACAAATAAAATCACCAAACGTATTGAAGCTGATATTTTTGAAATTCTAGATAATGAAAAATACCAATCCAATGGTTTTAACTTCTTAGTAGAAGATGCTGTTGCTCAAGTTGGAGCAGGTGCAGGAAACCCTGAAACAGACAATGGGGTTACCAACGAAATGCCTCATAAAGCAAAAATAACCCTGACCATTCGAGAATTTAAATACCGTCGTGGCGCATCTAGTGAATCTTTACGAAGTGAAATTCAACGAAACCTTAAAGGAAAATATCCTGGAATTTTAATCTCTGTCGAAAAAGATTCTAAAGGACCTCCAGTAGGATACCCCGTAAATATAGAAGTAAGCGGACGAGATTATGAAAAGCTCATTTTGAACGCAAAAAAAATGAAAGACTTTTTGGATCGTGAAAACATTTCAGGAGTTGAGGCTTTAAAAATTGATGTTAATAAAAACAAACCTGGAACGGAACTTCATGTCGATCGAAAAAAGGCTGGAGAGCTCGGTGTTTCGGCATCCATGGTTGGACGACAACTAAGAACTTCTTTGTTTGGAGGAAAAGCAGGCGTTTACAAAAAAGATGGCGAGGACTATGACATCAATGTCCGTTTTGAAGAAAAATACCGTTATGACAATAATGCTTTGTATAATCAAAACATAATCTTTAGAGATCAAGCCACAGGAAAAACAAAAGAAATTCCAATTGCTGCTTTGATCACTGAAAGAAAGTCATCTTCTTTTAGTGCCATCAAGCATCGAAAATCTGTTCGATTGGTTACTTTATATTCTGCAGTTCTCGCAGGATTCAATGCCAACGAAGTAGTCGAAAATGTCAAAAACGCCTTGTTGAATTACACCATTGAAGAAGGAGTAAGCATTAAGTTCACTGGAGAAATAGAGGAGCAAGAAAAAAACATGAACTTTTTGTCAAATGCACTCCTTGCAGCTTTGGCGTTGATTATGTTGCTTTTGGTTTTTCAGTTCAATTCAATTTCTAAGCCCATCATTATTTTAATTTCTATTTTTTTAAGTTTCACTGGTGTTTTTCTTGGGAATATTATTTTCCAATTGCCTTTTGTTATCTTAATGACCATGATGGGAATCATATCCCTTTCCGGAATAGTGGTGAATAATGGTGTTGTATTATTGGATTACACACAATTATTATTGGATAGAAAAAAATCTGAGGAAGAGATTCCAAAAGAACAAATGCTGCCCAATAGTAAAGCAATTGAAGCAATTATTGAGGGAGGAACAGCAAGGTTACGTCCAGTGATTTTGACTGCAATCACAACAATTTTAGGGTTGATTCCATTGGCGATTGGTTTGAATATTGATTTTTTTGCACTATTTTCTGACTGGGATCCACAAATATATATTGGAGGTGACAATGTCTCCTTCTGGGGGCCATTGGCAAAAACAGTAATCTTCGGGTTAAGTTTTGCAACTTTTTTAACCCTATTTATTGTCCCTGCAACGTTTTTAATCACCTATCAAATCAAACTAAAAATAAAAGGGAAACTTTAAAATGTAATTAAGGCTTAAAAGAAAAGTAGGTTCTTATTACCTTTGCACCTAATTCAATTAAAATGTTAAGAACACATCATTGTGGCGAGCTTCGCGAAACTCATCAACATCAATCGATAACTCTGGCCGGTTGGGTTCAGAAAGTCCGGAACAAAGGGTTTCTTGTATGGGTCGATATTCGAGACCGATATGGAATTACTCAATTGATATTTGATGAAGAAAGAACCCCTGCTGATGTTTTTAAAAAATCACTCGAATTGGGTCGAGAAGACGTCATTAGAGTTTCGGGAAAAGTCATTGAACGCGAATCAAAAAACCCAAATATTACTACTGGGAATATAGAAATTTTGGTTGAGGAACTTCAGCTTTTGAATGCCTCCAAAACCCCTCCTTTTACCATTGAAAACAAAACTGATGGTGGAGAAGAATTGCGAATGCAATACCGATATTTAGATTTAAGAAGAAACCCAGTACGTGAAAATTTAGTTTTCCGTCACAAGGTAAGTCTTGAAATACGAAATTTTCTTTCAGAGGCAGATTTTATTGATGTGGAAACTCCTTATTTAATAAAATCAACACCCGAAGGTGCACGAGATTTTGTCGTTCCTTCTAGAATGAATTCTGGAGAATTTTATGCACTGCCCCAATCTCCTCAGACTTTTAAGCAATTGTTGATGGTGGGAGGTTTTGACAAATACTTTCAAATTGTAAAATGCTTTAGAGATGAAGATTTAAGGGCAGATCGTCAGCCAGAATTTACACAAATCGATTGTGAAATGTCCTTTGTAGAACAAGAAGACATTTTGAATCAGTTTGAAGCTTTGACCAAACATCTATTAAAAAAAATAAAAGGTGTCGAGGTAGCAGCTTTCCCAAGAATCACCTATGCCGAAGCCATGAAACGTTTTGGAAATGACAAACCCGACATTAGGTTCGGCATGGAGTTTGGAGAACTCAATGCGTTGGCAAAAAACAAAGGATTTAATGTTTTTGACAGTCAAGAGCTGGTTGTCGGAATTGCAGTTCCGGGCGGGGCAGCTCATACACGAAAAGAAATCGATGCCCTTATCGATTGGGTGAGAAGGCCACAAATTGGGGCGCTGGGAATGGTCTGGGTCAAGCACAATGAGGATGGAAGTTTTAAATCTTCTGTTGACAAGTTTTTCACAAGCGAAGACCTTTCCGATTGGGCAGTCACAACACAATCCAAACCTGGAGATTTGATTTTGGTTTTAGCAGGCGATGCTCATTCAACACGAAGTCAATTGAGTGCACTACGTCTTGAAATTGCTGAAAGAAAAGGACTGAGAAATCCGGAAGAATTTGCTCCATTGTGGGTCACCGATTTTCCTTTGTTAGAATGGGACGAAGAAACAAATCGTTATCATGCAATGCACCATCCGTTTACTGCTCCAAAACCTGAGCATCTGGATTTGTTGGAAACTGAACCCGGAAAAGTAAATGCAAACGCCTATGATTTGGTGCTCAACGGAAACGAAATTGGCGGAGGATCCATTCGAATTCATGATGCCGAATTACAGCAAAAAATGTTCTCCCTACTCGGATTCAGTGCTGAAGAGGCCGAGAGTCAGTTTGGTTTTTTGATGAAAGCATTCCAATATGGCGCTCCACCTCATGGAGGAATTGCCTTGGGATTAGATCGATTAGTCGCTATTTTAGGTGGAAGCGAAACCATCCGAGATTTTATCGCTTTTCCTAAAAACAATAGTGGACGAGACATCATGATTGATGCACCGTCACCTATAAATGAAAGTCAATTGAACGAACTTTATTTAAAATTTTTACCAAAAAAGTAAGTCCATTTGTGTAAAGTTTTTCTTACAATATAATTCAATCAAAAATGAAATATTTTCTTCGAATCTTGTTTATAATGCTCTTAATCAGTCTTTTTGTGGGTTATTATTTTAAAAATTCTGGAGATCACGAACTTGGAAATAAAATAGTTGGAATCACAGTATTGGCGGGAGCTTTTTTATTTATGCCTGTTTTTTTAAAGCACCGTTGGCAAGGAAAAAAGCTTGAAGATTATACACTTACACAGAAAAATTTTGATAAAATACGAAGTAAACAACAAAAAAGTAAATAAATCTTATATTACTTTATGGTAAATGCGTAACTTGCGGAAAATTAATATTTTAATATGACTGGTACAGTTAAATTCTTTAATGGATCCAAAGGTTATGGTTTCATTACAAACGACGAAACATCTGAGGATGTATTTGTTCACGTTTCTGCCCTTAATGGGCTAACACTCCAAGAGGGTGATAAAGTTGAATATGTTGAAGAAGAGGGTAATAAAGGGAAGCAAGCTTCTCAAATCGCTCTATTATAATCATACATTAAGACTACAAACACAAAGCCTTCCAATTGGAAGGCTTTTTTTATTTCCGCTTACTTCTAAAAAAAGTATTTAACAAGTCTGAAGCTTCTTTTTCCAGAACTCCTTTCTCAACTGCCGTTTTTGGGTGTGGACTTAAATTCGCCTGAATAAATCCCCGTTTGGGATCGGATGCGCCAAAAACAATACGGCTCAATTGTGACCAATAGAGCGCACCCAAGCACATCACACATGGCTCAAGGGTTACATAAATAGTACATCCTTTCAAATATTTCCCATTCAAGAAATTTGCCGCTGAAGTAATGGCTTGCATTTCAGCATGTGCCGTAACATCTGTCAATCGCTCGGTCAGGTTGTGAGCTCTTGCAATTATTTTTTGATCAACTACTACCACTGCTCCTACTGGAACTTCGCCAGATTCATAAGCCTTTTGAGCTTCTATGAGTGCTTGTTTCATAAAGTAGTTGTCGTCTAATCGTATTTCCATGGAGTGAATTTACAAAACACCGTAAGTTGGAACAAACGAAACCCTATCTTTGTGATATGCTTTTGTCCAAAATACAAAGTCCTAAAGACTTGCGAAAACTATCACTGGACCAACTCCAAGGGTTGGCAGAGGAGTTGCGGGAATACATTATCAAGGTCGTTTCTGAAAACGAAGGACATCTCGGCGCTAGCTTAGGAGTAGTTGAACTGACCTTATTACTTCATTATGTTTTTAACACCCCCAAAGACCTTTTGATTTGGGATGTTGGGCACCAAGCCTATGGGCATAAAATATTAACAGGGAGAAGAGATTCTTTTAAGACACTTCGGCAGAAAAATGGAATTAGCGGTTTCCCAAAAAGAAATGAAAGCGAATATGATGCCTTTGGCACAGGACACGCTTCAACCTCTATTTCCGCTGCATTAGGAATGGCTTTGGCCAACCAATTGAAAGGCGAAAACGAAACCCATCACATCGCCATTATAGGAGATGCTTCGGTTGCTGGAGGCATGGCATTGGAGGCCCTAAATCATTTGGGCACAACAAATGCAAATGTTTTGGTAATTCTAAATGATAATGCCATTGGAATTGATCCAAGTGTGGGTGCTTTAAAAAAATATTTCGAAAAAGTAAAACAAGAATCGGAATCAGTTCAAAATTTTTTCGAGGCTTTAAACATTCCTTTTAGTGGTCCTGTAGATGGACATGATTTGGCTGCTTTAAAAATTGCTTTAGAAGAACAAAAAAACATCAAAGGACCTCGATTGCTTCATGTGATCACAACAAAAGGAAAAGGACTTCCACTTGCAGAACAAGATCAAGTAAAGTACCATGCGCCTGGAAAATTTGATCCTTTAACTGGTAAAATAAATAAAAAAATTGCATCGGGAGAAAGCAAATACCAAGACGTTTTTGGGAAAACTCTGGTAGCATTGGCTGCAAAAAATGATAAGATCGTCGCCATCACTCCAGCCATGCCCTCTGGAAGCTCGTTGAACCTTATGATGAAAGCGTTTCCCGAAAGGTGCTTTGATGTGGGAATTGCCGAGCAACATGCGGTGACGCTTGCTGCTGGAATGGCAACTCAGGGATATATCCCTTTTTGTGCCATTTATTCTACTTTTTTACAACGTGCTTATGATCAAGTCATACATGATGTTGCTTTGCAAAATTTGGCCGTTGTTTTTTGTGTAGATCGCGCAGGCTTGGTAGGAAATGATGGGCCTTCTCACCACGGTGTTTTTGATATTGCTTACTTGAGGTGTATTCCAAACATTATTGTTGCTGCACCCAAAGATGAAATCGATTTACGAAATTTATTGTACACTGCGCAATTAGATCTGAACCAGCCCTTAGCAATCCGATACCCTAGAGGATATGGAAAGCTCTTAAACTGGGAACTCCCTTTCGAAAAAGTTGAATTTGGAAAAGGAAAATGTTTAAAAGAGGGAAGTGAAATTGGAATAATTAGTTTGGGAACAATCGCCTTACAAGTTGAAGAAGCCATTGATCTAGTTAGCGAAAAAAGTCAAATCGCTCACTATGATTTAGCCTACGTAAAACCACTTGACGAAAAAATGCTTCACGAAGTTTTTAAAAAATACAAATCAATCCTTATTATTGAAGATGGAGCCGTTAGCGGCGGAGCCGGAAGTGCCGTTCTCGAATTTGCTTCAGTCAATAAATATAAAGTAAAGACTGTGCTTATGGGAATTCCAGATGACTTTATCTCTCATGGAACAACCCCTGAACTCCTCAAGGATTTAGGACTTGATGGCGAAGGAATTGCAAAAAAGATTAAGACTTTACTATAAATCTTTCCTCCAGCATTTTTATATCCACTGGCTTTGTTTATTTTTAACCAAATATATCCATGAGCTCTAAAAAAAGACTATTTCTTCTCGATGCTTTCGCTCTGATTTTCAGAGGGTATTATGCTTTTATTAAAAACCCTAGGATCAACTCCAAAGGGATGGACACTTCAGCCATTATGGGCTTTATGAACTCTTTGTTGGATGTCATTAAAAGAGAGCGTCCAGATCATCTTGCGGTTTGTTTTGACAAGGGTGGTTCTCACATTAGAAAAGAGATGTTTGATGACTATAAAGCCAATCGTGACGAAACGCCAGAGGCAATTTCAATTGCTGTTCCTTACATTCAAAAAATATTAAATGCCATGCACATTCCTGTGGTAGTGAAAGAGGGATTTGAAGCAGATGATGTTATTGGAACCCTTGCCAAACAAGCTGAAAAAGACGGATTTAAAACCTTTATGGTAACTCCAGATAAAGATTTTGCACAATTGGTTTCGGAAAATATTTTTATGTACCGACCTGCGAGAATGGGAAATGGCATCGAAATATGGGGAGTTCCCGAAGTTCAAGCCAAGTTCGAAGTAGAGCGCCCCGAGCAGGTCATTGACTATTTGGGAATGATGGGCGACAGTGTAGACAACATTCCTGGCTTGCCTGGTGTGGGAGACAAGACTGCAAAGAAATTTCTAAAAGAATTTGGAAGCATGGAAGTCCTTTTAGAGAATGTAGACAAAGTTAAAGGAAAATTAAAAGAGAAAATCGAAGCCAATAAAGAACTTGGTATTCTCTCAAAAAAATTAGCAACCATAATCACTGATGTTCCTGTTCAATTTAATGCTAATGATTATGAACTATCCACTCCTGACCTAAATGCAGTGGGTGTTGTTTTTGAAGAATTGGAGTTTCGCCGAATGCAAGAGAGCATCAATAAGATTTTCAATTCGGGTACGGCTGAAGTTACTCAGGAGGTGCTTGTTGAAAAGAAGACCCCTAAAGCTTCCGCTTCTCCTCAGTTTGATTTGTTTAATCCTCCTCCTGGTCAAGGAAACATTGAATCTGAGGAAGCAACAAAAAAAGATCAAAATGCAATCGCGCATGAATATCAATTGATTGACTCTAATGTTGGGAGGTCCATATTATTACAAAAACTATTGTCCCAAAAATCAGTTTGTTTCGACACTGAAACCACAGGTCTCGATGCCCTTCAAGCCGAATTGGTTGGGATTGCTTTTAGCTGGGAAATTCATAAGGGATATTACGTAGCCTTTCCTGAAGATTTTAAAGAGGCTCAAAAAATCATTGAACAGTTTAGACCCTTTTTTGAAAATGACCAAATTGAAAAAGTTGGGCATAATCTTAAATACGACTTAAAAGTATTACGTAAATACAAACTTGAAGTTTCGGGTCCTTTATACGACACCATGATCGCGCATTATTTGATCAATCCTGACATGCGACATAACATGGATATTTTATCAGAAACTTATCTTAACTATAGCCCTCAACCCATAACAGATCTGATCGGTAAAAAGGGGAAAGATCAGGGCAACATGCGTGACGTTGATTTAATTAAACAAACCGAATATGCGGTTGAAGATGCAGACATCACACTGCAACTTAAACACCATTTTGAAAAGGAACTAGAAGCTGCCAATACCCATTCACTATTTAAAGATGTTGAACTGCCTTTGGTGGAGGTTCTGACTGCAATGGAAGCAGAAGGAATTAATTTAAATGTAGCATTTTTGGATAAACTTTCTAAAGTATTGGCGGAAGACATTGCAAGGCTAGAAAAAAGTATTTTCGAAAAAGCTGGGGAAGAATTTAACCTCGCTTCTCCAAAACAGTTGGGGGTGGTATTGTTTGAAAAACTCAAACTGGTTGACAAACCCAAGAAAACGAAAACAGGTCAATATTCAACTGCAGAGGATGTTTTATCTTACCTGGCCAAAGACCACCTGATAATTTCTGAGATTACGGAATGGCGTTCTTTACAAAAGCTACAAAGCACTTATGTAACCGCCCTGCCACAAGAAGTTAATCCTCAAACGGGAAGAATTCACACCATATATAACCAAGCAGTGGCTGCTACCGGAAGGCTCAGCAGCAACAAGCCTAATTTACAAAACATTCCCATCAGAACACTCAGGGGGCAGGAAGTGCGAAAAGCTTTTATTCCCAGAGACAGTGATCATGTATTGATGGCATCAGATTATTCGCAAATAGAGTTAAGGATTATTGCCGCTTTAAGCGAAGACCCTTCAATGGTTAATGCATTTAAAAACAATGAAGACATTCATGCAGCAACTGCCTCTCGTGTCTTCAATGTTCCGCTGGAAGAAGTTACACGCGAACAAAGAAGCAATGCAAAAACAGTCAACTTTGGAATTGTTTATGGCGTATCGGCCTTTGGTCTCAGTCAGCAAACCGATCTCAGTCGGGGTGAATCAAAAGAATTGATCGAAACTTATTATGAAAGCTATCCTAAACTTAGGGAATATATTGCCAGTCAAATTAATTTTGCTCGTGATAATGGCTATGTTGAAACCGTATTGGGAAGAAGGCGCTATTTGAGAGACATCAACTCTCAAAATGCAGTAGTTCGAGGAGCCGCTGAAAGAAATGCTGTAAACGCTCCCATTCAAGGAAGCGCAGCAGATATTATCAAAATTGCAATGATTTCGATTCAAAAGAAAATCAAAGCTGAAAATTGGAAATCAAGAATGTTGCTACAGGTTCATGATGAACTTGTCTTTGATGTTTTAAAAACAGAAAAAGAAGGTTTTGAAAAAATGATAAAATCTGAAATGGAAAACGCATTTAAACTTTCGGTACCCCTCGTCGTTGACATCGGGTTTGGAAACGATTGGTTAGAGGCTCATTGATGGGTATTCTTAATCAATCAGGTGTTAAAAAAAGTGAAGTTTTGAGTAATATATAAGTCAAAATATAAATCATTAAGCTTAAAAATAATTGTTTTACGAAATAAAACCAAAAAAGACTTTTGGTAAAAAGGGAATAATTGTACATTTGCACCCCTGAAAAGGATGATTAAAACATAAAGTTGTGAATACATTAAGTTATAAGACAATCTCTGCAAATGCTCAAACCGTTGATAAACAATGGGTAGTGATCGATGCAGGCAACCTTCCGCTAGGTAGAACTGCTTCGATAGCAGCAATTTATTTAAGAGGAAAACACAAGACAAATTTCACTCCTCACGTAGATTGTGGAGACAATGTTATTGTTATCAATGCTGAAAAAGTATTACTATCTGGTGATAAGTGGAAGCAAAAACAATACGTTCGTCACACAGGATATCCTGGTGGGCAACGTTTCCTTAATGCAGAACAGCTTCAAGCGAAAGATGCAAGAAGGTTGGTTGAACATGCGATTAAAGGAATGCTTCCAAAAAATAAATTAGGTGCTGAAATATACAGAAACCTTAGAGTAATTATCGGAAGTGAACACAATCACGAAGCACAAAAACCTAAAACAATTAACATTAACGAACTCATATAATGGAAGTTATTCACACCATTGGTAGAAGAAAAACATCTGTAGCTCGTCTATTCCTCTCTGAGGGAAAAGGAAATATTACAGTAAATAAAAAAGATTATTCACAGTTTTTTCCAACAGCTACATTACAATATAAAGTAAACCAGCCTCTATTATTGACCGAAAACGAAGGAAGTTATGATCTAAAAATCACTGTAAAAGGTGGTGGAACAAATGGTCAAGCTGAAGCGATTCGTCTAGCAATTTCTAGAGCGTTGTGTAAAATCGATGCAGAGCACCGATTGATTCTTAAACCAGAAGGATTGCTCACTCGTGATCCCCGTATGGTGGAAAGAAAGAAATTCGGTCAGAAAAAGGCTAGAAAAAAATATCAATTCTCGAAACGATAAAAACTACTTTCGTTTTAAGAAAGATAATCAGTTCATTAATTTATTAAATAATCTGTTGCTTAAACCGCTAAGGCGGATACTAGTTTAGCATCTAAATAAACTTTCGAGTTTATTGCTACACACAAGGGAACGTAAACTAACAACTATGGCACAAACTACTGTAAAAGACCTGCTTAACGCAGGCGTTCATTTTGGGCATCTAACCCGCAAATGGAATCCAAACATGGCTCCTTATATCTATATGGAGCGTAATGGAATTCACATTATTAGTCTTTACAAAACTGTAGCAAAGATTGAGGAAGCTTCTGAAGCCCTCAAGAAAATTGCTGCATCTGGAAGAAAAATCCTTTTTGTTGCTACAAAAAAACAAGCGAAAGACATCGTGTCTAAATCTGCTGCTAAAGTAAACATGCCTTACATCACTGAGCGTTGGCCTGGTGGGATGTTGACAAACTTTGTTACCATTCGTAAAGCAGTTAAAAAAATGGCTGCAATTGATCGCATGAAAAAAGACGGTACTTTTGAAACCCTTTCCAAAAAAGAGAAACTTCAAGTAAGTCGTCTTCGTGCTAAATTGGAAAAGAACTTAGGTTCGATTACCGAAATGACCCGTCTTCCAGGCGCGTTGTTTGTCGTTGATATCAAAAGAGAGCACATTGCAATTAGAGAAGCGCAAAAGCTTAAAATTCCGATTTTCGCAATGGTGGATACCAATTCAGACCCAAGACAAGTTGAATATGTAATTCCATCTAATGATGATGCAACTAAGTCTATTGATAAAATCATGACTCTTGTTACTGATGCATTGGCTGAAGGACTTCAAGAACGTAAGAAAGACAAGGAAGTTCAACAAGGTAGCGAAGAACAAGTCGCTCCTGCTGCTGCACCAGTTGAAGCTAAGGCTGAAACTCCAGTTGAGAAGGCTCCTGAAGTCAAAACCGAAACAAAAGAAGAAACATCAACTGATGCAGTTGAAGGTTCTAAAGAGGCATAATAAATAACATAAATATATTTCTCGTGAAAATTACAGCATCAGAAGTTAATAAACTGCGTCAATCCACAGGAGCTGGAATGATGGATTGTAAAAAAGCATTGGTTGAGGCCGAAGGCGATTTTGAAAAGGCAGTAGAAGTTCTAAGGAAAAGAGGACAAAAGGTAGCAGCAAATAGAGCAGATCGAGATTCTACGGAAGGCGCTGCACTTGCAGTTGTCAATGCCGATAAAACTGCTGGCATCGCAATTTCTATCAACTGTGAGACCGATTTTGTCGCAAAAAATGATTCTTATTTAAAGTTGGCGCATTCATTGGCAAATCATGCAATTGATTTTGACACCAAAGAGGCTTTTCTTTCTAGTAGCTTTGACGGGATGACCGTTGAAGAAAAACTAACCCAACAAACGGGTGTGATTGGTGAAAAAATCGAAATCGGAGGATTTAGAAAATTGACGGCTCCTTTTGTAGGCTCATACATTCATGCAGGTAACAAAATTGCAACTTTGGTGGGACTTTCGGGAATTGTAGAAAATGCTGCTGAGATTTCTAAAAACGTTGCAATGCAAGCTGCTGCAATGAATCCAATCGCTCTTAATGAAGATGCGGTTGATTCTAGTTTAATTGAAAAAGAAATTGAAATTGCAAAAGATCAGTTGCGTCAAGAAGGAAAACCTGAAGCCATGTTAGACAATATTGCTAAAGGAAAAATCAAACGTTTCTTTAAGGACAACACTCTTGTAAATCAAGTTTTTATAAAAGATAATACCCTATCCGTTGCACAATACGTTAAGTCAGCAGATGCTGATTTGGTTGTTACCGGTTTTGAGCGTGTTGCATTGGGTTAATTTATTTTAATCAGATAAAAAAAGCATTCCACTGGGAATGCTTTTTTTTTGGACAAAAGTAACTTAACTTTATTGGGATGAACCCCGGGGAAAAAAGTTGCGCTTGGTGTGAAGGTAATCCGCTTTATCAATCTTATCATGATGAAGAATGGGGAGTGCCATTGTATGACGAGCAGAAACTATTTGAATTTCTTATCCTAGAAACTTTTCAGTCAGGACTCAGCTGGATTACCATTCTAAAAAAACGGGAGAATTTCAGACAAGCATTTGATCATTTCGATTTTAATAAAATCAGTGCTTATGACCAAACTAAGGTTGATCAGCTTCTCAGCGATGAGGGAATTGTTCGCAATAGACTGAAAATACTAGCGACCATCAATAATGCAAAATGCTTTCTTGAACTTCGTAAAACAGAGAAGTCTTTTTCTAATTTCATATGGAAGTATGTAAATCACCAGCCCATACAAAACAATTTTAAACACCCAAACGACATACCTTCTAAAACAAAACTTGCAGAACAGATCAGTAAGGATTTAAAAAAGAAGGGGTTTAAGTTTATAGGCCCTACAGTAATCTATGCACACATGCAAGCTACAGGAATGGTCAACGACCATCTGGTAACTTGCTTTCGTCACAAAGAACTTCTGTAATTAGAAAGGAAGATCGTCTTCAACCTCATTTTCAGCATCCTTTGCAGGCTCAAATGCTGGTGGTGGTGGAATTGGCGGCATTTCGGAATTAGCGGCTGCTGTTCCTGCTTCAATCTTCCACCCTTGGATGGCATTGAAATACTTTGTCTCTCCCTGAGGATTGACCCATTCGCGACCTCTTAAGTTAATACCTATCTTAACATTTTGCCCAACTTGAAAAGCATTTAATAAGTCACACTTGTCTTGAACAAATTCAACCAAAATATGTTGAGGATATTGTTCTTCCGTTGTAACAACTACTTCTCTCTTTCGGAAACCATTGCTTCCATATTCTTTGGTTTCATCTAACCACTTTACTTTTCCTACTAATTCCATTTTTTAGTTATTTATACGGTTAAAACAAAAATATAAAAAGTTTTTTGGCAATTATAGCTAGTTAACACTTTTCTTTTATTTAGAGTATCTTCGTGAACAGAGTCTTTATAGTTTGTTCGACAAAATTAAACATAGATTTAAAAACAGTTGGCTTTTAGGAGCCTTCGCTATCGTTGCACTCATCATGTGGAACACCAATGTTTTGTTTCAAAATCTCAAGAAAGAAGAACGTGCTAAGATGGAATTATGGGCAATGGCCCAACAGGAATTCATCGAAAATAGTGTTTTAAGCAACCTTACTTTTAAAGTACTGCAACAAACTTGGAATAATCCTATGGTTTTGGTGGATGGTTCTGGGGAAATCATTGGACATAAAAATTTAGATTGGGAGCCTGAAACTGAAGATTCTCTTAAAATTTTTAAGCTTTTAAAAAATATTAAGAAAGAAAACAATCCAATTTTTATCAGATACCAGGACAGTATTTTGGACATCAACCAAAAACTATATTATGGGGATTCGATCTTATTAAAAAAGTTACAATACTATCCTCTGGCATTGTTGTTAATTATATTTCTATTCGGTGCAGTGCTTTATTTTGTTTTTAAAACCTCCAAAATATCAGATCAAAACAGATTATGGGCGGGGATGGCAAAGGAAACTGCACACCAAATTGGAACACCGCTCTCTTCAATGATTGGCTGGATAACATTGATGAAGGAGCAGGAAAGAGATCTTGGTCCTTTGTTGGAAATGGAAAAAGATGTAGAGCGTTTACAGACAATCACCGAGCGGTTTTCGAAAGTAGGCTCGCTTCCAGAATTAGAATCTGTTGCACTGATTGATACTGCCCGTAAAACCATTCAGTACCTCGAGAAAAGAACTTCAGATTTAGTTGCGTTTAAAGTCGAATTCCCAAGAGAGGAGATATACATTCCCTTAAACCCTCAATTGTTCAGTTGGACACTCGAAAACTTAATTAAAAATGGAATCGATGCCATGAAGGGTAAAGGGGAAATAACCCTTAAAATATTGGAAAGGGAGGATGAAGTCGCACTAGAGATTAGTGATACAGGATCGGGTATTAAAAAGGAATTTTACAAAAAGATTTTTACGCCAGGTTTTACTTCTAAAAAAAGAGGCTGGGGCTTGGGGCTTTCATTAGCCAAAAGAATCATTACAGACTACCACAAGGGTAAAATAGGTGTAAAGAATTCTAGGGTTGGAAAGGGAACTACTTTTGAAATAATCCTAAAGAAAACTGCTTAAAAGCAACTTTGAATTTTTTTTGCAATTTCTTCAAATTCCTCAGGTGTTGGCTTTACCTTTTTTTGAAAAGTAGCTTCTGCCATGTTTTGAAGTGGGATTAAATGAACATGCACATGGGGAACTTCAAGTCCAATAACGCTCATGCCAATTCGCTTGCATGGAATTGCTTTTCTGAGTGCTAAGGCAACTTTTCTTGAAAAATTCATTAATTGGTTGTAGTCTTCTTCTGACAAATCAAATATTTTATCCACCTCTTTTTTGGGAACACACAAGGTGTGTCCTAATGCATTTGGATTGACATCAAGAAAAGCATAGTGATTTTCGTCTTCATAAACTTTATGAGAAGGAATTTCGCCTGCAATTATCTTAGAAAAAATACCTGACATAACTAATCTCTGCTTATTGAAATAACTTCCAATTTTATGATGCCATTGGGGACGGAAATCTCAGCGATTTCTCCAATCTTTTTTCCTAAAAGTCCTTTGCCAATGGGGGAATCCACCGAAATCTTACCTGTTTTTATATCTGCCTCGCTTTGTGCAACCAACTTGTATTTCATTAGTGCTCCGTTGCTTTTGTTTTTAACTTCCACATTAGAATGAACCAAAACTTTAGAGGTATCCAGTTGAGATTCGTCTATTAATCTTGCATTGGACAAAGTCTCTTCCATTTTAGAGATATGAAGCTCAAGTAAGCCTTGTGCTTCTTTGGCTGCGTCATATTCTGCATTTTCGCTAAGGTCTCCCTTATCTCTTGCCTCGGCAATTGCTTGGGATGCTTTTGGTCGCTCAATGTCCTTTAGGAAATTGAGTTCCTCACGAAGCTTTTTTAAACCTTCTTCTGTATAATAGGATACTTTACTCACTTTTTTTGCGTTTCTTTAAAAAGAAAATACCCTTCGTATTTAAGGGTATTTTACCAAATATAGACATTTGACGGCTTTTTGTAAAACATTCATTCTTAAAATATCATTGATTCTTTTTCTACTGAATTCTTGTAGTTCAGAAAAAATGGAAAGAAACCCTTATTTGACAAACGTTAAATTCAATTTACAGATTAATTTGAATCTACCCTCCTATGACCTCTTGCGTTTTGCTGGCGGAAGCATGCGGCTGAATCAGGGGGGTGTCAATGGTGTTTTAGTGTTTAATCTTAATGGTAATGATTATCTGGCTTGGGATGCCTCTTGTCCAAATCATGCGCTTAAAGATTGTTCTAAACTGGAAATCTTTGGTGTACTTGCAGAATGTAGTTGTGAAGATTATCAATACAGCCTTGCCACGGGTCAACTTCTAAATCCTGAAGAAGAAACAAAAAGTCCCTACCCCATGTTGTTTTATAGCGTAAGAAGTTCAAACAATCAATTGTTTATTTCTAATTAAATTCTCCAGTAAATGAGAAGATTATTATTTATCCTGCTTTTCCTTTATACTCTCTTCTCACAAGCACAACTGCTTGAACTTGATTATTGGTCACCCTCCAAAAAGGAAAGTATTTTTAAAGTTTCTCTTTTTAAAGAATTCATGTTAAGTGCTAATACTTTAAGACATTTGGACAGTAGTACTGAAGCAATTAAAATAAAATATGGTTCAAAAAAGGGAATTGTCTTTACGTTCTCTGTTGTTGGAACCCAATCTTTAATCACTGGAAATAAAAATGACAAATTAAACACCCTCTCTCACCTCTTAAACCCACTAGGGGGAAGAGTCAATGGAAGTTTTTTTATTGGCATTCCAATGAAGCAAAAAGACAAATTCTCCTACAGGCTCGCCATTAGAGCAGGTAAAAAATTAATTCAGGCGGTTCCATTAAAAGGCTTGGAAAACAACTTCTTAACAAACTATGGTCAGTTGGGTGGGGTTTATCAAAACTTGATTTTTGAAGATGCTCTTGAAAATGAAAGTATCAATCTCTGGATTTATCCCCACATGGTCTTTAATCAAATCAATGAAAAAGATTTGTCTACTTTTTTTGAAGAAGACCTTAAATCAATCGCTTATGGTTATGGACTTCAGGCAGGATTGGAATTTAATCGTAAAGTGAAGGCAATTTTATTATTGAATCAGTTTGTAAACACAAATGTTCCAGATCCTGTTGGAAAAGCGGTTTTAAGATTTACTGTTAGTTATCGATTTTAATATATTAAAAACAAATGCCAAATAATAAGCTTGTTTTTATTTGTTTTCCACTGCCAAAGTTGCGCAATGATCTTTGCTCAAAATAAAATCAAGAGAAAATTTACGAAGTTCGCCCCCCATCCTAACTTCAGCATTACCTTTAGTTTGATCTGCTTGAAAAGGAGTTATCAATAATTGTTTTGAGAATGAAATCCCAGGAACATTTAATGCTTTATATAGGGCTTCTTTAGCTGTCCAAATTCTGGTTAATGTTTCAATAGGATTGTGGGATTCAATGGCATAATACTCCTCTTTGTGTAAGAACTTTGGTGCTATATTTTGGATTTTAAGATGATACTCTTCAATGTCAAATCCCAAAGAATGATCCCCAATGGCAATGCCGGCTTGAGTTTTAGAATGGGTTATGGAGAGGTGCTTTCCAGAGATTAAAAAAGGAGCACCATTTGGACTATATTTTACGGAACCTGAATCGATTCCAGCATGCAAAATCAATTTTCGAGTCGCTAAAAATCCTTTTTGATGGTGCACACTTTTTCTCATATTCAGCCTTTCTTGATCTACTGAAGAGAGCATTATATTGGACTTTAAATCTTCCAAAGTTTCCTCGATCTGCCAGGTAAAAACTTGAATGTTTCCATCTAAAAAAATATGATCCCTTAAAGGCATTTGAATTTAATTTTAAAGTACGTATTTTTGCATCCTAAATCGTTCAAAGATACAACTATGGAAACAAAAACTGCAGCTGCATACCAGCCTTACAAAGTAAAAGACATTGCTTTGGCTGACTGGGGGAGAAAAGAAATTCAATTGGCAGAAGCCGAAATGCCAGGTTTAATGGCTTTAAGGCAAGAATATGGCCCTTCGCAACCCCTTAAAGGCGCCAGAATTGCAGGTTGTCTTCACATGACCATTCAAACTGCTGTTTTGATTGAAACTCTAATTGCTTTGGGAGCCGATGTTACTTGGAGTTCTTGTAATATTTTTTCTACTCAAGATCACGCTGCTGCTGCAATTGCCGCGGCTGGAATTCCTGTTTATGCATGGAAAGGAATGAATGAAGAAGAATTCGAATGGTGTATAGAGCAGACGCTTTTCTTCGGAGAAGATCGCAAGCCTTTGAACATGATTTTAGATGATGGAGGAGATCTTACCAATATGGTTTTGGATCTTTTTCCTGAATTAATCGATGAAATTAAAGGATTGTCAGAAGAGACAACAACCGGAGTTCATCGGCTTTATGAAAGAATGAAAAACGGAACACTTCCAATGCCTGCGATCAACGTTAATGATTCTGTCACTAAATCTAAATTTGACAACAAATATGGTTGTAAAGAAAGTGCGGTTGATGCAATCAGAAGAGCTACTGATGTTATGCTCGCTGGTAAACGTGTAGTTGTTGCTGGTTATGGAGATGTTGGAAAAGGTACTGCTGCTTCTTTTAAAGGGGCTGGCGCAATTGTTACCGTTACTGAGATCGACCCAATCTGTGCCCTTCAGGCTGCAATGGACGGGTTTGAAGTTAAAAAATTAGCCACTGTCATCGGAAATGCTGATATCGTTGTTACTGCTACCGGAAATAAAGACATTCTCAAGAAAGAATATTTCTTGGCAATGAAAGACAAAGCCATCGTTGCTAACATTGGACATTTTGACAATGAAATTGACATGACTTGGTTAAACGACACCTATGGAGCCTCTAAGGTTGAAATAAAGCCACAAGTAGACCTATACACGCTTGAGGATGGAAAAGAAGTAATCGTTTTGGCTGAAGGTCGTTTGGTAAATTTAGGATGTGCTACGGGACACCCTAGTTTTGTGATGAGTAACTCGTTTACAAACCAAACACTGGCACAACTCGAATTGTGGCTGCATACTGACAAGTATGAAAACAAAGTATACATGTTACCTAAGCATCTTGATGAAAAAGTGGCTGCTTTGCACCTTGATCATTTGGGTGTTGAATTAGAGTCATTATCAACAGATCAGGCTGAGTACATTGGTGTAACCGTTGAGGGTCCTTACAAGCCAGAATATTACAGGTACTAAAAAATAAATTTTAATGATTTTATAAGCCAGTTTTTAACTGGCTTTTTTTATTTTAGGTAATCTGTTTTTAACTTATTTTTCTAATCATGAGATTTCATAGTTTTGTCTATTCTCTTTTAACTATTTTGAGTTTTATTGCTTGTAAACCAACTGCGACAAAACACCAACAAAGCTTTGACACAAAAAAAATAGCCGAATTCAAACATTTTATTTCAAAAGAAATAACAGCAGGGAAAATAGCAGGTGCAGAAGTTTTAATCTCCAAAGACAATAAAATCGTACTCCACGAAGCTCAAGGGTTTGCCAATATTACAAAACAAAAAAAGTTAGCAAAAAACAGTATTTATTACATTCAATCCATGACCAAGCCAATCATCAGTACGGCCATCATGCAATTGCATGAAAAAGGATTGCTTTCCCTAGAAGACAATGTGTCAAGGTTTATACCAGAAATTGAAACCCTTAGGGTTACAATTGATCCTGAGCAAGGCGTGGAAGGTGCTACTGTGCCCCTAGAAAAAAGCTTGACAATAAGGCATTTACTTACCCACACCTCTGGACTTTCTCATGGGTTGGGAAACAATAAGTTGGAGTCACAACTTTATCAATTACTTTATGGTCAACCTGAGGATTATAAAATACATGAAAACATAGAAAGTCGTGTTGCAGCATTGTTATCGGTTCCATTGATTGGACAGCCAGATAAGCAATGGTATTATAGTGCTGGCGGTGATCTTTTGGCACTCATCATAAAGCGTGTTTCTAAACAAAACATTCAAGACTATCTTCAAGAAAACATCTTTGATCCTCTTGAAATGAAGGATACTGGATATAATATTTTGGAAAAGGAAAGTGGTCGGGTTATGTCCCTACACGAGTTTAACGAAAATGGTAAATTGGAAACCAGTAAAATACAAGTTCCAAAAACAGGAAACACAATATTCGGAGGAACCCATGGTCTTTATTCTACAGCAAAGGACTATTTAAACTTTTGTCAAATGTTTTTAAACAAAGGGACTTGGAAAGAACATCAGGTTTTAAAACCTGAAACGGTCTCTTTAATGGCACAAAACCATGTAGGTGATTTGTATCAAAGTTCAGGAAAAGGTTTTGGATTAGGGTTTGAGGTGATTTTAGATGCTGATAAAGCGGAAGGACCAGGAAACAATAGGCAATTGTCTTGGGGAGGCTATTTTAGAACTCACTTTTTCATTGATCCAGAACAACAATTAATAGGGCTTTGGATGACGCAAATGTTGCCTCATAGTAATTATTATGGAAATGCACTTCGCGAAAATATTTACGGTGCATTATTAAACCCATAAAAAAACCTATAGTTTTCACTATAGGTTTTATCTCGTTGTCATTGAACTATCTATGCCTCAAAAGGCTCAATAGATACATAAGACTTATTGTTTCTCTTTTTGGTAAACTTAACCAAACCATCCACTTTTGCGTGAAGGGTGTGATCTTTACCTAAATAAACATTTTCTCCTGGGTTGTGTGCCGTACCTCTTTGACGAATAATGATGTTACCCGCTCTAGCAGCTTGACCTCCAAAAATCTTTACGCCTAGACGTTTAGATTCTGACTCTCTACCGTTTTTAGAACTACCAACTCCTTTTTTGTGTGCCATGGTATATGATTTTTATTTTTTAGTCGTTGTTTTTTTTGCTGGTGCTTTCTTTACAGCTGGTTTTTTCTCAGCTGTAGTCGCTTTTTTAGGAGCAGCCTTTTTAGCAGGAGCTTCTTTTTTAGCGGCTGGTTTTACAGCAGCTGCCTTGGTTCCAACCTTTTTCTCAGCAACAAGCTTTTCAGCTTTTGCCGCGGGTGCTTTCTTTGCAGCTGTTTTTTCGTTGATTTGCTCAACAACCAGTTGGGTTAAAGATTGACGGTGTCCGTTTTTCACACGGTATCCTTTTCGTCGTTTCTTCTTAAAAACGATTACTTTATCACCTTTAAGGTGACCTAAAACTTTTGCTTCTACTGAAGCTCCAGTTATAGCCGGGGCGCCTACAGTTACTTTTTTTCCATCATCTAACAAAAAGACTTTATCAAAAGAAACCTTCGCTCCTTCTTTGTCTTGTAAACGATGTACAAAAAGCCTTTGGTCTTTTGCAACTTTAAATTGCTGCCCTGCTATCTCTACAATTGCGTACATAGTATATATTTTTCGAACCGCAAAGGTAATTAATTTAAATATATAAACAAGTGATGCCTATTTTTATATTTATTACTTGTGCTAATCTATTTCTTAAAACGGATTGACTTTTTTAATAAAAGTATTGACTTATAATTTCAGATAACTTCGAACGGTTTTGTCTAGACCTTCCTTAAAATTTGTTTTGGGTGTCCACCCCAATTCATTTTCCAACTTTGAAGCGTCAATCGCATAACGATAGTCGTGTCCAAGTCGATCCGTAACAAACTCAATTAGTTTTTCTGAACTTCCTTTGGCGCGATTCAATTGGCGGTCGCACACCTCAATGAGTTGGTTTACAATTTCAATGTTTCGAATTTCGTTATTCCCTCCCACGTTGTAGGTTGCTCCAATTTTCCCTTTATTAAAAATCAAATCGATCGCTTCCGCGTGATCTTCTACATAAAGCCAATCCCTTATGTTCTGACCGTCTCCATAAACTGGAAGTGAACTTTCATTCACAATATTTTTTATAATTAAAGGAATTAATTTTTCAGGAAATTGGTCTGGCCCATAATTATTAGAACAATTAGAAATTACAACGGGCAGGCCATAGGTGTGATAATAAGCGCGAACAAAATGATCAGATGCTGCCTTTGAAGCAGCGTAAGGTGAACGAGGATCATAAGGTGTGGTTTCTTCAAACAACCCTTCTTCTCCCAAACTTCCATAGACCTCATCAGTAGATACATGGTAGAATAATTTCCCTCCCATCTCTGGTTTCCACGCTTGTTTTGCAACTTCCAACACCGTCAAAGTACCCATGACGTTGGTTTGAGCAAAATTCAAGGGGTCTTTTATCGATAGATCGACATGAGATTCCGCAGCGAGGTGGATCACTCCATCAAAATGGTATTCCTTAAAAAGAGATTTTAAAAGTGAGGCATCTAAAATATCTCCTTCAACAAACTGATAGTTTTTCAGACCGGAAACATCTTCTAGTTTCTTTAAGTCTCCTGCGTAGGTCAATGCATCAAGATTGACAAAGTCACTATTAGGATATCGGTTAACCAATCTTCTAATAAGATGTGAGCCAATGAAGCCTGCCCCCCCAGTTATTAAAACTGATTTTCTCATGATTCAGATTTTATTTTTTTTAAACAATCCGCCAAAACCCATTCCCAAGATCTTGATTTTATTTTAAATTCTTTTTTAAATTTTTCATTGCTTAAAACAGAATATTTTGGACGTTTGGCCAAAGTAGGGTAATCTTCGGTAGCCACGGGTTTAATTTCACAGTCTGCATTGATTAATTCCTTGATTTTCAAGGCAAACTCGTGCCAAGTGGTGCTGCCTTCGTTTGTAATGTGATAAACACTTGTTCCTTTACCGAAAGATCGTTGCGCTAGGGCTTCTAAAATCGACTTTGCAAGGTCAATGGCATAGGTGGGTGCTCCCGTTTGATCGGCAACTACATTAATTTCTGTTTTGTTTTGAAGTAATGAAAATATCGTTTTGACAAAGTTTTTACCATAAGGGCTAAAAAGCCAAGAAGTACGGACTATCCAAGCGTCAATGTCGGTATTTAGTAGGGCCCGCTCACCTTTGGATTTTGAAGCACCATAAACACTTTGTGGAGCATGTGGGTGGGTCTCTTTGTAGGGGTTTTCATTTGTGCCATCAAAAACATAATCGGTTGAAAAATGAACAAGTCTAAATCTGTGTTTTTTAGCCAATTCACATAATTTTTCAACCGCCAGTTCATTCAGTTTGTGCGCAAGTACAATTTCTTCTTCTGCTTTGTCTACTTCTGTGTAAGCCGCACAATTGAAAACATAATCTGTAGTGTTTTTTTCAAAATAATGGGTGAGCTGTAAGTCATTGGTTAGATCCAATTCCGGAAGGTCAGAAAAAGTGAATTCAAACTTCGGAAACCGAGATGCCCAATAACGAAATGATTGCCCCAATTGACCGTTGGCTCCGGTAACTAATACTTTAATCATAAAGTGGGTTATTAAAATCAAAACATTGTGCTTGATCTAAATTAGGGTGCAGCCTGTCTTTTTCAGACATTAAAAAAGTGGAGGGTTCTAGCCTCCAATCAATGCCCAATTTGGGATCGTCATAGGCAATACTCGCCTCTGATTCTTTATTGTAGTAATTGTCTACTTTGTAGGAAAAAACAGAAGATTCACTTAGCGTAATGTATCCATGAGCAAAACCTCTTGGAATAAAAATTTGTAATTGATTTTCAGCGCTTAATTCACAGCTGTAGTGCTGCCCAAAAGTGGGCGATCCTTTTCGAACGTCAACAATTATATCTAAAACCTTTCCTTCAATTACCCGAACCAACTTTGATTGACTAAAGGGCGGTAATTGGTAATGCAATCCGCGCAAAACACCTTTTTTGGAGCGCGTCTCATTGTCTTGGCAAAAATTTATTCTTAACCCCGTAACTTTTTCAAATTCAATTGCATTGAAACTCTCCATGAATGAACCCCTTTCATCTAAATGAAGTATTGGCTTTAAAATAAAAACCTCCTTAAAAGAAGTTAAAATAATATTCATGTTTACAAATTTACTTAAAATGAAATTTTAGCTAAGAACTGTATCGTTTGATTAGATAAGCTCCATATTCGGTGTGCTTCAATTTTTCTGCGCTTGCTAATAATTGCTCTTTCGTAATAAATCCATTTTCATAGGCGATTTCTTCTAGACATCCTACTTTAAGACCTTGACGCTTTTCAACAGTATGAATAAATTGTCCCGCTTCTAATAAAGATTCGTGGGTTCCTGTATCCAACCAGGCAAAACCTCTTCCAAGTAACTCAACTTGAAGTTCTCTTTTTTCGAGAAAATATTGATTTACTGCCGTGATTTCTAATTCGCCCCGGGCAGAAGGTGTGATTTGTTTTGCAATTTCAACGACAGTATTAGGATAAAAATACAAACCTACTACCGCTTGATTACTTTTGGGATGCTCTGGTTTTTCTTCGATAGAAATGGCATTTCCATCATGATCATATTCAATAACGCCATAACGCTGTGGATCATTAACGGTATAGCCAAAAATGGTTGCTTTTTGTGAAGAGATTGTGCGTTGAACAACAGTTTTTAAGAGAGAGGAAAACCCATCACTGTAAAAAACATTATCGCCTAGTATTAAGCAAACGGGGTCATTCCCAATAAACTCTTCCCCAAGAATAAAAGCTTCGGCCAAACCATTCGGTTGATCCTGTACTTTGTATTGCAAACTTACACCCCATTGACTTCCATCTCCCAAAAGGGTCTGATATTGAGAAATATCCGTGGGAGTACTAATGATCAAAATATCTTGAATACCTGCCAACAAGAGTACTGACAAGGGGTAATACACCATCGGCTTGTCATATACTGGAAGTAATTGTTTGGAAACTGCTTTAGTGACAGGGAATAATCTGGATCCATTACCGCCGGCGAGGAGGATGGCTTTCATTTATTAATTTTTTTTAAAGATAAGAAGGTTTTTGGTTTTTAATAAATGATTATTAATTTGACTACAGCCCGTAGTTATTTCAAAACTACTCTTTGGCAGACCCTGTATTTGTTGACTTTTTATGTTAAATAACATAAAAAATAACGTATATTTAAGTGTAAATTAAAGCAAATTTACGTTAGAATATTTTATTTAAAATGTTAAATAAAATTTGAAGTTAGTTATAATATTCACAAATAGTGTAAAAGTTAAACAATAAAAAATGCGTGATTATAACGATAAAATAGTTGCTAGTGGTAGAGATCAAGGGGTATTACTCACTCAGATCTCTAACTATATAAAACATGCACCTCTAAGAAGACTTAAAAGAAGTGGCTCACTTGGTTTGTTCAATAATTCTATAAGGAATCTAAAACGTTTTTATGATTTAATTCAGGAATTTGAATCTAATTTTGGTCAATCGATCATGTTAAATACAATAGATCATATGTTAGTTAATGAGTTTAAAGAGTGGCTTTTGACTGAAAAAGAGTATTCACTTAATAACGCTGGCCTTCAATTAAAGCTTCTAAAAATGATTTGTAAAGAAGCTGAAAGAATGAGTATTAATGTAAATCCATATACCAGACACATAGAATCATTTACTCAAAAAAGTAAAGATCGCGTATTACAAACCATATCATTTGAAGAAATAAAACAAATAAAGGTACTTAGAGATTTACCTTCTACCCTTGAAAATGCAAGAAAATGGATACTGATTGGACTTTATATAGGCCAGAGGGTTTCTGATCTATTGACTCTTAAACCAACGCAACTAAGGTTTATAGAAAACGGCGTTTACATAGATATTAATCAACAAAAAACTGATAAATATGTGACTGTTGGAGTTGTAGATAAAGAAGTCATTCAAATTTTAAAAAATAATTTTCCATACTCAATTTCAGCTCAATTGTTTAACAGGCAAATAAAGCAAATTTGTCAAATAGCTGAGATAAATGAAATGGTGAGTGGTTACAAATTATGTTCTAAAACAAGGAGAAAAAGATTGGGCACTCACCCAAAATATAGTCTTCTCTCTTCTCATGATTTACGCCGCTCTTTTGCAACAAACTACTTTGGAAAAATTGAAACTCCAATACTTATGCAAATTACCGGTCACTCAAAGGAAAGCACTTTTTTAAGTTATATTGGAACGCAGGTAAATAAGGATACTTACGCAGATGCTTTTATGAAAGTAGCGGCTACTTTGTAGGATCTGGAGTATCGCTCCAGCCTCCTTCTTTTTTTATTTCAATAAGTTTGTCAATTGTAAATTCGTCCCTAACAGATTTGGTTTTAGGAAGAATATAATTTGAAAGGCTTTGAAGAAGTTTTACCCTATCCGACATAGAAAGATCTTCTTGATGCATGATTAAATGATCAAGAACCCCTTCATAAAGAATTTCCATTTTTTCTTTAATGTTGGGGTCTAATAATTTTGACGGACCGCGCTTACTTTTTTGACCTGCTTCTTTTGCTGTTTTTGGATTAAATGGCATTTTGCAAATTTAGGCCAAAGGTGTAACAGTCTAAAAATCATTTACACTAAACTTTTTAACAATTTTTCCTAACAAACCTTTAAAAGATAGTATTTATTAAGATTTGAATATGCCCTCCAGCTTTTCTAAAAGATTATTTCTGTCAAACTCTTTTTCGTAGTAGGCCCTTCCATTATTTCCCATTTCACTGCGCTTAGATTTATCCAAAGCCATTAATTCTTTAATCTTCTTGCTTAAAGCAAGTGAATCTTCTGCTGGTGAAGTTACCCCACAATTAGCATCATTAACTATTTTAGCCCCCTCTCCATCAATACAAGCAATTACAGGTTTTCCACATGCTAAATAAGATTGAATTTTAGAGGGTATTGTGAGTGAGAAGATCTTTTCTTTTTTTAGTGAAACCAGTAGTGCGTCTGCATGTGAAAAGAATTTAGGCATTTCAGTTGGGGGGAAAGATCCCAGAAAATTAAAATGTGACTCCAACCCTTTTTCTTTTATTAGATTTAAGGCAGTTTCTTTATACCTTCCGTCTCCTAAAACAATCACCTTAACAGGAAGCTCTTTGACATTATTAATAGCTTCTATGATTGTTTTGAAACTTTGTGCTTCTCCAATATTTCCAGCAAAAACAATATTAAAAAATTCATTTTGAAAAAACTCTTGATATTCTTTAACCTTTTGGAGTGGCTTATAGAAATCTTCTGTAGGATTCGGATAATAGATGATTTTATCATTTGGAATCCCCTGATTTAAAATGTACTCTCTAAAGCCATCAGACTGGATTAAGACATTTTTTGATTGATTATAAATCCACTTGGTCAATGAATCAAAAAACCCTAGCACTAACTTGTTGTTTACACCTCCTGCAGCAGTTAAACTTTCAGGCCAGAGATCTTGAACCCAAAAATAAATAGGAGTTTTAAAAAGTTTTTTAGCGAAAATTGCCGGGATTCCAACGGTAACAGGTGATGTTTGATAGACAAAAATAGCATCAAAGGGACCTTTTATTTTTCTGACTTTTAAAGGGGCTAAAAACGCAAATGAAATGTAATTTAAAAATAATCTAAATGCACCTCCATTTCTCCTTGAAAATAAATTAGCTCTATAGACAGGGATATCATTTATAGTTTCAAAATCATCACTTTTCCAACCATAGCCTTCAAAAAAATGAGTTTTTGAATAGTTTGGTTTGCCAGTAAGCACAGTAATTTCATGACCCCTTTCTTTTAGTGAGAAAATAAGGTCATTAATCTTAAAGTTTTCTGGGTAGAAATATTGGCTAATTAATAATATTTTCAATTTTTGATTAATGTCTTTTTTTTTACCGCGTTAGTTTGAGTCGATTTTTTCTTCCAAATGAATGAATCTGGCTGAATTATATTCACATAATATTAGTGACAATTATACTTGATGTTTTTTTAATTCGCCCTAATAGTTTTTAATGCAGTAATTTCTCATTTCTGAAATCATCTCACTGTATGTTTGTATGTTGAAATAGTTAAACTTAGTGCTTAAAGATTTATCAGCTTTTTTGCCTGAAACCCTTTTTAAGTCAACATTATTGAGCTCAAACTTATCTTTTATTATACTCAATAAGTCAAATTTTGAAATTGGCTGTCCATTGGTGACATGAATAAGCCCTGTATAATTTTCATTTATTGATTTAATAATTACATCTGCTAATACTAAAGTAGTTACGCCCCCCCAAATCGATTCGGTAAATCCATTTACTTCACCCTTTTGCTTAATAAACCATGAAAATAGTCCTTCTCCATTGTCTTTTAACTCGGGTCCTATTATGGAAGTTCTTAGGGTTAAGTTTTTATCGTCGTTAATTTCTCCCAAAGATTTACTCAAACCATAAGTGTCCTGAGCGGTTTTATTGTCAGTTTCAATATAGCTTCCTTTAGAACCATCAAAAACACAATCTGTACTTATATGAATAAACTTAGCATTTATAGCTTTTGAGAATTGAGCTAATTTGTGAGGTAAAAGAGCATTAATAAGTATTGCATTAGAGGGGTCTTGAATAGAACCTTTAATTAATACCCCAATACAATTTATGATGTAGTCAGGATTAATGTCTTTAATGATTTTAAATAAAGAATTAAGATTTGTTATATCACACTCAAAATTATTTAGCCTATTATCTTTTTTTCTTGTAATATCAAATACTTCAAAAATATCTTTGCCATATAATTTTTCTAATACTATGTGACCAAGCATTCCTGCTCCACCCAAAACCAAGATTCTTTTCTTTATTTTCTCCAAGTCTCTCTATTAATTATTGGTGTATAGCTTTGGATGAGTTTTAAAACAGTATTTGAATTATCCGTTTTTAAATACTCAAGAGGTGGATCTGATCTATCGTTTAATCCTAAAGTAATATTTATTGAATTAATAATATTTTCAGTTGTAATGTCACCTAACACTATGTTTCCATAATCTATTGCTTCTGGCCTTTCCGTACTTGTTCTAATACTTACAGCTTTAAATCCCAAAATGGTGCTTTCCTCAGAAATAGTTCCACTATCAGACAAGGTAATTAATGCGTTTTTCTGTAAGAAAACATAGTCGCAAAACCCAAGTGGCTCGACAAAGCTTATTCTCGAGCTAACTTTTAAATTAAGTTGTTCTATTTTCTTTTTTGTTCTTGGGTGTGTGCTGAAAATTAATTGAGCATCGTATAAATCGACTACCTTATTTAAAGCATCTATTATATTCTTGAAATTATCACCAATATCTAAGTTTTCCTCTCTATGAATACTAGCTACAATGTATTTTTCTTTGTTCAACTGAAGCTTCTGAAGTATTAAACTTCCGTTTATTTGATCTGAATAAAAATCTAATACTTCCTTTAAAGGAGAGCCAACACAAAACACATGGTCCTTTCTAAACCCTTCGGATAAAAGATATCTTCTACTATTTTCTGTATAAGTGAGGTTAATATCTGAAGTATGGTCTGCTATTTTTCTATTTAATTCCTCTGGTACATTTTGATCAAAACACCTATTCCCTGCTTCCATATGAAATATTGGAATCTTGAGCCTTTTAGCGCTGATGGTACATAAAGCACTGTTAGTATCACCAAGAACTAATAAAGCATCTGGTTTAAGTTCACTAAACAACTTATAAGACTTAGATAAAACATTCCCCATAGTTTCTCCTAAATCTTGTCCTACTACCTCTAGAAAAAAGTCTGGCTTTCTTATTTCAAGCTCTTCAAAGAAAATTTCATTTAAAGTGTAGTCATAGTTTTGGCCAGTATGAACAAGCGTGTGGTCAAAAAACTGATCAAATTTTTTGATTATTACTGAAAGTCTAATAATTTCTGGCCTAGTGCCTAAAACTGTTACTACTTTTAACTTATTCATTTGATATCAATTTGAGCAAGTAATTCTTTTAATTCGATTTCTGAAAGTCTATGTGTATTAAATGAATTATATTCTTTTAATTCAACTTTGGTTGACCCTTTTGAATAATACTTATCATAATTAAGATCTCTATTGTCTGCCGCAACTCGATAATATTCTCCTAAATCCTCAGCACCCATAAACTCTTCCTTACTTAAAAGTGTCTCGTGCATTTTCTCAGCATGTCTTATTCCAATATTTTTAATTTCAACTTTAGAATTATATATTTCTTTTAAACAAATAGCTAATTCTCCTATAGTGCTAGCTGGTGACTTTTGAACAAAAATATCTCCTGCCTTGCCGTTATTAAACGCATACAAAACAAGTTCAACTGCGTGATCGAGTGTCATCATAAATCGGGTCATATCTGGATCTGTAACAGTAATTGACTTTTCAGTTTTGATTTGTTCAATAAAATGAGGGATTACAGAGCCTCTTGAGGCCATTACATTTCCATAACGCGTACCTGTTATAATGGTGTTTTTAGAGTTTCTTGACTTTGCAACAAAAACTTTTTCCATCATAGCTTTTGAAACACCCATTGCATTTACAGGGTAAACAGCTTTATCTGTACTCAAACATACTACTTTAGAAACATTATTAATAATTGCAGCATTTAAAACATTTTCTGTTCCTAAAACATTGGTCCGTACTGCTTCCATTGGATAAAACTCACAAGAGGGAACCTGTTTTAGTGCTGCAGCATGAAAAACATAATCTACTCCAATCATGGCGTCTCTTAAACTGCTCTCATTTCTAACATCACCTATATAAAACTTAATTTTAGGGTTGTTATAATGAACACGCATGTCGTGCTGCTTTTTTTCGTCTCTAGAAAAAATTCTAATTTCCTTAATATCTGAATCTAAAAATCTATCTAAAACAGCGTTCCCGAAAGAACCTGTCCCCCCAGTAATAAGAAGTATTTTATTTTTGAACATCTTGACTAATTATAAACTCTATAAAGTTATCTAATTTATTTTCAACTAAAACCTTTGTTTTCGGTAAATCATCCGTATTAATAGCATTTAAAATTGCATTGGATATACTTTCTGTTGAATAAGGGTCAAAAGTTAGAGAAGGCTCTATTATTTCATATATATAAGGCAAATCACTAGCAATAACTTTGCAGTGATAATTTGTAGCTTCTATTAATGGTAAACCAAAACTCTCAACTAGTGATGGATAAATTGCAAACTCACATGAATTATATAACTCGTAAACATTATCCATACTTAAAGTTCCGTGAAATACAACTTTTAAGTTTTGAGGGAATACCATTTTGGGTAAGTCTTCTTTGTATAATGTAAGATGCAATTTAATTTCCTTATCAGTATTCTTAGCGGCCTTAATAAAAGCCTTTATTAATCTTTTATGATTTTTATGAGAAACATAACTTGAAACATAAACAAACTCATTAAAGTTTTTTTTATTAAGGTTTGCTTTAAAAACTTTTTTAAAAACAGGGTAAGTTGAAATCTGAGCTGAATTAATATTTAAATTTTCATTAATTAATTTTTTTACTAATTGAGTCTGAACTACCCAATGATAATCCTTCTGATTATAGTACTTTATATAATAACTGTCTCTTATACACATCTGACGCTGCCGACGAATAGAGAGGTGTAG
>CAJXQS010000009.1:0-81829 GCA_913058385.1 uncultured Flavobacteriaceae bacterium
GCTCGTCGGGCTCATAACCCGAAGGTCGCAGGTTCGAGTCCTGCCCTCGCTACTAAAACAATAAAACGGTTATACTTTTATAGTGTAGCCGTTTCTATTTTGTAATGTGTAGAGTAGATGACGTTTTCTAAATGTGAAACTTTAGTTATTACTTTCTTTTCTTCAGCCATAAAAGAACCTTTCTGAATAAAGGAACTATTGTCAGCGGCAGACTGAAGGCTTTTTAAAGCCATAACCCGGGGCCAAAATCATATGGAGCAACCTCAGAAGAAGTAGCTGTATCATTTGATTTAATGAGAGAAGCAGTTTTTTTACCTCTTCAGTCTTGGATGTGGGCGTATGGTTTGACACAGAAATTGATTAAATAAAGTAATTTATATAAAGTTGGTTTTATTTTTGATCTAAATAAATAATAATTTAAAATATTTATAATTTATTATATTAATAAATGTTAAATTATTCATATGTTTGCAATATGAAAGTATCACAACGAAATTTTACTAGCGACAAGCTAAATGCTGTAGCCAAAATATTTAAAACGATCGCACATCCAGTAAAACTGGAAATTCTCGAAATTCTTGAAGCAGAGGAGCCCCTAGATGTCTCTACGATTTGTGAACGAATAAATTCATCTTGTGAGACCAGCATGATGTCTCACCACCTCACCAAAATGAAAGACAATGGAATCTTGCGTTCTCAAAAACAAGGAAAACAAGTTTTTTATACCATTGCCGACAGACAAATTCTCTCTTTGTTCGATTGCATGGATAAATGCATGATGCTTTAATCTGAAACTATTTTATAAATTATGGAGATTTTGGGTTATACAATGGCATTAATAATTGGGCTTTCTTTGGGCTTAATTGGAAGCGGAGGCTCTATCCTAGCAGTACCAGTATTGGCATATCTTTTTTCATATGATGAAAAAATTGCCACTGCATACTCTCTATTTATCGTTGGAGCAGCAGCCTTAGTTGGTGGATTAAAGCAGTACAATAAAAACAATGTTGATTTAAAAACAGCTATAATTTTTGGAATTCCTGCGATCATAGGAGTTTGGTTGGTAAGACATTTTGTTATCCCAATACTTCCAAATGTGTTGTTTGTTTTGGGAGATTTTGAAGTCACTCGCCGCATGGGAATGTTTGGACTCTTCGCACTTTTGATGCTCTTTTCGGCCTATTATATGATCACGGAAAATGAAAAAAAAGGGGGCACAGGAACGATAAAATACAATTATCCATTAATCCCGATAGAAGGTTTGATTGTTGGTGCTATAACTGGCTTTGTAGGGGCTGGAGGGGGGTTTCTGATCATCCCAGCCTTAGTTTTATTGGCCAACCTAGAAATTAGAAAAGCAATTGGAACTTCCTTAATAATTATTGCACTAAAATCGTTATCAGGGTTTTTTTTAGGGGATGCTTTGACCATGGAGATTGATTGGCACTTTATCTTATCCTTTAGCGGCATTACAATAATCGGGATTTTGATAGGGGCGTTTCTCGGTAAACGTATTAATGGAGACAAATTAAAAAAAGGATTTGGATACTTCATTTCTTTAATGGCAGTATTTATATTTATAATGGAATTTATAATTAAAGTTTAAAACATGAGAGTTGAACAAATTTACACGGGTTGCCTTGCACAAGGTGCATATTATATTGAAAGCGATGGAGAAGCAGCCATCATAGACCCATTAAGAGAGGTCTCAACTTATACTAAAAAAGCAGCGGCAGCGAAAGTTAAGATAAAGTATATTTTCGAAACACATTTTCATGCTGATTTTGTAAGCGGGCACATAACTTTAGCGCAACAAACAGGAGCGCCAATTATTTATGGCCCTAATGCAAATCCAGCTTTTGAAGCCCATATCGCCAAAGATGGAGAGGAATTTAAAATTGGCAAGTTATCCATTAAGGTTTTGCATACCCCAGGACATACCATGGAGAGCACTTCTTATTTACTCTTTGATGAAAATGGAAAAGAGCATGCGGTTTTTACGGGAGACACTTTGTTCCTCGGAGACGTTGGCAGACCCGATTTGGCACAAAAAGGAGAAGAACTTTCCATCCAAGACTTGGCTGGTTATGCTTTTGAAAGTCTTAGAAATAAAATAATGCCACTTCCGGACGATGTTATTGTTTATCCTGCTCATGGCGCAGGATCAGCTTGTGGAAAAAATATGATGAAAGAAACAATGGATACCTTAGGTAACCAAAAAAAGATGAATTATGCCTTAAGGGCTGACATGACCAAAGCGGAGTTTATCGAGGAAGTGACAGACGGTCTCTTACCTCCTCCCTCCTATTTTCCGATGAACGTAAAACTCAATAAAGAAGGATACGAGAGTATAGATGTTGTATTAAAAAATGGTTCAAAACCACTTACGGTTAAAGAATTTGAAAATATTGCAAATGAAACCCAAGCCGTAATTCTGGATGTAAGGTCAATCACTGATTTTGCGACTGGACACCTCCCTAAAAGTATCTTTATTGGACTGGACGGAGGTTTTGCACCTTGGGTTGGAGAATTGATTGTGGATGTGAAAAAAGCAATTTTACTCGTTGTCCCAGAAGGCAGGGAGGAAGAAGCTGTCACACGTCTTTCAAGAGTTGGTTTTGACAACACCTTAGGCTTCTTATCTGGAGGGATTGAAGCTTGGAAAGAAGAAGGAAAAGAAATTGATACTGTCAATTCAATTCCAACTTCTGATTTCATTTCTTTACATAACAAAAAGAAAGGTGAAATTTTTGATGTAAGAAAGCAAAGTGAATATTTATCAGAACACGTTCTTGAATCCAGAAATATTCCTTTGAGTGATTTAAACCTTCATCTTTCAGAATTTCCTAAAGAAGCAGAATTCTTCTTGCATTGTGCGGGAGGATATCGTTCGATGATTGCCGCTTCAATATTAAAGTCAAGAGGTTATCATAATCTGATCGACATTCAAGGAGGGTATCAGGCTTTAAAACAAACTGAAATTCCAAAGTCGAATTATGTCTGTCCTTCTACTTTATAAGAAAAAACAATTTGGAAAAGCAATGAAAAGAAGAATCAAAATTTGAACAATAAATAGCACAATTAAAATAATAATGATAGAATACATCTCACAACCCTGGCCATGGTACTTTTCTGGTCCTTTAATCACACTAATAATGTTTCTGTTGCTTTGGTCTGGGGGTTACTTTGGCGTGAGTAGTAACTTACGAAGTATCTGTGCCATAGGAGGTGCAGGTAAAAAAGTAGCTTTTTTTGATTTCGATTGGAAAAAACAGGTATGGAATTTAGTTTTCATCTTGGGTGCTTTGATTGGGGGATACATCGCTACAAATTTTCTCAGTAATTCTGAACCATTACAGATAAATCAAAATACGATAGCAGACCTAGCAGAAATCAATATTCCCTTTCAGGGTGGGTTAATGCCCGAAGCACTATTTAGCTGGGAAAGCCTCCTAACCCTAAAAGGTTTTATAATCATCGTGGTGGGAGGATTTCTCGTAGGTTTTGGCACTCGATGGGCAGGAGGCTGCACCTCAGGTCATGCAATAAGTGGCCTGTCAAATTTTCAATTGCCTTCTCTAATTGCAGTAGTTGGGTTTTTTATTGGTGGCTTAGTCATGACACATTTTATATTTCCAATACTTTTTAATTTATAACAGATGAAATACATTAAATTTTTATTAATCGGAATACTCTTTGGCATTATAATGACAAAATCTGAAGCCATTTCTTGGTACAGAATTCAGGAAATGTTTCGTTTCCAATCATTCCACATGTATGGCATCATAGGATCGACGGTTATTCTTGGAATGATAATGATCCAGCTCATCAAATACAAACAAATAAAATCAATAGCAGGAAAAACAATACAATTTCAACCAAAAGAGAAGGGAGTGAAGCGTTATCTATTCGGCGGGATTATTTTTGGATTTGGATGGGCGCTAACAGGTTCGTGCCCTGGTCCGATGTTTACTTTGATAGGGAATGGCTTTTCAATAATTTTAGTTTCAATTGCCTTTGCAATATTGGGCACCTATAGCTATGGTTACTTTAAGGACAAACTGCCCCATTGATAAACCCTTTATAAATTATTAATTTCAAAAATCATCTCTCAAAATTAAGGTATAAAATAATCATTCGATTTTTCATATATTTATAAAGTCCTTAATAAAAAATCAATGCATTACATGGTATTAATCTCCAAGAGATTCTTTTGGTTTTTATTGTTTTTCATTTCCTTATCCTCAGTGTTTTCTCAAGAGAGTGAGATAGCATTAATCAAAAACAGAATCTACCTCAACCTTATTGATAAAGAGATCAATTACATTAATTTAGAAAAGATAATCCAGGGATTTGATGGTGAGAAATGGCCCAATATAAAATATGAGGATGTTTCTCGCGAAGGTTTCGACAACAGAATACACACCAGTAATATGGTTGAATTGGCCATTGCTTTCAAGAATCCGAAGTCAAAATATCACAATAAAAAGAAGCTTAAAGAAATTCTTGATAAAGCATTGGGCTTTTGGTGTACAAATGACTTTATAGGTGACAATTGGTGGAACAACCAAATAGGGACACCTACTGATTTAGTTCATTTAATGTTGCTTATGGGGAATGAGTTCCCTAAAAGCCAAATCGTAAAATCTCAAGAAATTATTTCAAGGGCTAACATCAATGAAGGAGGAGCAAGACCTGGTGGAGATAGGATTAAGGTCAGTTCGATTGCTGCAAAAAATCAATTATTCTTGAATAATAATTCAGAATTTGACAAGATCATCGACATCATAGAAAATGAAATTAAGTTTGTTGAATGGACAGGAAGAGAATATGGTTATACCCATTCAAAAAATAATGTTGGTGGATTCAATGAATTTAGTCGAGCCAACGGAAGGGGGTTGCAATACGATAACAGTTTCCACCACAGAACAGATGGCGTTAACAATACTTTGTCTTATGGATTGAGTTATTCCCTCGCTTTTATAGAATGGGGCTATTACACCCGAAACACCAAATACGCCTTCTCAAAAGAGAAAATAAACCTTCTTACTGATTATTATTTGGATGGGGTATGCAAGACTGCAGTCTATGGTAAATTTCCTGATTTTGCAGCTAAGAACAGAAGTGTTTCAAGAAAAGGAAGTGTAAAGCCTTATGCTACAGATGCTGTCGAAAGACTTCTTGAGATTTCAAATTATCGGTCTAAAGAATTGAGGGAGATATTGGACTTGAGAAATAATAAAATTCAAAAGCCCACAGTTTCTCACGCTACTTTTTACTGGAATTCAGAACATTTTTCGTTCCAAAGACCCAATTTCTTTAGTTCAGTCAGAATGTTTTCCTCTCGAAATATGAATATGGAAAGTCCATACAATAGTGAAGGGCTATTAAATCATCATCGAGGAGACGGTGCCAATCATGTTGTGATAAAAGGAGACGAATATTATGACATTTCTCCAGTATATGACTACATGAAAATCCCAGGTACAACGATCGTTCAGAAAGAAAAATTATCCAACCCCAATGCGATTAAAAAAATAGGAATAACGGATTTTGTGGGAGCAGTGACCGATGGAAGGTATGGAGCAGTTGGCTTCGATTTTAAAAGCCCTCACGATCCCTTAGTCGCTAGAAAGTCTTGGTTTTTCTTCGATGAAGAATATGTTTGTCTTGGTGCTGGGATTTCTACTAAAATGAAAAATGAAGTCAACACGACGCTGAATCAGTCCTTACTAAGAGGTGAAGTGGTTGTTTCCTCTGGAGGTGAAAAAAAGAACCTAAAGGCAGGAGCGCAAATGCTTAATGATATTGATTGGATACATCATGACAATATTACTTACCTGTTCCCAAAGCCTCAGACGATCTTTATAAAAAATGAAATTGCCAAAGGATCATGGTGGAGAATTAGTAAACAAATATCTTCTTCAAAGGACACGGTTAAATTAGCGGTGTTCAAGACCTGGATAAATCACGGTGAATCTCCAAGTAACGCTTCTTATGAATACATCGTCAAGCCCGGAATTCTTGATAAAGTTGATAAACAAAAAACTTTTCATAACATTCAGACCTTATCCAACACCCCTTATGTGCAAGCGGTCAAAAACAATGAACTAGGCATCATTCAAATGGTTTTTTACAAAGCGGGGGAAATTAAGATTTCCGAAGCTTTAAAATTTAAATGTCATGCCCCAGGAATTGTCATGCTAAAAATGGATGAAAACACGATTCGAGAAGTTTCTGTTTCTGACCCCAACCGTGAATTGTCCCAAATCAGTTTTTCCATTAATCATAAAATTGATACTGAGGGGAAAGATTTCAAAACCTTATGGAATGAAGAAAATAATCAAAGTACTTTTTTAGTTGCCCTTCCTGAGGGAAACTTTCAGGGAAGCACTGTTACAATTAAACTGTAAAAAAATGAAAAATAAATATTGGATTGCACTTATAGTTTTAGCTGCATTAGTAGGTTGCGAAAAACCAATTCAACCAAATGTCATTCTTATTATGACAGATGACCAGGGTTATGGAGATCTAGGAATCACAGGGAATCCCAACATCCACACTCCCACGATTGACGCTTTTGCTGAGCGAAGTCTTCGGTTCAATAATTTTCATGTTTCTCCAGTTTGTGCTCCAACAAGATCGAGTTTGATGACTGGAAGATATTCTTTAAGAACTGGAATCAGAGACACCTACAATGGTGGCGCTATTATGTCGGATTCAGAGGTTACAATTGCTGAAATGCTTAAACAGGCTGACTATGCAACAGGGATTTTTGGAAAATGGCATCTCGGAGATAACTATCCTTCGCGACCCAGTGATCAGGGTTTTGATGAATCATTGATTCACCTTGCTGGAGGAATGGGTCAGGTAGGAGATTTTACCAATTACTTTAAAAAAGAGACCAGTTATTTTGATCCCACTTTATGGCATAACAATCAACCAGAATCTTTCGAGGGCTATTGCTCAGATATTTTCACAGACAACGCTATTGATTTTATTAAAAAAAATCATAAAAAACCTTTCTTTTGTTACTTGTCGTTTAATGCACCGCACACGCCTCTACAGGTTCCTGACGAGTACTATCAATTATACAAAGAACTTGATCCCTTAAGCGGCTTTAATTCTGACGACCTGTATGGCATTGAGATGTCTGAGAAAGACAAAGAAGCTGCCCGAAAGGTTTATGGCATGGTGACCAATATTGATGACAATTTGGCCAAACTCTTCAGGAAAGTAGAGGAATTAGGGATTAAAGAAAATACTATTATTATTTTTATGACGGACAATGGACCCCAACAAATAAGGTATGTGGGGGGAATGAAAGGGAGGAAATCTAGTGTTTACAAAGGAGGTATTCGCGTTCCTTTTTACCTGCAATATCCAGCAAAATTTAAGAAACCGAAAGATATAGATGGGATGGCAGCCCATATCGACCTCCTTCCAACCTTGGCAGAGTTGTGTAATGTCCCGCTTCCAAAAGACAGAAAAATCGATGGAAAAAACCTACTGCCTTTGATAAAAAATAGGTGGGTTGAAGAACGTAGTTTTTATTCCTATTGGACAAGGAAATACCCCGAATTGTACAACAACATGGCCCTGCAGAGGGGGGACTACAAATTGGTGGGAAGGACAGATTTTGACGCCGTACTTCATGATTTTGAGTTGTATAATATTGGGAAAGATCCCAATGAACGGACCAATATAATTAATCAAAATATTGAAATAGCTGCTGATCTTAAATTAGAAATGGATGAAACTTATTCTGAATTAATTAATTCAAGAAATTTCGTCTCACCTCCAAGAATAACTATTGGAAGTGAATACGAAAACCCAATATTTCTAAATAGAAATGATGCAGGAGGAGAACGTGGCGTATGGAGTCAAGAAGAACTTTTCTCCTATTGGTCTGTAAATGGAAATGAAGGTCATTATAAAATAAATTTTAAATTCATAAAACCCGTTCCATCTGGTGGGAGAATGTTTTTAGAAACCAAAGGAGTCATTAATCAAAAGAAGATTAAAGGGGATAGTTTAGAAACAATCTCCTTCGACAATGTATACTTACCCCCCGGAGCATATGATTTTATGCCTTTTTATTTACTTGAAAACAAGAAGATCTTTCCTTTTTGGGTGGAAATAAAAAAATTCACTAATTATACTAAATAGTACTGTAGATACTTTTTGAAGGTTTATTAATGGCTTTCCCATTTTCATAATACGTATAAGAAAATCCTGAGTGAATACTATAGGAACCAACTGCTCCAGCGGTGTTGACTGCTATAAAACCCACTTGAAATAAGGGCTTCCCCTTATGCTTGGCCACCACTCTTTGGATGGCCTCCTCACAAGCAGCTTGAGGACTCATTCCAGAACGCATTAATTCAACAATTAAAAAACTTCCTACGGTTTTAATAACTTCTTCTCCCATTCCTGTTGCTGTGGCAGCACCCACTTCATTGTCTACAAATAATCCTGATCCAATGATAGGGGAATCGCCAACACGTCCGCGCATTTTGTATCCCAAACCACTGGTAGTGCATGCACCGGAAAGATCGCCGTTTTTATCAATACACAACATCCCAATGGTGTCGTGATTTTCTATGTTTATTTTAGGTTGATAGTTTGACGTTTTTAACCATTTTTTCCATTTGTCCTCCGCTGCTTTCGTTAGAAGATTGGTCTTTAAGAAACCTTTTTCATAGGCAAACTGTTCTGCTCCAATTCCATTGAGAATTACGTGGGGAGTTTCCAACATTACTTTTCTCGCCAAATCAGCAACATGTACTATGTTTTCGACAGCCATAACTGCTCCGCAGTTTCCCTCACTATTCATTACACAAGCGTCTAGGGTTACGTGTCCTTCCCGGTCTGGAGTCGAACCAATTCCTACAGTTGTATTATCAACATTTGCTTCTTCAACCGCCACGCCCTTTATTACAGCATCCAATGAATTCGTTCCCGACATCATTAGATCACCCGAGGTGGTGATTGCCTCGGGGCAATTCCAAGTACAGATGGAAAAAGGAATTCCAGTTAGTTTTGTTCGTGGTAAAGAGGTAGGATTAATTTGGGATGCCTTAACTTTTGACAAGCCTAAAAAACCCATTGAGCTTAACATCAAGTTGTTTAGGAAAGATCTACGAATCATCTTTAAGTTTAGATTTTAAATTTTAAATTTTTCAGATTGAGTAACCACACTTTTTATGATCTCTAAATCTGAAATAGGGTCTTTGGATGTCTTTAAAACATTTCCGTTTTTTGCAGACAAATGGACTTCTTTAAACCCGTTTTCAAAAAACACCGAACAGTTTTTGTCCGTAATTCCTCCTCCAGGCATGATGGTCAAATGCGCTTCCGATTCAGCTTTTAGTTTTTTCAATAATTCCAATCCAGTAACAGCTGAAGGCTCTTGGCCTGAAGTTAAGATGCGATTAAACCCCAAGTCCATTAAACCTTTGAGGGTCTCCATTGGATTTTCTGCTACATCGAAAGCCCTATGAAAGGTAAGGTCTAAGGGTTGAATTTGATCTACCCACTCCCTAACAACATCGAAAGGAACCTGATGTTTTTCATTTAAAATTCCAATAACCATCCCTTGAATCGGATAAGACTTGACCATTTCAATGGCCATTTCAGTGGCCTTAATGTCTGCTTTGTCGTATATGAAGTTTCCCCTCCTCGGTCGAATCAAAACATGGATAGGAATCGTACAGGCTGCAACAGTTGCGGATAAAAGCTCTGGAGATGGTGTTAATCCATCATTGATTAAATCTTCACACAACTCGATTCTTTGGGAATTTCCTTTGACAGCATTCTCAACGGATTCGATTGAGCTACAACAGATTTCAATGAGCATTAATTCAAAACTTTAGAAATGGCTGCATTAACCATATTAATCATTATTTGATACCCCTCTTTGGTGACGTGAACCCCGTCATTGGTAAGTTGTTTTTGCATACCGTTGTTCCCATCAGTCATGGCACTAAAGTAGTCCAAGTATTCCATTTGATTTTGTTCCGCATAATTTTTTAATAATTGATTCAATTCAGGAATCAGAACATTTGGATTTTTCCCAGGTGCCCAAGGATAAGATGCTGCGGGTAATACTGAACAAATAATAACTTCTATACCATTACATTTTGCAATTTCAGCCATTGAAAAAATATTCCCAGCAACGGTTGCTAAGTCAATGAATGGAGTGTTTCCAGCAATGTCGTTTGTCCCTGCTAGAATCACAACAACTTTTGGTTGATGCGCGATTACATCTTGTCTAAAACGAACCAACATTTGTGGTGTCGTTTGCCCCCCAATTCCTCTATTGATAAATGGATTTTCTTGAAAAAACTCAGGAAAATAAGCACTCCAACCCTCTGTGATTGAATCACCCATAAAAACAGTATTTACTGAGTTTTGTCCGCTTTCTAAAAGCACTTGATTTTGTTCTGTGAACCTGTTCATTCCACCCCAGTCCAATACACTTTTAACTTTATTCATATTGACATTTTTCAGCTCCTCTGGGAGCACCTGAGATGAAGCGAAGACGCCTACTAAGAGAAATAAAATATTTATTTTTTTCATTTTTAATGATTAATAGTTTATTCGTTAAAATCATCTTCCCAATCGTCTGTTCTAAAGGATGAAGCAGGGAGTTTTTGAGTATTAAACAAAGACCCTACAAGAAAGTTTTTCCAAGCATACCTCACGGCAACTGGATTTTTAACTTTTTCAGAATGTACCTGAATGGTTTTATTTCTTAAAATTTTCGCTTCGGCTGGATAGAACACTCGATCCTGTCCAGCGATTTCAAAATCTTTAAGTGGATGTCCAAAAGTGGAAAGTCCTTTCTCTGCAAAGTCAAATTTTAAGGTCATTTTGTCTCCCTCTATTTCATTTGATTTATACTTCGGGCCAGAAAAACCAATCTTTTTAATTCCATAATCATTCGCGAGTGCCCAATATGCCAATCGTTTTCCTACCAATTGTTTCTCGGCGGGATGAATGTTGTTTTCTTCTCCGATATCAAGGCTCACCACCATGCCTATGTTATCCGTTTTTGAAAGAGTTTCCAATTGACTTTCTCTCAGGTAAGCACTGTTTAAATTTTTAGAATAATCGAAGGGTGCTATTTGTACATAATAAAAAGACAACTTGGGTGATTTCCAAAGATCCCTCCAATTTTGAATCATTAATGGAAAAGTTTTACTGTAAAGTCTTGGCTGATTTCTGTTCGACTCGCCTTGGTACCAAATCACTCCTTTTAAAGAAAAATCAAGTATTGGGTTGATCATACCGTTAAAAAGATAGGCTGGCGCATCTTGTTCTCTTTTGTTTTCTGAAATATTATAATTAAATAATTTCTGCTCTTCAAGCGTCACCTCATCTTCGACAGCCTCTAATTGAATCCACGCTTCTACTGGGGTTCCTCCCCAACTACTGTTAATTATACCAATTGGCACACCCAGTGTGTTATTTAGCTGCTTAGCAAAATTATAGGCCACAGCGCTAAAGTCAGCGACAGTTTCGGGCGATGCTTCTTGCCAAGATCCCTCACAATCATAAAGAGGTATTTTACTTGTTTTTCGTTTTACTGTGAATAATCTTATTTGTTGGTTTTTAGAGGATAAAATCAACTCATTGCTGTCATTGATCGGTTGATTATTGTATCCTGCCATGGGCATTTCCATGTTAGACTGACCTGATCCCATCCAGACCTCACCGATTAAAACATTATTGAGTGTTATTTGTTCTTTATTAGTAGAAATTTTAATGGAAAACGGGCCTCCAGCAACGGGCGTTTTTATTTTGGTCTTCCATTTTCCAGAAGCATCAGTCTTAACGGTTAGCGTTTCGGAATTCCAATCAGCCGAAATCATTACTTCCTTGTTTTTCTCTGCCCATCCCCAAACACCTACTGAAGAAGACTGTTGCAAAACCATATTATCCGAGACCAACGCAGGAAGGATTAAGTGTTTGTCCGTTTCTTTTGATTGACCAAACAGGAGTGTTGTAAATAAAAAAAGTAATAGCGTTCTCATTGATTTTTTATTGATTTTTAATATCACAAAATATAAACTTTCTTTGTAATTCTTTGATTATTTTACATTTAATAAAAAAATAAAGTATTCGAGGAAAAATATTTTTTTTTAAATAACAGTTTACTTATGAAACAGATTGCTTTTAAAATGTATTTAAAATCCAATGCTTTAGCAGAATATAAAAAGCGCCATGATAAAATTTGGCCGGAACTCAAAGCCCTTTTAAAAGAAGTGGGTATTGCAGAATATTTTATTTTTCACGACCCTGAAACTAATTGTCTATTTGCTTTTCAACAAACTCGAGGGGAAGGCTCGCAAGGTTTGAGCGAAAATCCTATTGTCCAAAAATGGTGGTCCTACATGGGGGACTTAATGGAGACAAATACGGATCTTTCTCCAAGGCAAACTGACTTGAATAAATTATTCACCTTATGAATATTTTATTCATAATTGATAATTGCTTCCAACTATTCAGCCTTCAATCTTAATTGATAATCTCCTGATCCCAGAAGGAAATAAGTCTTGTCGGTATCATCTTTTTTTTCTAAAACACTCCCTTCTGCTTTCTTATTATTGAATGTCCAATTCCCTTTGTAAGGTTTACTTAAAAACACATCCGATTGAGAGTTGGGAGGAATTGAAATACTAATCGAAATAGCATCATTTGTCCTCGACCAATTTACCTTTATATTCCCATAATTGGAATTGTAAGTTCCTGAGATATAATTGAAATTTTTATCAAAGAGGGGCTGAATTGTAAATCGTTTGTAGCCAGGATACAACTCATTAACTTTTAATCCGACAAGGTTGTTATACATCCATTCTCCGATCGCTCCGTAGGCATAATGGTTGTATGAATTCATGGATTCGCTCGCCAAGTCGCCGTTTTTCTTAATCCCATTCCAGCGCTCCCAGATGGTTGTTGCTCCCATTGTTACGGGGTAAAGCCATGAAGGATATTTGTCTCTTAAAAGTAGTTTTATTGCCAAATCTGCCCTTCCATTGGCCGATAATATTTCACACAAATATGGGGTTCCAAGAAATCCTGTGGTCAAATGTCCATAAGATTCAACATTTGCGACAAGCCGCTCTACTGCAATTTTCTTATTTTCCTCATTCAATAAATTGAATTTTAAAGCCAGCACATAACTGGTTTGGGTGTCAGAGGCAATCATCCCTTTTTTAGTGACATATTCATCCTGAAAAGCTTGATGCGCTTGATTGAGAAGATTTTGGTAGTGAGTAACATCCTCTTTGTTTTCTAAAACTTTTGCGGCTTTTAAAAGTAAATCAATTGAGTAATGATAAAATGCCTGAGCAATCATTTTTTTGTTTGACACGGCAGATCTTCCTGGAGGATCATTGGGGACACTGTAAAACAACCAGTCGCCATAGTGATTATTTCCAACATAGGAGCCTTCAATTGATTTTGAATGCATGTAATCTACCCACTTTTTCATACTATTATAACGCAGCTTTAACTGTTCCTTGTCACCATAAATCAGATAAGAATTCCAAGAAATAATGGTGACTGCATCTGCCCATCCAGCCGAAGCACCATCTCTGGGTCTTTTATTGTCTAAAACATCAGGAATCACACTAGGAACTACACCATTGTCATATTGATCATACTCAAGGTCAACCATCCATTTGTCGAAAAAATTCTTGACATCTCGAAGGTATCCTGCCGTATTAAAAAAGGCCTGAGCATCTCCTGTCCAGCCCAATCTTTCGTTCCGCTGTGGGCAATCCGTGGGCACATCAAGAAAATTTCCTTTTTGACCCCATTCAATATTACTTTGTAATTGATTGATCAAAGGATTAGAACTAGAAAAAGTACCACTTTGCTCCATGTCTGAATAAAGAGCAACCGCCTTAAAATCATCTAAATCAATGTCCTCCATGCCCTCGATTTTTATAAATCTAAACCCTTGAAAAGTAAAATGAGGACGATATAAGTGATCAGAATCTCCATTTAAGACATAAGTATTAAGTTGTTTTGCGGACCTCAGGTTGTCCGTATAAAATTCTTCTTTATGGAGGATTTCGGCATGTTGAATCTTAACCACATCTCCTTTTTTTCCATTGGCTTTAAACTCTACCCATCCCGTTAAGTTTTGACCAAAGTCAATTACCTTGTCTCCGGAAGGTGTTGTGATTAATTCCTTGGCAACTAAAATTTCTTGTCTTTTAATCATTTCATTGGAGGTACTCACCAATATGCCTTTATAATCATCAACCGTAACAGCAGATTTATATTCAGGATTATTCACACCATAATTTGACCAATTCTCCTCAATGAGATTGGCATCATAATATTCTCCGTTATAAATTTCTGAATCTAAAATTGCTCCATAAGAATAATTCCAGTTGGAATCATCGATGACGCGCTCCTTTGTCCCATCTTCATAAGTAATCAATAATTGTGAAATAAAAGAGACCCTGTTTCCTGAATAATTTTGTTCTCCTTTCTTTGTTCCCATAAGCCTCCCGTAGTGCCAACCTTTACCAAGAATAACCCCTATCCCGTTATTGGCACTTAGGAGGTTTGTTATGTTATATGTCTGATATTGAATTCGATTATTGTAAGAAGTCCACCCGGGCGTTAAATACAAATCCCCTACTCGTTTTCCATTGATGTAGGCTTCATACATACCCCTGGAAGTAATGTGAAGGTTGGCAGACTTTACTTTTTTATTAATTTTAAATTCATTTTTAAAATATGGACTTTTTGGATTAGATCTATAGTCGTCATCTTCAGCAACCGTAATCCATTTTGTGTCCCAATTTTTAAGTTTCATCAATCCAGTCGACCAAGTAGCTATTCTGCTCTGTGAAGAGCGAGAAGATTGACTTGTCCAAACCTTAACCGTCCAATAATATTTCGTGTCAGGGGAGAGAGGTTTTCCTTCATAAACAGTATAGACAGATTCGGAAGAAGCTAACTTTCCAGAATCCCAGACCAAACTGTTTTTTGAAAAGACTGCGTCGGTAGCTACAAAAACCTGATAGTGCGTCTGATTAACGTTATATTCTTTTGAAGCCGTTTTCCATGAAAAGGTGGGAGTTTCACTATCAATTCCCATTGGACTGTAAAAATCGTCGACTTGTAAATCGTATACTGTTACTTTTTGGGCGATGCCACAATGAAGACTAAAAAAAAAGAAAGTAGTAAGTAACAATATGTGTTTCATCAAAGTATATTTTTTGTGATAATTCGAAATAAATAATATTCAATCGTTAAATCATCCTGTAGTGTCATGTATGGAATTGTTTGTGCATCAAAACAGTTTTGCCAATCAATGACATCGACTAGATCTAAGACACTGACTTAACAGCAATTGCTGCTCCCAATGAAGATCCATAAGCTTCAGGTTTGGAGACAATGACTTGATTATAAAACTTGATTTTAAGTAATTTTAAAAAAATATCATTGTCAGAAAAACCACCATCTACAAAAAAAGTTTTAGGAGGTTCGTCATATAAAATTAAAATCTTCTCTTGCAACAAACTTAAGAGTTCAATCATTAGCTGGTGATAGGCTTCTTCAAAAGTGTTAAAGTTTAAATCCTCTCGCTCAGGACAGTCTTTTAGATCCAAATATTCCCACCTAAAATGATGCTTCCCTTTTTCTTTAATTGAATTAAAAATCTGAACATTAAACTTTAAGTCTCTATGATAAAGTTCAGGCTTTTCAAACTGAGAAATGAGTTTTGCAACCTGAATTTTATGCTCTTGCCCCATAAAAAGACGTGAGGTCTTCACAACAGATCCATCAATTTTCATGTATGCAATCGCCCCATTGTTGATTTCAGTTTCGTTAAAAGCTGAGTCATTTGCAAAAGGGTTAAAAGTAATGCACCAAGTACCCGTAGAAATTAATAAAAAAGGCGATGTAGACTTTATCAAGTAGGAAAGTAACGCTGCAGAACTGTCATGAATCCCAATACCAAAATTGATTTTTTTTCCAGCTATCTCAAGCAATACTTTTTCATTTGCTTTTGCAATAGGGGGAAATAAATCGATTATCCCTTCTTTCAAAATCCACCGGTGGTATTGTTGTTTTTCAAAATCCCAAAGATCTGTATGACATCCAATACTGCTGTATTCAGAAAACATTTTCCCAGTAAAAGCATAGCTCAAGTATTGAGGCAAATGAAGTGAATGTTTTATTTTTTTAAATAACTCGGGTCGTTTGGTTTTTAGCCAATAAATTTGCTTGCCTGAGTTAAGCATCTCTACATTCTTTGAACCAGTTTGAATTGAAAAATTTGCCTCAGGGCCATACTTGTGATAGAACGAATCAAAGGTGTTTTCCTCTACCGGCTTGTGGTAATCATAGACAGGTGTGACAACCTCTCCCCCAGAATCAAGATGAACAAAGGTTGCACCATGCCCAGAAATATTTGCGTTTTTTATCTCAAATAAATCAGAATTAAGTAAACGCTCAAAGTTCGTTTTCATCCATCGGACGATCTCTCTAATGTCCTCGGCAGGATGTTCGTCTTCATCTACAATTGTGGGAATATTGGTTTGCCCCTTGTCGAGCACCACATGATTTTCGTCGAACACAAAATACTTTTGATTGGTTTTTCCAATGTCAAAAACAAGTGTACAATTCGTTTTCATTACAGGCCCGTTGATTTAGAATCCAGTCCGCGTTCCTCAATTAATTCTTTTCTTATTTCTAAGGATCGATAAGCTTCCAGGGGATCGATGGCGCCCCCAAGACCATAACAAGATTCTGAGACCAAAGACCTGATGTCCATATTAAAAGCATCCTGAAGAATTGCTTGACAGGCACTGACATCATTAGTTTTTTGCGCTGCTTTTAACTTTTTATAATCGACTAATAGTGCCTTCGCAAAGGATATTTTAATTGAAGTTATAGATTGGAGAAGATCTTCCATAGGGTCTTTTAGGTTGTGACTTGCATCTATCATCCAAGACAATTCATCATTATCAGTTTCTTTCATTCCTTGAACCAATTCACAAAAAATTAAAAACAATTGGTAGGGTTTTAACGATCCTACGGACAGATCATCATCGCCATATTTACTGTCATTAAAATGAAATCCCCCTAGTTTATTTAGATGCATCAACAGCGCAACAATTTGCTCAATATTTGTATTGGGTAAGTGATGACCAAGATCGACTAAAGTCGCTGCTTTCTCCCCCAATTTTGAAGCCAACAGATGCGAAGTTCCCCAATCAGGAATTACCATGGAGTAAAAATTTGGCTCATAAGGTTTGTATTCAATCAGCAACTTCCAGTCATCGGGAAGGTGCGCGTAAATTTCTTTTAAGGCGTCTAAGGTTCGCTGAAAAGCCTCCCTAAAATTGTGTTGTCCGGCGAAAGACGTTCCATCTGCCAGCCAAACGGTTAAGGCCTTAGATCCCAGCTTTATTCCGTGATCGATGACTTCTTTGTTGTGCTGAATTGCCGCAGCTCTAACAGTCTTGTCTGAATGACACAAAGACCCAAACTTATAGGAGTGAACGCTGTTAGGTTGGTCTTGAAAGGTGTTGGAATTAACGGCATCGAATTTTAAATCCAAATCCGCGGCAATTTTTCTAATGGAATCATAATCCTGAGGAATGTCCCACGGAATGTGAAGACTAATCGCTCCACTGGACTTATTGAGCGCATGAAGCAAGCCCACATCTTTTACTTTATCTTCTAGCGTACTCGGTTCGCCCCCTGAAGGAAAGCGACCAAAACGTGTCCCACCCGTTCCTAATGCCCAACTGGGAATCGCAATTTGAAAATCGGAAATCTTTTGAATTAAATCTTCAACATCAACCCCCTTATTCGTTAAACTTTCTTTTAAAAAAGACCAATTTCTTTGATGTTCAGAAAGTTGTTTTTTGTTAATCTCAATAAGTCGATTTGAATCAAACATTCATTTTATCTTTTAATTATCTAACAAAAGCATTCGCAACACCGCCATCCACATTAATTATATTCCCTGTGCTTTTATCCAAAATGGCCAAGAAAGCAAAAACTCCATTGGCAATGTCTTCAGGTCTTATAATTTCATTCAACAGGTTTCGTTTGGCATAAAAAGCAGGCAGTTCTTCCACAGAGATTCCATAGGCTTTTGCACGACCCTCCGCCCAGTCTCCTTCCCATATTTTACTCCCGATGATGACGCCATCTGGGTTTACAGTGTTCACACGCACGCCGTCAGGCGCCAATTCGGCTGCCAAAAGTCTAGACATGTGAAGCTGTGCCGCTTTTGCGGTTCCATATCCAGTATTGTTAGGCCCTGAAACCAAACCATTTTTACTTGCAATATTAACTAAATTTCCTCCTAGTTTTTGTTTTCTAAATACAATTGCTGCACTTTGGCTTAGTAAAAACTGCCCCTTTACCAATACGTCTTGCAATAAGTCCCAATCTTTTTCAAGGGTATCTGCTATTGGTTTTGAGATGGCAAGTCCAGCACTATGAATCAATATGTCCAAACCTCCAAATTGTAATATAGCTTTGTTTATCGCGACTTCGATGCTCTGTTTGCTGGTGACATCACAATAAGTTCCTATCGCTTGGTCAGAAGTGTAGGACGAAGTTGCTTCCTCGAGGGATTCTTTTGAGATGTCTGAAAAGATCACGTTTGCTCCTTCTCTAATTAATTTGTCAGCAATTGCTCTTCCAATTCCTCCCCCTGAACCTGTAACCAGCGCTACTTTTCTTGACAAAGGTTTTTCTTTTGGTTGTCGTTGTAACTTCGCTTCCTCCAGCAACCAGTACTCAATATCGAAAGCTTCTTGATAGGGTAGAGAAGTATACTTTGAAATGGCCTCCGCCCCCCGCATCACATTGATTGCATTGATATAAAATTCGGCCGCTACCCTCGCCGTTTGCTTGTTTTTTGAAAAGCTAAACATCCCCACTCCGGGGAATAAAATAATCACCGGGTTTGCGTCTCTAATCGCAGGACTGTTTGGATGTTTGTGATTATCATAATACGACTGATAGTCTTTTCTGTAAGCCTCAAAAGAAGGTGTCAACTTTGAAATCACACTTTCCACATCTTCTAAATTCTCCTCGGCTGAAAGATCAAGAAGCAATGGTTTAATTTTTGTTCTTAAAAAATGATCTGGACAAGAAGTTCCCATTGGAGCCAGACGATCTAAATCATTACTGTTGATGAATTCAAGTACAACCCCATCATCCGTAAAATGACCAATCATGTTATTCTCAGAAGAGCACATTCCTCTTAGAATAGGAGACAGTTTGGCTGCCTGACTTTTACGATTTTCTTCTGAAAGACTGTTAATTTTTAACCCCCCAAATACACTTCCATTTTCAGCTATCTTTTTTTCAATATAAGCGGAAGCCGTTTCGATAACCTCCAGACTATTGACATAGGATTCATAAGAAGTTTCTCCCCATGTAAAGACCCCGTGACTTCCCAAAACAATCCCACGAATGCTCGGATTCTTTGCCAGACAGGCTTCTAATTGAAGTCCCAAATCAAACCCCGGACGCTGCCAAGGCACCCAGCCCATAGTGTCACCCCAAATTTCTTTAGTTATTCGCTCACTGTCTTCCGCTGCAGCGATTGCAATCAACGAATCAGGATGCAAATGGTCAATATGCTTAAAGGGTAAAAGTCCATGCAATGGGGTGTCTATGGAAGGAGCTTTACTGTCTAGATCATATATACAATGATTAAAAAGTGCCACCATTTCATCTTCATGCTCGAGACCTCTGTATACTTTTTTTAGATCATGTAATCTTTGATTGTATAGGCCGGCAACACCATCGCGTTTTAAAGTTCCTATGTCGCCACCAGATCCTTTAATCCACATCACTTCAACGGCTTCGTTTGTGATGGGGTCTTTTTCGATCGTTTTACAACTGGTGTTTCCACCGCCAAAATTTGTTATTCTCAAATCTGCACCTAAAATATTGGAACGATATAAAAAAAGTGCTACTTGGTCGTCTCCAAATTCTTTAGCTTTTTTTTCATCCCACAAATAGTTTACAAATTTATATTTACTTTTAGTTTCCATAAATAGTTTTAATAATAACAAATTTATAATTGTGAGGAATAGAATGTATCCTGTAGATAAGGGTAAAATTAAAAAATTATGATTGATTTTTTTAATCTTGAATTTAACGATACCAACAATACTCCAAAGTACAAACAAATTGTAGAGAGCATTTCGCAGCTGATTCAGTCAGGGAATATAAAATATGGTCAAAAACTACCCTCAATAAACCAAGTTAGTTTTGATTATTATATCTCAAGGGATACAGTGGAAAAAGCATATGCTGTGTTAAAAGAAACTGGTGTTATTGAATCCGTAAAAGGAAGAGGGCACTTTGTTGTCAACGCCAAGCCGAAAACTCAGAACAGGGTTTTGGTGGTGTTTAATAAATTAAGTTCTTATAAAAAAGAGATCTTCAATGCTTTTTGCGAAACCTTAGGAGACAGTGCTAGCGTCTATTTTCATGTACATCATTGTGAATTTGATAACTTTAAAAAAATCATTGAAGAAAATTTAACCGGCTATAATTATTATGTATTCATGCCTCACTTTAATGATTTCAACTTTAATAAGTTTAACAACTTAATGCAAAAGATCAATAAAGAGAAAATAATTCTACTGGATGATTTTATTCCAAATTTCACCCATTACAACTCCTGTATTTATCAAGACTTCAAGGACGATCTTTTCAGTTCACTTAATGAAGCAAAGGAAAGCTTAATCAAATACGAAATGTTGTGTTTGGTTTTCCCAAAGGGTTTTAACTATCCCTATCCAAAAGCAATTGTTCAAGGATTTATGTTTTTTTGTAGTATTAATGGTTATAAGAGTGAATTGATTAATCAAATTACCAGTGATCATGAGGTAAAGAAAAATACGGCTTATATTGTGATTAAGGAATCTGACTTGGTTAATTTGATAAAAAACATCAGGCTTTCCAAACTCGAATTAGCAAAAGAAGTAGGGGTACTTTCATACAATGACACCCCGCTCAAAGAAATACTTTCTAAAGGGATCTCAGTGATTTCCACGGACTTCAAAGCCATGGGAAAATTAGCTGCAGCAAGTATTCTTGAAAAGAAAAATATTTTACAAAAAAATAAATTTAGGTTTATTAAACGAAACTCACTCTAAAACAGGACAATACAGGTCATTCTATTTTATACAATTCATTACTTTTAAATAAAAATAAAATATGGCAGTCGATAACGACCAGACCTCCGAATTTGAAAGAGAAGCAGTTCCTTCAAATAAATTAAAAAATTGGAAAAGTTTTTTAGGAATGTATGCCGGAGAACATGCTGCGGGTACGGAGTTTATGATCGGACCTCTTTTTTTGACTGTAGGGGTCAGTGCATTTGACTTATTAGGCGGATTACTTCTAGGAAACTTATTCGCTGTTTTATCCTGGCGATTTTTGACTGCAAAAATTGCCGTAAAGGAAAGGCTTACACTCTATTTTAAACTTGAAAAAATTTCTGGTAAAAAACTAGTGAAATTTTATAACCTTGCTAATGGAGTTCTTTTTTGCTTTTTAGCCGGTTCTATGATTACTGTTTCAGCAACAGCTGTCGGTGTTCCTACAAACATTGAAATGCCAAAACTGACCGATGTTATGCCCAATAGTTTTACTTGGATTTTGATTGTTATTGTCCTCGGTGGGCTGACCACTTGGATTGCTTCAAAAGGTTATGGAATGGTTTCAAAGGCGGCCAATTGGATGTCTCCTATAATTGTGTTGGCTTTTTTAGCTTGCGGTATTGTTGCGCTAATGCAACTAGAGGTGAAAAATTTTGGAGATTTTATTGCAATTTGGGGCGAAGGTTCTGAGCCTTTTCCAGGGCAAATAAAATATACTTTCTGGCATGTTTTTCTGTGGTCATGGTTCTGCAATGCAGCCATGCACATCGGGATGTCTGACCTTACCGTATTTAGATATGCAAAGTCCGAAAGTTCCGGATGGACAACTGCTGCTGGGATGTATGTTGGTCATTATATGGCATGGATTGCTGCCAGTCTTTTGTATGCTGTTTATCTAAAATCTCCGGAAGGAATGGCTTTCTTGGCTGATGGATTAGCACCTCCGGTTGCTCCAGGACCTTTGGCTTTTAATGCAATTGGGTGGTTTGGAATCATTGCTGTTATTTTGGCAGGTTGGACAACTGCAAATCCTACCATTTATAGATCTGGACTTGCATTTCAAGCAATTTTTCCAAAATTGTCAATCACAAAAGCAACAGTGCTTGCAGGAACTCTCGCCACACTTGCTGGAATATTCCCTGCCTTTGCCATGAAGCTTTTGGATTTTGTTGCACTTTACGCTTTCCTACTGGCTCCTTTTGGTGCGGTGATTGTCTTCGAATATTTTTTTGCAGATCGGTTTGGAGTTGTTAAAAATTACGCGGAAAAAAATAATGTTGCTTTTAATGGTTCTGTGTTTTTTGCTTGGGCCATTAGTTTTTCAATATTCTTTGGACTGGCGCAAACCCAAGGTATCTTTTTGTCTTTTCTAACTTTACCGGCTTGGGTATTATGTGGTGTACTTTTTCTTATCTTTAGTGGATATTATCAAAAAAACTGAATTAAATTGACCAAGCCAATTTCCTACAATCCGAAGTATCCTTCCATTGAAGACCTCAGAAAAAAAGCGCAAAAAAAAATACCCAAATTTGCTTTTGATTATTTAGATGGTGGGTGCAATGAAGATGTTAATATTCGTAAAAACACTAACGAACTAAGAAGGGTTGAGTTAAAGCCCAACTACTTGGTGCCGTTCACAAAACCCAGCCTTAAGACAGAATTATTTGGACACACCTATGACGCACCTTTTGGAATATCTCCCGTAGGACTTCAAGGATTAATGTGGCCCAAGTCCCCTGAAATACTTGCGAAAGCTGCGTTTGAACACAACATCCCTTTTGTTTTGAGTACGGTGACAACTTCAAGTATAGAAAACATTGCAAAAATCACTGAGGGAAAAGCGTGGTTTCAGTTGTATCACCCCGCTAAGCAGGAAGTTACGCATGACATCATTAAAAGAATTGAAGAAGTAGAATGTCCTGTTCTGGTAATCCTCTCTGACGTACCCTCTTTTGGTTACCGTCCGCGAGACATTCGCAACGGTCTATCGATGCCTCCAAGAATGACTTTGCAAAATATTTTGCGCGTGATGACCAGACCAGAATGGGCTTTAAAAACTTTGATTAATGGCCAGCCCAGTTTTGAAACCCTTAAGCCATATATGCCTAAAAATTTAAATTTAAGTCAGTTGGCAGGATTCATGAATGATACTTTTTCAGGAAGACTTAATGAAGAAAAAATAAAAAAACTAAGAGATCTTTGGAAAGGAAAACTTGTACTTAAAGGTGTCGAATCTGTTCAAGATATGGAAACTGCTGTTCGTTTGGGATTGGACGGCGTGATCATTTCAAATCATGGGGGTAGACAGATTGATGTTGGACAAGCGACCATCAATTCTCTACAGACGATTGCGCCGCTTTATAAGGACAAAATAAAGGTAATGATGGACAGTGGAATTCGAGGGGGTACTGACGTTTCAAGGGCGCTTGCCTCTGGTGCTGATTTCACTTTTTTGGGCAGAAGCTTCATGTACGGAGTAGCTGCGATGGGTAATAAAGGGGGAGACCACACGATCTCAATTTTAAAAACCCAATTGAATCAGATTATGGAACAACTTTGTTGTGAATCTACTGGAGATTTTAATAAATTTCTAATCTAAAAATTCTTTGGGGAAAACGTCCTTGTCTATGTCCCAAACTACGGGCAGTAAATAATAGACCATTAGGACGATTATTAATATTGAAATAATATTTAAAAGAAATCCCTTTTTAACCATGTCCGGAATTCTTAAATAACCCGATCCGAAGACAATCGCGTTTGGAGGGGTTGCGACTGGTAACATAAACGCACAAGAGGCTGCCACTGCTGCTGCAGTCATCAAAATAAAGGGATGGATGTCTAACTCCAAGGCAATGGGAGCGATAACAGGAAGCAGCATTGCCGTTGTAGCGACGTTTGAGGTAACTTCTGTTAGAAAATTAATTGCCGTAACCAATAAAATCAGAAATAAAAATAAATCGAAATTCCCAAAAGCAGTTATTTGATTACCGATCCAAATGGCCAAACCACTGACGTCAAATGCTTTTGCCAAAGACATGCCTCCTCCAAAAAGTAAAAGTATACCCCAAGGCATTTTTACAGCTTCCTTCCATTCTAATATTTTATCTTTTTTAGATTTTGCGTTAATAATAAATAAAATCATTGCAAAAATGATTGCTATGATTGCGTCGTCTAATGCAGGAAATATTTTCTGAAGTAAAAAAGATCTGGTTATCCAGCAGAAACCAACGGATATAAATACAAGACCTACTATTTTTTGTTCATAGGAAATAACTCCTAATTCATTTTTTAATCTAAGTATCTCCTCTCTTCCATCTGGAAATTTATCTTGCTTAAACGTAAATGCATATCGGGTAAGATAAACCCAGCAAATTGCCAACAGAAGCATTGAAACAGGAAGGCCAAAAACAATCCATTCTAAAAAAGAAATTTCATATCCATAAACCTGTGAGACAATTCCTGCCATAACCAGATTGGGTGGAGTGCCGATAAGCGTTGCGATTCCACCGATTGATGCACTGTAAGCAATTGCGAGCATCAAAGCCTTACCAAATATGTTGTTTTCATTTTCATCAGTATTGGGGTTGTCCTTTAGTTGTTTGATAATGACAACCCCAATGGGAAGCATCATCACAGCAGTCGCTGTATTGGAGATCCACATAGATAAAAATGCAGTGGCTACCATAAAACCTAAAATGATTTTTCTTAAATCGGTTCCAATAAAATAAATGATATTTAATGCGATTCGCTTATGCAAATTCCACTTTTCGATCGCAATCGCTATCATAAAGCCTCCCATGATAAGAAAGATGAGTTTGTGCCCATAAGAAGCAGTGGTTTGAGCAAGATCCATACCTCCTGCAATCGGAAACAAAACAATGGGAAGGAGCGCGGTAACAGCTATTGGCAAAGCTTCGAAAATCCACCAAATGGCGATCCATATTGTAGCAGCTAGAACAGCATTTGATTGATCATTTAAGCCCGATGGATGAAAAAACAAAAGAATAACAAAAAACATTAGGGGACCTAAAATCAGTCCGAAATTTTTTGATGCTTTCATCTCTTCTAAACGATTGTTGTTTGCAATTCTTAAATATAAATCTAATTAACAGTTTTGTATAAGTTAGTGGATTTTTTTTTTTGGTATCCTATTAAAAATAATAGCTTTGTTTTAGATCCTATTTTATAAAATCAGGAAAAATAAATTACAGTATATTTTACACTACTAACTAACAAATTGAATTGAACCCATGGAGCAAGTAAAAACCTTAATTATCGGAAGTGGACCTGCTGGATACACCGCTGCAATTTATGCTGCAAGAGCTGATTTAAAACCTTTGTTATATACAGGGATGGAGCCTGGCGGACAGTTGACTACTACTACAGAAGTTGATAATTTTCCTGGTTACCCGGATGGCGTTGACGGTCCAACGATGATGGTTGAACTTCAAAAGCAAGCAGAGCGATTTGGTACGGAAGTGAGAATTGGTCATATCGGTAAGGTTGAGTTTTCAAAAGAAGCAGGTGGAATTCATAAAGCTTTTGTAGATGATGGTACAGAAATTCAAGCCAAATCCATAATTATAAGTACGGGAGCAACTGCCAAGTATCTTGGATTACCAAGCGAACAGCGACTAAGAGGAGGTGGTGTTTCGGCCTGTGCTGTTTGTGATGGGTTTTTCTACAAAGGACAAGAAGTTGCCATCGTTGGTGGTGGAGATACTGCAGCAGAAGAAGCTACTTATTTGGCCAATATCTGTTCAAAAGTTACCATGCTGGTTCGAAAAGATGAGATGCGTGCTTCTAAAGTAATGCAGCGCCGGGTGATTGACACTCCAAATATTGAATTGCGATACAATACTGAAATTGATGAAGTAATCGGTGATATGGTTGTCGAGGGGTTAAGGATGATAAATAATAAAACTGGTGAAAAAGAAGAGATCGCTATCACTGGACTTTTTATTGCCATTGGTCACAAACCTAATACGGAAATTTTTGATGGACAATTGGACATGGACGATGCTGGTTATTTGATTACTAAAGGAAAATCTACTCATACCAATCTGCCAGGAGTTTTTGCCTCAGGAGATGTTCAAGACAAAGAATACAGACAAGCTGTAACTGCTGCTGGAACAGGCTGTATGGCTGCCCTAGATGCAGAGCGTTATTTACAAAGTCTCTAACTATTGATTTTTAATCCATTGTTTGCGCAGAAAAGCTGACAATGGATTCTTCTTGCTGCTGAAAGCTTATGTTGATCGGATTACAACATACTTCACAATCTTCTATGTATTCTGTCTGGTATAAGGAACCGTCTAATAACATTGATATTTCTTCCCAACAGTAGGGGCATTGAAAAAAATGTTCAATCATTAACTTTTGTTTAAAGCTTCTATTTCACTCGCCAAATCTTCCCATTTTTTCATCAATTCGACCAACAACTTCTTTTTGTTTTCATAAGACTCAAAAAAGTTAGGCTTGCTAATGGTTTGGTCATAGTTTATTTGCAATTCTAAATCAATTGCTTTCAATTCCCTTTCTAAATCAGCAATTTCAGTTTCTGTCTTGGCCAGTCTATTGTTGATTGATTTGTTCTTCTTCTGTAAAGAATAGTCAGTACCTTTGGGCTTTTCTTTCTTGACTTTTGGACTGATTTTCTCCAATTCCCTTAAGGAGTTTAATTTTTTATTTTCTAAATAAGCACTAATTCCTTCCAGATATAATTTGGTCTTAAAGTCTTTAAACTCTAAAACCTGATTGCAAAGACCCGACAGGAAATCCCTGTCGTGTGAAACCAAAAGTAGGGTGCCCTCAAACTTTGCCAAAGCTTCCTTTAAGATGAGCTTAGATTGAATGTCTAGGTGGTTGGTGGGCTCATCCATCACCAAAACGTTAAAGGGTTGAAGTAACAGCTTGCATAAAGCCAGTCTGTTGCGTTCTCCACCCGACAACACACTCACCTTCTTATCAACGGTGTCCCCTCGAAAAAGAAAAGCACCGAGTAAATCTCTAACCCTACTTCGATTTTCGTTTGTGGCAGCGTCCTCAACAATTTGCAGTATTGTCCGCGAGGGATCTAAAGTTTCTGATTGATTCTGAGCAAAATAACCGATTTTAACATTGTGACCCCTAGTCAGCTCCCCTTCCCCTTCTAAAACATCAACTAGAATTTTAGCTAAAGTTGATTTCCCTTGTCCGTTTTGTCCAACAAAAGCCAACTTTGTTCCCCGCTCGATAAAAAGGTCTACACCATGCAGCACCTTTTTTTCTCCATAACTTTTTGCCAAACCTCGGGACTCAAAAATCATTTTGCCTGGCTGAACAGAAACCGGAAATTTAAGCTTCATTGCTTGCGTTTCTTCGGCATCCACTTCTATGCGGTCAACTTTATCAAGTTTCTTTATAAGTGATTGCGCCATACTGGCCTTAGAAGCTTTCGCTCTAAAACGCTCAATGAGTTTTTCGGTTTGTTGGATTTCTTTTTCTTGATTTTTCTGAGCCGCCAGCTGTTGCACTCTCATTTCATCCCTAAGTTTCATAAACTCTGAATAGGATTTTTTTAAATCAAAATGACGTTTGTTTACGATTTCGACAGTTCTGTTGGTCACTTGATTTAAAAACATGATGTCGTGAGAAACCAAGACAACTGCCCCTTTATATTTAGTTAAAAACTGTTCAAGCCATTCAATAGAATCAATATCCAAGTGGTTGGTTGGCTCATCTAGAAGCAGAATATCATGGGCTTTAAGTAAGATTTTAGCCAACTCTATTCTCATTCTCCACCCTCCCGAAAAAGTATTTGTAATTTGATGTAGATCAGTTTGAGTAAATCCAAGTCCAGTTAGAATTCGCTCAGATTGCGCCTCATACTGATAGCCTCCTAAAATCTCAAACTCAGTACCCAAATCAGTGAGTTCTTGGATTAACTCCTGATAGGATTGACTTTCATAATCCTCTCTAGTATTTAACATGACACTGATCTCTTCTTGCCGGTCTTGAATTTTCAACAATTCAGGAAAAGCCTGATAAGTTTCATTAAGAACCGTTCGGTGGTCGTCTACATCTAGTTCTTGCGGTAGATAACCCATAGAACAGCTTTTCTCGAGAGATAGTGTTCCTGAGGAAGGACTGTTTTCTCGAGCTAATAATTTTAATAGTGTTGATTTCCCAGCTCCATTTTTACCAATCAATCCAATGCGATCTCCAGCAGCAATTCTAAAAGATACGTTTTCGAAAAGGACCTCTCCTCCGAATGACACTGAAACACTCTGAACGTCAAGCATGGGTTTTCTTAAATTTAATTGCGAAAATAGTGATTTTCAAAACGTTTAATGTCAACCTCAGGAGGGAGTTTGGAATTTCCTTCAATATATTCGTAAAGCCATTGTGAAAGTAGTGGAGACATCATCACCCCCCTTGTACCCAAACCATTTAGTATATAAGCGTTTTGATGCTTGGGATGTCTGCCTAGAAGAGGTCGACGATCAACTACCGTTGCCCTGACTTGCGCTTTATGGTCAATGATTTTATAGTCTGCTAAAAGGTTTTGTTGAAGTTTTTTAATCAACCAATTTTTCCCTTCCTCAGAGGTTATTGAAGTTTTATCCGTTCGATTGAAAGTAGCGCCTACCCAAAATTGGTTCTTCCCCAAGGGGACAATGAAAATTGGGCCTTTAATAATTACTTCTTCACTTAGTTCATTGGACTCAATGAAAAGCATTTCACCTTTAGAGCCGACCAAAGGAAGGTAGTTAAACAATGGATTGTTCACCGAATGAAAACCCTCACAGAAAACAATTTTTTTGGCATTAATATCCTTAAAGGAAACTGAATTCTCCTGAAAGTATAATTCGGAATAATCAACTTCATCAACGATTAAACGTTCCTTAATAGTTTCCTTGAGATAGGTTTCAATTAATTTTTCGGTTGCGATCCGAGCTGAACAATGAACCTCGCCATAACCAAATGGAGATTGAATGTGTGTTAAAGTTTCGGAACTTATAAGGTCAGCAGTCAAATATTTTTCCAACAAAGGTTTTGAAGCTGCAACGCTCCACTCGTTCTGTTCTAAAACACTATTCAGGATTCGATATATTGGTTTTGAGCACAAAATCTGATCGCTAAGAGATTTTTGTATTTCGTCATAAGACTGCAAGGCATGGTGCAAAAATTCTTCTGATTTCCAAACGGGATTGTATCGTTTTAGTACAGTTGGATTGATTATGCCAGCAGCGACATGAGAGGCACTTTTATCTTTCGGAGCAATGACACAAAAGGCTTTATTTTGTTTGCGAAGCTGTTCGGCATAATTTAAGCCTGCAATTCCAAAACCAACAATTATTGAGTCTAACACAGTGTTAAAATAAAAAAGCGTTACCGAAAGATAACGCTTTTAATTAATGGAATTCAATTCTTAATTGTTCCACATGTCTTGTTCGAAGTCACGTATTACAGATTTTATTTTTTCAGATTCTAATAAAATTCTTAATGCATCCTCGTATATGTAGTCTTTTACTTCTCGATCTTCATAAACATTTTCTTCTTTATAAATAATAGAATTAAAACGTCTGGAGTTCAGCATGTGATCATAAGTAATCGGCTGGGATGAATTTCTTGTATTAAAGACTTTACTTTTGTTTAAAGAAGTTCTTGCATCAGGAAACCATACCCAGAACAATTCAACGAGATCTTCCTCTTCTCCCTTTGCTGTTTTAACAGCAACGTCTGGAGCGACAGGACACAGGCCTAGTAAACGATATTTCAATTCACCCAAACGTTTGTCGAAATACCAAGTACCTTTAATTTTATACTGACGAATTTCAGCGGCAGTAATACGTCTTCTCTCTATAAATTGAGGGTCAACAAAACCATCTGCATTGTACTGCTCATATCCAGCGTCAGTAGTGTCAATCGCGACAAGTCGCTCTTGAATCTCTTTGTATGAAAGCTTTTCTTGAAAGTAAGAAGATTTATACACTTCTGTTATTTGGTCTTTACTCAAACTTTTTTTCAAAACATCAAATAACGATCTTCTGTCTGGCCCAAGATTTAATGTATCCGTGGGATAGTAATATGGAAAATTAACTCTTTCGTCTAAATCAATTAGCTCCCAAATGGTTTTAGACCATAGAACATCACGATCGTCAACATAGCCGTAAGCAATCGGCAACTCATCATTAGCGGCTATCTGTTGTTCGTTTAAGACTCCAACTTCTTGTGGTACTTTAGCGTTCAATAGATTTGCTTGTGCAAAAATAGCCGCAGAACCGCTTAAGAAAAGAAGAACGAATAATGACGATTTTAAAACTTGACTCATGATCTTAAGTTATTAGTTTACCAACTCACAAATTACAGGTGATATTTTCTTGAATTTGTAGGATGGGTTTTTTGGATTTACTACTTTAATATCAAAAATTTGAACTGACTGTCCTGCTTTAGCTCTCTTCAGTGCACTTTTAGCACGAGCGTCTAGCTTATTACCTTTGATGTTTATGGTTGGTTGTCCGGGGACTTTAAATTTAAAACTTACTGTTTTAAGTGTAATGTCGAAATCGAAATCTTCTAACATTGCTCCCACAGATGAGATCGCCAAACTTGATTTAGGAATGGTAACTGATCCAGACTGTTTTCTTACTGTACCTTGAGGTGCAGGAATGTCCTTGATTCTGAATTTAGTGGTTGTCGTTATTTTCTGACCATCAGGCATACTCCCACTTGCAGAAATGGTTATTTCTCTTCCTTTACCGGGCGTCATGATATATTTACTCCCTTTAGCCTTCTTTAGTCCAGGGGCAGAAGCTGATACTTTATTATCAGGAATACCAGGGATAGATATGGTCATCGGATTTTCTACACCACGATAAACAACGTTCATCTTGTCTGCAGAAATAACTGCAGAATTGGGTTTTGAAATTACGGCAAAAGACTGATTCACAGGAATTCTAGATTCTTTTCCTTCGCTTAGAAAAACAAGATCACCTTTGATTTCATGGTCACCAGGATTCCCAGCGCTGATCTTAAGTTTAATCCCTCCAGCAATCAAATCATAATCATTGGTTGTAAGAGGTCTTCCGTCAATAGTAAGATTTACTGTATTAGGATTCTGCGCTCCACCTTTTCGACCTAAAACTATACTTCCATCAAAGGTTTCACCTTGATAGTAAGCTCCTTTTTCAGTTTTCAATAGACTGATGTAATTAGATTCATTAACCGTAGAAGACATTTTCAACTCTTTTCCCATGAGGGTCGTTAAAACGTCATGTTCCGTTTGACGAACATCATTTTGCATCATACTCAGCTTTGCAAGTGAGGATACCAATGGAAAACCTTCAAAGTTTGAGTTTAACCAAGGGGTGTCCTGACCGTCTTTGTTTTTGATGTTATTGTTTTGATCACCAGTATAAAATCGAGCCTCTACCAATTCTATATACTCTGGATATTGGCTTCCAAAAACTTGAATAACCTTCATCTTATAGTTTTGGATCCTGTCCAAGAATTCTTTTGAAGCAACATCAGAACCTTCCTTAAAAAAAATTACATCTAAGGCCTCTCCTTTATCCATCTGAGAGTACTCCTTAAGTTCAGGATCTTTTTCCCTTTGTTTTTCAGTAATGGTGGTTATAATCTCTGCAATCCTGTTATACAAAGCATCGGACTCTTTCTTTATTTGCTTTGCAGTTCGGTCGTGGCCTACCCACTTTCCTTCCTTTTCTTGAGCATTGACTTCAATATTCTCGTATAGATTGGTGTTACCATCAGCTACACGAAGATTTGCATCGCTTATTTTAACATACATCTGTCCAAATCCATCGAGTACTTCCTTGCTAACATTTAGTGCTAGCATGGTGATAAATACCAGGTACATCAAACTAATAAGTTTCTGCCTGGGTGTTTCTTTTGCTCCCGCCATTTTCTACTCTATTTTTTGTTCATTGCATTAAGCATGCCGTTATATACCTGATTGAGAGAAGCAAGGTTATTGGATAACGCATCCATCTGTTCTTTCAATTTGTCTGCATTGCTAGCGATCTGTGCATTGTATGCAGTAGTGTCACCAGCAGATTTAGCTTGATGGGTATATAAATCGTTCAATTCCTCCATTTTTTTGGTAGCAATTGATAATTGTTTCGCATAAGTTTCAGATGAAGCTGCTGCATTTGAAGCTGGCGAAAGTGCTTGTGCGGATGCTTCTAGATTCTTAATGCTTTTGGTGAGGTTGTTCATTAATGTGACGTCCAACTTGGCTTCTTTAAGCATTTCATCAATTTTAGAAGAAAGTCCAGGCTCTCCTCCTCCATCGGCTTTCGCTGCTGGTTTACCTCCCTTAATCTTTTTGACATAATCGTCATGCTCTTCTTTGATCTCTCCAGTGTTAAGCGCTGCGACCGTAAAAATCAATGCCTCAGTTCCTAATCCTAACCCAAGTACCAAACCTCCAGTAATTGGACCAATTTCTAAGTGGAGAATCTTAAATAGTGCTCCAATAATAACCACTGCACCTCCTAAACCAAATAGCATGTGCATTGCCACTTTACCTCTTAACCTTTTTTTTAATAATTTATCGTCCATTATGTAGAATTTATTGTTTTTATAAAAATAAAAAATTATTTGATTTTAACCTTAGAAGCCCCAAGATAATCTTGTACCGTTCTAAAGCCTATATAACTTCTTGCAGTGTCTGAGTATTCAAAGTCTCTTGAACTTACCCTAAGATAATAGGCAACATCTTTCCAAGATCCTCCGCGGATTACTTTTCTTGCTTCTTCTCTTAAAGAATAGTTCGGGTTTAATGAAGCTACGTATTCGTAGGAACCTGAGTCATAGGAAGAATTTGTCCATTCTGCAACATTCCCTGCCATGTTATAAAGGTTGAAGTCATTAGGCAAATAAGACCTTGCTTCCACTGTATACACGGCTTGATCAGAGGCATAATCCCCTCTTAATGGTTTAAAGTTCGCTAAAAAACATGCCCTATCATTTAACAAATATGGTCCTCCCCAAGGATAAGTTCCTGATGGAATTCCACCACGGGCTGCGTATTCCCATTCCGCTTCACTGGGCAGCCGGAAACTATTTACGAGTGGTTTGCCTTTAGATTTTTGATAACTATTTTTAAAGTGAGTTCTCCAATTACAAAACGCAACGGCCTGTCCCCATGATATCCCAACAACAGGATAATCTTGAAAAGCAGGGTGAGAAAAATACTCATTATGCATCGGTTCGTTGTAGGAATAAATGAAATCTTTTATCCATACTGTTGTATCTGGATATATTTCTATTTCTTCTTTTTTAATAAACGGTCTGCGATCTATAAATTTATTTCTAGTTCTCTTAGATTCTTCTGCTGCGCCCTGGGCGTCAAACCATGTATACTTGTAAATCATCTTAGAAACGTCAATCTTCATCTCACCGTCGTACCATAAATCTGGGGGTAAGTATAATGAGTCTATGACTTCTACATACGCTTGGTCAGGATACTCATCTGTACTCAATCGAATATCATTGTCCCAATCGAGTGATCTTCCTTCGTATATATCTTCACTCAGATCATAATAATTTGCACGCATGTATTTTTGGAATTCACTCAAATCCGAAGTATCCGCGTTTTTGAAAGAAAATTCCGCAATTCCCTCTTGGCTTTCTTCACCCAATTCGAGCTCTTCTACTTTTCTAGCCAAAAGTGCCATGGTTACTGAATCTTTCACCCATCTAACAAACTGTAGATATTCAGAATTAGTTATTTCGGTTTCATCCATGAAAAACGAAGGAACAGTAACTGTTCTTGCAGCAGCGTTATTCAACTGTGCAATGTCCTCGTCAGATTTTCCCATAATATAGGATCCTCCTTCAATCAATGTCATTCCGTATGGTTTTTCAGGAAACCATTTTTTTTGCTTTACCCCTATTAGTTCACCCCTGCCTTTTTTGCCGCAGCTAAAAACAGTGAAAGCGATAACAACGATTAGTATTAGTCTTTTCATATTGTATGATAAACTCCTATCCTCAGAATTTGAGCATAAAAATAAATATTTTTTCACTATATATATCTCTCTTATCCATAAAACATCCAAGTTATGTAATAATTTTATTGTTTTAAGGTTTTTTAACTCACATTTCAAATTCTTTTCGTTGCTTTCAACCACTTTTCTGGTAATTTGTCATTACAAGCTTCTAAATAATCTTTGTGTGTGCATGGTAATAACGCATTTGTTTTTATTTTATTACTTAGATAGCTTTCATTTGTTATTTCCATCCACCATCTATCACTTTTTTCACTTTGGTGAAAAACAAGTTCTCTGTCAGATAACGTAACTGTATATTTAACAAAACCCTCACTCGTTAAAACTGGATATTCGGCAAATCTACAATTAAAACCTTCAATAAAATACCAAACAATTTGTGCTAAAAGTTTATGAAAAACATTAGAAGGAATCAATTCAAACAAACCGAAAATACTCAATCGATCGCTTATCCCTGCATATCTGGCAAGGGCACAAACCGTCCTTGCATCAATTCCATTGGGGTTTCCAGTGGAGCTACCTGTTGCCTGCCAAGAAAGTGACTTCATGTCAAAACTTGCAACGTCGGCGTCTCTAAAGTAAGGCTCTGATTGCCTCACGTCGTCTAGTAAAGTACCCAATCTTACGGATTCAAAATGAAGCTTGTCCATTAAGTCCAATTCTTCTTGAGCAATATAATAACTCTGATAGCCAAGGTTTGAATAATTTAATAAGTAATTGGGTTGTTCCATTATAATCCTACTCATATAAGACCTTCCTGAAATTAACTCCTCCTCTTGAGAAAAATCAAATTGATTGTCAACCGACACAAAGTTTACCAGTTGCTTATTCATTTGGTAAGACTCATATAGTGGAAAAACCATATCGTGACTTCCTCCTAAAACAATGGTTACCACATTAATTTGTTTTAAATAATGACAAATCTCTTTTAAAGCAAAATATGTATCCTCTGGAGTTTCTCCATTAGGCAAGTCGCCTAGGTCACAAATTTTGAAATTCCAATTTCCAGGAAATAATTGATAAAATGATTTTCTGAAATCGTCTAATTGATAACCAATTACAGGGAAAAAAGCGTTTCTAGTTTCTTCCAAACCGATGATTGCAATTTTACAACCTTGAATTTCTGGGAAACCAGACTGTTTAGTGTGAATTTCTATATTCCTCCCCAAAGCCTGCTTGGGATGTAAAACCATAGATAAAATAGCTTCCTCAGAGACCGGTATGAGAGATTCTAAACTCATTTCTTCTTTTTAACCGTTTTCTTTTTTACAGCTTTCTTTTTTGCAGATTTTTTAGGGGCTAAATATTTCAAAGCAACTTCCAAGGTGATTTTGGTGGCATCAATGTCTTTCCCAAGCTCTACTTTGGTTTTTCCCTTAATGATGTTTGATCTTCCCCATCGTGCTTTTTCAACACGAATTCCTTCCTCAGGCCAATTGTGGATTACCTTGTCTTTTTCTTTCTGTATTTTATCGGTTATCAGCTCTTCAATCTCATCTACAGATAAATTATCAAAGTCATACTTTTTATTTACATTGATAAACATTGAATTCCATTTAAGAAATGGGCCAAACCTTCCAACGCCTTTGCTCACAGGTAACTTTTCGAAGGTATGGATGGGTGCATCCGCTAGTCTTTTTTCTTCTATCAATTCAGTGGCTCGATCTATATCTATACTCATAGGATCCTCATCCTTTGGGAGAGAAACAAACATGGTTCCAAATTTGACATAAGGTCCAAATCGTCCATTGTTTACTGTTACTTCTTCGGACTCATACTCCCCTAATGTTTTAGGAAGCTTAAATAATTCGAGAGCCTCAGCCAAAGAAATCGACTCTAGTTGTTGTCCTGCAGACAAACTCACAAAAACCGGTTTTTCTTCTTCCTCTGAATTTCCAATTTGGGCAATCGGCCCAAAGCGTCCCAGTCTTACTTTTACAACCCTTCCTGACGCAGGATCCTCTCCTAGAACGCGCTCTCCAGATTCTCTTTCAGCATTCTCACTTACATGGTTTACGGTTTTATGAAAATCTCCATAAAACTCCTTGATCGTTTTAATCCAATCTTCTGATCCGTCGGCAATTAAATCGAAACTTTGTTCAACTTTCGCTGTAAAACTATAATCGAGTATGTTTTTAAAATTTGCAACTAAAAAATCATTGACAATCGTTCCTATGTCAGTAGGGGTTAGTTTTCCTTTATCCGCTCCTACTTTTTCATTTAAAACTTTTGTGGTTATTTCATCATTCAAAAGTTTAATCTGAACATAATTTCGAACCTCTCCTTCAGAAATTCCTTTTTGAACGTATTTTCTATTCTGAATGGTTGAAATTGTTGGCGCATAAGTTGAAGGTCTTCCTATTCCTTGTTCTTCTAATTTTTTAACCAATGAAGCTTCCGAATAACGATAAGGAGGTCTCGTAAATCTTTGGTTAGAAATTATTTCTTTAAGATCTAAAACTTCTCCTTCACTAACCGCTGGCAAAAGACCACTTGTTTCATCGTTTTCATCGTCTACCCCTTCAAGATAAACTTTTAAAAACCCTTCAAATTTTATTACTTCACCTTTGGCAACAAACAATTCGTTGTGAGAATTGGACGAGATTTTAAGTTGTGTTCGCTCTAGTTTAGCATCACTCATTTGAGAGGCAATTGCGCGCTTCCAGATTAATTCGTACAAACGAGATTGATCATAGTCTATTGCGACTTGAGAGCGACTAAAGTCCGTTGGCCGAATGGCCTCGTGTGCTTCTTGAGCTCCCTTATTTTTTGTTTTATATTGACGCTGCTTTACAAAAGAAGGTCCATAGAGCTTTTCTATTTGCTTCATTGCACCTTGTTGCGCCTCCTTAGACAAGTTGACACTGTCAGTTCTCATATAAGTAATAAGCCCTGCCTCATAGAGTCGCTGAGCCATATTCATGGTCTTACTCACTGAAAAATATAATTTCCTAGAGGCTTCTTGCTGTAAGGTGGAAGTTGTAAATGGGGCCGTTGGACTCTTGGTCGCAGGTTTCGTCTCGACGCTGCTCACCTTGAACTGACTTCCTTTATTTTTTTCTAAAAACTCAAGTGTCTCCTCTTGAGATTTGAATCCTTTGCTCAATTGAGCATTGATTAATTTGTTATTATTTGTTTGAAAAAGCGCCTGAGTCTTGTAAGATTCTTCAGGTAAAAAAGTGTTTATTTCACGTTCTCTTTCAACAATCAAACGAACAGAAACAGACTGCACCCTTCCCGCAGACAGTCCTCCTTTAACTTTTTTCCACAAGACAGGAGACAATTCATAACCCACCAAGCGATCCAAAACTCTTCTCGCTTGTTGTGCATTTACAAGGTTATAATCTATTTCTCTGGGATGTGCTATTGCATCCAAAATAGCGGACTTCGTTATTTCGTGAAAGACAATGCGTTTTGTGTTTTTAGAATCGAGTTCCAAAGTATTGGCAAGGTGCCATGCGATGGCTTCTCCTTCCCTATCTTCATCACTTGCTAGCCAGACAGTATCCATTTTTTTTGCCAGTGATTTCAGCTCACTGACAACTTTTTTCTTATCCGAGGAAACAATGTATTTTGGCAAAAAATCTCCATCAACATTCACTCCCAATTCATTGGCTGGGAGATCTGCAATATGACCAAAACTCGAGGCCACTTTATAATCTTTTCCTAAAAACTTTTCTATGGTTTTCGCCTTTGCCGGGGACTCAACAATCACTAAATTACTCGCCATGGGTAAATATATTTGATCGCAAAATTAGATAGTTTTTTTTTATGACCTAGTATGATTTAACATATAAAATTTAAATCTTGAAGAATTTAAGCGAAGAGATTGCTGATTTATGTTCAATGTTTACATTAAATTTTTTGTTTGTTCATTATGTCGTGTAAACATAACTGATTTGAATTTTCGAAATTATTGGGGTGAAAAAATTTAAATTAAAAATATTAATTTTGTTAACTAGAATTTTAAATTAATACTATTTATATTTAAATCGAATGAAATCAAAAAGCACCTGTTTAGTGATTTTCCTTTCTGTTATAATGTTTGGATTTAAAGCGGATACTAAAACTCCTAAACTCAATGTCCTTTTCATTATTGCCGATGACTTGAATTGTGACTTAGGGAGCTATGGACATCCCACAGTAAAAACGCCCAACATTGATCAATTGGCTAGAAATGGGGTTTTATTTGGGAATGCCCATAATCAGTTTCCCTTGTGTGGTCCCTCTAGGGCATCTTTTATGACAGGAATGTATGCCGATCAAACCAAACTAAAACGCAACCGGGTATATCTTAGACAAACTGTTCCCAAAGTGACCACCCTAGGGCAAAAGTTTAGAATGGAAGCTTACCATTCCATCCGCATTGGAAAAATATATCATTATGACAACCCGGCTTCAATTGGAACCTCTAGTTTTGACGATGTTTACACTTGGGATCAAACCATCAACCCTTATGGGAGAGATAAAATCGAGGAGTATAAAATAAACACATTAAAACCTAATTCTTATGGTGGCACCCTGAGTTGGCTTGCAGCAGAAGGAACTGACGAAGAGCAAACTGACGGAATCGCTGCTACTGAAGCCAACGAACTTTTAGATAAGTTCTCGAAAAACGGTGAAAATTTCTTCCTCGCAGTTGGACTCTACAGGCCGCATACTCCTTATGTAGCTCCCAAAAAATATTTTGACATGTATCCCCTCGAAGAAATCTCTGTTCCAAAAAGTTCGGCTGACTATTTAAGGACGTTGCCTCCAGCAGCAGCCAAATCGATAAGGGCCAAAAAAGAGCAAATTGACTTGGACGAAAAAACAGCTAAAACCGTAATTCAAGCCTATTACGCTACGACTTCTTTTGTTGATGCTCAAGTGGGAAGAATATTAGACAAGCTTAAGGAAACTGGGTTGGACAAAAACACCGTAATCGTTTTCACTTCCGACCATGGCTATCATATGGGAGAACATGGACACTGGCAAAAACAAACACTTTTTGACAATGCAACCAGAATTCCATTGGTATTTTCAGGCCCTGGAATTAAAAAAGATATAAAAATCCATAAGGCTCCCGTAGAAATGATTGACATTTATCCAACTCTGATGAATTTGCTGGGAATGGAAACGCCGTCGTTTGTCTCTGGCAAAAGTTTGCATCCCATGCTGAATGGCTCCTCCAAAAGCGTTAGAAATAGTGCTTTAACAGAATGGTATGGTGGTTATTCAATCAAAACTGATCGTTATCGACTCACACAATGGGGAGAAAAAGGAACAGGTGGCTATGAACTCTACGACCATAATTCGGATAAAGAAGAGCTTAATAATTTGGCTCAAAAACCCAAACATCAAAAAATAAAAGACTCATTGATTTTAGTAATCAACCAACGAATTGCCGAGGTAAGAAAGATACCTGAAGGATTGGGGCCTCAAATTGAAGGGGTCAGATCGATGAATAAACCTAAAGCAATTCATGCTACAAAAAAATAGTAAAAGACTCCATTACATTTACTTTTCTAAAAACCAACTGACAACTTGACACATCTTGTAAAAGGTAGTATATTTGTGGGAGAAGTATTGGGTTTATAATTAAACAGAAACCATTTAGTTTGATTAGGCTGCTCAAGATCTAAAAAACATTATTTATAAAGTATTACCTAAATGGAAATTGTTACAAAAAATGAAGGGTTTAGTGTTGCAAGCGAGGAAAAAAATCATCCCACTAAAAACCCAAATTTATTCAATGGTGAAGCTTTAGAGGGCAAAAACATAGACCGCGAAAAAAAAGGAACTAAAAAAGTCTATATAGAATCTTACGGCTGCCAGATGAATTTTTCTGACAGTGAAATTGTTGCTTCAATTTTATCTAAAGAGGGCTATCAACCTACGCAAATGATGGAAAGTGCCGACTTGATTTTGGTCAATACCTGCTCCATTCGTGAAAAAGCAGAATTAACCGTCAGGAAACGATTAGAACTATTTAATAAATTAAAGAAAAAAAATAAAAAAATAAAAATCGGAGTTTTGGGTTGTATGGCAGAGCGCTTGAAACACAAATTTCTAGAGGAGGAAAAGATGGTAGATATTGTTGTGGGGCCAGATGCCTACAAAGATCTTCCCAACTTACTTCAGGAAGCCGAAGCAAACAGAGAAGCGGTTAATGTTATCTTGTCTAAAGAAGAAACCTATGGAGACATTGCTCCCGTTCGTTTGGATTCAAATGGCGTTAGTGCTTTTGTTTCCATCACTCGAGGGTGTGACAACATGTGTACTTTTTGCGTCGTTCCCTTCACAAGAGGAAGAGAAAGAAGTCGCGATCCTAAAAGCATATTGGAAGAAGTAAATCAATTAGCGGAAAAAGACTTTAAAGAAATCACCTTACTCGGTCAAAACGTAGACAGCTATCTGTGGTATGGTGGAGGACTCAAAAAAGATTTTGAAGCCGCCACTGCTTTACAACAAAAAACAGCTGTAGACTTTGCTCAACTATTACAATTGGTGGCAGAAGCGCAGCCAAAAATGAGAATTCGTTTTTCGACTTCTAACCCACAAGACATGTCTTTAGATGTAATTCACACCATGGCAAAATACAGAAACATCTGTGACTATATTCATTTGCCTGTTCAGTCGGGAAGTAATGCTATTCTTAAGAAAATGAATCGTCAGCACACAAGAGAAGAGTATTTCAAATTGATTGATAACATTCGAAAAATCATACCAGGATGTGGTATTTCTCAGGATATAATTGCTGGATTTCCAACAGAGACAGAAAAAGATCATCAGGACACCCTCGATTTACTGAATTATGTTAAGTATGATTATGGGTTTATGTATTCTTATTCTGAAAGACCCGGAACCCATGCTGCTCGTAAGATTGCTGATGACATTCCTGAACCCACCAAAAAAAGAAGATTACAAGAGATCATAGCCCTTCAAAGAGAACACAGCGAATTGAGAACCAAAGCAAATATTGGAAAAACCTTTTGTGTTTTAATTGAAAAAAGCTCGAAAAAATCAGATGAATTCTGGAGTGGCAGGACGGGTCAAAACACCGTTGCTGTATTTCCAAAAGAAAATTATAAGGTTGGTGAATTTGTAGATGTTAAAATTGATGCTGCCACTTCTGCAACTTTGATCGGTAAAGCAATTGGAATTTCTCAAGAAATATAAGGAATCATGGAATCTATTCAAAACATAAAACAACGATTCGGAATTATTGGAAACCATTTTGGGCTCAATCGCGCACTCGAAAAATCATTGCGCGTTGCGGCTACTGAAATTACCGTATTGGTTACTGGAGAAAGCGGAGTGGGAAAGGAAAATATCCCTAAAATCATTCATCAATTCTCTCCGCGAAAGCACGCAAAGTACATTGCAGTAAATTGTGGTGCAATTCCGGAAGGAACAATTGACAGTGAGTTATTTGGACATGAAAAAGGAGCTTTTACAGGAGCCACCACCAGCAGAAGCGGTTATTTTGAAGTTGCTGATGGAGGTACAATTTTTCTAGATGAAGTGGGTGAACTTCCTCTGCCAACTCAGGTGCGGTTACTGCGGATTCTTGAGAATGGAGAATACATGAAAGTAGGGTCTTCTAACATTCTTAAAACTGATGTTAGAATTGTAGCTGCTACCAATGTAAAAATGGGAGATGCGATTCAAAAAGGTAAGTTTAGAGAAGATTTATACTATCGACTAAGTACCGTGGAAATAAACTTACCGCCGCTTAGAGAAAGAAAAGATGACATTCCGCTACTGTTTAGAAAATTTGCGGCAGATTTTGCTCAAAAATATAAAATGCCTACTGTTAGATTAAATGAAGATGCTCAAAACATGCTCTCCCAATACCGTTGGGGTGGTAATATTCGTCAACTTAGAAATATCGCTGAACAAATCTCTGTACTCGAAAAAGAAAGAGATTTAAACCCAGCAATTTTAAGAAACTATTTACCAGAACTAGGGTCTCAGCTCCCTGCTGTTATCAAGAGCGAAAGTAAAGACGCTGATTTCTCTTCAGAAAGAGAGATTCTTTATAAGGTGCTGTTCGATATGAAGAGCGATCTCAATGATTTAAAAAAATTAACCTTGGAGCTCATGGAAAACGAAAACCATTCCTCAGTCCAAGAAAAAAATCCTGATTTAATAAAAAAAATCTATGGAAGCAAAAACGATACACTAGAAAAATCTTTAGAAGTAATCCCTGCTGAAAAAAATAATTCTTATAATTACGAAGAGAATTCTGACACAAACAGTTACGAGTTTGCCGAAACTGTTATTGAAGAAGAACCTTTATCTTTATTAGAAAAAGAAATTGAAATGATCAAGAAGTCTTTGAAAAGAAGCAATGGAAAAAGAAAAATTGCTGCCAAAGAATTAGGGATTTCAGAAAGAACGCTTTATCGTAAAATCAAACAATTTGACCTTCAAGACTTAGAAGATGAATAGCATTAAAAATCAATTTATTTCTTTAATACTGCTGGTCTTCACTTTTGGCTGTGGTATCTATTCTTTTACCGGAGCCTCTATACCCGCAGGAGCAAAATCTTTTCAAGTAAATTATTTTGAAAATCAAGCCGGGAGTAGACCTGGGTCTACGGTTGAACCGGGAGTAGATCGAGATTTTACATTAGAACTTCAAGATCTAATATTAAATCAAACCAACTTGAATCTGGTCTCCTCTAATGGAGACTTAGTTTATGAAGGGGAAATTGTTGAATACAGCGTTACTCCAATGACCTCAACAGCTAATTTAACTGCTGCTCAAAACAGATTGACAGTTACCGTAAATCTGCGCTATACTAACATAAATAATGAGGAAGACGACTTCGAAAACCGTTTCTCTTTCTTTTATGATTTTCCAGCAGAACAACAGTTATATGACATTAAAGGAGCTGCTCACGATGAAATTTTCGAGCGTTTGACTCAAAATATTTTCAATGCAACACTGGCTAAATGGTAAGTATGGCAAAGGAAGTAGACTTTTTTAAAATCATCAATAATTTTGATCCCCTCAATGATCAAACCTTAACTGATCTGAAAAAAGTTACAGAAGCGTTTCCCTATTTCCAATCCTCTCATGTGTTTTATGCAAAGGCGCTTAAATTCAGGGACGATCAGGACTACCAAAAAGTTTTGAATAAAACAGCCATACTGTCAAGCAACAGAAGCGTATTAAAAATTGCTATCGATAGCCCGATTAAGCTTAAGGCTAAACCTGTTAAATTGAAAACAGCCAAACAAAAAGCTGTGCCTACAAAAACAAAAACAGTGAAACCTGTTGTCAAAAAAGAGGCGGAAATCGAAGCTAAAGTTAAAATTGAAAAAACAAATAGCGCTGAAATTGAATTGAGTTTTACGGACTGGATAATCTATACTGAGGAAAAGGGAATTCAGACAGCGATCGAAAAAAGCCCATTGAGTGACAAGCTCTCTATCATTGACCGTTTTATTGAAAATGACCCAAAAATCTCGCCCGTTGGAAAAGCAGAAAGTTCACCCATAGAAGTTGAAAATATTTACCAACCGGAAGAGTTGATGACCGAAACTTTAGCCAAGGTTTTTGTCAAACAAAAAAAATACGGAAAAGCAATAAGGGCCTACAAAATATTAAGTTTGAAATATCCAGAAAAAAATGTTTTCTTTGCAGGGCAAATAAAAGAAATAAAACGTTTGCAAAAACAATAACAACTTGACTTGATATGAGCACTTTTTCAATATTTATTGGATTAATAATTTTCGTTTGTTTTTTACTAATACTAGTAGTAATGGTACAAAATCCTAAAGGTGGAGGACTCTCTTCTTCTTTTGGAGCTGGAGCACAACAAATGGGTGGTGTCCAAAAAACCTCAGATTTTCTAGATCGGAGTACTTGGATTTTAGCCACACTTTTATTGGTTCTTATCTTACTTTCGAACATCTCTTTAACTTCTGACAACGCGCCTGCCGATTCTCGCTTGATTCAAGACAATGCAATTGAAGAAATTATCCCTGAAGCAATTCCTGAAACAATTCCTGAAATACCAGTAGCGACACCCGAGCAATAGCAACTTGTGTCATGCTGTCAGTTCTGTGTCAATTAAAACATCAATTTGTCACACAATAATTGGGTGGCACGATTTGTGGAATTTTATTTTAAACTAAAAATTTAATACTAAATAAAAAACTAATCAAATGAGTAAACTAAATATTCAACCGCTAGCGGATAGAATTTTAATTGAATCTGCTGCTGCAGAAACAAAAACTTCTTCGGGTATAATCATTCCTGATACCGCAAAAGAGAAGCCTCAAAGAGGAATTGTAGTCGCTGTTGGACCTGGAACTAAAGAAAACCCTGTAACCGTAAAAGTTGGAGACAACGTTTTATACGGGAAGTATTCTGGAACTGAACTTCAGCATGAAGGAAACGATTATTTAATTATGAGAGAAGCCGATATTCTCGCTATTGTTTAACAAAAAATAACACAAAATTAAGATGGCTAAAAAAATAGAATTTGACTTAGATGCTCGCGACGGAATTAAACGTGGTGTTGATGCACTAGCAAATGCCGTAAAAGTAACCCTTGGACCAAAAGGAAGAAATGTAATTATAGGAAAATCATTTGGAGCACCCCAAGTAACTAAGGATGGTGTTACTGTAGCAAAAGAAATTGAGCTGGCTGACCCGCTTGAAAATATGGGCGCTCAGATGGTAAAAGAAGTTGCTTCTAAAACCAATGATTTGGCTGGTGATGGAACAACAACTGCAACAATTCTTGCACAAGCGATTGTGAAAGAAGGTTTGAAAAACGTTGCGGCTGGTGCAAATCCATTAGATCTTAAAAGAGGAATTGATAAGGCTGTTGGATCAATAGTCGCTGCACTTGGAATACAATCGGTAGAAGTTGGAAATGCTTCTGATAAAATAAAACAAGTTGCTAGTATTTCTGCTAACAATGACAGCACCATCGGAAGTCTGATTACTGAGGCTTTTGAGAAGGTTGGAAAAGAAGGTGTAATCACAGTAGAAGAAGCCAAAGGAACTGACACTTACGTGGACGTTGTTGAAGGAATGCAATTTGATCGTGGATATTTATCTCCTTACTTTGTTACGGATTCTGAAAAAATGGAAGCTGATCTAGAATCACCTTATATTTTATTATACGACAAGAAAATTTCTTCAATGAAGGATTTACTTCCAGTACTTGAGCCTGTTGCTCAAACTGGAAAGCCTTTGTTGGTTATTGCAGAAGATGTGGATGGTGAGGCACTAGCCACTTTGGTAGTAAACAAACTTCGTGGTGCCTTAAAAATCGCTGCTGTAAAAGCACCTGGTTTTGGAGACCGAAGAAAAGCAATGCTTGAAGACATCGCCATCTTAACAGGAGGTACTGTTATTTCTGAGGAGCGAGGTTTTTCTCTAGAAAACACAACCATTGAAATGTTGGGTACCGCTGAAAAAGTGACCATCGACAAAGACAACACAACTGTTGTTAACGGCGCTGGTGAGACAGCTGAAATTCAAGCTCGCGTTAACCAAATTAAAGCTCAAATTGAAACGACTACTTCTGAATATGACAGAGAGAAGCTTCAAGAACGTTTGGCTAAACTTTCGGGTGGTGTTGCCGTGCTATATGTTGGTGCACCTTCAGAAGTTGAAATGAAAGAAAAGAAAGATCGTGTGGATGATGCACTTCACGCAACGCGTGCCGCAGTAGAAGAAGGTATTGTTGCTGGTGGTGGTGTTGCTTTATTGAGAACACAAGAAAGTTTGTCTAAATTAAAATCTGACAATGCTGACGAAGCTACTGGAATTCAAATCATACACAAAGCAATTGAAGCTCCTTTAAGAATAATTGTTGAAAACTCTGGAGGCGAAGGTTCTGTTGTCGTTTCTAAAGTGCTTGAGGGTAAAGAAAACTTTGGATACAATGCCAAAGATGGAACTTTTGTTGACATGCTTAAAGAAGGGATTATTGATCCTAAGAAAGTAACGCGTGTGGCACTTGAAAATGCTGCCTCCGTTGCTGGAATGATCCTAACTACTGAATGTGCTTTAGTAGACATCAAGGAAGACGCCCCTGCTATGCCACCAATGGGCGGTGGCGGCGGAATGCCCGGAATGATGTAATTCCATTTTAATATTAAAAAAAACCTGCTTTTAACAAAGCAGGTTTTTTTTATGTTTATTCTTTTCTAATGTACTGACAACACAGAGGCAATGCATTATAGACTGCAAGCGGAGAAATACTCTTTTCCGTATCATGTCCAATCGCTGAAATTGATTTATGAACACTGTCTATATGAACTTTTCTTTGATCATAAATTACAGAAATTACATTGGAAGGAATGTCCCATTTTGCCATTTTAACCCCTTTGACTGAAAGGGCTGCTTTTTCAATTCTTTTTTGACAAGCATCACAATTTCCAACAACTATAAATTTGGTTTTGGCGTTTTTTTTTGGTTTCTCTTGTGCATTTATTCCCAAGGGAAGTAGCATTAAGATTAAAAATAATTTTTTCATAAATATAATTTTAATGATTATGGATTAATTTTAAAACGCAAACCTGCGTATATCATGTTTCCAAAGACGGGTGCATAGACTTGTGAGGCATCGAAATCAGGTCCAAATGGGTTTTCCCCACCAATAATGGGATTGGTCTGTCTATAGTTTCCAATGTTTTCTCCTCCCAGATAAACTTCGAAAGTTTCAGAAAAAACCCTGGTCAATTGTGAATTCCAAAGTGAGTAATTTGGAGAATAGCTATTTGCTTTATCCCTACTCGTTTCAACCAACCTTTGGGTTCCAACCAAATGATAAGTCAAGTCCCATCTCCATTGTTGGTCTTTAGCTGTCATGTTGGATTCAAAACCAACGTTGGCGAAAAATCGATTTCTTGCTTGCAAGGGTTTTCGTAAAGATCCACTTTTATAATCTAATTTAACATCATAATTCTTATAGGCTGTTCGAAAATTCCAGAGATTATGAGAAAAATCTACTTCAAGCTGAAAACTTTTCGCACTGCTATCCCCAGCTAGATTATAAAAAGAAATCTCCTCTGATTGTTCCCAATCAACAACAACTTGATCAACAAAATCTGTGATATAATAATCGACTGAAACCGTTAAATTATCTGATTCTACATCAAATGATTTACTTAGACTCAGTCCATAATTCCATGCTTTTTCTGGTTTTAAACCATAGACCTGACCTCCCGAACTTTCTATATTTATTTTTCTGTTGGTTGCAAACAAAGTTTGATTTTCAGCAAATAGATTTGCAGCTTTTCGTCCGCTTCCTGTTGACAATCGAATGACAAATTTTTCGAGGGGCAAATACTTAAGGTGAAAACGGGGGGTGACAAAAGTTCCCAGCCTGTTGTGAACATCAATTCTAATCCCTCCTATCCAGCTAAAGTTTTCATTATTATCATGTGAGAATTCAAAAAAAGCGCCAACATTTTGGTCTGTCCTTAAATAATCAAAATTATTCACCTGTTCATCATATTCATCATGACTAAAGTTAATCCCAGACTTAAACTTATTGAGTGTGTTTCCAATGATGGAATTAAATAAAATATTGGTATAAAAACTTTTATGATTGATGTCATAAATACGCAGTCCATAGTAAGAATCTTGGTCATGATTACTATAGGCACTTTGAAAACCAAAACTTTGATAGGGAAGTTCAGGAAAAACATAACCCAGTTTGAAAGACGCATCAAATCGGTTAGTTTTAATTTCGCTTCCCCAATTTGTTGTCTTTCCACTGTCTAATTGGGGTTCAAAATTAACTGTCCCGCCTTGTTTCTGATCATTCATCCACCGCCAACTCAAAAAACCTACCCAACCTTTTTCAGGAAAAACATATTGCCAACGGTTCATGATGTTGATCTGCTGTGCAAGCGGTTGGTCCAAAAAACCATCCTCATTTTTATCAAACTTTTCCTTTCTTTGATTCCCGTGTAGGTATAACCCTAAATGTAAACGATCGGTCAGCTTCCTATTGAAATGTGAATTTAATTCGAATCGACCATTACCTGAGCCAAAAAGGTTAAGGAAAAAAGGAACATCTGTTAATGGTTTTGTTAACGCTGTATTTATCTCTCCTGCGATGCTTTCAAATCCATGGGTAACACTCCCAGCGCCTTTACTGATTTGTATGCTTTCGATCCATGTTCCTGGTGTAAATGTCAATCCATAGGCCTGAGAAGCCCCCCGGACCATAGGAATATTTTCTTCAGAAATCAGTAAATAGGGACTCGAAAGTCCTAACATTTTGATCTGCTTGGTTCCTGTCAAAGCATCTGAAAAGTTTACATCGATGGCAGGATTGGTTTCAAAACTATCTGAAAGATTACAACAAGCTGCCTTGAGCAACTCGGCGCTACTCACTTTTATGATGTTTTGTGTTTCAAAAAAAGATTTCTGTAAAGATTTTCTGCGTTGAATAAGCGTAACCTCCTCCAATTCGTCTTCATTTTCTGAGGTTAAGAAATGATCAAGTCTTTCATTAGAATTGACAATCAGGGTATCTGTTTTAAATCCTAAATGACTAACGATCAATACATTGCTAACTACATCTCTTTCTAAGGCAAACCCACCCTGCCCATCGCTCACCGTGCCTTTTGAGGTGTTTTCCCAATAAAGATTTGCACCCGCTAAAGGGATGATTTTGTTATCTTCTTTATACTTAATTGTTCCGGAAAGATTGTCCTGCGAAAAAGTTACAATCCAACTTAGGCACAAAATCACGACCTGTATTTTCATAATTTATTTTTCAACGTTTTAAACAAAATTAGTTAATTAACATTGAAACGCTCATGGTTAACATAATGACATTTTCGATTAAAGTCGCTTCAGACATGGGAAGCTTCAAAGCTGTACCGAGACAAGCGCATGAAATTTTATTTTTGTTTAATAAAGAAAGTAAAACGCCAATAGTAGTGATCGACAATACAATCAACGTAACCCACAAGGCGATGTCTAATTTCCAACGCATTAAAAAAAGGACACCAAGAACTGTTTCTAAAAAAGGATAAACTTTGGCATACAGAAGACTTTTTTTTGCCAAAGGGTCGTATTGGGCAAAAGATGCTGGAAATCCATTGTAATCAAGGAACTTGAAAAAGCTAAAAACGATAAAAAACAAACCCATAAAATCATACATGAATCCTTCGATGGTTAATAATTCTTTTTGAAGATAAAAGGTTCCAGCGATAAGGTAGCCGAAAATCAAAAACAAGGGAAACAACAGTCTCAATTTGGATTCAGAAGATTCAGTACCGCTATCAAAACTTTTGTTTTCAATGACCATTTCAGCTTTATATTTTGGATATAGTTGCTCGTTAATTAAGTTTAACGATATTTTTTGAGTCACTTCTAAATCCGTAATACCGGAGCTTAAATCAATGTTAGTTACAGTAATTTCTTTAAAAAGAGAGAGCTTTTCAAGGACGCTACTTTTGCAATTTCCGCAAGTCATCCCACTTATTTTTATTCTTTGATTCATTTAAATTGAATTGAAATTGGGCGATTTAAAATATTAATAAAAAGATAGATTCTCTTTGATGTTTTTTAATATTTTTGCTTAAAACAACATTCGAGCTATATTTAACTAAAGTACTTAAAAAGCTATTAATTTTTTAATGATTTTAATCTAAATATATCGTTCATCCAAATGTCATCTTTCAATTATTTAAGATGTGTCCGTTTTTTAAACAATTTAGCCTCAGTAGAGGCTAAGAAAAAATAAAGTAAAATTATGAGCCAAAAGAAAATTTCTTCCGCACTAATCTCTGTTTTTGATAAAACTGGATTGGCACCAATTATTCATAAATTGAATAAAATGGGAGTAACGTTTTATTCGACTGGAGGAACCGAAATTTTCATCCGCGATTTGGGATATGACGTTGTGGCTGTAGAAGATGTAACGGGCTATCCTTCAATTCTAGGAGGAAGAGTGAAAACACTTCATCCTAAAATATTTGGCGGTATTCTTAACCGACAGGAAGAACCCAAGGATATTGAAGCTCTTGAGGCTTATGAGATTCCTCAAATTGATCTGGTCATTGTTGACCTCTATCCTTTTGAAGACACAGTAGCTACCGGGGCATCGGAAGAAGAGATTGTAGAGAAAATTGACATCGGAGGAATTGCTTTAATTCGTGCAGCTGCAAAAAACTATAAAGACGTAATCTGTGTTTCTGACAAGAATGATTATGATGAGTTTTTAAATTTAATAACGACAAAAGATGGAAGCCCAGAACTAAGCGACAGAAAATATTTTTCTGCTAAAGCATTCCAAACTTCTTCTCACTATGATTCTGCGATTTTCAATTATTTTAACGAAGAAAAAACGGTTCTTAAATTAAGTATTAAAGAATCTAAACGATTGCGCTATGGAGAGAATCCTCATCAAGAGGGTTACTTTTTTGGGCCATTGGGGGACTTACTGGAGCAAGTTCACGGAAAAGAAATTTCCTACAACAATCTTCTTGATATTGATGCTGCCGTAAATTTAATTGTTGAATTCTATGACGAAGATCCCACTTTTGCGATCTTAAAGCATAACAATGCTTGTGGATTTGCTCAAAGGAAAACCTTAAAACAAGCTTATGTTGACGCCTTAGCCGGTGATCCTGTATCTGCTTTTGGAGGAGTGTTGATTTCTAACAAAGAAATTGATGCTGAAACAGCTACCGAAATTCATTCGCTGTTCTGTGAAGTAGTAATTGCGCCTTCCTTTAGCGATGAAGCGCTCAGTATCCTAAAACAAAAAAAGAATCGTTGTTTACTCATTCAAAAAGGAACTGAATTGCCTTCCTTGACCGTTAGAAGCTGTTTAAATGGCGTGCTACAGCAAGAAAGAGACAATAAAACAGATGCAGTTAATGATTTGAACATGATCACTGAACTTAAACCTTCACAGGATCAAATCGACGATCTTCTTTTTGCCTCTAAAATATGTAAACACACGAAATCAAACACAATTGTATTGGTCAAAAACAAGCAGCTATTGGCTTCAGGAACTGGACAAACTTCACGTGTAGATGCCTTAAATCATTCGATTGAAAAGGCGAATCATTTCAAGTTTGACCTTAATGATTCGGTCATGGCAAGTGATGCTTTTTTCCCTTTTCCGGATTGTGTCGAAATCGCATACAACGCTGGAATAAGATCTGTTTTACAACCAGGCGGTTCAATTAAAGACCAACTTTCAATCGATTTTTGTAACGAAAACAAATTGTCAATGGTGTTGACAGGAACACGTCATTTTAAGCATTAATTTTTATACCTTTAACAAAAACGAATGAAAAACTTCATGGGCTTTCTGACTGAAGAAATCGCGATTGATCTTGGAACCGCAAATACCCTAATTATTCACAATGATAAAGTTGTTGTGGATAGCCCTTCTATCGTTGCAATTGATCGAACTACTGGCAAAATAATTGCCATTGGTAATGAAGCAAGCATGATGCAGGGTAAAACTCATGAAAACATAAAAACCATCCGACCTCTTAAGGATGGTGTCATTGCTGACTTTAATGCTTCTGAGCAAATGATTAATACGTTGATTAAAAGCATACCCACACTTAAAAATAGATTTTTTACGCCTTCCTTACGGATGGTTATATGCATTCCTTCTGGCATAACAGAAGTAGAAATGCGGGCTGTTAAGGAATCTGCTGAACGAGTAAACGGAAAAGAAGTTTATTTAATTCACGAACCGATGGCAGCGGCCATTGGAATTGGAATTGACATCATGCAACCAAAGGGAAACATGATCGTAGATATTGGAGGAGGGACTACCGAGATTGCAGTTATTGCACTTTCAGGAATTGTTTGCGATAAATCTGTTAAAATCGCTGGGGATGTCTTTACGAATGATATCATTAACTTCATGCGAAGCAAACACAACCTTTATATTGGAGAACGAACTGCTGAAAAAATAAAGATCATGATCGGTGCAGTCATAGAGGATCTTGATAACCCTCCGGAAGACATGTCTGTCCAAGGTCGTGACTTAGTGACAGGAAAACCAAAACAAACCATGGTATCCTACATTGAAATTGCAAAAGCACTTGATAAATCTATCATTAGAATTGAAGACGCTATTATGGAAGCGCTTTCTCAAACCCCACCTGAGTTAGCTGCTGACATTTATAATACTGGAATATATTTAGCCGGAGGCGGTGCCCTCCTAAGAGGACTAGATGTGCGCCTTTCCAGGAAAACTGATTTACCAGTTTATATCGCAGAGGATCCGCTACAAGCTGTTGTTAGGGGAACTGGAATTACTTTAAAAAACCTTGACCGTTTTAAAAATATTTTGATTAAATAAATACTTTATGCGGCAGATTTTCAATGCCCTGTTGAAGTACAAAAACACCTCCCTTTTTCTGGGGCTATTGTTTATTTCCTTCTTAATCGTAAACCAACGAAGCTTTTATCACAAGAGTGTTTTTAGCGCAATAGGTCTAGGTATTTCATCTAATTTATACGGTGTCTCGAAAGGTATTTCTGACTACTTCAAACTGAAGAAAATTAACGGAGATCTTATTAAAGAAAATAATAAGCTTAAAGCTTTAGAGCTCATTTATTTCCAGAATCAAATTCTTAAACAAAAAACACTTGATACTTTTAATTTTGAAGTAACAAGTGCCAAAATTATTAAGAATAGCTTTAATAAAGCCAATAATTATTTGATCATCAACAAAGGGCATGAAGATGGTGTGATTGAAGACATGGGGGTCATTTCAACCGATGGAGTCATTGGGGTTGTCAATGAAACAAGAGCTCATCATTCGAGCGTGATTTCTATTTTACATCAAGAGATAAAAGTAAATGTTAGCTTTAAGAAAAATGGAGCTTATGGTTCACTTTCATGGCCTGGTATTCATCCTAAAAAAATGACACTGGATGACATTTCCACCATCAATTCGGTTTCTGTTGGGGACACAATTGTGACTGGAGGAATGTCGGCTTATTTTCCATTCGGAATACCAATCGGAGTTGTTTCTAAATTTGTTCAACCCGAGACGGAGGGTTATTATCAGATCGAGGTGGATTTGTTTAGTAATTTGACCCAAAAAGAATTTGCATATGTCATCAAAAATAAAGATTTGGACGAAATAAAAAAATTGACCAACGATGTTTCAAAGTAACACAAAGTCTTTTCTTCAATTTATCTTACTGATTTTATTGCAGGCTTTCTTGTTAAATAACGTAAATTTATTTGGCTTCCTCAACCCCAATATTTATCTACTCTTTTTGATAACTTATCGTTTTGACAATAACCCTACATTACTTATTTTGATTGGATTCGTCATGGGGTTTCTGCTAGATTTACTATCACAAGGTGCAGGAGGACATATGGTTGCGTCACTTGCAATAGCTTTTTTAAGGCCTTATATCATTCAATTTTCATTTGGGGTTAACTCTGACATTTCAATGGGTATGGTTAGGGGCACCTCCTTGTCCAATCGACTGCTTTATTTAGCACTGATGGTATTTATTCATCATCTGATTTTATTTATTGTGGTTTACTTTAATCTTAAAAGTATTTCCATAATTTTTAAATACACTTTTTTTACAACCATTTTTTCATTTATCTTGTTGTGGATTTCCTTAGGTTTTTTCAAAACGAGACATGATTAGAAAATATTTTTTAATAGGAGTCACTCTGGCAACCTCCTTGATTTTTGTTTTTAAACTCGTCAGCCTTCAGCTGATCAATTCCTCCTACAAACTTCTTTCCGACAATAATGCAGTAGTAGAAAAACTTATTTTTCCCGAAAGAGGATACATCTATGACAGGAATCAAAAACTAATGGTTTCAAATCAACCTGTTTATGACTTAATGCTTATCCCAGAAAACTTAAAGGTATTTGACACACTTGAATTGTGTCAAATGATTGGAATTGAAAAAACTGAGTTAGAAGTCAAACTAAAGCAAGCAAAAAGATTCTCAGTAAAATTACCTTCAATAATTGTGAGTCAAGTATCCAAAAAAGACCATGCTTCAATTCAAGAAAAAATATGGAAGTTTAAGGGGTTTTACTTACAGAAAAAGTCAATTAGAAAATATCAAGATCCAATAGCAGCAAATCTTTTAGGATATGTCAGTGAGGTAAGTAAAAATGATCTTAAAAAAGATGAATATTATACCCTTGGGGAACTCATCGGGAGGCAAGGAGTTGAAGAATTTTATGAAAGTCAACTTAGAGGGGTAAAAGGAAAAAAGTTTTTTCAAAAAGATCGTTTTAATAGAATCATTGGATCTTATGAGGACGGAAAGTATGATGAAGAATCAAAAGGCGCAAAAAATCTGACTCTTTCAATAGATTCTGAACTTCAGAAATATGGAGAATTGCTCATGCAAAATAAAAGAGGGGGCATTGTCTCAATAGAACCTAAAACTGGGGAAGTGCTCACTTTGATTTCCGCCCCTGGTTATGATCCAAATTTATTGATAGGCAGAGAGAGATCTGAAAATTATCGAAAACTAGCGTTGGACACCTTGGCAAAGCCACTATTTGATCGCGGTCTTCAAGCGCAGTATCCTCCTGGATCTCCATTCAAAACATTAAATGCTCTGATTGCACTTCAAGAAAAAGTAATTACTCCAAACACAACTTATTTATGCAATCATGGTCATTCCTATGCTAGAGGAGTGTTTATGGAATGTCACTGTGCTTATGGCTCCCAGAATAATCTTATAAAAGGGATTTATAAATCTTGCAATACCTATTTCGCGAACACTTACAGAAAAATCATTGATGAAGCAGGCGAAAGCACTGCGGGCGGAATGGATATTTGGAATAGGCATGTTAAGAGTTTTGGGTTGGGTAATTTTTTAGGGTACGACCTTCCCACAGGAAAAAAAGGTTTTATCCCCGATGCTTCTTATTATGATTTTTGGTACAAAAAAGACAGATGGAGATCTGCTACTGTTATTTCAAATGCAATTGGTCAAGGGGAAATTTTAACCACACCCATTCAAATGGCCAATTTCACTGCAGCAATTGCCAACAGAGGTTATTTCTACACCCCGCATTTTGTGAAATCTATAAGTGGAGATCTTCTCCCTAAAAACTATTCAAAAAATACTACATCCATAGATTCCATTCATTTTGAAACCGTCATTGAAGGAATGCACAAAGTCGTGGAAATAGGAACCGCTAGAATTGCAAAAATCCCAGGAATAGCCGTTTGTGGTAAAACTGGAACCGTTGAGAACTTTGTTAAAATTGATGGCGTAAAAACCCAACTTACAGATCATTCTATGTTTATTGCATTTGCGCCAAAAGATGATCCTAAAATTGCCATCGCTGTTTTTGTAGAAAATGGATATTGGGGAGGACGATGGGCAGCTCCTATTGCAAGTTTGATGATTGAGAAATATCTAACTAAAGAAATTAAACGAAAGTGGCTCGAGACCCGAATGATAGAAGGAACCCTTTTAGAAGAGTACAAAAAGCCCTATTCAGGAAAACCATTTAGAGTCAATGAATAATAACATTATAGCACGTCTTGATTGGTTGTTGATTCTGATGTATATTATATTGGTCACTTTTGGTATTACCAACGTGTATTCCTCTACCTATAATGATGCCGTAACCTCTATTTTCGATTTGACTCAACCGGTAGGAAAACAAATTGTTTTTCTTGGCTTGAGTTTGTTTATAGGAGGTTTAATTCTGGCCATTAATGTTAAGTTTTTTGAACAGTTTGCAATGCTGAGCTATATCGTAGGAATTCTATTATTGATCGGACTTTTTGTTTTTGGCAAAACCATTTCGGGAGCAACCTCATGGTATTCCTTTGGCGGAACGAGCCTGCAACCCTCAGAATTGGTAAAAGTTGCCACGGCGCTGATCGTCGCCAAATCGATGAGTTTATTTCAAACCGACTTAAAAAAACCTACTACCTTATTAAAAATTGGTGGTTTTTTATTGCTACCCGCCTTTCTTATCGTTTTACAGCCAGACCCAGGTTCTGCTCTAGTTTTTGGAGCTTTTTTCTTTCCGCTTTTTCGCGAAGGTTTAAATTACTCTTATTTGTTTCTGCTTCTCAGTCTGGTTTGTTTGTTTTTAATCACCTTAAGTTTTCAAATCGGAATTGCGATTGTAATCATTATCACTGTTATCGCTGTTCTATTTTATTTTATTAAAAAATCAAGACGGAAAGTTAAAGTTTGGCCCTTTTTATTGATTCTCGTTATATCCATTGGTTTTTCTTATTCCGTTGATTTTATTTTTAATAATCTTTTTGAGCAAAGACATCGGGACAGAATCAATATTGTATTGGGAAAGGAAACAGACACAAAAGGCATTGGATACAACATCAATCAATCGAAAATAGCAATTGGCTCCGGTGGATTTTCCGGAAAGGGTTTCTTAGAAGGAACTCAAACCAAGGGAGATTTTGTGCCAGAACAACACACGGATTATATTTTCAGTACTATCGGAGAAGAGTGGGGTTTTGTTGGAGGTGTATTCGTGATATTTCTTTTTTGCGGATTAATTATGCGAATTATTTTAAGTGCTGAAAAGCAGGTCAATAGGTTTAGAAGGGTCTTTTCCTATGGCGTAGCAAGTCTTATTTTCGTCCATTTTCTAATTAACATTGGAATGTCTTTGGGTATGGTTCCCACCATCGGAATTCCGCTTCCTTTTATCAGCTATGGAGGATCCAGTCTTCTTGCCTTTAGCATCCTGATTTTCATCCACTTAAACCTCGATGCCAATAGGTTAAACGAATGGTAATATTAATTTTTGACGTCTAGGAAATCCCTCAGACTGTTCCCCAAAGTCATAAAGGCCAAAACCAAACTCATAATGGCCAAACCTGGAAGAATCGCCAAATAGGGCTTTCCCAAAAGCAGATAACGAAAATGATCTTTGACCATGCCTCCCCAGCTGGGCGTTGGCGGTTGCGCACCAATACCTAAAAAGCTAAGACCGCTTTCTATTAGAATAGCACTGGCAAAATTTGCAGCAGAAATAACAATAATCGGGGCGATGACCATGGGTAAAACATGATTTATCAAAACCCTTTGATTGGAATAGCCCAACGCCTGTGCTGCCTGAACATATGTTTTCTCTTTTACTGCCAATACCTGACCCCTAACGACTCGCGCAACTTCCACCCACATCGTCAGACCTACTGCAATAAAAACTTGCCAAAAACCCCTTCCTAAGGCCAGTGTGATCGCAATGACCATCAGCAGCGTAGGGATTGACCACACAACATTGATCAACCAAACGATTACTTTGTCCACATAACCTCCAAAATAGCCTGCAATAGCACCTAAAAAAACGCCTATGAAAAGTGAAATGAAAACTGCAACAAACCCTATCGACAAGGATATTCTTGTTCCGATAATCAAACGACTCAATAGATCTCTACCGTATTTGTCGGTTCCCAAATAAAAGGTCTTTTCTACAATATTTTCTCGAATGAATTTTGGAACTTCAAATGGTTGTGGAAGCCTGTCTTTTGACAATACCTCATAATAATCTTTTGGCATTCCGTAGGGTTGAATTTCAATTCCTTCATTAATGATCTTATAATTCTGAATTGGAATTTCTATTGAAGAATCAATGTCACCATAAAAAAAAGTAGTGCTTGGGTTAGATAAATTTTGACCTGTTAATAAAACCATTTTTGATTTAAAACCAGGAGGCTTGGAATGAATGGAAAGGTGCATTTGGTTTGCATTTGACGTACTGTCTGGCGCAATCTGATAGGCGAAAAATGCTATTAATATTAAAAAAAATATATACGCAAAGCTCACAGTAGCCCAAGGGTCTCTAAAAAATTCTAATAGAGAGTGTTTGTTAGAGCCGCTCAATTCTGATTTATTATTTTTTGTTTTGAGCTACCTTTTTTGAGGCCTCTAAATTTAGATTTAAATCCCCTAAAACGTTTACGGCTTCATTGATATAAAAATCTTTCTCAAGATTTTCAACCCAGCGATCTCTTCTTTCTTTTATTTCATCGTTGACCTCGATACCTGGTTCTGGCAACCATTCAAATGAAAGGTTAGAATCAAAATCATTTAAAGTCTTGAACTGATCGGTAACTTTTAAGTTTTCTTCTCGCTCGTTTAAATAAACGTCATAATTGAGTGTATATTCATAATCATCCTGTTGCAACTTAACCCACTTGGCCTGCTCATCGACAAGCTTTATGAAGGAATTAGAAGCCAGTCTTTGTCTGCTTTCAGACAGTGCATAATCATAATTAAATTGATTTGGCCAAGGCTTATATTTTGCGGGTTTAATTTGATCCCAAGTCAAAGGATTCTCTTGATCCTTTTCCCCTAGATCAACATAGGCATAGCGGTCTAAAATTACAATATCGCTCTTGACTCCCTCGAGTTGGGTAGATCCTCCGTTTATTCTGTAGAACTTATCTGTTGTTAATTTTACCGCACCAAGATCGCCATGAGTACTCCCCGATATAATCCGGTTAAGGTCAATAACATTTTGAACTGTTCCTTTTCCAAAAGTTTGTTTACTACCAATAACAATCGCTCGCTTGTAATCTTGAAGCGCGGCGGCTAAAATTTCTGAGGCTGAGGCTGAAAACTCATTTACCAAAATAACTAAAGACCCGTCCCAAATGATGCTAGGATCTGTATCTTTTAACACTTCTTTTCTTCCCCCAGTACTTTTTACTTGAACGACTGGACCTTCATCAATAAAAAACCCTGTCATTTCAACAACTGTTTTTAAAGAACCGCCACCATTGTTTCTGAGGTCAAGTATTATCCCTTCTACATTTCTTTGTTTAAGCTGTTCTAATTCTTTTTTAACATCACTGGCCGCATTACGCCTTCCGTTGTCTTTAAAATCAATATAAAACTTTGGCAACTCTATGAGTCCATAAAGCTTTTCGTTTTTATTTATTAAAGATGATTTGGCATAAGATTCTTCTATTTCGACGATATCTCTTGTGATAACAACCTCTTCGATTAACCCATCGACGCGCTTGACCGTAAGAAAAACCTGAGTCCCTTTAGGACCCTTGATTAGCTTTACAGCATCGCCAAGACGCATGGACCCGATTTCAACCGGTTCGCCATCTTTCTGAGCTACTTTTAATATGATGTCTCCTGCTTCGAGCAATTTATCTTTCCATACGGGTCCTCCCGCTATAATTTCTGTAATTTTAACTTCTTGATTTTTTTTCTGAAGTCGCGCACCGATACCTTCGAATTTTCCTGAAATATTTTGATCGAATCTTTCCTTCTCTTCAGGCGGAAAATAATTACTGTGGGGGTCATACTCTAATGTAATAGAGTTGACAAAAATTGAAAACCAATCCTTTCGCTGAATCTCACCAATCACTTCAAAACTATTTTCAATATCCTCCCTAGTTTTTTGCCTTGCCTCTTCCTCAATGATGACTTTAGACCTTATTTGATAGGTACTGTCTTCTTCTTTCTTTTTGATCTCACTCTGCATTTTGCTATAATAGACGTCCAGTGCCGAAAACTTAAAACGTCTTCTCCAAATGCTTTTGAGCTCATTAAGTGTAGACGCATAGGACATTTCCTTAAAGTTCAAATCAATGTTTTCTTGTTTATCAAAATCAAAAGGTTTTTCTAATAATTCCTCATAAAACTCCTTTACTTGTTCAATTCTGGACATTAATCTCTTGTGGGTTAGATCAAAAAAAGTAATGTCTGATGCTTTAATTTGATCATCAAGCTCTTTCTTATATCTATTGAAATTGTTGATGTCGGATTGAAGGAAAAATCGATGTTGTCCGTCAATGCCTTCGATATAATTGTGAAAAACATTTTCAGAAAAGTCATCGTTAATTTCCTTTGGACTGAAATGACCACGCTCTAGTACATAGGCGATAACCTCAATCAAAAGCTTATCCTTTTCTGGATTGGGAATGCCAACAGAAAAATTAAGTAATAACAATAAAGACAAAAACCCTGCAAAGAGGGAACCGAAAAATCTCATTTCAATCTTATTTAGAATATAAATGTAACCAAAAACCCACTATTTTAGGGAATTCCTATCAAAACTTTTTGTTAAAAGTAAAATGATAATAGGGTGTTTTTATTTAGTAAATTTACAATGTATTTAAATAATATGAAAAAAAAGCCACTTATACTTGTTACAAATGACGATGGGATAACTGCCCCAGGGATTCGAAAATTGATCGAAGTAATGAACGAGATTGGAGAAGTTGTAGTCGTTGCTCCAGATAGTCCTCAGTCGGCAATGGGTCATGCCATAACAATAAACTCCACTTTGCAGTGTACCGAAATGAGCGTCACGAATGGGCCGCAAAAAGAATACAGCTGTTCAGGAACTCCCGCCGATTGTGTAAAGCTTGCCGTTAATGAAATACTTGATAGAAAGCCAGATTTATGTGTTTCGGGAATTAATCACGGGTCTAATTCCTCTATTAATGTAATTTATTCTGGGACAATGAGTGCGGCTGTTGAAGCAGGTATCGAAGGGATTCAAGCCATTGGATTTTCGCTTTTAGATTACCGTTGGAATGCAAATTTTGATGCCATCAGGAATTATGTAAAAAAAATCACCTTGAGTGCTTTGGAAAATAAAATTCCACCTAATGTTGTCCTCAATGTAAACTTCCCGCTACTCAAAAAAGAAGAGATAAAGGGCATCAAGATTTGTCGTCAAGCCAAAGCTTATTGGGTGGAGGAATTTGACAAAAGAACCAATCCAATGGGGTTGGATTACTATTGGCTTACGGGTAAGTTTGTCAATAAAGATAAAGGAGAAGACACGGACGAATGGGCCTTGTCAAATGGTTACATCTCTGTCGTTCCCGTTGAGTTTGACCTTACAGCACACCATGCCATTCAGAACTTAAACACTTGGGATTTTGAAAAATAAACAAACACTAAATGGAGTTATCGCAGGACTTTTATTGAGTCTTAGTTGTATGATATTTGCTGTTCTATTCTTGTACGACGGTCCGTTGGAGGATGGAATTGCTGTTCTTTATGAGAGAAAAAAGCTGGGGGGTCTTATCAGTGTTAGTTCGTTGATCAATCTTCCTGTTTTCTTTTTAGCCATTCGAAAAAATAAAATCAATTTTGCAAAAGGACTCGTGATCATTTCTATTATAATTGTCTGTTTCCTTGTTGTTTTAAAATTCATTTAACTTGTGAATTTCTTTAAAATAAAATTAAAGTGAAGTATTATATAATTGCAGGCGAAGCCTCCGGAGACCTTCATGGGGCAAGGTTGATAGAAGCGATCCTTAAGAAAGATCCCGAAGCAAATATTCGTTGTTGGGGGGGAGACTTAATGGAGGAGGCTGGTGCTGATTTGGTTAAACACTATCGTGAACTCGCTTTTATGGGGTTTTGGGAGGTGATCACTCATCTTTGGGTGATTCTAAATAACATTAGGTTTTGCAAGACTGACATTCTTGAATTTAAACCCGACGTAATCATATACATCGACTATCCTGGATTTAACTTAAGAATTGCAAAATGGGCAAAGATAAATGGGTTTAAAAACCATTATTATATCTGTCCGCAAATTTGGGCTTGGAAAGAAAACAGGATTCATCAAATCAAGAGAGACATTGATGCCCTTTATGCCATATTGCCTTTTGAGCAAAAGTACTTTAAAGAAAAGCACAATTATCCTGTAAGTTTTGTTGGAAATCCACTTTTTGACACCATCATAAAAAGGAAGAAATCGACCACCTTTTACAGTAAAAATGGGTTTTCTGAAACATCTCCTATCGTAGCACTTTTGCCAGGAAGCAGGAAGCAAGAAATTAAAAAAATGCTCCCCATATTTGTAAAAGTGGCTCAACTTTTCTCTGACCATGAATTCATAATTGCTGGAGCCCCTGGAATTGACAAAGATTGGTATGATCCTTACCTCTTAAATACCAACATAAGCGTAGTCAAAAATCAAACCTATGACTTGCTCGAAGTAGCAAAAGCTGCATTGGTTTCGAGTGGAACGGCAACACTGGAGACCGCCATTTTCAAAGTGCCCCAATTGGTCTGTTATCGAAGTAGTTACATTAGTTATCAAATTGCTATTCGTTTGGTGAAGCTCAAATACATTTCGTTGGTAAATTTGATTCTTGACAAGGAAATTGTTACAGAATTGATTCAAAACAATTTTAATGTAAAGGAAGTTTCCATTCACCTTCAATTTTTACTTTCTAAAGAAGGTCGGAAAAAGTTAAAAAGCGATTACGAAAAGCTTTTTTCTGTTTTAGGAAAGGAAGGTGCTAGTGAAAAAACTGCTGGATTAATTATAGAAGCAATCAGAGCCAAATAGCATTCTTCTAATTTTCATTTTAACTTTATTAAATGAAAATCTCTAGTTTTTCTCTTTATCCTATTGTATTGTGTTTTGTCTTTGGCATGATAGCCGCTTCCTACAACATCCTAGACTCCGCATTATCACTAAAAACTTCTCTGATCATAACAGGTGTGTTATCTATCGGAGTTTTTTGGAAAAGGTCACGCTACAAACATTATTTTCTGTTTTTACTTTTTTTACCAATCGGATATTTCTTTCAAAGTCAATACAATAGAATTCCTAAAAATCATTACAGTTATTTCGCTTCTGAACAAGGAACTCATTCCTTTTCAATTCGACTGACTAAGGCCTTAAAAAAGAACATGTACAACGAACGTTTTTATGGAGAGATTATTAGAGTGGATGAAATAAAAACCGTGGGAAAGGTTTTGATATCGATTGAAAAAGACTCTCTAAAGTCCTTGGCAAAGAATGGGGCATTTATCTTAACATCAATTCCTCCTAAAAAATTAAAAAGAGTCTTAAACCCAGGAGGATTTGATTATGCCAATTATTTAAAAAAAATAAAGATATACGATCAAATAAATCTTAAAAAAGGTCAATACAAAACCATTAGTCCAGATGCTGAAAAGTCAAAAAATTGGTTAACTATTCTCAAAACTAAAGTTAACCAAAAAATTGATGAAAGTAAATTAAATATTGCTTCGAAGAACATCATAAAAACACTGTTACTGGGAGATCGAGATGTTTTAGAAAAAGACATGACCGAAGCCTATGCAAGCGCAGGAGTAATTCATATTCTAGCGATATCGGGATTGCATATTGGAATCATTATGCTTTTTTTAAATTTTATTTTAAAGCCAGTAACAGCGATTCCTAAAGGGAGAATCATTCAAGGTGTTTTGGTTGTCTCTTTGCTTTGGGCCTTTGCATTCTTCACAGGAGGCAGTGCGTCAGTGATTAGGGCCGTAACAATGTTTTCGGCATTTTCGATTGCCAAGTATTCAAAAAGAATCACCAATTCATTTCATTTACTCGTGGTTTCTTTTTTTCTGTTGTTGATCGCGTATCCCCCTTTTTTATTCCAATTGGGATTTCAAATGAGCTACTTGGCCGTATTTGGAATCTTGTGGATTCACCCCCTTCTCCAAAAGTTATGGAAACCAAAATTTTGGTTATTCAAAAGGTTTTGGCAATTGACCACTGTTAGTGTCGCTGCTCAGTTTGCCGTCGCTCCATTAAGCATCTTCACCTTTCATCAGTTTCCAGGCCTATTTCTAATCTCAAATTGGTTAATTCTTCCTTTGTTTGGTGTGTTTTTGATAGGAAGCATTTTCGTTCTTCTTTTATTAATGATTGATAGCTTACCTGAAGTCATTGTATTAATCTATGACAAAATTATAAGAATAATGAATGAATCGATCTACTGGATCGCAAGAAAAGAAAATTTTATTTTTGAAAACATTACATTCTCGGGGCTCCAATTGGTAATGAGCTACACTTTGATTTTGTTGTTGTTTTTGTGGGTGAAAAACAGGAGGCAAAAAGATATAATTCATTTACTATACGGGCTACTTGCACTTCAAACAATTATTTTGATACAAGACCACAACACTTCTAAGATCAATGATTTTTGGATCTTTTATAAGCACCGAGAAACCGTTTTAGCGCACCACCATCAGACGAACTTAGACCTCTATACGAGAGATTCCATTCCATTAAAAACTGGTTTAATTGCTGATTTTTCGAGTGAAAATAATTTAAAGAAAATTGATTTTAAAGAATTTAAAAATACTTTTATAAAAGATGAATTCAGGCTGTTAATTGTTGATGAAAATGGAGTTTGTGATGTCCCCGAAGTGAATCCCTCCCATTTAATGCTGATTAATAATCCTAAAATAAATTTGGAACGTGTCTTAGAAAGGCAGAAGTTAAAAGCAGTGATTGTTGATGCAAGCAACGGCCCTTGGAATACAGAATTATGGGAGAAAAGCTGTAAAAAGCACAACGTCAAGCTGATTGATATTCGTAAAGATGGTGCTTATAAAATCAGCCTCTAAATCTGGGAATAAAGCTTTTTTTATACTTTTCAAAGTCTTCTGGCTTGGAGAAAATCATATAATCTCCTTGCTTAATCATCTTTAAAAAGAGTTCAATTTGCTGTGGTTTTTGATAGCCAACCAATGGCATGATCAGGTCAGTGGTTTCGGTCATGAAAATCAATGAAGGATAGCCCCTTATGCCTAAATATTGTGTAAATTGATGTGTTGCATTCCGTCCTTTTTTCTCAGGATCGTAATTTGGATTTGAAAATTCATTTCCAGAATAAGTGATCGATTCATTTCCTTCTGCATTAAATTTAACGGCATAGTAGTGCTTTGATATATAAGCGGCAACGTCTCTGTTTTGAAATGTATTTTTATCCATGAGCTTGCAAGGCCCACACCAGTCGGTGTAGACATCAATAATGATTTTCTTAGGGTTTTCCTTTTGTGATTCGATTGCTTCGGCTAAAGTCATCCATTGAATGGATTGGGCTGAAAGAGCATTAAAACTTAATACTAAAATTAAAAAAAATAATCTCATATCTAAAAGATTTATTACGGGTTTTGAATTACATCTTCGGCTCCGTGGGTTAGGCGTTTAAGTGGTTTTAATATTAGAACGATTAATAGGGCAAATATTGTGCAAAAAACAAATATCCCTGTAAAAGTAGTTTTTTCTCCTGTTACTGCCGCATGCCCACCTATGGTTGCCGCTAGCTTATTGCCCAAGCCAGTTGCTGCCCAGTAGAGCCCCATAATTGATGCAGCGTATTTGGCTGGAGCAAGTTTGGTGATGAATGATAAAGAAACTGGTGAAGAGCATAACTCTCCAATGGTGTGAAAAAGGTAAGCCAAGAAAAGCCAATGCATTGAAGACTGACCAAGCAACTCATATTCGGAAGCTGCAAATCGCATGAACAGGAATCCCCAACCCATTATTAAAATACCAATTGCAATTTTAAAAAGTGAAGAGGCTTCTCTGCCTTTCATTTTCCATTTGTACCAAAATCCCCCTACAAAAACAGCAAGAGTAATGATGAAAAATGAATTTAAAGATTGAAACCATGAGGCGGGTACTTCCCAGCCCATAAATATTCTATTGGTGTTTTGTTTGGCATACAGATTCATTAATCCTCCGGCTTGTTCAAAGGCTCCCCAAAAAATGATAATCATTAAAAAAGAAATCAATAGTACTTTAACCCGGTCTCTTTCGATGGGGGTTAAATCCTTTTTTCTTAATTCATTTTCTGGATGATCTACTTTGCCAATAAAATCCCCTACACCTACCAGATATTTTTGACCGTAATAATAAGTGATTTGACCAAACAACATTCCAATAGCGGCCAATCCAAAACCATAATGCCAATTGTATGTTTCTCCAATCCAACCACAAAGAAGTGGCGCTAGGAATCCACCTATATTAATTCCCATATAAAAGATATAAAACCCTATGTCTCTTTTTTCATCTCCTTTTTTATAGAGTCCTCCAACCATACTAGATATATTAGGTTTTAATCCTCCTACTCCCAATATTACAAATGCACAGCCAACATAAAAACTAACTTCTGTATCAAAAGCCAAAATCGTATGACCAATACACAATAGGATCCCGCCAAGCATGACCGTTTTTTTCTGACCCAAAAGGTTATCGGCTATCCATCCACCGGGAACCGAAGCCAAATACACCAGCATTGTATACCATCCATAGAGCCATATAGCATCGGTATTAGACCACCCAAATCCAGGATTATCAGAAGTTGTTTTGGCCACTAAAAAAATTGTGAACAAGGCGCGCATTCCATAATAGGAAAAGCGTTCCCATAATTCAGTGAAAAACAAAACGAAAAGTCCCGCGGGGTGTCCAAAGATTATCTTTTCTGAAGGGGCCAAAATGGCGGTCTTATCTGTCATTAAATATTGTTATAGATTATCAATAATAAAGTTTGTCATTTTTTGAAAAAGATGATTTCTTGTGTTACCGCCATAGATCCCGTGATTCCTATCTGGGTAAATCATCCAATCAAATTGTTTGTCTGCTTGAACCAAAGCTTCTACCATTCTCATTGTGTTTTGAACATGAACGTTGTCATCGCCAGATCCATGAATAATTAAAAACTTACCCTCTAGTTGGTCGGCATAATTTATCGGAGAATTAAGATCATAACCCTCAGGGTTTTCTTGAGGAGTCCGCATAAAACGCTCGGTATAGATTGTATCATAAAAACGCCAATTCGTTACAGGCGCAACTGCAATTGCCATTGAAAAAACATCATTCCCTGTTAGCAAACAATGCGCCGCCATGAGTCCTCCAAAACTCCATCCCCAAATCCCAATGCGTTCTGCATCAACAAAAGGAAGTTCCCCCAGCTTTCGTGCCGAATCGATTTGATCAATGGCCTCGAGTTTTGCAAGGTTCATGTAGGTGGCTTTTTTAAAAGCTGCACCTTTAAAACCTGTTCCTATGCCATCAACACAAGCGATGATATAGCCTTTGTTTGCAATTGATTTGTGCCACAGTGTTCTTTCATCTGACCAACGGTTGGTTACCTCTTGCGAGCCTGGCCCTGAATATTGGAACATTAATAATGGATATTTTTTATTGGGATCGAAATCATTAGGCTTGATCATCCACAGATTTAGCTCCTCACCATTGATGTTTATTGTAGAAAACTCTTTCACTGGCAACTTGAATTCTGCTAGTGTTTCTTTCAATTTAGTATTATTCAACAAAACCCGAACAGTGGTAGTGTCTTTAGTTTTTTTCAAGCGATAAACTGGGGGGGTGTTTACGTCGGAATAGGACTCAATAAAATAAGAGGCGTCTGCACTAAAGTTTGCTCCCGAATAGCCTTTGCCTGATGTTAAAGCTCGTTTTCCTCTGCCATTAATTTTAATCGCATAGACCCCACGCCCGATGGAACTTTTTTCTACTGAGGAGTAATAGATTTCACGCGTTTTTTCACTGAATTTAATAAATCGAGTGACCTCCCATTGTCCTTTTGTAATTTGACGAATCAACTTTCCAGATGCTGAATAATGATAGACGTGATTAAAACCAGACTTGTCACTGGTCCATAAAAAACTATTGTCTTTCAAAAAAGTCAGATTATCATGAACATCAACATAAGCAGCATCTTGTTCTTCTAATATGACTGAAGAAAGATTATTGGCGGTGTTAATGCTCCAAAGCTTCAAATGATTTTGATGCCTGTTTATGGTTTGAACACTCAGTATGTTTTCCTCAGGTGTAAATTCAAATCTCGGGATATAATAGGGCTTTTCCCCTTGAAAAATAAGCTCAGTGGTAGTGCCTTTTTTCAAATCATAGAGATGCATACTTACCTTTGCATTTTCTTCTCCAGCCTTAGGATAACGAAATTCATAGGGATATTGATACAATTCAGCTCCATAAATGTCCATAGAAAAATTAGGCACATCCGTTTCGTCGAATCGCATAAAAGCAATTTTGGTGCTGCTGGCGTTCCAGTCGAAAGCCCTTACAAAACTAAACTCTTCCTCATAAACCCAATCTGTAGTCCCATTAATGGTTTGGTGGTCTCCATCAAAGGTTATTTGCACAATGGATTGTTTTATTAAATCCTTAACATAGAGATTTCTTTTATAAACAAAGGCTACTTGACTTCCATCTGGTGAAAATTTAGGTTCTTGGACGGGATGATCAAAAACCAGACTAATCCCTTCGCTTTTCCTATCATAAACCCAATACATTGCTTCTTTAGATCGCCTGTATATAGGTTTAGTTTCTGTTTCAAGAAGTAAAAGGTTTTCATCTTTAGAAAAAGCATAACCTCTAAAGAAAGGAATTTTAGCAGATTTTTCTGAATCAATCAACACCACGCCTTCTCCGCCATCAGCATAATTATGCATGATTATTTTAGAACTTTTTGCCCTATAATCTAAGTCAAGAACAGTGTATTGATAACCATTTGAAAGCGGACGAATTGATTCTAAACGCTCAGGACTGAAGTTGCCTCTCCAAAGTTTGTCTATGGGTAAGCTTGTAGTTTGGGCAAAACCATTGACCATGAACAACAAATAAAATACTAACAGAAATTGTCTCATTGCATCGGTATATTTAGGTATATAAAAACACAATTTAATGAAAAAATAAGGAGAAAACTGAAAATTGATAGAAAGAAGAGAAAAGGTCTAAAAAATGTATCTTTGCTTTAATAAAAGACAGCTGAAATTATGTCAAAAAATATTGATGGATTTTCTAAACTATCAAAAGAAGAAAAAATAAGCTGGATAAGTCAGTTCCACTTTAGTTATCCTGAAGATGCTAAAAAATTAATTTCTTCTTACAACCATTCTGATTCAAAAATTCAAAAGAAACACGATGAATTTATCGAAAATTCATTGGCAAACTATTACTTTCCCATCGGGGTTGCACCTAATTTTTTAATTAATAATAAAACCTACACACTTCCCATGGCGATTGAGGAAAGCTCAGTCGTAGCAGCTGCTTGTAAGGCTGCAAAATTCTGGGCCTCTAGAGGAGGATTTAAAACCACAATTCTAGGGCAAGAAAAAATTGGACAGGTCCATTTTTTATTCCAAGGTAGCTTTGAGAAATTGAATCCACTGTTTCAAGAAAAGAAAGAAGAACTGATACATAGTCTTGAGAATTTAACTCAAAACATGCAAAAGCGTGGCGGAGGAATTTTAGACATTGAGCTGGTTGATAAAACTGATTTGATTGATCATTATTTTCAGTTGCACTTAACCTTTGATACGGTTGATTCTATGGGGGCTAATTTTATTAACTCTTGCTTAGAACAAATCGCCAATACATTTAAGAATGTGGTAGAAAATCATACTGGTTTTACTGCTGAAGAGAGAGTTGTTGAAATCGTGATGAGTATTCTCTCTAATTACGTACCGAACTGTTTGGTAAAGGCTGAAGTGAGATGTCCCATCGAAAAACTGGGTGAACATGAGGGAATGCCTGCAAAATATTTTGTTCAAAAATTCATTCAAGCGATCGAGATTGCAAAAAAGGAACCCTTTCGCGCAGTTACCCACAACAAGGGCATCATGAATGGTGTGGATGCTTTGGTGATTGCTACTGGCAATGACTTCCGAGCAGTGGAAGCTGGTGTTCATGCTTTCGCTGCAAGAGAGGGAAGCTATTCAAGTTTGAGTAATGCTTATGTGATGGGAAATGATTTTGTTTTTGAACTAACACTCCCACTCTCTTTGGGAACCGTTGGAGGACTGACCCAGCTTCATCCCATGGTAAAATGGTCGATGGAGTTACTTGGAAATCCAAATGCAAAAGAGTTAATGCAAATCGTAGCTGTTGCTGGTTTGGCACAAAACTTTGCTGCGCTTCGTTCGTTAATTACCTCGGGGATTCAAAAAGGACATATGAAAATGCATTTGCTAAATATTCTTAATCAAAATGATGCTTCGGAGGCTCAAAAGATAAAAGCTGTTGATTTCTTTAAAACCAATGCCGTAACTCACAATGCAGTTTCAGATTTTTTAAACACAAATCCCTAGTGGTATGAAAAAATATCACAGTCATGGAAAATTACTTATTTCTGGGGAATACCTCGTCCTAAAAGGCGCACTGGCTTTGGCAGTTCCCTGTAATAGAGGTCAATCTTTAATTTATGATTCTTCTAAAGAAAAGGAACTCCTATGGGAAAGTTATGATGAAAAGGGAAGTGTGTGGTTTAAGGCTACTTTTTCTATCAAGGATTTTGATATTATTACTACTGACCAAACTGATATTGCCAAAAGACTCCGTTCTGTTTTAAAAGAAGTAAGAAAACAAAATTCCGCATTTCTTCTTCGAAAAGGCGGAAGGGTTAAAACTGTCTTAGAATTTGATCGGCAGTGGGGGCTTGGCACCTCCTCTACACTGATTTCAAACTTAGCGCAGTGGTCAAATACAAATCCTTATGAATTACTAAAACAAACCTTTGGGGGAAGCGGTTATGACATTGCCTGTGCACAAGCCAAGAGTCCGCTTTTGTTTTCAAATAAAAATCAAACACCAAAAGCTCAAAGTTGTGAATTTAATCCATCTTTTAAGGAACAACTCTTCTTTGTCTACCTCAATCAGAAGAAAGACAGTAGTGAAGCAGTTAAGCGATTTTCTGATATAACAATCACAGAAAAACAACTTGATATTTTTTCTGACCTGTCTCTAAAAATACTCAAATCAAATGAACTCAAAAAGTTTGAAAAACTAATTGAAACTCATGAAACGCAATTGGGACAAATACTAAATATAAAACCCGTTAAGGAGGTTTTATTTCCGGATTATAGTGGATCAATAAAGAGTCTCGGAGCCTGGGGTGGCGACTTTATTCTTGTTACCGGAAATGGTAATACCAATTCTTATTTTAAGAATAAAGGTTACAAAACGGTTTTGAAATATTCAGAAATGGTTATTGCCTAATCTGATTAATCTACTATTTAATTAATAATAAATTTTACGATTATCTTCTATTTCAGAAGCAGAACGCAGTGCTTCGTATATGGTGTTATTGATCCTTAAGCTTTCTTCAACTTGAAGTGCATTGGCATAGGCAGTATAGCTCTCCATCTCAGCAGCAACCTCTTTAGAAGTGACTTCTACCATGTAAACTCCTTCATCCCCCTTAACAAGTGCAGAAGGCTTATTAACATCTAATGAAAACGCCAATCCGATAACGTAAGGTTCTGTCCCAGATCCTGCTAAAACAGTATTCTTCTGGGTTACAGCAGAAGCAGTTTCTACTTCTCTGTCAGTCGCTTTGGCTAATGATTCTAATGTGGTATTGGCAGCATATTTTTCTTGAATGTAAGCTGCTTTTTTATCCTTAATCAGCTCTGCAATTATTTCTGTTCTAAAAGACTCAATATCTACTTCTCCCTCTGGTGTGATTTTTGTCAATTGTACGACTGCATAGCCACCCGCTGCAAGAGAAAATCTTCGAACTGAACCAACCTTAGTGTCTTCATCAAAAGCCCATTGGACGATATTCCTCTGTTTAGGTAAGCCCGGTAAGTTTTCTTCTAAGATGCTTATGTTTTCAACGGGTCTAACCGTTAAATTACTTTTTTCTGCAACCCCTGAAAAGTCTTTCGTGTTGATCGCTTCAATTTCAAATTGAGTAGTTTCCTTAAAAACAATATTTGAAGTACTTTCAGAAGGAACGATTTGTTTGGTGACGTTAGCCAAAAGAACAACATCTTCCTTGTCTGTAACATTAATGATGTGAAATCCAAAATCAGTTTCAACCAACCCTATTTCACCCACCTTAGATTTGTTACAAAAATCAAAGAATTTTTCGGTCATGGTTCCTTCCTGAAAAAATCCGAGATCTCCTTGCGCTTCTTTTGAAGGACCATCAGAATTTAAGGCAGCCATCACTCCGAAATTTTCTTTATCCCTTCTCACCTTGCGGTACAATTGATTGGCAAGGGTGCGGGCTTCTTCTTTGGTTCTTGTTGCCTCAGGGTTAGCGCGTTCTGCTCCTTGGTAAGTAATTAAGATATGACTGGCTCTGATTGAGCCGCCTTCTTTACGGTCTAATAAACGAGAAATTTTAAATTCATTTCCGTCTTTATACGGTCCAAATACTTTTCCAGGACTCAAACCAAAAAGGATATCGGCATAATCATTGGCCAATTTTCCTTTAGGAAGGTAAATTGAATCAAAAGTGCTTTCAGAATATCGAGATACAAATTCAGTTATGTTTTTAACTGTTTTTAATCCTTCAATGGTATCGGTCAATTTAGAAACGTCGTTATATTCGATTCTTTGCTCTAATAGTTTCTCAAGATCAGCTCTGATTTTATTTTCATCTTCCACCGAAGCTTGCTCGTCAAACTTCACATAGCTAATTGCTCTTGAAGCGTCTTTTGTATAATCATCAATGTTCTGGTTGATGTATTTTCTTATTTCAGCATCGCTAATTTTAAAAAGGCTGTCAGGTATGTCGCTGTAAGGAACGCTAACATATTTCATGTTGATTTTATCGTTTTCAAGATGATAAGCGTTTTTTCCTTCTGTTTCTGTAAAACCAGCACTTGATTTTATCAGGTCAAAATAAATATTTTCTTTGGCAAGTCCAATGATATTTTCTTCTTGTGATCTCCAACTGTCATAGGCTTGCGGATTTTCAAGTTTTAATTGATTTATAAAATCAGTGAAAATCCCAAAATCAAAAAGTCCAGTTTCATTTTGGAAACGAGGATCTTGAACGATTACTTCATTTTGTAAAAGAATCATTTCAATTTGCTGTTTTCCAGCATCAATGCCCAAACGATCAAATTCTTGTTTGAATATCGTTACTCTTAGCAATTGATCCCAAACCGTATTAACCGCTTGAAGTGTCGATAGGTTATAGTTTCTTTCTGTCTGCTCTACAAGCTGACGGAAAAAGCCTACTTCAATATCTTCGTCATTTACGATTGCAATTGGATCACTGGGATTATTTCCAGAACTATTACTACCAAAAACACCTGAAATAACAAAGGCGAATAAAGCCATTCCTATTACGATGATAAGAAAAAAGGAACGTTGTCTGATTTGTCCTAAAACTGCCATTGTTTAATTTTTTTAGTCGATTGCGAAAATACAATTTCCTTTTTGATTTAAAAAAAGATTGGATTGTTATTTAAGCGCCTAGAAGATTCAAAATCAGCATAATTCAGCGTGAGTTGGATTAATTTCGTTTTAAGACCCTTAACGAAACCCTTTCAATTTTCGTTGAAGACACTTCTTTGATTTCAAGTTGGTAGTTGTCAATCGAAATTATGGTTCCCTTTTTGGGTATTTCCTCCTGAATATGAACGATCATACCTCCTAAGGTTTCATAAAGTGCGTTTTCAGGAAGATCAATTCCATAATTTTGGTTGATGTAATCCACTTCCAAACGAGCGGAAAACTCAAATAAATCTTCCTCAATTTGCTTTTCGTAGTGCTCAATATTATCATGTTCATCTTCAATTTCTCCAAAGAGTTCTTCGATGATGTCTTCGACTGTAATAATCCCTGAAGTACCTCCATATTCGTCCAATACAACAGCGATACTTCTTCTTTGTTTGGTTAGAAGTTTTAGAACTTCACTGATTCTGATTGTTTCTGGGACATAAGCTACTGGCAATAATATTTTTTTAATGTGCTCTGGTTTCCTAAACAATTCAAAAGCGTGAACATAACCTTCAATATCATCAACCGACTCATTGTAAACTGGTATTTTGGATAGCCCGGTAGAAGTAAATAGTTTTTTAATTTCATCAAGATCTGCGTCGTTCTCAATCGCTACAATTTCAGTTCTTGGCACCATGGCTTCCCGAGCTTTAACTTCAGTAAAATCCAATGCATTTTGAAAAATTTGAATTTCACTATCAACATTTTCAATGTCTTTAGTTGATTCTAGTTGCTCTTCAATATAATTTCCCAATTCAGATTTAGAAAAAGTAAGCTGAATCTGATCTCCTTTGGTTTTAAAAAATTTAATTAAAATATAATCTGAAAGCTTAATTACCATTAAGGTGATCGGAGTGAACAGGGTGAAAAAAACTGCTGTAGGCAGTGCAAAAACCTTCATAAACACATTGGCATATTGCTGAAAAAACACCTTGGGTAGAAACTCGGCGGTTAATAAAATTATTACGGTTGAAATGATTGTCTGAATAAAAACAATTTCTATCCCTATGACGCCACTTAAAAGGGTTTCAGGAAAAAAGAGTTGTAAAATTCTATCTCCCATAAATATTCCATAAATAACCAATGAAACGTTGTTCCCCACCAGCATAGTCGCAATAAATCGAGAAGGATTCTTTGTAATGTAATTTAAGAGCTTGGAAGTAATTCCGGTTTGTTGCTTTTCAATTTCCAAATAGATTTTATTCGAAGAGACAAAGGCGATCTCCATGCCCGAAAAAAAAGCAGATAGCATCAAACACAATAAGATAATTAAATCAGAAGTCATCATTAAGACGGTTTCTCCCTATTTTTAAATTTATTGCGATAGTGTCTCCTAAACAAGGCCATAAAAACAGACAGCACAGTAAATCCGATAAATATATAGGCTTTATCTCTGTTTGTACTCCAAATTGAAAAGGCTTCATAGGTTGCCAAAACAGCAATTATCCAATATAATATTTCAGAAATTTTATAACTTTTCATTTACTTTTAATGAGTCTTGTTCTTCTTTGACGGCAATTGTTCCATACAATTTTCCAGTCTGAAATTTAGTGAATTCTTTGTTGGTATCCAATCGAGTTGCCGCAAGATTATAATCTTGGTTTTCAAAAGTAAAAGGTTCTTGGGTGAAAAGCCATTCTTTTTCGGAGTCCCAATACATCTGATCCGTAGCCAATTTAGAGCCATCATGGGAAAGTAACTCAACATTTCCTTGAAGATCTACAATTTTAGTTTGATTGTATAAAATCCCATAATCTGCTACCACCTGATTTTCTTGATTGTCTTTGTCCAAAAAAATCACTTTTAAGCCTTCTGGAAACTCTGAGTATTTAAAATTGAGGTGACTGAAGTCGAGATGAACGGGAGCAGTAAGTATGGCCTTGACTAGTGCAGAGTCGGAATACACCATTCTGACATCATAAGCGATTCCTACGGGATCGTCATTAAATCGGTTGATCTCTTTAAGTGCTTGAGTATTGTTTTCACACGAAAAAAATAGGGTCGCTGCAAATGCAACAACCCGAATTTTATAGCTTTTTCGAAATGAAAATTTCATTTATAGATTTGGTACTTTGACACTGCTGTTAATCCAGCAGCTAAACTTTATGGTAGCCCCCTGATTTCCTTCCGTAAATATATCAGTTTTTGAGGGAGCTCTGCCAACATAGCTCTCGGCTGTCTTACGCGCAACTTTTTGGATTGAAGCATCAACTTCCCCTGCTTTTCTTGCCATATTTGCAGCCAACCAATAGACCGCTCTTTTATTAAACTGGCTGTCTCCACAGTCGTTTGCACTACTGGCATAGAGATTGGCAATCGTCAAGTAGGCACGACCCATTGAAGGTTGGAATTTTAACGCCTTCATCGCATAGTTTCGCGCTGAAGACTTTCTTCCTGCATTTTTAAATTTAAGGGCAATTTTATATAATATCTTGGCTTTCTTATAAGGATCATTTTCTAACGTAATTGACTCTTCATAATACTTTAAAGCCTCCTGATTGTTACCCTTCTTATCGTTTAGAAGTCCTAAGTAGTATGCAGAATCCGCGGAGGGATCTAGGTTGTGTAATGCTTCAACAAGCGTAACAAAAAACGGATCGTCAGAACACTCCTTGCTATCCATCCTAGAGGCAGCACGTTTGAGCCATAAGACATCTGTTTTATTCTCCTCAAAGTTTCTTTGATAAAGTGGCACGAGGTTAACACATGTCGCTTCTTTCGAAATAATTGCGTCCAAGTTTCTTAAGAATGTTGCAATTGCATTGCTGTTGATTCCGTAAACTCTTTTACTTCTTATTTCTCGACTTGAAATAGGGTTTCCTTCTTCCTCTTTTTTAAGTATTATGTCTAATTTTTTAGCAAGGTTGGTTAATTCTATTTCAAATTTTTCTGAAACCTCTTCATATTTAGTGAAAAGTTGCTCCATCGTAACTCCGTGATTATCTTCCTTGTATAAGTCATAAAGTATTTTGAAATAGTTATACAAGCCCTTTGGATTAGTAAAACTTTCTGGATCGGTGGTAAATGCCAAATCAAAAGTCTTGTAGGTTTCCATTTTATCAGGCATTTTAAAGTCAATCATTGATTGAGCTTTGCTACTTATAATGTCTCCTTCTACCTTAACATTCCGACGTGTTGGAAAATGTAAAAGCCATTCATCATAAAGATTCATTAGATCCGCAACCACAGCTTGTTTTTGATCTTCTGGCTGTTTTTCATAACGGTCCTTAAGAATTCTTTCACCATAAGAATAGATGGCCACATTAAGGGAGGGACATTCTTTTCTTACTTTCATCCAAGGCTCATAGGCCTCATCATAATTCTTGACTTTCGCAAACTCTGCGAAGATCGAAAGATTCTGCAAGCATTCTTCGTTAGATTGAGCGTTTAAGGGAGTTAATATTAAAATTAAACATATTCCCAAATAAGTTTTTAAAAATCTCATATTTAAATCTTTAATTATACTTTCTTTTTACAAACCATTTATCATTAAGAGAAAAGCCTACTCTTATTGACCAATATTCTTCTTCAATTAAGTCAGCAGTTGCGGCTCCTCTGCTGCCGTATTCCATACCTATATTAACGTTTGAATAGTTCGCCAACGGTAAACCTAGTCCAAAAGTAATGCCAGTTTCTTTTAAACCAAAATTATTGACCGAAATACCAGTGTCTTCATAACGAAACCCAACCCTGTAGACTATTCTTTTAAAAAAGGAAGTTAAAGAGGCATAGTTTGGAATATAAAAACCTCCAACAGAAATTTTTGATGCGTCTGAATAGGAAATATTTGGAATTTCGAGAAAGTTATTTTTAAAGCCAGAAGTATTTGTAAAGGTATACTGAGCTCCTAAAAACCACTTTCTTTCTTGACCGATTCCTGTTCCCATTGATAAAGAACTGGCAAGGTTAACCTTTGTCTTGGCCAATCCTCTAGATTCAAGATCAATTTCTTCTGTGTCACTATAATTGCCCTCTTGTGAGTTAATCGATTGGGTATAAAAAATTCGAGAGTTACTAGAGGTAAGCTTTGCGTCAGGAGCATAAGTCAACATGCCTCGCAGGGTCAGCTTTTCATTTAGAGGGAAATCTGCGTTAGCAGATAATTTTATGTCAAACCCTGAAATATTTGATTTGTTTTCTAGAATTGTGCCCAATTCTACACCTTCTACAAATTTTAGTGTTTTATATCTAAGCTCTCCAAAATCGTAGTTCAGGGTCGCCCCAAATGTAAATCGCTTAAAAGATCGGAAACCAACAGAAATAAAAACCTTATTGACTCCTCCCTCACCTTGATATTGGTTTAAAAGAGTGGGGGAAACACTATCGTCGATATTACTGAGCTGATAGCCTACTGAAGAATAAGGTATAATCCCGAATCCAAATCCAAATTTTTTGGTGGGTATGGCGATTGAAATATAATCTAAAGAAGAAGTCGCTATTTGATTAGAATCAGTTGAAGAAGTCATTGCAGTACTTCTATAATTCAATCCCAGAGAATAGGTAGTCAGCTTCAAATCTCCATAGGCCCCAGGGTTGTTAAGGTTTACATGGATTGAATCGTTGTAAACATCCAGATCACCCATAAATCGATTGACCTGAGTTCCTCTAAAGTTGATGTCTCCTAAACCACTAAATGAATAGGGGGAAGCAGTGCCTGATTGGGAGAAAACTACTGAACTGACAAGCAGCATTACAATAAAAACTGTGTTTCGAATCATGAATCAATATTCAATTTTAAGAGATGGAGCATTCCCGCTGCTAAAAAATTTGAATGGGCAAATATGGTATTTTTTAATGTTTTAGGCAACTTATTCGCGTCTCCTCCTGTTAAAATTACCGTTAAAGAGCCAAATTCTTCTTGATAATATTCAATTCGCGCGATTATTTCATCTAAAACTCCAAAATAAACCCCTGAGTGAATCGAATCTATCGTGGAATTTCCTTCTGGATTTTCTGGAATTTTGGCAGACAGCAAGGGTAACTTTCCCGTAAATGTATTTAATGCCTTATATCGCATCTCAAAACCGGGTGAAATTGCGCCCCCTTTGTAAGTCTTTTCCTGAGAAACAAAATCATAGGTGATACAACTTCCCAAATCGATCACCAAAGTGTTTTTTTTAGGATAAGCAATTACCGCCGCAGCAACCAATGCAATTCTATCGGCTCCCAAGGTTGATTTACTTTCATATTCGTTTACAAAAGGTAATTTTATGGAGGAATTTATGGCGATAACAGGTATTTCTTTTGCTAAATCCACCAATTTCTCATGGATTTCTCCTGTTACATCCGAATAAATCAGGCCTTTTATTCCCTCATTTAGGGTGAGAATTTTATGTATCTTTTTAAAAGCATCTTTGGGTAAAAGACTTGCGCTATCAATGACTTCTTTCCCTTTAAATAGGAAAAATTTCGTCAGTGTATTTCCAAAATCTAAGACCAAATACATGCAAATGGGTTTAAGCTATAAAATTACACAAACATTTTTAGAGTAATTCTGTTGTAAGGGAATAAAAAGGATTTTATATTTGCAATCCTTAAACGGAGGTACCTTAGCTCAGTTGGTAGAGCAAAGGACTGAAAATCCTTGTGTCCCTGGTTCGATTCCTGGAGGTACCACATAAATTACTCTTTAATACGTTGTTAATCAACAAGTTAGAGAGTTTTTTTTTGTTCTTATTTCAAAAAAGAACAAGATAAAGAACAACTTACTGGTTCATTTACTATATTTGTAGGGTGTTATTAAGAACAACCAAATGAGTATATTTTACAAATTAAACTATCTAAAAAAGAAGGAATTGTATTCAAGAGAGGATTCTCTTGTGGTTCAAATAGTGTATTATTTCAGTAAAAAAAGAGTATCCTTTACAACCAATGTAGAGGTTAAGATAAATGATTGGGATGAGGATTGGAGAAGTAAAAGAAAGAAAGAACCTATCCTTCATACCGATAAAGATTCCAACACAAAGAACATTTTAATATTTCAAAGGTGGAAGGAAATCAAAGATGTGATTTTTGAAATTAAGAAAAACGATATGATACCAACTACTGAATTGGTTAAATCATATATGAGGAGAGGGGTTGTTCAGAAATTTGATAATACAAATAGGGAGATATTTTTTGAAATGTATTTAGAGAAATACCTTAAATGGGTTCAATCTCCTCAATATCTTATTGAAACAAGGAACTCTCTTTCATATGTAAGGAGTGTAATCGGTTCAATAAATGATATAATAAGATTTACCAAAGAGTATCAAATTAATCAATCAATCAAACTTCTACCCTCTGATATCAATAAGGATTACACAAATGAGTTGATAATTTATTCCGATAAGAGAGGATTACAACCATCAACAATAAAGAAAAGAATAAAGGTTCTTGTAATGTTTGGTAAATGGTTAGAAGAGAATCATAGGGTTAAACTTGTTGTTTCTAAACCTAAAAGAGATAAGGATAAGGAGAAAGATATTATATTCTTGAAGGATACTGAAATTGTTCAATTACACGATTTCAAGGGTTTTGAATACATTGAAAATGATTATGAAAAACACTATCCAAAAGATGTAAAGAAAGTGGAGTTTTTCTACGATACTCTTATGAATAATGAAGTAAGAAACTTCACCAACTATGAAGTATATAAAGATTTATTACTAATGTTATGTGGGGTGGGTTTAAGGTATGTTGATGGGGTAAATCTCAAGTTGATTCACTTCAAAGAGTTAGATAAAAGAAACAAGAAGGAAAGAAAAAATACATTTGTTAAAGGTGAGTTTGTATTAACTCCACAGAAAACAAATGTTGTAGTAAGAATACCCAACACTCCCCTAACTTGGGAGATATATAAGAAATATTCAAGAGGGAAAAAAGTAGATGATTATTTATTTCCAAGAACACCAAAAGGGAATCAAATTTCAAATCAGAAATTTAACAAACATATTAAGGAAATCAGTAAGATTGTTGGATTGAATAGGGTAATAACGAAACCAAGATATGATTGGAATAATCAAATTATTAAAGGTTCTGATGATACTAAAAGATTACACCAAGTTATCACTTCCCATATTGGTAGAAAAACGATGATTAGAACCTATGTAGATGTAGGTTATGATAGAAAAACGATTATGAGTATTACTGGAATTCAGAACTATAAAACACTTGATGTATATTATGAAACTTCCGAAAAAGATAGATTCAAATTTAATAACCTTTTACATCAAAATATAGATACCAATCTAAAACAATCAACTGAAGTGGTTGATGAAAAAGATAAGTTATTTAAGATGTATAAAAATGGAGATTTAACTTGGAATCAATTTGATAAGTTATTGAATGGTTAGATACAACTCAAAGGGGGTTTGAGTAATTTATATCATAATTGAAATGAAAAAAATTCCCCCTCTTCGTTGTAATGTTAATCAAAACACAATCTCAATTTAGAGTTCTTTATATTGGTTTAATTCGATTTCCCGAACCATCTCTTTGTTTTTTAAGTTGGTTACCTCTATCACCTTTTTATTCAGTAGAAACCCCACAACGGATACTGAATCAATCAATCTCTTATTCTTCCACTTGATACCTTTAATCTTATTATCGTGGAGGTACTGAAAGATGGTTCTTCTACTCACTCCTAACTCTTCGGAACAATCATCTACCGATATCCATTTATAGGTTTCAAGACCTTCCAATTTTTGTTCAAATAAATTTTCCATTATAACCAATTTCTATTTTTCAGTTCTCTAACTGATGAGGTTATATAAGATGAATGTTCTTGTTGTAAGGTTTGATATGTTCCCCAATTGATACTCCAACTTTTCTTATCTACTGAACCCAATTTCATAAGGTGTTTTCCAATTCCATCATAAATATTAATATCGTTCCCTTCATCTACAAATCCTATGAGTCTTTTATTGGGTGAGTTCCCAATGTATTTGAATGGAATCACAGAGTTTATTTTTTTATTTATTGAATCAAGGTTCTGATTTAACCTCAACGAGTAAGAAGGTAAATATTTCCTCCATTCATCATATCTGTTAAGGAGATTCATTATTTCGTTGTATTCCATATCAGTTTCTTGTTTAAGAAACTTAATCTGTCCTTCCCTGTTGGATTCATTACACCAATTTCTCTCACAGATGTGATTCCACACCAATACATCAGTGTATTTCATTAAACCTTGAATACCTGTTTCTTTCATGGTTTGGATTAAACCATCTATTTCGTGTTCATTTATATCTTCCATAATACTTGTTCTTATAAACTCTCAGAGGTTCATTCCTCTTACTATAAGTATTACAGAGTTTATTTTTTTAATTTGCTTACCACAAAAATCTTTGCTACTTTTAATTTATGAAAGTCAAAGTATCCTCATTAAAACACCATCCCAAGAACAAAGAAATTTATACCCTTTCCTCTATTGAGGAACTGATGGAAAGTATTTCTGAGGTTGGATTACTTCAACCACTTACTATAGATACTCGTAATCAAGTAATCAGTGGAAACAGAAGGTTTGAATCTATTAAAAGATTAGGATGGAAAGAAGTTGAGGTTGAGGTTAAAGATGTTAATAAAGTAGAAGAAGAATTACTCCTTATCCACTACAATAAACAGAGAATAAAGAGTTTTAAGGAACTTATAAATGAATATCTAACACTT
>CAJXQS010000010.1:0-74571 GCA_913058385.1 uncultured Flavobacteriaceae bacterium
CTCGTGGGCTCGGAGATGTGTATAAGAGACAGATTTTTTTAACATTAATTTAAGAAATATAAAATATTTATTATATTTACGGCTTAACTAAAATATATTATGAAACAAAAAATCAAACAAACACTAGTGGCTATTTGCTTTTTATTAAGCGGAGTCATTTTTGCACAAGTGAAAACGGTCAACGGAACCGTCACTGATTCTGATGGAGTTCCACTTCCAGGAGCATCTATCGTACTAACCGAGACTAATGAAGGCGCAACTACTGATTTTGACGGAAATTTTTCAATTTCTGTTCAAGAAGGAGCTACCGTCGAATTTAGCTATGTAGGTTATGAAAGCCAGCAAGTTGTTGTTGGAGAAGGTTCAACAATTAATGTCACACTTGTTCAGGGTAATGCATTAAGTGAGGTAGTTGTAACCTCTTTTGGTATCAGAAGGGAAGAAAAAACACTTGCTTATTCAACTCAAACTGTTAAATCAGATGAATTAACCCAAGCTAGGGATATTAGCGTTGCAAACAGTTTAAATGGACGTGCTGCTGGAGTTGAGATACGTAAAAGTAGTTCAGGTGCAGGGGGTTCAACAAAAATTGTTTTAAGGGGTAATAAATCTTTGACTGGAAACAGCGCCCCTCTTATTGTAATCGATGGTGTTCCCATGGTGAACAATATAGGTGGTCAGCCCGGAATGTGGGGAGGTATTGATGAAGGAGATGGTCTTTCTCAAGTTAATCCAGATGATGTTGAAAGCATTACTGTACTTAAAGGAGCTAACGCTTCTATACTTTATGGTAGTCAAGGTGCTAACGGTGTTATCGTTATCACAACTAAATCAGGAGAGGAAGGTGCAACAAAAGTTTCTTTTAACACAGGAGTTACGTTTGAAAGCGTTAATGCATTACCAGAACTTCAATATGATTATGGTAGAGTCGGAGCTGCATCTGAAAGTTGGTCTCCAACTAAGAACGCAAGTTCTGCTAATGGTGATTTTGTAGATGAATTTTTCCAAACAGGTGTAAACTATGTAAACTCTATATCTGTAAGTGGAGGAAATAAAACAACAACTGCTTATTTTTCTTACTACAACACTTCTTCTAGTGGTATTATGGATAATTTTGGTTACAAGAAGAACAACTTGTCTTTCAAGCAATCTACTAAATTATTTGGGGAAAGAATGACACTTTCTTCTAACATAATTTTAACTGATGAGAAGACAGACAATAGAGGACCTTCAGGATACTATTTGAATCCTTTAGTAGGTTTGTATACTTTTCCAAGAAATGAAAGTTGGAATGCCATCAAGACTTATCAGGTCTTTAATGCTGGAACTAACGTGATGGATCAAAACTGGTTGGGAATAAACAATCACTTTCAATCCAATCCTTATTGGCTAATGAATAATCAACCAAAAGAAGATAAAGTTCAAAGAGCAATTGGAAGTGTGAATTTGGCATATCAGATTAGTGAAAAACTTTCATTAAAAGCTCGAGCTAGTTATGACTTTTCTAACAAGTCTTATGAACAGCAACATGCTGCAGGTTCTAACGCAACAAACACTGGAAATAATGGAAGGTGGGATTATAAAAAATTCAATGATGAATTATTTTACTCTGATGCTATTTTAACTTTTCAAGATAACTACGGAGACTTTAGTTTAAATGCAATTGCTGGAGCTAGTTTGCAACAAACAACTTTTGGTTCAGGAGTTTCTGTAAGTACTGGAAATGACGGACTATTATTTTATGCAAATGAGTTTAATTTCCAAAATATTCCAACAAATACTCAGGTTCAATCAACACTTGGATCACAAATTGAAAAGCAAGCTTTATTTGGTAATGTTGTTGTAGGTTATAAAGACGCAATATTTTTAGATATTTCAGGAAGAAATGACTATGCATCTACATTAGCTGGGACAGGAAATGATTCATATTTTTATCCTTCTGTAGGAGCATCATTTGTTCTCTCTCAATTGATGGAGTTACCTTCTCAGATTAGCTTCCTTAAATTAAGAGTTTCATCTGCAAATGTAGGTAATGAGGTTCCATTCAATAGAATCAACCCAACAAACTCAATTAATGCATCTGGGGGTGTTAATAGAAACACTCAAACACCTTTTACTACTCTAAAGCCAGAAATGATTGAAACTTCTGAAGTCGGTTTTGATTTAAGATTATTCAATAATAAACTTGGATTAGATGTTGCTTATTACGACATCACGAGTACAGATCAGTTTCTTTCATTGGCTGCTCCATCCGGATCGGGTTATACTTCTTATTTTGTAAATGCTGGTAAAATTGTAAATAGCGGTATTGAGATTACTATTACTAATTCTATTATTGATAACGCTAACTTCAAATGGAATAGTACCCTCAACATTACTAATAACACTAACGAGATTGTTGAAATTCATCCTGATATTGCAAATCTTGGAACTGGAGCCTCTGAAGGTTTTGGTTCTCGATTCGAAGTAGGTGGATCTATTGGAGATTTTTACACTTCTATGTTTAAGAGAGATGCTCAAGGAAGAATAGAGATGGATAGTGGTGTACCACTAAAAACTGCAGATCCAGTATTAGCTGGAAATGCTGAACCAGATGTAAGTCTTGGCTGGGCAAATAACTTTAATATTGGTGAAAACTTGTCTGTAGGATTTATTATTAATGCTAAATTTGGCGGAAAAGTATTTAGCCAAACAGAATCAATGTTGGATGGTAATGGAGTTTCTCTCAGATCTGGCCAAGCTAGAGACGCAGGAGGCTTAACTGTAAACGCCGTTCAAGGTGGAGCTGCAGTTACTTCAGCAGATCCAGAATTATGGTTTAAAGCCATAGGAGATAGAAACGGTATCGGTGAGCCTTACATATATGATAGAACGAATATCAGACTATCTCAAATGTCTGTGGCTTATAACCTTGACCCAAGTTCAATTGGTCTTCCTGTTGATAGCGCTACGATATCTTTGATCGGAAATAATCTTATATATTCAGCTAAAGCACCTTTTGACCCTGAGTTGGCGATGGCTACAGGTAGAAACTCTCAAGGTTTAGATAACTTCAATTTACCTTCTACAAGGACAATTGGTATGAACCTCAGACTAACCTTTTAAATAAAAAAAATGAAAAACAAATTAACATATTTACTATTAGTGGTATTGGTATCATTAAGTTCTTGTACGGATGATTTCGAACAACTTAATACCAATCCTTATCAAATTACGGATGAATCATTAAAGCAAAACTTTAATCATATTGGTGCATTTTTTCCATCATTGCTACAACCAATTATTGGGCACCAGACTCATCACAACCTTATTAATGACTCTTATGTAAGACATTTTGCTACTCCTACCCCATTTGTTGGTGGAGTTAACAACACCACTTACTATATAAGATGGAATGATAATTACTGGAATACTCTGTATAATAACATTATGGCCCCATCAAAGCAAGTTATTGAAATTGCTGAAGCTGACGGTTATGAAATGTTTGTTGAGTGGGCTAATCTTATTAGAGTAGTAGTTGCTTCTAGAGCAACAGCGTTCTATGGTCCGCTTATCTATTCTAATTATGGAAAAACTCCAGCAATGTACGATAGTGAGCAAGAGCTCCACAATACATTTTTCGCTCAATTAGATAAAATTGTATCTACTTTCAGCGCAAAAACAGACTACACAGGATTCAAGGATTTTGATGCTAGTTATGGTGGAAGTATTCCTCATTGGATCAAACTTGCTAATTCATTGCGGTTACAACTTGCCGTTAGAATATCTAAAGTAGACCCTGCTTTGGCTAAGGCTCAAGCTGAAAAAGCATTTAAAGATCCTGGTGGTCTTATCACTTCAAATGCAGATAACTTTAACATTTCTCTTTATGGTAGTCCAATGCAAGAAGTTACGATTTCTTTCTCTTGGGGAGATACTCGTATGAGCGCATCGATGGAATCTATTTTAGGAGGTTATGACGACCCTCGTGCTGGAAAGTACTGGGATCCTGCTACTGACGCAACATTGCCTGCTGACCCTTCTTTTCCTTATAAAGGAATTAGAAATGGTGCTTTACTAGCTGCTAAAGGTGACCGTCAAACATTTTCACACGTTAGCTCTAACTTTAAAACTGCCACAGAACGTAAGGTTTTAGATGCGGCTGAAGTTCACTTGTGTCTTGCTGAAGGAGTTCTAAGAGGATGGGATATCACTGGTACTGCTGAAGCGCATTATAAAATGGGTGTTAAAGAATCTTTTGCATACTGGGGTGCTGGTGGAGCAGACGCTTACCTCGCTAACAGTACAGGTTTACCTACTGACTATGATGATCCAGTAGAAACAGGAGCAGTTAATGATTTTACGACTAGAATTACAAATACTGTTGCTTGGGATGAAGCAGCAAGTAAGGAAATTAAGTTAGAGAAAATTATTACTCAAAAATGGATTGCTAGTTTTACTAATTCAGTTGAGTCTTGGGTTGATCACAGAAGAACGGGATATCCAAAGTTACCTTACAATTATAAAAACGACAGTAGTACATCTCCGTTTGGGACAGTTGCAGACGATGATTTCTTAAGAAGACATCCTTTTCCTCAAAAAGAAACCAATAACAACCCAACAGGTGTTGCGGATGCAATAACTAAATTATCGAATGGGAAGAATGAAATTGGAACTCGATTATGGTGGGATACAGGAGTAGAAAGTAACTTCTAAATTACTATTTAAATAAATTCAATAATTTATTTTGAATTACAAAAGCCCGTAAGTTTCTTACGGGCTTTGTTTTTTTAACTAAATTGTAACTGAAAATATTACTTAAAACAACATATCTAGTTCAATGAAACAAAACATATTTAGTGCTAATCTCATCCTCACACTATTAATTTTCTCAGGCTGCACTTTATCAGGTGATAACTTGTTTACCTTAATGAGTTCAAGCAAAACAGGAATCAATTTTAAAAACTTATTGGGGGAAACCGAACAGTTCAATATATTGAATTATGGTTATCTCTATAATGGTGGAGGAGTTGCAATAGGGGACATCAATAACGACGGCTTAGCAGATATTTATTTCACCGGCAATATGGTAGGAAGTAGACTCTACCTCAATAAGGGTGGGCTTGAATTTGACGAAATTGCTGAGAGTGCAGGAGTTTTCGCTGCTGGATTATGGAATACAGGAACTACTATGGCTGATGTCAATGGTGACGGTTTTTTGGACATCTACGTCTCAAGGTCTGCGGCTAAAAATCCTGATAGAAGGCGGAATCAATTGTTTATCAACAATGGCGACCTGACTTTTACTGAGATGGGAAAAGCCTATGGCGTTGACGATTCAGGCTATTCTACCCAAGGTGCTTTTTTTGATTATGATAATGATGGTGATCTGGATTTGTACGTCATGAACCACTCAACTCAAGATTATGCGGGATTAGGTAAAATCTCAAAACACCATAAAAAACAAAAAAATCCAGCTTATTCTGACAAATTATTAAGAAATGACAATGGAAAGTTTGTCGACGTAAGTGAACAGGCTGGTTTGATTTCTAATATTCTAGGTTTTGGATTAGGCATTGGAATTTCTGATTTAAATAATGACAATTGGTTAGATATTTACATTTCGAACGATTATAACGAACAAGATTACTTATACCTCAATAATGGAGACGGCACCTTTTCTGAAAGCCTAGAAGAGTATATCGGACACATTTCTTTATACTCGATGGGATCTGATATTGCAGACATTAATAACGACGGGTACACAGATATCATGACATTAGATATGCTACCAGAAAGCAACCATCGCATAAAGATGGTGTCAGGTCCAGATAATTATGAAAAATTAAGTCATTTGACAAAGAATGATTTTTATCACCAAACAATGCGTAACATGTTACAGCTCAATCGCGGTGGAGAATATTTTTCTGAAATAGGTCAATTTTCAGGGATATCCAATACAGATTGGAGTTGGGCTAGTTTGTTTACCGATTTTGATAATGATGGTTTCAAAGATCTTTTCATTACTAACGGTTACAGAAAAGATTATACCAACATGGACTTTATGAATTATATCGTCCAAGAAAAATTAAATGAGCGTAAAACAAAACAAAAAATTATCCTCACGGAGCTAATCGATAAAATGCCCTCCACTGTCGAGGAAAATTATACCTATCGAAACAATGGAGACCTTACTTTCTCGAAAATGAACAAGGAATGGGGACTCAATCAAAAGACTTTATCAAACGGCGCAGCTTATGCCGATCTAGACAACGATGGTGACATGGACTTGGTGGTAAATAATATTGATGAAAAAGCTTACATCTACCGGAATAACTCCGAAAAACTCAATCAAAACAACTATTTAAGCGTCTCATTGGTTGGAGAAGGAAAAAACAAATTTGGTTTGGGCGCTAAGGTCATTATCAAGGTTGAGGATAAGATCATCTCCCAAGAAATGATAAACACTCGAGGTTATCAATCTTCAGTTGATCTTAAATTAGTTTTTGGACTTGGAAAAGCACAAAAAATTCAAGAATTAAAAGTTATTTGGCCAAATTTTAAGGTACAAGTTTTAAAAGATTTGGTGCCAAATCAATCGATAGTATTAAAGCAAAAAGAAGCGGATATTTCATTTGAAAAAGAATCCAGATCAGCACCATTACTTTTTGAAGAAATCATTGACAAAAACATCACTGTAAATAAACACACAGAAAACTATTATAATGATTTTAAAAGAGAGATTATGCTCCCACATAAGTTATCTACTTTGGGACCAAAAACTGCAGTAGGAGACGTGAATAGTGATGGTTTAGAAGACTTTTATGTTGGAGGAGCTAAGGGAACCCCTGGAAATTTATTTTTTCAAAAGAAGTCAAAAAAATTCGCTAAATCTTTGCAAAAAGTTTTTGAATTAGATCAAGGTTCAGAAGATATAGATGCACATTTTTTTGATGCAGATGGGGATGGAGATCAGGATTTATATGTTGTAAGTGGTGGAAATGAATTTAAAGAAACCGATACATTACTTCAAGACAGACTCTACCTTAACAACGGAAAAGGAAATTTTGTAAAGTCCAATAATCAATTACCTGAAATAATCAGCAGTGGTTCTTGCGTAAAGTCAGCTGATTATGACAATGATGGAGATTTAGATTTATTCATTGGTGGACGTTTGGTTCCCAATCAATACCCCTACACCCCGAAAAGTTATCTTTTAGAAAATGACGGTAAGGGATATTTTACAGATGTGACTTCCCAAAAGGCAGCGCAACTTGAAGCGGTAGGCATGGTCACTGACGCAATTTGGACTGATTTTAATTCGGATGGTTTACCAGATCTGATATTGGTAGGGGAGTGGATGCCCATCACCCTTTTTGAAAACAAAAAAGGAAAACTGATCAACAGTTCAGAAGATAAAGGACTTAATGATTCGGAAGGTTGGTGGAACTCCATTGCAACAGCTGATTTCGATCAAGATGGCGACTTGGATTTTATCGCTGGAAATTTTGGATTAAATTCTCAATTAAAAACTTCGGTCAAACATCCTGTTAGTATCTATGCTAAAGATTTTGATGAAAACGGATCTGTTGATCCTATTCTATGCTGTTATTATGGAGATAAGAACTATCCAGCATTCTCTAAAGACGACATCCAACAACAATTGAGTATGTTGAAAAACAGGTTTGTTCGTTATTCTGAATATGCGGATTTAACAATTGATAATATCTTTACACCTGAAGAGTTTGAGGGATCAAAGATCCTTTTGGCTAAAAATTTCGAATCAAGTTATATAGAGAACTTAGGAAACAATCAATTTAGAATTACGCCTTTGCCTATTGAAACCCAATTGGCGCCAATCTATGGAATCACTACCGGGGACTTTAATGGAGATGGCAATTTGGATGTTGTTATGGGAGGAAATTTTACGGGAAGTCGCGTCAAATATGGACATTATGATGCCCTTAAAGGCGTGTGTCTTCTTGGAGATGGAAAAGGAAATTTTGAATTTATAGATGTTGACAAATCAGGACTTAAAGCGAATGGAGAAATTAGAGATATTGACTCATTTGTAAATTATAAGGGAGAAAAAACATTACTGTTTTCAAGAAACAACGATGCACCACAACTTTTTAAATTGAACAAATAGCTCGATTATGACACAGCAAGAAAAATTATTTTTTGCGGAAGAAGGATTTTTAGTTATTGAACCTCTGCTTACACAGGAGGAAGTCCAATTTTATTCTGAAATTTACAATGATTTCTTAAACAATAAATTTGATGTTGCTGAATTACGTTCTGACCTTTCTGGAGCAAATGATCAATCCACAGAATTAATTACCCAGATAATGTTGCCTTCAAAAGTATATCCCAATCTTTTGAACCAGCCGATGCATAAAAAAGCTTCGGAAATCGCCAAATTCTTAATGGGTGATGATATGGTATTAGACTTTGATATGCTAATCAATAAGCCTCCCAATTCAAACAAAGAAACCCCTTGGCATCAAGATGCGGCTTATTGGATTGATTTGCCAGATAAGAGGGCACTAAGTCTTTGGTTTGCAATTGATGAATCGACCTTAAACAATGGTTGTATGTGGTACACTCCAAAGTCTCATCTACAGCCTTTAAAAAAACATTTCCAAGCTGTTGGTGGGGGCCCACTTCAATGCAAAGGAACAGAACAGGAAAGTGTTGCGGCCCCACTTCAACCAGGTTCCTGTGTGATTCATCAAGGACACACGTTGCATTACAGCCGAGGGAACACGACTAACCAAGACCGTAGGGCTTTTATTCTCAACTTTAGGCCCAAAAGTATGGTGGAACTCGAAAGAGTTCAAGGATTTGATCATTCTGGTAAAAGAAAACTAAGGACAGAGGATTAATAAATCCAAAACGTGATTTTATAATACGGACTTGCAATCAGACCTAAGCTGGTTCTCTTTTTTGATAGGAATTACTTAAAGGATTAAAAATACTTCCCTAAAAAACTTAGACAATACTCCTCGTAAATTACTTTTTAAGAAGCTCAAATCGACTCCTATTATATAGTTAATAATTTTAAAAATAAATACAACAAAACCGAACATATATGTTTTTTTCGTAACATTTTGTGATGAAAACTTATAAATAAATTAACAGAAATTTATGAAATTCAGCCCACGTTTAACTTAACATAAACCAATATGAATAAACAAATCAATTTTATTCTATCCTTAATGATCATGTTAATGGGAGGAATACAAACTGGCTTTTCTCAAAAAGGGAAAGTTGTCAGTGGAGTAATTACAGATGATTCCGGTGTGCCACTTCCTGGTGCAACGATTGTAGTCGAAGAAACCAATTCAGGTGCCAGTTCAGACTTTGATGGGAACTATTCAATTAATGCTTCTGAAGGCCAAACACTCGCCATAAGTTTTGTGGGTTATCTTACCCAAAAAGTTGTGGTCGGTGCCTCAAATTCTTACAGCGTAAGTCTACAACAAGATTCTTTGGAGGAAGTTGTTGTAACTGCTTTGGGGATAAAAAGAGCAGAAAAAACCTTAACCTATGCAAACCAGACCGTTTCTTCAGAGGAAATCACTCAAAGTAGAGACGTTAACTTTATCCATAGTATTTCTGGAAAAGCTGCTGGTGTAGAAATCAGGAAAAGTAGCTCAGGACCAGGGGGTTCAACCAAAATTCAAATTAGAGGAAGTAAGTCAGTTAGTGGTGACAGTCAGCCTTTATTTGTGATTGATGGGATTCCGATGGTTAATAATAGAGGAAGTCAGCCTGGACTTTGGGATGGTGTTGATGGTGGAGATGGTTTGTCTCAGTTAAATCCAGATGACATCGAAAGCATGAGTATTCTTAAAGGAGCTAGTGCAGCGATACTCTACGGAAGTCAGGGAGCTAATGGAGTCGTTGTGATCACAACCAAAAGCGGAAAAGAAGGAGTGACAAATGTGCAAGTCAAATCAGGAATAACACTTGAGAAAATCATTGAAACACCTGATTTACAATACAGATATGGAAGTAAGACCGGAAGTGAAAAAGAAAGTTGGTCTACAACGAAAGGTAGTTATGATAATATTGTAGATGATTATTTCCAAACAGGAGTTAATTATTTTAATTCAGTTTCGGTAAGTGGAGGGAATGATAAGACAACGGCTTATTTTTCATATGCAAACACAAAGTCTACTGGGATAACACTCCTAAATAAGTATGTGAAAAACAACATATCATTTAAACAATCTACAAAGCTATTTAATGATAAATTAAAATCACCTCTAACATCATTTTATCGCAAGAAGAAACAAATGGTAGAAACCGAGCAGGGTATTATAACAATCCTTTGACAGGTTTATATTGGTTTCCCAGAGACTTAGATTTTAATAACTACAAAACTAATTATAGTATTCCAAACGAAGACAGAAACACTGTTCAAATGAACTGGCATGAGCAAGATCACTTGCAGTCAAACCCCTATTGGCTCTTGTATGAGGAGTCACAAGAGGATCATACCGATCGGGCCATTGCTAGTTTGAATATGGAATACGATATCAATGAAAGCTTAAAATTTCAGTTAAGAGGAAATATTGATTACTCTGTTAAATCCTTTGATAACAGAAGAAATGCTGGAGGAAATACCACAACGGTTCCGTCTAAAGGGCGTTGGATTTTTAGAGACTACACTGATAAAAGCACCTACTTTGACGCTATTTTGACTTATGACACTTCTTTTGGCGACCTCACAATAAACGCTTTGGGAGGGGGAACCTATCAAAAAACCATTTTCGGGGATGGGGTTAGGGTAGACACTGGTGGTAGTTCAGACGGTCTGTTTTTTGCTAATGAGTTTAATTTTCAAAACTTGTTACAAACTACGCAAGTACATACAACGTTAGACAGTAGGATAGAAAAACAATCAATGTTTGGAAATATTGAATTAGGTTATAAAGAAATGCTCTACCTCAATATTTCTGGTAGAAATGACTGGGCATCAACCTTGGCATTAACGGGAAATGACTCTTATTTTTACCCTTCTTTTGGTTTGACTGCCTTGTTAAGCGAAATGATAGATCTTCCTGAATTTATCAGTTTTGCAAAATTTAGAGGAACTTATGCGAATGTTGGAAACGAGGTGCCTTATAACAGAATTAATCCTGTTCACACAGTTACCTCTTCAGGTGCCGTTAATTTTAATACGACAAAACCTTTTACTGATGCGAAACCGGAAATCATAACAACTTCTGAAATAGGGTTAGATTGGAGATTTTTTCAAAACCGTTTGGGCTTAGATTTCACTTATTATGAAATTACCAGTAAGGATCAGTTTATCCGTATAAATCAGCCTTTTGAAGATTTCACTTCATTTTTTGTAAATGCGGGAGAAATTTCAAACAAAGGGTTTGAATTGACCTTAAATGCCAAACCGATTGCTAAGCAAGACTTCAGTTGGACAACTGCAATTAATTATTCCCAAAACAAGAATAAAATAGTAAAGCTTCACCCTGATACTCAAGAAATAGGACAGGGAGGTGCCGAGGGAATTCAGGTAAAACTGGTTGAGGGAGGATCGATCAGCGATATTTATGCCTTTAAATTCCAAAGAGACAGTCAAAACAGAATTCTCTTGGATGAAACTTCGGGAAGACCCCTGAAAACTGCAGAAAGAGAACTAATTGGTAATGCAGAACCTGATTATATTTTGGGATGGAATAATAATTTTGTTTATAAAGATTTCTCATTAAACCTACAGATCAACGGAAAATTCGGAGGCTTTGTTGCCAGTCAGACAGAAGCATTACTAGACGGATATGGAGTGTCCGAACGATCGGCAGTCGCGAGAGATCGTGGTTATGAAAATATCAATGCGGTTCAAGGGACAACTGCAGTGACCCAAATAGATCCTTTTGATTATTATGATACAATCGGAGGAAGAAATGGGATTGATGAGCCCCATATATATGACAGAACCAGCATTAGACTTTCTCAATTAGCCCTTTCCTATGCCATTGATGTAAGCAGTAAAGAATGGATTAAAAGTGCCTCCATTTCATTCATAGGAAACAATCTATTTTATTTTATGAAGGAAGCGCCTTTTGACCCAGAAATCACCCAATCAACGGGAAGGAATGATGCAGGAATTGACAGTTTCAACCTGCCCTCTACCAGAACCTATGGACTCAATTTAAGCTTAACATTTTAATACGTAAAACATGAAAAAAATTATATACATATTAATTGTTGCACTTATGATAAATATGAGTGCATGTACTGATGATTTTGTTGAATTAAATACCAACCCCAACCAAATCACAGATCAATCATTAAGACAAGATTTCAATAATGTTGGAGCATTTTATCCTCCAATGTTAAAGAATCTATTTGGTCATCAAATAGAACACAATTTGTCTCATGATTCTTGGGTAAGACATTTGGCAACTCCAACTCCTTTTGTTGGTGGGATCAATAATACCACTTATTACATCCGATGGAACACTTATTGGAATAGAATTTATAACCAAATTATGTCGCCTTCAAGCAGGGTAATTAAGATTGCTGCAGCAAATGATTATCCAGTGTTTGTTGAATGGGCAAAATTGATTCAAATTTTAGGAATGTCTCGTTTGACGGCATATCACGGTCCAGTTATTTTCACCAAATATGGAGAGGAGCCTGCTAAATATGATTCAGAGCCAGTGCTTTATACTGCTTTTTTTCAAAGATTAGATGAAATTCAGGCAGTATTTAATGCCAATGTAGATTATGCAGGATTGGCAAATTTTGACGCAAGCTATGAAGGTAAAATACCAAAGTGGAATAAGTTAATCAACAGCATGCGCTTAAGATTGGCCATCCGGATTTCTAAGGTCAATCCAACACTAGCGAAAACTGAAGGAGAAAAGGCATTGGCGGAACCGGGAGGATTGATTGAATCCAATGCCGATAATTTTTTAGTCTCTTTGTATGGAGATGTATTTCCTCCAGTCACGATTAGTTTTGGTTGGGGAGATACTCGAATGAGTGCCTCTATGGAGTCTATTTTGATTGGATATAAAGATCCAAGAATATCCAAATTCTTTGATCCTGCAACCGATGCTTCTTTATATCCAGATCATCCTGAATACCCTTACAAGGGAATAAGAAATGGAGCTTTTTTAGAAGCCAAAGGAGATCGATTGTCTTTTTCAAATATAAGCTCTGACTTTAAAAAAGTTGAAAACAGAAGATACTTTACGGCGGCTGAGACCCATTTCTTAAAAGCAGAGGCTGCATTAAGAGGATGGCAAGGAGCTGGAACGGCTAAGGAAAATTATGAAGCAGGAGTTAGTAGTTCTTTTGAAGATTGGGGTGCTGGCGGTGCTGCTACCTATCTCCAAGACAGTGCAAGCCTTCCAATCAACTACAGTGACCCTAAAGAGGCAAGTGGCAAGAATGATTTTGAAACTAGGATTTCTAATACAATCGCTTGGGATGAAACTGCATCTAATGAAATAAAGCTAGAGAAGATCATGACTCAAAAGTGGATTAATGCCTATACCAACTCTATTGAGCCATGGGTGGATCATAGAAGAACAGGTTATCCAAAGTTGCCATTTAACGCTAGAAATGACAGTGGATCAGAATGGGGAGTTATTCCTGCTGATGAATTTTTGAAAAGACAAGTGTTTTTGAACTCTCAAAGAGAAAACAACAAGGCTTCTGTTGATGAGGCAACTGGGTTCCTAGGAGGCCCTGACTTAATAAGCACTCGCCTTTGGTGGGATACTGGGGGACCTAATTTTTAAGAATTAAATTTTTTAATTTAAAAAGCCTGTAATTATTTACAGGCTTTTACTTTTTTAAAAGAGGATGAAAATTAAACGATGTTGATTTCTTGCTTAAACATCCAAAAATTTCAAAATGACGGTCGCTCTTATGTTTTGGTGGCAAATAATAATGACAAGCTCCAATTGTTTTCTCTAAAGGAGTAATCAACTATTTTGTTTTCTTTTTCAGACAATATTCACAAGCTGATTTCTTACTTTTGACGTAAACACTCGAAGATGACAAAAAGCAAGCTAAGAAGAGAAGCATTGGTTTATCATGCGAAACCCAAGCCTGGGAAAACAGAGGTAATTCCAACAAAAAGCTATAGGACTCAAAGAGACTTGGCTTTGGCTTATTCTCCCGGAGTGGCCATCCCTTGCCTAGAAATTGAAGAAAACCTAGACAACGTCTATAAATACACCAACAAAGGAAACTTAGTTGCGGTGATCACCAACGGAACCGCAGTTTTAGGATTGGGGGACATTGGGCCAGAAGCTTCAAAACCAGTGATGGAAGGAAAGGCGCTTCTTTTTAAAATATTTGCAGACATTGACGTCTTTGACATTGAGATCAATGAAAAAGATCCAGATAAATTTATTGAAATTGTAAAAGGAATCGCTCCCACATTTGGAGGGATCAACCTGGAGGACATCAAAGCCCCTGAGGCCTTTAAGATCGAAAACACTTTAAAAGAAGAACTCGATATCCCCATCATGCATGACGATCAGCATGGAACGGCCATCATCTCTTGTGCTGCACTGATCAACGCTTTAGAGCTTTCAAATAAGAAAATTGAAGCGGTTAAGATTGTTATTTCTGGCGCAGGAGCGGCAGCCATTTCCTGTACAAGGCTCTACATGGCATTTGGCGCTCAACGCGAAAACATTGTCATGCTAGACAGCAAGGGTGTCATAAGAAAAACACGAGAAAACCTGACCAGTCAAAAGGCAGAGTTTGCCACTGACAGAGCAATAGAAACCCTCGAGGAGGCCATGGTACAGGCAGATGTTTTTATGGGTTTATCACAACCGAATATTGTCAATGAAAAAATGTTGCTCTCAATGGCGAAAGACCCCATTGTCTTTGCGATGGCCAATCCAGATCCCGAAGTAGGCTATGATTTGGCTTGTAAAACAAGAAAAGATATCATCATGGCGACGGGCAGGTCTGACCATCCCAACCAGGTGAATAATGTATTAGGATTTCCTTTTATTTTCCGTGGTGCGTTGGATGTAAAAGCCTCAAAAATAAACGAACCCATGAAAATGGCGGCAGTTAAAGCCTTGGCAGAACTTGCAAAACAACCCGTTCCCGAACAGGTAAATATTGCCTATGAAGAAACAAAACTCAATTTCGGAAAAGAATACATCATACCCAAACCCTTTGACCCTAGATTAATCGTCGAAGTTCCAATGGCGGTGGCAAAAGCTGCAATGGAATCAGGAGTTGCTAAGGAACCCATTGAAGATTGGGACTTGTACAAAATAGAATTAGAAGAGCGTTTGGGAAGCAATCAGAAAATTGTTCGCATGATTCACGATCGTGCCAAGTCTGCCCCAAAAAGAATTGTCTTTGCTGAAGCCGATCAGTTAGATGTTTTAAAGGCCGCTCAAATTACACATGAAGAAGGAATTGGAATCCCAATTTTATTAGGAAAGAAAGAAATCATTTCCGATTTGATGGAATCGATTGATTTTTATGCTTCAATAATGATCATTGATCCCAAAACCGATGAGCAGGATGAAAGTCGTGAAAAATATGCCAATTCATTTTGGGAAACTCAAAAAAGAAAAGGAAAAACTTTGTATGAGAGTCGCAGTCTGATGAGAGAAAGAAATTATTACGCAGCGATGATGGTTCGAAACGGAGATGCTGATGCGATGTTGTCTGGTTTCTCAAGAAAATATCCGGCGGTAGTCAAACCGATTCTCGAAGTGATGGGCAAAGCCAAGGGCGTTGACCGCGTTGCGGCGACCAACTTGATGCTCACCAAAAGAGGCATGCTTTTTCTTTCAGACACTTCTATTAATGTAGATCCTACTGCCAAAGAATTGGCTAAGATTGCTCAAATGACGTCCGAAACTGTTAAGATGTTTGGCGTTAAACCAGTGATGGCCATGCTTTCTTTTAATAATTTTGGTTCTTCTTCTTTTCCACAGGCAAGAAAAGTATCTGATGCTGTTGCTTTCTTACACAGGTTTTATCCTGATTTGTTAGTGGATGGACCCATTCAATCTGATTTTGCTTTGAACAGTGAAATGCTTAAGGAGCGTTTTCCTTTTTCAGTACTAAATAAAGAAAAAGTGAATACCTTAATATTCCCCAATCTTGATGCTGCGAATATTACTTATAAATTGATGAAAGAATTGGATAAATCACTTTCAATTGGACCAATTTTGATGGGATTAAAGTATCCTGCGCACATTCTACAATTGGGTGCTTCCGTTGAAGAAATCGTTAATATGGCTGCCATAGCGTCGATTAATGCTCAAGAAAAACAAAAACAAAAAAGTACAAAATGATTACACAAATAAGAGGGCGAGTTGTTGAAAAATCACCAACCAATGTGGTGGTTGATTGTAACGGAATAGGCTATGAGGTCAATATATCACTTTATACTTTTTCACAGCTCACGGACGATGAGAACATTCAGCTTTATACCCACCTTCAGGTCAAAGAGGACTCCCACACCTTATTTGGATTTCGTACGACCCTAGAACGAGCCGTTTTTAGACTTCTAATTTCCGTCTCAGGGATTGGAACCAGCACAGCACGAACCATGCTTTCTTCACTTCAACCGGCTGAAATTCAGCAAGCCATTGTCAATGAAGATGTCGCAAAAATACAAAGTGTGAAGGGAATTGGGTTGAAAACTGCCCAGCGAGTAATTATTGATCTTAAGGACAAAATCGTTTCTCTATACGGAATTGATGAAATTCCGGGCATAAAAAGCAATACAATCAAAGATGAAGCGTTATCAGCATTGGAGGTTCTTGGTTATACGAGAAAAGCCTCCGGAAAAGTAGTTGACAACATCATTCAAAGTGCACCTGAAAGCTCTGTCGAAGAACTGATAAAAGCCGCTCTGAATAAACTTTAAAGCCTTTTGATTGCCCTTAGAAAGAATTATTTTTTAAAAAGATTTTGTTTTGTCTTCCTTCTTCTTGTTGGAGGGATTACCATTGGATTTGCTCAGGAAAAGGAGTCGGGCTACGAATTTGGTAAAATTGGACTTTCAAAATCCATCAGTATTAGCTCTAAATATACCTTCGATCCCGTTTCTGGCATGTACATGTTTTCTGAAACAATTGATGGATATCCCATCAATGCTCCGATGGTGATGACCCCTAAAGAATTTGAAGCTTTGGTCTTGTCAGAGCAAATGAAAGAATATTTTCATAATAAGATTGATGCTCTTGCAGGAAATTCAGAAAATCTAAAGGAGTCTCAAAAGAATTTGTTGCCAGAAGTTTATGTAAACAGTAATTTTTTTCAATCTATTTTTGGAAGTAATGTCATTGACATCGATCCCCAGGGTTCAGTTGGTATTGATCTTGGAGTACGTTATCAGAAAAATGATAATCCTGCTGCATCGCCAAGAAATCGCAGTAGTTTCGGTTTTGATTTTGATCAAAGAATTAGTTTGAGCCTACTGGGAAAAGTGGGAGAACGACTTCAGATAACCGCCAACTATGATACAGAATCTACTTTTGATTTTCAGAACTTGGTTAAAATTGAATATAACCCCCCTAAACTGGAGGATATTGATAATATTATTCCTAAAGAACTTGCTTCAAATAATGAAGGGATCAATGAAAATATTAATTCAGTTGCCCAAAAAGGAGCACAAGTACAGCAAAAAATAGGGGATTATAAAAGTACTTATGATGATGCCCGACAGAAAATACTTAATTTAAAAAACAAATCAAACAGCCTTTCCTCTTCCGATTTCTCAGGAGTTGGGAACAACGTTTCTAGCTATTTAAATGGTCAAGTTACCGAAGATGCCATTTTGCAAAACATAAATATTGGGAACATAAGCATGCCCCTCAACAGTAGCCTTATCCAAGGAGCTCAAAGTCTTTTTGGAGTTCGTGCAGATTTGAAATTCGGAAAAACATTAATCACAGGGGTGTTTTCCGAACAAAGGTCTCAGTCTCAAAATATTGTTGCTCAAGGGGGAGGAACAGTTCAGGAATTTGACATTTTTGCGTTAGATTACGAAGAAGATCGCCATTATTTTTTGGCCCATTATTTTAGAGATCAATATGACAATGCCTTAAAAACTTATCCTTACATAAACTCGAGTGTAAATATTACCCGAATTGAGGTTTGGGTTACCAACCGGGGTTCCAGAACACAAAATATTAGAAACATTGTTGGGTTTCAAGATCTAGGAGAAAGCAACCCTGAAAGAACCACTTTAGATAAACGGATTACTAATTTCTTTAGTGGTAGTGACCTTCTTTCCCCTCCTTCAAATGAGAGCAATCGATTGAATCCTAAGTCCATTGGTCAGGGAGGCATTTTGGGAAGCTCCATTCGGGACATTGCTTCTGTGAGCAATTCTTTTGGGGCAAATAGTACTGTTATTAAAGAAGGTTTTGATTATGCTGTTTTAGAAAGTGCAAGAAAACTAAACACCTCAGAATACAAGTTGCATCCTCAACTAGGTTATATTTCTTTAAATCAGCGTTTGAGTAACGATGAGGTGCTTGCGGTGGCTTATCAATACACCGTTGGAGGAAAGCTATATCAAGTAGGAGAATTTGCCACTGGAAGCGTTGAAGGAACCACAACAACTCAAAACACTGCCAACCAAACCAAAGTGGTGAATAATAACAGCTTGGTGGTTAAATTAATAAAAAGTAACATCACTGATGTCAGACAACCCATATGGGATTTAATGATGAAAAACATCTATAACACCGGGGCATACCAAATGTCTGAAGAGAATTTTAGGTTAAATATTCTCTATACAGATCCTTCTCCAATCAATTATATTCAACCGATTGACAAAGGGATTTGGCCTGAGGCGTTAGAAAATCAAATCCTATTGAATACGTTTAATTTAGATAAGCTAAATTTCTATCAAGATCCACTTCCTGAGGGGGATGGTTTTTTTGATTATTTGCCAGGGATAACCATAGAGCCTCAATTCGGTAGAATAATTTTTCCTAACGTAGAACCCTTTGGAGAATACCTCTTCGAGTTGTTAGACAACCCAAGTTCGCAGCAAGAAGACTATAAGAACCCTCAAACATTTAATGCAAATCAAAAAAAATATGTGTTTCAAGAAATGTACAGCCAAACAAAAGCAGGTGCATTCGAAACCAGTGAGAAAAATAAATTTCAACTTAAAGGCCGCTATAAGTCTGAGGGCGGTGATGGAATTCCCATTGGGGCTTTTAATGTACCTCGAGGTTCCGTTAAAGTAACTGCAGGAGGAAGGGTGCTGGCAGAAGGAATAGATTATACGGTGAACTATGCCATTGGACGTGTTAAGATTATAGACCCATCATTACAAGCTTCCAATGTTCCAATTAGTATTTCGGTGGAAAACAATTCCTTTTTTAACCAACAAAATAAAAGGTTTTCGGGGGTGAATATTTCCCATCAATTCAATGAAAAATTCGTCTTAGGAGGAACCTTATTGAACCTTAGTGAGAATCCAATAACTCAAAAAGCTAATTATGGCACCGAGCCAGTTAACAATACCATGATTGGCTTAAATACTAATTTTTCAACAGAAATACCATTTTTTACCCGCTTGGTAAATAAAATACCCACCATTTCGACCGATGTCCCTTCGCTACTCTCCTTTAGGGGAGAAGTTGCCAGACTGATTGCGGGAAAACCGAAAAGAACCGAATTGGGAGGAGAGGCAAATGTTTATATAGATGATTTTGAGGGAGCTCAAACGAACATTGACATTAAAGGACATACGGCTTGGAACCTTTCCAGTGTTCCCTATAAAAACTTCAAAGGATCAAATCTTAATAATGGTGATATAGCTTCGGGCTTTGGTAGAGCGAAGTTGTCTTGGTATTCAATTGATCCAATTTTTTATGCTGGGGGAAGGCCTTCAGGGATTGATAATGATGATATTTCTTTAAATACCACCCGAAGAATTTTTATTAAAGAAATATTTCCAGAACAAGATTTGGTTCAAGGAACCACTTCTGTTCAGACAACACTCGACTTGGCATATTATCCTGAAGAAAAAGGGCCTTATAATAATGAAAAAGAGGGCGATTTTAAAAATAATGTTTCTGAGAATTGGGCAGGAATAATGCGTCCCATAAGTTCAACTAATTTTGAGAAATCGAATGTTGAATTCATTCAATTTTGGTTATTAGACACTTTTTCAGAAATGCAAACAACTGAGGAGGACTTGGGAGATCTTTATTTTCATTTGGGAAATATCTCAGAAGATGTTCTTAAGGATGGACGCAAGCAATTTGAAAATGGTTTGCCTGGTCAGAGTTCTGAAAACTTAGTTCATGAAACTGCATGGGGAAAAGTACCCTCAACACAGTCCTTGATTTATGCATTTAATACGGTACCCGAAGATCGTGAAATTCAAGATCTTGGTTTTGATGGACTTACTGATGCCGAAGAAAAACTGATCTACACTGAGGGTCCTGATGACGACCCTGCGGGTGACAATTACAAGTATTTTGTTGAAGCTGACGGAGGGGTATTGGATCGTTACAAAAATTACAATGGTTCTCAAGGGAATTCCCCAATAGCGTTTTCTAATACCAGCCGAGGGAATACCACCGAGCCCGACACTGAAGACATCAATAGAGACCAAAGCATGAACACCATTGATAGTTATTTTGAATATCGCATTCCGATTTCGAAATCAATGGGGGTCGGAAATCATCCCTTTATTAGCGATGTCAGGGAGAATGTAAAAGTAACTGCGCCCAATGGTGATGAAATCAATACCCGTTGGATTCAATTTAAAGTTCCAATTCAGAAAGGCTATTATGAAGGGACACAGTACGACGAGTATTTCGATGCCATCAATGCCATTGAAGACCTGCGCTCTGTTCGCTTCATGAGAATGGTTTTAAACGGTTTTTCGGAACAGGTGGTTTTAAGGTTTGGGACACTCGATTTGGTTCGTGGAGACTGGAGAAGATACAATCAGGATTTAAATGAAAATATTGCAAAAAATGGCAATACAACGGTTGATATTAGTACAGTTAATATATTAGAAAATGAAAATAGAATTCCAGTAAATTACATACTACCTCCTGGGATTGAAAGAGAACAAATCAATAGTAATAACACTGTGGTTAGGCAAAATGAACAGTCATTGTCGATTAAAGTTTGTGATTTACAACCCCAAGATTCTCGAGCAGTATTTAAAAACATTCAGCTTGACATTAGACAATACAAAAACTTAAAGATGTTTATTCATGCGGAGTCAATTTCAGGGCAACAACCATTGCCAGGTTCGGGAACATCAGAAGAATATGATAAGCGCATGGTGGCCTTTATTCGTTTGGGAACAGATTTTAAGGACAATTACTATCAGATTGAGGTCCCATTAAAACCGACTGAATTTATGGAAAATACTTCTAATAAATTATCAGCAGATGCGGTTTGGAATCCAGAGTCAAATTCAATCGAAGTTCCAATTTCATTACTTTCTAAGCTTAAGTCAGCCGCAATAAACAGTGGTACTCTGGGAGGTGTCTCCTATTTTGATGAAGACATGAACCCCATAGAAGAGTTTTCTCCGATCAGTAGTTTGGCTGGATTTAAAAAGTATAAATATTCAGTTAAAGGGAATCCATCATTAGGCGCAATAAAAACATTAATGATAGGGGTTAAAAACCCATCTACTCAACTTGGAGATGATCTTTGTGGTGAAGTTTGGTTTAACGAATTGCGGATTGCAGGGATTGACTCTAAAGGCGGCTGGGCAGCTATTGGAGCATTGGATGCCAACTTTGCTGACTTTGCCAGTATTGCGGCAACTGGAAAATATTCTTCGGTTGGATTTGGTTCAATTGATCAAACTCCCAACCAAAGTAATCGTGAAGAATTGAAACAATACGATTTGGTTTCTAGTGTCAATTTGGGCCAGCTTTTACCTCAAAAATGGGGCATTCAAGTTCCTTTGAATCTGAATTTAGGAGAAACTTTTATTACCCCTGAATATGACCCCTTTTATCAAGACATTTTATTGGAAGAACGATTGAGCTCCTCCAGTAGAGCTTCTCAAAAAGATTCAATTAGAAATCAAGCGATTGATTACACCCGAAGAAGAAGCATTAGTTTGATTGGCGTAAGAAAAATTAGTACAGGTGACAAGCCTCTTAAATTTTACAGTCCCGAAAACATAGATTTATCGTATGCTTATAATGAGATGACGCACCACGATTATGAAATTGAAAGTCAAACCGACCTGAATCTTCAGCTGGGAGCCAACTATGGCTACTCATTCAAGCCTTTTGAGATTAATCCATTCAAAAATACCAAAGCTTTTAATCGGAAAAAATATTGGGAATGGCTCAAACAACTAAACTTTAACTTGCTCCCATCTAGTCTCGAAATAACTTCAAATTTTAATAGGAATTTTACCAATCAAAAATTTCGTCAGGTTTATATCGAAGGGGTCGATAATTCAGCTCAAATCCCTTTTCCTGATCTTCAACTTCGAAATTATTTATTTGATTGGTCGTATACCGTTAATCATAATTTAACGCGTTCGTTGCGTTTTACTTTTACCGCTACGAATAATAATATTGTTAGAAATTTTTTAGAAACTGACGCTGAAGGCAAAACAGATGTAAATAAAAGTTTAGACATCTGGGATGGGATTTGGGATACGGGTCAAAGTGATCGTCATTTTCAGTCACTTTCCCTAAATTATAAAATCCCACTGCGATACATCCCGTTCCTAAATTTCATTGATGCAAATTATAACTATACGGGAGACTTTAGCTGGCAACGTGGATCAAATGCGTTGTCTGCAGTTCAGAGTGACGATGGACAGTTTTTAGGACAAATCAACACCGTCCAAAACGCAAATACTAAAACACTTACTGGCGTCATTAATTTTGAAAAGTTTTACAGAATGCTTGGTTTGAATAAGAAAAAATCAGCGTTTGATAAAACCTTGGATAAAAATTCTAAAGATAAAAAGGACAGTAAGAAAAAGCCAAAAAAAGGGGTTCAGATGATTGGCGATATACTTTCATCTATCAAAAGACTTCAGGCAAACTATTCGGAAAACAATGGGAAAGTACTGCCAGGATACCTCCCCAGCATCGGCTTCATTGGGACAACAAACCCTACACTTGGATTTACGTTTGGAAGTCAGGCTGATATTCGTTATGAAATCGCTAAGAAAGGATGGCTAAACTCTTTCCCCAATTTTTCACAACCATTCACTCAGGTGCACAACAACAAACTGAACATTTCGGCACAGATTAATCCATTGAAAGATTTGACCATTGATTTGAATGCTGAGCGGACTTTTTCCCAAAATATTTCAGAAAACTATAGTGTTGAAAATCAAGAATACATTGCTTTAAATACAACTGAATATGGCAATTTTGGAATTTCTACGCTAATGATAAAAACTGCGTTTAATGATGGCGGGGGAGGTGCCTTTAGTTCTAGTTTTGAAAAGTTCAGATCCAACCGACTGATTGTTGCGAGAAGACTGGCTGACAATTACAATCTTTCTCCAACTGATGTTGATCAAGACGGCTATCCAAATGGATTTAATAGAAACCATCAATCTGTCCTGATTACTTCATTTTTATCAGCTTATACGGGGACTTCTCCAGAAAACATTTCGCTAGATCCTGTTCAGAAAACACCATTACCAAATTGGAACATTAAATACACTGGACTGACTAAAATAAAGTCATTGGGTAAGATTTTCAATCGTTTTTCAATTGCGCACGGCTACCGCTCCAGTTATACCATTACCAACTTTCAAACCAATTTGGAATACGATCCCGTCCAGCCATTAGCCAAAGATCAGTTAGGGAATTTTATATCCCCAAAATTTTATTCAAATATCAATTTGGTGGAACAGTTTAATCCTCTTATTCGTTTGGATGTCGAATTTAAAAATTCAATAAAGATATTGGCAGAGGTGAAAAAAGATCGCGCGCTTTCTTTGAGTCTTGACAATAGCTTGCTGACGGAATCAAGTGGTGATGAGTTCATAATGGGAATGGGTTATCGGGTTAAGGACTTAAGGATTCGAACCAATGTCGGTGGGAGACGGGTGACCCTAAGTGGAGATTTAAATCTAAAGGCAGATTTTTCTTTCAGGGAAAATAAAACCATACTCAGAAATTTAGAATATGACAACAATCAGGTTACGGCCGGACAGACCCTAATGTCCATTAAGTTTACTGCGGATTATGCCCTCTCAAAAAACTTGACGAGTTTGTTTTTTTACGATCACAGTTTTTCTGAATTTGCAATTTCTACTGCATTTCCCCAAACCTCTATTCGTTCCGGAATTACCATTCGATATAATTTTGGAAACTAGCGGCTAAATTCATTCCTTTGTTTCTTAAATAAAAAAAAATGAACATTCCTTCGGATTTAAAATATAGTAAAGACCACGAATGGATCAAAGTTGATGGAGATACAGCAATTATTGGGATCACAGACTTTGCCCAGCGAGAGTTGGGAGACATTGTTTACGTGGAAATCGAAAGCGTAGGAGAGGAGCTTGAGGAGCAGAGCGTTTTCGGAACCGTTGAGGCTGTAAAAACCGTTTCGGATCTCTTTATGCCATTAAATGGTGAGGTGCTTGAATTTAACACGGCACTAGAAGATACACCAGAGGCGGTAAACGAAGATCCGTATGAATCAGGATGGATGATTAAAATTAAAATTCAAAACCCCGACCAGTTAAACGAATTATTAGACGCAGATCAATATAAATCATTAATTGAAGCTTAAGCTTAATTGAATTATCAAAAAAAATGAGTTCGAAACACAAAAAGAACTTGTTTATAATCGATTTTTTTTTAGCTTAGCATACTAAATTCACAATGACAATGCAACCCAAGAAAAACGAGAAGGCAGATTTGTCTAAAAATAGCAGTCTATACTTTGTTATAGGACTGGCCTCAGTCCTTTTAATATCATGGCAAGCCATCGAATGGAAAACCTATGATAAGAGTGGCTACGGTTATGAAGCATTAAATGTAGATGATGACGACGATGAGGAAGTGCCAATTACAGAGCAAATAAAAGTACCACCACCACCTCCTCCTCCACCACCAGCTCCTGAAGTTATTGAGGTTGTGGAAGATGAAGAAGAGGTTGAGGAAACGGTTATTGAATCTACCGAAACAGATCAAGAAGACATTGTTGAAGTAGAAGAAGTCGAAATCGAAGAAGAATTTGACGATGTAGATGTTCCTTTTGCGGTCATTGAAGATGTTCCCATTTTCCCAGGTTGTGAGAACGTGTCAAAATCTAAAAGACGTGATTGCTTCCAAGAAAAAATGAATAAACACATTGTAAAAAACTTTAGATACCCTGACATTGCCCAGGAAATGGGTATTCAAGGTCGGGTTTATGTAAACTTTATCATTTCTAAGGATGGATCAATTTCTAACATTAGAATGCGGGGTCCGGATAAAAATTTAGAAAAAGAAGCGCAGAGAATTATTTCAAAACTTCCTAAAATGACACCAGGAAAACAAAGAGGAAGACCAGTTCGAGTTCCCTTTAGTATCCCAATAACATTTAGATTACAGTAAAAAATTATTAAATAACTTTAAAAACCCATAACCAACGTTATGGGTTTTTTTTATGAGCGTAAGTGGTCTTGGTACGAAATTTGATTTAATTTAAATGCAATCCCTAAATACCATGAAGCTATGTTTACTAAAAAAAATCCTAAAGCAGATTTATCAAAAAATAGTACTCTTTATTTTTTAATAGGACTTGTTCTTGTTTTGTTTGTCACATGGAGACTTTTAGAGTTTAAAACCTATGAACGTTCTTATGATATCGATATCTTGAACGTCATGAGTGATGACGACGAAGAGGTTCCCATTACAGAACAAATAAAGACACCCCCACCCCCGCCACCGCCTGCAGTGGCTCCACAAGTCATCGAGGTGGCAGAAGATGAAGACGAGGTTGAGGAGACCGTAATTGAATCGACTGAATCAGATCAAGATGATATTGTAGAAGTTGAGAATGTTGAGGTTGAAGATGCATTTGAAGAGGTAGATGTTCCGTTTGCGATCATAGAAGACGTCCCGATTTTTCCTGGCTGTGAAGAAGTTGCAAAGTCAAAAAGAAGAGATTGTTTTCAGGAAAAGATGAATAAACACATTGTAAAAAACTTTAGGTATCCTGATATTGCGCAAGAGATGGGCATTCAAGGTCGGGTTTATGTAAACTTTGTAATAGCTACAGATGGCTCAATTCAGGAAATAAGAATGCGTGGACCGGACAAAAACTTAGAGAAAGAAGCCCAAAGAATTATATCCAAGCTGCCCAAAATGATACCCGGAAAACAAAGGGGAAGACCGGTTCGGGTTCCTTTTAGCATTCCAATAACTTTTCGCTTACAATGATTTGTTGAAAAGCGAAGTAAAATAACATTTAGTTCATTGCACATTGATGTTTTGTAGCCTATCTTTGCAATTCTATCAACGATGATGAAGACCCATTTGGACAGTTCGCCAGTTAAATCAATTAGTATTGCAACCTTTGTAAATGACTTTTTACAATTAACGAAATTTCGTTTGGCGCTCAGTGTTGTTTTTTCATCTGTTGCGGGCTATTTGCTTGCAGTTGATCAAGTAGAAACCAAAATTCTTATCGGACTTTTTATTGGAGGTTTTGCAATGGTTGGAGCTTCTAATGCAATCAATCAATTGATTGAAAAGGATCTTGACGCCCTGATGAGTCGCACAAAAAACAGACCCCTTCCAACGGGACGTATGTCTACTCTGGTTGCTGCCATCATCGCCACTTTTTTAACAGTTTTAGGAGTTATGGTGCTTTATGCAATTAATCTTAAAACAGCACTTTTTGGTCTCCTCTCGATATTTATTTACACGTGCATTTATACCCCTTTAAAAACAATATCACCACTCGCGGTTTTTGTAGGAGCATTTCCTGGGGCAATTCCCTTTATGCTTGGTTGGGTAGCTGCGACTGGCAAATTTGGCATAGAACCAGGGACATTGTTTATGGTTCAATTCTTTTGGCAATTTCCACACTTTTGGGCCATCGGCTGGATGTTGGATGATGACTACAAGAAAGCAGGATTCAAGATGTTACCCTCTGGAAACCCAGATCGACTTACAGCATTTCAGATTGTGTTTTACACGCTTTGGACCATCGTTATTTCTTTATTGCCCGCTACTTCTTATACTGGAAATCTCCACTTGTCTATTCCTGGGGCAATATTAATTTTAATCATTGGGCTTTACCTCCTCTATTATGCAATTAAGTTAATGCAACTCAAGACAAAAGACTCAGCCAAAAAACTAATGTTTGCAAGTATTGGTTATATCACGATCCTACAGTTAATCTATGTAATTGATAAATTTATTTAATATGAATGAATTAGAAATAAAAGAACAAAAAGCAAAAAAAATGATGCTTTGGGTCGGGATGATCAGCATGTCAATGACTTTTGCTGGACTGACAAGTGCCTACGTAGTCAGTAGTTCTAGGGTTGATTGGCTGACCCAGTTCGAAATGCCCTCAGCATTTGCAATCAGCACAGTTTTAATTTTCTTGAGCAGCCTTACCTTCTTTTTTGCCAAAAAATATTTGATGTCTCAAGACATAAAGCAAACCAAACTTTTTGTGATTATAACTTTCTTGCTTGCTTTATTATTTGTTTATTTTCAATTTAAAGGATTTGGAGACATCATCAGTCAAGGGTATTATTTTACAGGTGCCGAAAGTTCGATTACCACCTCTTTCTTGTATGTTTTAATCTTATTGCATTTGGCTCACCTTTTTGCGGGACTTATAGTCTTAATGTATGTGTATTTTCAACTTTCGCGCAACCAGTATCAAGGAACAAACACTTTAGGTTTTGAACTGGCATATTTATTTTGGCATTTTCTTGATATTTTATGGATTTATTTGTACCTATTTGTTCTTCTTTATAGGTAAAATATATAAATTTGCACCAAACTAACTTGACTTACAGTTTATGGATTTAACAGCAGCGGAAAATACAGAAGAAACAAACGTTTGGGGCGGAGGGGAAAGACCTCTCAAATCAAGCTATGGAAAACTCATGATGTGGTTTTTCATCGTCTCGGATGCGCTTACGTTTTCTGGTTTTTTGGTTTCCTATGGTTTTTCAAGATTTAAGAACATGGATTCTTGGCCCATTGCGGATGAGGTATTTACTCACTTCCCTTTTTTACACGGAGTAGACGCCCCGATGTATTATGTTGCCTTGATGACTTTTGTATTAATATTTTCATCTGTAACAATGGTATTGGCAGTTGACGCAGGTCACCACATGCAAAAAGCAAAAGTTACTTTTTATATGTTGCTTACCATTATTGGGGGTGCAATTTTTGTTGGTTCTCAAGCCTGGGAATGGAAAAACTTTATCAAAGGAGAATACGGAGCTCTGGAAACAAAAGGGGGGCAGATCCTTCAATTTGTTGACGCGAGTACCGGAAAAAGAATAGCAATTGCTGATTTTGCCCTTGAAGTACCTACCAAAAGAGATGTTCATCAAGCAAGCAATGGAATTTGGTATGATGCTGGTTCAAGTCTACCATCTTTTTCTGTCGAAGAAGTTGTAAAGGGATTTGAAGCCAATAATAATTTAGTAATTAAAAGTGAAAAAATTGATGCAACTGGTCATAAGGTGATTCTGTCTCGGGATGACTCTTTGGATCAAATCGACACTGCTGTTGCGGTGGTAGAGGGGGCAAACTTGGTGCATAACGAATATGGAAATCGATTGTTTGCAGACTTTTTCTTCTTTATTACAGGATTTCACGGATTTCACGTTTTATCTGGTGTAATCATCAATATCATCATTTTTTTCAATGTAATTATTGGTACTTACGAACGCCGAGGACATTATGAAATGGTTGAAAAAGTTGGTCTTTATTGGCACTTTGTTGACTTGGTATGGGTCTTCGTTTTTACATTTTTCTATCTCGTTTAAAAAATAAATAATCAATGGCTCACGACGCACACAACTTAGCGATTTTCAGAGGATTACTTAAATTTAAATCCAATCAACAAAAGATTTGGGGGGTACTTATTTTTCTTTCTATAGTGACAACAGTTGAGGTTGTTTTAGGAATAGTGAAACCTGCAGCCCTCATGAATTCTTTTTTAAACATGAAGATATTAAACTGGATATTCCTTATTTTGACCATCGTTAAAGCTTATTATATCGCTTGGGATTTTATGCACATTAGAGATGAAAAAGGGGGTTTAAAAGGATCGATTGTTCTTCCTTTGCTCATCTTGATTCCCTACCTGTCATTTATTCTTTTGGTTGAAGCAGACTATATTTTCGACGTAATGTTCAAAGGTTTTGTGAGCTGGAACTTTTAAAGTCAAAACCCATTTATGCCCTAAAAAACAAATAATTTTGTTATGAGCAATGCTTTTAAAAAATACTTTGTTTTAGTTATCCTTTTTGTTTTTCCTATTGTAATCTATTTGTTCTTTGCATCAGGGAAGAACAATTTTGCTTTACTTCCTGTTCTTACAGAGGAGGTAAATCAAATTGATGAATGGGAGTCACTTTCAGGTGAAGTAGTTAATTTTAAAAACAAAATTTCTGTACTGGGTTTTTGGGGCAGTGAAATTTCCGTAAAACGAGGAGACGCGCTCAATCTTAACCAGAAAATATACAAAAGATTTTATCAGTTTGAAGACTTTCAGTTTGTAATGATTCTCCAAAAAGGACAACAAGACAGGGTTATTGAATTAAAAAAAGAACTTAGCGAAGGCGCTGGAACCGATCTTGTTAAGTGGAAATTTGTTTTTGGCACTTCCGAACAAATTGAATCGTTGTTTAGCAGCTTAAAAGCCCCACTTGAATTATCAACTGGTCTTAGTTCACCTTATGTTTTCATAATCGACAAGAACAGCAGTTTGAGAGGTCGAGACGATGATGAAGATCAAGGCACGTTATATGGTTTTAATTCACAATCTGTCGCTGAGATTAACAATAAGATGATTGATGATGTTAAGGTTATATTAGCCGAGTACAGGAGGGCATGGAAAAAATACAATAAACCACAAACGCCAGAATAATATGAATAAATATTCCTCTTTTGGTTTAATCATGGTAATTGTAGTTTTTGGAGTTCTATTTATTCCAAAAATCATTAACCGTATTGCCAATCGAACCCAAGTAGAAGACAATCGTTCAGCGCCGGCCAAACCTTTGGCTTACATTAAGCTTAACGGTGAAGCAAAAAAAGTTCCCGAATTCTTCATGCTTAATCAGGACAGTCTTTTTATAGGGAATGAAGATTTTAAGGGAAAAGTTCATTTGGCAGAATTTTTCTTCACAAAATGCCCATCCATTTGTCCGATTATGAACAAGAATATGAAAATTATAGACGATCGTTTCGGAGACCGACAAGATTTTGGAATCGCCTCATTCACCATTGATCCGGCAAACGATACTCCGTATGTATTAAAAAAATATGCAGAATCTTACAATGTAAAGTCACAAAATTGGCATTTTCTTACAAGCGATGTCAAAACAGTATATGAACTTGCGAACAAAGGATTTAGTATTTTTGCAGGTATAAATCCTGCCGTTGCTGGTGGTTTTGAACACCAAGGATATTTTGCGTTAATTGACAAAAACGGCTATATTAGATCAAAAGTTGATCGATTTGACAACCCCATTGTCTATTACTCAGGTTTGGACAAGGAAGGGGAAGAAATTCAGGACGTTGATTTGCTGATTGAAGATATTGCTTTACTTTTAAAAGAATAATAAGAATGATTATGAAAAGGAATGAAGTAAGCCCCAATCCCATAAAATATAAAAAGTTGATTACCGTGGTTTCTGTATTGATTCCCCTAATAGTTGCCTTATTGTTTACTGTCAAAATTCCTAACGTAACACCATTATCTTTTTTACCCCCAATCTACGCTTCAATTAACGGTATTACTGCGATTATACTTGTTTTAGCATTGATTGCGATTAAAAATAAAAAAATAAAACTGCACGAAGGTCTAATGAAAACAGCGATTGGTTTATCTCTCGCCTTTCTGGTTATGTATGTCGCTTATCACATGACTTCTGATAGCACCTCTTATGGTGGGACAGGTTCAATTAAGTATGTTTATTATTTCATTCTGATAACTCACATTCTTTTGTCCATCGGTATTATTCCGATGGTTTTAGTGACCTATGTTCGTGCAATTTCTAAAAACTTTGAAGATCATAAAAGAATAGCGAGGATCACTTTTCCTATTTGGTTATATATCGCTGTCACAGGTGTTGTTGTATATGTTATGATTTCCCCCTATTATTAAAAATATGCGTAAAATTATTTTTTTAGTTTTTTTTAGTTTGGCGTTTATGATAGAGGCTCAGGCGCAGTGTTCAATGTGCAGAGCAGTATTAGAATCTGAAGCCGGGCAAGAAACGGCCAAAGGAATCAATAGTGGAATTATTTATTTGATGGCGATTCCATACTTACTCGTTGCATTTGTAGGATATCAGATATTCAAAATGGTTAGAAAGTAGTCGTTTTTTATCGATCAGTTATAGTGAAGTTTTAAAATAAACAGTACTGTGCATTGCCAAATACCTTTTTTTACATATATTTGAAGATATTTTATGATAATAAGTCAAAGTTATATTAAACCAATACAGTTTGTTTTAGTCTATCAATAAGGTAAATCATGAATGAAAAATCCTACTGACCGGCGTTTAACTTAAATTAACCCAAATAAATCTTTGATGATAGAAATCAAAAATCTTTACAAATCGTATAAAATGGGAAATTCCTCACTTCAAGTGCTGAAAGGAATCAACATTGAGATTGAAGAAGGAGAACTGGTGGCGATAATGGGTTCTTCAGGATCGGGTAAATCTACGTTGCTTAATATTTTGGGAATGCTGGACGTTGCTGACGAGGGCGACTATAAACTCGATGACGTATTGATTGAAAACTTAGATGAAACACTCGCAGCAAAATACCGCAATAAGTTTTTAGGGTTTGTCTTTCAGTCTTTCAATTTGATAAATTATAAAAGCGCGCTGGAAAACGTCGCTTTACCCCTCTATTATCAAGGATTAAATAGAAAATCAAGACAAAAGACTGCCCTAGAATATTTAGAAAAAGTTGGCCTTGCAAATTGGTCGTCCCATTTACCAAGCGAACTTTCTGGAGGACAAAAACAACGGGTAGCGATTGCGAGAGCATTGGCATCCCAACCAAAAGTTTTGTTGGCTGATGAACCCACAGGGGCCTTAGACTCGGTTACTTCAAATGAAGTTATGGGATTAATTCAACAAATTAATAATGAGGGGAAAACCATTTTGGTGGTTACTCATGAGATTGACATCGCTAACATGTGTAAACGTATTGTTACGTTAAGAGATGGGGTAATCCTAGAAGATAAAAAAGTAAAACAAGTATTAATTTCTTAATATGTTTAGCAGGGACCGTTGGCAAGAAATATTTGAGACCATAAAGAAAAATAGATTAAGAACTTTTCTTTCGGGTTTTACGGTTGCATTGGGGATTTTCATCTTCATTGTACTTTTTGGCTTTGGCAATGGTTTGAAAAATTCATTCGGTAAATTTTTTCTTGATGATGCAACCAATACGCTCTGGCTCTTTGGAGGGAAAACATCAAAACCCTACAAAGGCTTTAAGGCCGACAGAAGGATTGAATTTGAAAATAGCGATCTGACTGATATAGGGCAAAACTTTGCTTTCTATTTGGAATCAATTACTCCAAGGATTACTCGAGGTGCAAGGGCTCGATATAAGAATAAATCAGATAATTATAGTACCAGAGCAGTGGGGCCTTCCCATCAAATTGTTGAAAAAACAATCATGATGAAAGGGCGCTACATCAATCAAGCAGATGTCAAGGATGCCACAAAGAACATCGTCATTGGAAGAATGGTAGCTAAAGATCTGTTCAAAGACGAAGATCCAATGGGTAAATATGTTGAATTGGGGTCAAGTGCGTTTAAGGTTGTAGGTGTTTTTCAGGATGAAGGCGGTGACAGGGAAGAGCGTTTGATTTATATGCCCTACACCACAAGACAAGTTTTGGAAAAAAACAATGATAAGATTAGTCAGATTATTGTAAGCTTTCGACCAGAAATAGGTCATGCTGGTGCCCTAGCTTTTGAAAAACAGTTAAGACTTTTCATGAAGAATAAAAAGGATATTGATCCAACTGACGAAAATGGAATCTACATTAGGAATGTTGCGGATCAGTTGAAAAAAAATCAACAGTTTGCAGGAGTTTTACAATTGATAGTCACCTTTGTCGGGATTGGAACCTTGATTGCAGGAATTATTGGTATTTCAAATATTATGGTTTTTGTAGTAAAAGAAAGAACCAAGGAACTCGGGATCAGAAAAGCCCTTGGCGCAACACCAAAAAGTGTGATTAATATGATTTTACATGAATCTATTTTTATCACAACAATCTCAGGATTTGTTGGGATGATCGGTGGAATTATATTACTCAAAAGCATCGGAGAGGAACTGAAAGATTTTTTTATTTTAAACCCATATATAGAATCAAGTACAGCAATTTTTTCAACTTTTTTATTGATTCTTTTTGGCGCCATCGCGGGTTATATTCCTGCAAAAAGAGCTGCCAGTATTAAACCCATAGTAGCCCTAAGAGATGAATAGTTTAAAAATAATTTTTGATTGGGATACTTGGCAAGAGATTTTTGGATCTATTGCTAAGAACAAGACTCGGACGGTCATCACGGTGATTGGTGTTTTGTGGGGTATTTTTATTTATATAGCACTCTCAGGATCGGCAAAAGGTTTAGACAATGGCTTTGAGAGGCAATTTGAAAATATTGCTATGAACTCAATGTTTATATGGGCCGCAAGAACGAGTATTCCTTATTCGGGATTTAAAGTCGGGAGGTCCCCTCAACTTAAGATTCAAAACACGACAACCTTAAAACAACAAATCCCAGAAATTCAATTTATCGCCCCTCGAAATGCAAAAGGAGTTTTTGGAAGTATTCCGGCCCAAGTGGTTAGAAAGAACAAATCTAAACCTTATAACATTTATGGTGATTTCCCTGTGTATACTAAAATTGCCACAAAAAAAATATACGACAACGGCAGGTTTATTAATGATGAAGACATAAAATATGAACGTAAAGTTTGTGTAATTGGCGAGCGTACTCAGTTAGAACTATTTGAGCCCGACGAAGATCCAGTGGGTCAATACATCAGGATTGATGATGTTTATTTTAAGGTGATAGGGGTTCATAAATTTATTCAAGGCGGTGGTTTTGAAACTGATGGGGATATTTTCATTCCATTTGAGACTTACAGAAAGCTATACAATACGGGAGATGACGTAGATTGGTTCACAATCGCTGCCTATGATTATGCTGATGCCGTGGCAGTTGAAAAAAAAATTAAGCAAACATTGAAGCGTATTCATCGTGTTTCACCGGATGATGAAAGAGCTTTTGGAGCCTTTAATATTGGAGAGGTTTTTGCCAAAATCATGGGTTTTGCAAAAGGAATGACATTTCTGTCCTTAGTGGTGGGGCTGGCGACCATTTTTGCAGGTGTAATTGGAATTGGAAATATTCTAATGATTTCTGTTAAAGAGCGAACTAAAGAATTGGGGGTTAGAAGAGCCCTCGGAGCTACCCCAGGCGAAGTAAGGATTCAAATCGTATTGGAGTCAGTTTTTCTAACAACAATCGCAGGAATTTTAGGGATCATCTTAGGGTCTTTCCTGCTTGCGATCATCAACCTTTTAACAATAGATAAGACAGATTTCCCCTACACAAACCCTACAGTCCCCATACCCTTAGTGCTTGGTGCATTATTAATCATGGTAACATTAGGAACACTAATTGGATTGATTCCAGCGCAACGAGCTGTGAGCATTAAACCCATTGACGCATTAAGAGAAGAATAATTAAATTAAAATAAATTAATATGAAAATTGTCAAATACATCGGAATTGCTTTAGTCATTTTCGGAGCCATCTTTGCTACACTTTATTTCATAAAGACGAATAGCAAGGGGTTGATTGAGTATGAAACGATCTCACCCAAATTATTATCCATAGAGAAAAAAACGGTTGTAACAGGAAAAGTTATTCCGGAAGACGAAGTGGAGATCAAACCTCAAATTTCAGGAATTATAGAGCGACTTTTTGTCGAAGAGGGAGACCTTGTTACTAACGGAGACTTGCTGGCCAAGGTAAAAGTTGTCCCTAACGAACAAGCCCTCAATAGTGCAAAAGGACGACTGGCTAATCAGATCATTGAGATGAAAAATGCCAAGGTGGATTACGACCGAAATAAAAGCTTATTTGACAAGCAAATTATATCTAAACAAGATTTTGAAAATGCTGAATTGCGATACAGTCAGGCACAACAAAATGTCAATAATGCTCAGTCTGATTTGCAAATTATAAAATTAGGGTCTGCAGGGGGTTCTAGCACTGCGAATACAAATATTCGTTCTACTGTTGCTGGGACTGTTCTTGAAATTCCAATCAAAGAAGGAGATCAGGTAATTGAAAGTAATACTTTCAATGCTGGAACAACCATCGCAACGATTGCGGATCTTAAAAAAATGATTTTCGAAGGAAAAGTAGACGAGGCCGAGGTGGGAGAATTGGTCATAGAAATGCCATTAAAAATAACTTTGGGAGCTGTTCAGGACAAAGAGTTTGATGCCAAATTAAAGTTTATTGCCCCCAAAGGTAACGAGGAAGAAGGAACGGTTCAGTTTAAGATTGAAGGAGATGTTTATCTGGATGACTCTGTATTTATAAGAGCAGGTTATAGCGCCAATGCATCGATTGTTTTGGAGAAGAAAGACAGTGTCATGACCATTTCCGAATCTTTACTTCAATTTGATCGCGACAGCAACAAACCTTATGTTGAGATTATGAAAACAGACCAAGAATTTGAACGAAAGGATATTAAAATAGGAATTTCTGACGGCATCAATGTTGAAATTTTTTCAGGATTAAAAATGGAAGACAAAGTAAAGGTCTGGAATAAGACAGAACCTAAAAAAATAGGAGAGGAAGACTCTGATAAATAGATTCAAGCATGAAAAATTTTAAATATATTTTCTTTTTATCTGTTCTCTTTTTTGCTGGAATAGTAAATGCTCAAAAGACAGTATTGTCCCTTCAAGAGTGTGTCGAAATGGCTTTGGAGAAAAATATTTCTCTCAAACAAACACAGCTCGGGATTCTAGAAGCCGAGCTTAGTAAGCTAGACGCCAAGGGAAGCTTTCTCCCAACATTAAATGCCCAAACTTCGCACTCATGGAATGTGGGATTGAATCAAAACATTACGACTGGTTTACTTGAAAACACCACAACCCAATATACTTCTTTGGGCGCAAATGTGAATTTGACGCTCTACAATGGGTTAAAAAACATTAATCAATTGCATCGTGCGAATCTTTCTATTTTGGCCAATCAATACCAATTGGATGATATGGCCGATGATGTAAAACTATTGGTCGCAAATGCGTTTTTACAAGTGATGTTTAACAAGGAGATTTTAACGGTTCAGGAATCACAGTTTAAAATCACTACAGAAGATGCAAGGCGGACCAAAGAGTTGATTGAAGCGGGTGTTAAGGTTAAATCCGATATTTTAGAAATCGAAGCCACATTGGCAACTCAGGAGCAAGCCTTGGTTCAGGCGAAAAATAATTTGAGATTGACTAAAATTAATCTTGCACAAATGTTATTAATTACCGACTATGAAAATTTTGACATTGTAGTTGAAGACCTTGACGTCCCAATTTCTGATATATTGCTACAAACCCCTAAGGAAATTTTTGAAAAGGCATTGACCTTTAGAAATGACATACAGCTTTATTTAACAAATATCGAAATTGCTAAAAAAGACATTTCATTGGCGAAAGGAAACTTACAACCCAGTTTAACGGCATATTACGGCTATAACTCTAGGGTTTCATATGCAGATAGACTTGCGGGCGACGGGACGTTTAGGGACGTCCCCATAGGGTTTGTTTCGGGTTCTGGAGATCAAGTGTTAAGAAGTGTTGAACAAAATAAGGTTATTGGTCCATTGTCTTTTCAAAAACAATTGGACAACAATGAGGGACATAACTTTGGGGTGAGATTAAGTATTCCGATTTTTAATGGAAATTCAATTCGGAATAACGTAAAACGTTCTAGAGTAAACTTGTTGCGTTCGGAGAATCAATTTGAACAGGAAAAGTTAAATTTGGAAAGCGCTATAAATCAAGCTTACAATAGTGCCTTGGGTGCTTATAAGTTTTACGAAGCCGCAAAGAAAACTGTTTTGGCAAGAGAAAGAACGTATCAAGATGCCATCAATCGTTTTGATGCAGGGGTGATGAATTCCTATGACTTTAATCAGATCACCGAGCGCTATAACAATGCCACTTCAGACTTGGTTCGCGCTAAGTTTGACTACATTTTTAAGCTTAAGGTTTTGGAATTTTATTTTGGCATACCGATTACGGGTTAATATTTCTATTCTTAATTGAAAAAAAGGGAGCTTCAAAGTCTCCGTTTATTTATTTTTGCCTTGTGAATACAATATTACATATTGAGACGGCTACTAAAAATTGTTCGGTCGCTTTAAGTAGGAATGGCAAACAAATTGCTTTGGTTGAAAAATTTTCTATGGAATACAGCCATAGCGAACAATTGCATGGGTTTATTCAACAAGTCTTCGAAAAAGCGAACTTGAACTTATCTGATTTAGACGCTGTTGCTGTAAGTAAAGGGCCGGGTTCTTACACAGGACTTAGAATTGGAGTAGCCGCTGCAAAAGGAATCTGTTTTGCGCTAGACCTTCCCCTGCTAGGAGTCAATTCTCTTCAAGTAATTACCGAAATTTACCAACCGCTTTCCAACGAAATATTGTTTCCAATGTTTGATGCCAGAAGAATGGAGGTTTACAGTTTGGTTTTAAATAATAAAAAAGAAATTATAAGGGAAACTTCAGCCGATATCATAACTGAAGACACTTTTATGGACTTCCCTAAAGACAAAACATGGGTTTTCTTTGGATCAGGTGCAGAAAAATGCAAATCCATATTCACAGGAGAACATATTAAATATGTTGATGATATTCAACATCCTTCAGCAAGCGGAATGATTCCTTTGGCTGAAAAAGCATTTAAAGAAAGTGCTTTTGAAGATCTAGCTTATTTTGAACCTTTTTACCTCAAGGAATTCTACACTCCTCCGCCTAAAAAGAAAAAATAAGTTTATCCATTCACAGCCTCTACCAATTCTACTTTGCCAGGAAGCATGTCTTTTAAGATGTTTTCAATTCCATTTTTAAGGGTGAAAGTAGAGGAGGGACAACCACTACAAGCACCTTGAAGAACAACCTTTACCATCTTATCTTCCTTTTCATAAGAATCAAAAATAATGTTTCCTCCATCCGATGCAACCGCGGGTTTTACATATTCCTCTAAAATAGAAACGATTTCTTTTTCAATTTCAGATAAGTTTTTGGTCGAATCTGTTTTCTCATTCATCCCGGGACGGGTATATTTTTGTCCTAAAACAGGTTTTTCTTCTTCAAGATAAGTTTTTAAAAACCCTCTGATTTCGTTTACGATATCTTCCCACTCGGTAGTGTCGTGTTTTCCTATAGAAATATAATTCTCATCTAAGAAAACTTCCTTTACATAAGGGAAATTAAAAAGCTCGGTAATCAAAGGTGCATCGACAGCAGCATCTACGTTTTCAAAAGAAATTGTTTCTTCTGTCAACTTTTTATTTACCACAAACTTCATTGCCGAAGGGTTTGGTGTACTTTCGGCATAGACCGTAATAGGTACTTTTTTTGTAACTTCTTTGGTGTTTAAAATTGCACCGCCACCATTTAAATAATCTTCGATTTGAGTCGCAACTTCTACAATAACCTCTTCCCATTCCAAGATACTAAAACGCTCAATGATGATGGTGTTGTTTTCAATGCCGACCTTCTTAACAAACGGTAAATAGAATAATTGTTGTACCAAAGGTGCATCGGCAGCTTGATCAATATTGCTAAAAGTCTTTGAAATCAACACATCGCTTTCGGGTGTTATTTTAAACCTCGCTATTGCGGCACCTTTTTTACAATCTCCAACTATCGTATACTTTTCCATCTCGTTATTTTGTACAAATGTAGTGAAAGAGCACAGGATATTTGACTCCCTTTTTATCTTAAAATTCAATTTTATAATTTAGACAAAAAATATAGGATCTATGTTGATAAAATCAGTTCGGGGGTTTACTCCAAAATATGGTGATGATTGTTTCATTGCTGAAAATGCAACTTTAATAGGTGACGTGATTATGGGCTTCCAATGTTCCGTTTGGTTTCAGGCCGTGGTAAGAGGGGATGTCAATTCCATTCTTGTGGGAGATCGTGTTAACATTCAAGATGGGGCTGTCATTCATGGAACCTTCGAGCGCTCTGCCACTAAGATCGGTAATGATGTTTCGATTGGTCATAATGCCATAGTGCATGGCTGTACGATAGAAGATCAAGTGTTGATTGGTATGGGAAGTATTATTATGGATGATTGTGTCATCGGATCGAATAGTATCATTGCTGCTGGAAGTGTTTTACCAAAAAACACGATTGTCCCCCCTGGAACTGTTTATGCAGGCGTTCCCGCAAAGAAGATAAAAGACGTCGATCCCGAATTACAAAAGGGAGAAATTGAAAGGATTTCAGCCAATTATATTACTTATTCTTCTTGGTTTAAGGAAGAATAGATCTAAAAAAAAAGCTCCCATTGAAAAAAGGGAGCTTTTAATTAAGAGATAGGAGAGTGATTAAAAACCTAAGTCTTTTTTCACTTCCGCCATTAAGTCTTTTCCTTTTGCGATCAAAACACTACCACCAGTACTTGAATCCAAAACGAATTCGAATCCTAGTTCACTAGATATTTTATCGATAGATGCTTTAGCCTTATCAATTAAAGGACGCATCATTTCAACTGATTTTTTTTGTAATTCCTGAGAAACAGTTTGCTGATATTGTTGGATGTTTTGTTGCATTGTTTCCAATTCCTTCTGACGTGCCTGATTTGTAATTTCAGTTTGATTGGCAGCATCAGCAGCATAAGTTTGCGCTTTAGTTTGGAATTCTTTGTAAGTGTTTTCCATTTCGCTGGTGTAAGATTCCTCAAGTTTTTTCAATTCTTTCTGTGCAGAAACAACTTCTGGCATCTCACTAATCAGCTTTTGAAACTCAATGTGGGCAACTTTTGCTTGTGCATTTGCAACAGTTATTGGAGCAATCAAAAGAGATAAAGCTGCGAAAATCAGTGTTAATTTTTTCATTATCAGTAGTTTAAATTATAATTTATATTCCTTTAGTTATTTTTTTTGCAGATTCGACTTTTTCTTTTCTGCTTTTAATTCTTTCTTGTAATTGAATTCTTTTCAGAACTAAGCTGCTAATATCGTAATTTTTTGCCGAATATAACATAATTATATCGGAAGATCGATCAAAAATAAAATCATATTTACGTTCCTTAGCAATGTCTTGAACAATGCTAAGTACTTGATCTTGTATGGGTTTAAGCAGTTTGTTTTTTTGAATCATCATGTCTCCATTTGGGCCAAAACGTTTTTCTTGAAGAAAGATAACATCCCCTGCGAAATCTTTAATTTCTAATTCCCGATCTGAGATCAATTCAGGAGTTAATAGAATTTTTTCGACAGCAAACTGATCTTGCATTTGTTGGAGCTCTATCTTTTTTAATTCTATTTCTTTTTTCCAAAGTCCAATTTTTTCTTCAAGGAGCAGATTCGCAGTCTTAAACTCTTTGTTTTTTCCGAGAATCACATTCATGTCTATGTAACCAATACGAACTCCTCTTTGTGCATAGGTTGTTAGAGAGACAATACAAAACACTAAGGCGAGTGTCGTAATTTTTTTCATAAGGCTGATTCTTTATTCATGGGTAATTTGAGAACGAAAAAAAACTGAAATTATTTTAGAAACGAGGTGATAAGATTAATTTTTAAAATTGTTGTCCAATAATAAAGTGGGTTTCCCATCCGTTCGGTGTTGTTGATCCAAAGGCTGGATTGTCAAACCCATAACCGAAATCGATTCCTAATAATCCAAATGCAGGCATAAAAATTCTTACACCCATTCCGGCAGATCGCTTTGAATTAAAAGGATTAAACGATTTAAAAGTGTCATAACCATTACCCGACTCTAAGAAAGATAAGGCGTAAATAGAGGCACTTGGCTTAAGTGTTATTGGGTATCTCAACTCTATCGAAAACTTGTTGTATATCAAGGAACCGTTTTGACTCGATAAAGACTGATTCTTGTATCCTCTAAGCGCTATCGTTTCGCGACCGTCTAATGAATAATTCTGCATTCCATCTCCTCCTAAATAGAATCTTTCAAATGGAATATTTCCTCTGTCCAGATTGTAAGCCCCTATAAACCCAAAGTCGGTTTGTGTTTTTAAAACCAATTTATCAATAATTCGTGTGTACCAAGTTCCAGTAAATTTGACTTTATAATATTCTAACCATTTGAATCTTTCTTGATCTATTTTTGCGACATCAGGGGTTCCATCAACATTTTGAAACGCTCTCTGATTTTTAAGATCGGCAAAATCAACACCATTTATTAGTGAATAAGGGAGTGTGAATTTCCCACTAATACTAAAGCTTGATCCTCCCATTGGAAAAACAGGATTGGTGTAGGTATTGTTTCTGGACAAAGCGATGGTATAGGAAAGATTGTTTGCTACACCATTACCAAAGGTAAATAGCCCTGTGAAATAATTGTTTAGGTTGTAGTATTGATAACCTATAGACTGTGATAGGGTAAAGTAATCATCAGGAACTTTGAGCCTTCTGGCGAGTCCTAAATTAATTCCACTAATTTGAAAAGATTGACTTTTGTCAGCCCTACCCGTAAAGTAATCATAACGATATTGAACCGTATGCGACAAAGAAGTAGAGAACTGAACAGGTTGTCGACCGCCCAACCAAGGTTCGGCAAAGCTAAAGCTATAAGTTCTATAAAATTGACTTGCTTGAAGTCGTAGACTTAAACTCTGACCGTCTCCCATGGGAAGGGGCTTGTAAGAATCCAAATCAAAAATATTTTTCATCGAGAAGTTGTTAAACGAAAGCCCCAAAGTTCCAATGAACCCACCGCCTCCATAACCTCCTTGTAGTTCAATTTGACTTGCACCTGACTCTGTCAAACCGTATTCTATATCAACAGTTCCTGCATTAGGATCAACATTCTTAAAATCAGGATTGATGGCTTCAGCGTCAAAAAAGCCAAGTTGACCAATCTCTCGAACTGTTCTTACGACCTGATCTTTACTGTATAGCTCTCCTGGCTTGGTTCTTAATTCTCTATAGATAACATGATCATTGGTTTTGGTGTTTCCAACTACGGATATTTTATTGAAACTTGCTAGCTTTCCTTCTGTTACCCGAATTTCAAAGTTAATGGTGTCATTCTCAGCACTTATCTCGACAGCATTAATGTTAGAAAATAAATAACCATTGTTTTGGTATAGGTTTGTCAGATCGTTTGCATCTGGCTTTTCATCTGCAATACGTTTTTTGAGTAAAACACCATCGTAAGGTTCTCCTTTTACAATTCCAAGAACTTGGGACAATTGATAGTCGTTGTAAACCGTATTTCCTAAGAAAGAAATATCACCAAAATAATAACGATTCCCTTCATCAATATCAAAACTGATGCTTAAGGTGTTGTCTTCATTTAAAACTAAAGTGTCTTTAATTATACGTGCATCTCGATATCCTTTTTCTTTGAAGAACTCCATGAGGTTGTCTTTGTCACCAACGAACTCTTCCTCAATATATTTTGATTTCTTCCAAAAACGAAGTGGAAATTTTGATTTGGTTTTTTTAAGCTTGCTTTTAAGTTTTTTATTACTAAAAACCTCATTCCCATTAAAATTGATCTCTTTAATCTTTATGCGCTTCCCACGGTCCACATTTACCACCATTTTTCTACCGTTTTTTTCAGTAGTGTCGGGGATGATATTTAAAGCAACCTTTGTATTTAAAAAACCTTCTTTTTTATATTTATTAATAATGTAGTTTCGGGTATTGGTCAAAAAACTTTCAGACAGTTTTTTCCCTTTGGTCAATTCGGTTTCATCAATAATGGTCTCAATTTTCCCCTTTTTTATTCCGTTAATTTTCACATTGGTTAGGGTTGGGAGTTCATCAATTTCAATTTCCAAACTGACGTTTTCGCCTTCTACTTTGGTAATGTAAAAATTAATGTCGCTAAACAATTGGAGCCCCCAAAGTTTACTGATCACTGCACTGATCTCATCCCCAGGAATGCTTACTTTTTGACCCTTTCTGAGTCCACTGTAGGAAACAACGGTTTGATTGCTAAATGTTTTTAATCCTTTAACGGTGATGGTGTCAATGACATAGGTTTTACCCTTTACAAATTCGCTAAGGTCTTGTGCTTGAATTATTGAAAAGTTCAAAGACAATATAAAAATTAGAAATAAATCTACTCGGATGAGAGACCTATTGAAGAAGTTGCTCACTTGTTTTTCCAAATCTACGCTCTCGTTTTTGGTAATTTATTATTGCTTTGTGTAAATGTTTTTTTCTAAAATCAGGCCAAAGTACTTTTGAAAAATACAATTCGGCGTATGCGATTTGCCATAATAGAAAATTACTAATTCTTTTTTCGCCACTGGTTCTAATCAGTAAATCTACATCTGGTAAATCGCGGGTATAAAGATGCTCATTTATAATGGATTGGTCAATTTTTTCGGGAGAAATTATATTATTTTTAACTTTGACAGCAAGTTGTTTAATTGCGCTCTCAATTTCCTCACGGCCTCCATAACTAAGTGCCAAAGTCAATGTCATTTCTGAGTTGTTTTCAGTTTGTTTGATAACATAATCCAGTTCTTTTTGAACTGACAAAGGAAGTTGATCCGTATTACCAATGACATTTAGCTTTATTCTGTTTTTTAATAGTTTTTCAAATTCGCTTTTTAGGGAACTGAGTAACAACTTCATCAGAACCCCAATTTCTTCTTCAGGACGGTTCCAGTTTTCAGTAGAAAAAGCATAAAGTGTGAGGTATTTGATTTTAAGTACAGCGCACTCTTCAACAACTTCTTGAACAGCTTTGACACCCTTTGTGTGACCAAAGAGGCGGTTTTTACCTTTATTTTTAGCCCAACGACCGTTTCCATCCATTATGATGGCAAGGTGTTGTGGTATTTCATTTTTGTATTCCCTCATTATTATTCTTTACAATAACACGGCAGATCACCAAAGGTAAATGAAATTGTTAAACCTGTGAAAACATACCAGTCATTATTGTTTAAATTTCCAAACTTTAGTGCGGTTGAGTTTTTGAATGAACCGACAGGGTTACTTCCATCAATATTGTCCGTAAATGTAGCTCTTGCTCCAATTTCCAGACCGACCACTGTTTTTGCATTTAGATTGGTCTTCACCCCAACGATAATTGGAAGGGCAAAACTCCTCGCGGTGTCATATTTTACTGGCTCAAGGGTAACAAGGTCGTGATAAAACAGGTCGTGTTGAAAATAACTTACTCCTAAATAGAGATAGTGTGCAAATTCCCTATCGCTCCCGTGTAAATTAAAATCAACAAAATTGATTTCAATTCCTACTGAAAGTTCTTGTATGGGGTTGTTAAATCGATATTTTCGTTTAAAACGGTTCGTATCAACAGGATTGTAATCACTCTTTTTTATTTTAGTAAATAGGGCACTTGCCCTTAATGAATAGCGCGTCGTCATGTTCCACTTGTAAATTAATCCAAGGGCAACATTCTCTGGGTAAACATAATAACTAGCACCTACATCACCAATATAATTAGCACCACCAATGAATGCACCCAATTCGTGAAACTGAGAATAGGAATTCAACTGGAGGTTAATAGCGATAAGAAAAAGAAATAATCTTTTCATTAAGTTTTAAAGTAAAAAGCCCATTGACCCCTTGTTTTTTTTAGGGTTCTTGGTGTTCTTACTTAAACTAATAAAAGGAAGATTTATTGCCTATTTCGGGTGTCATAACCCCAAAATAGTTTGTCTCTTAAGGTTTTGAAATAATTATCTCCGTCAAGCTCGACAGTAAATATTGAAAAAGGAGCCTTTTTCAGTTCTATAGTAGTTCCATTACTTACCGTAACAATCCGAGAGTCTAAAGACAGTAAATGGTCACTTCCCCTGCCATCAACTTTTAGTTTAATAACGGCTTCTTGTGGAACAATCAGAGGTCTTACGTTGATGTTATGCGGGGCGATGGGATTCAGCACAAAGGCTTTGGTTTCGGGAGCTAGGATTGGCCCGCCACTGCTCAGAGAGTAACCTGTTGATCCAGTTGGTGTAGCAATAATGAGTCCGTCAGCCCAGTAGCTTGTTAGGTATTCTTCATCAATTTGAGTCTCAATGTTTAACATTGAAGTGGTATTCTTTCGGTTGATAGTTACTTCATTGAGGGCATAGGGAAACTCTTGAATCGAATCTACCGATGAAGAAAGTTGGAGGGACAACAAAGACCGTTGAACCAATTTGTATTTTTTTTGAAAAAATTTATTAAGTCCTTCATTCAAAGACTCCTTCTGAAGACTGGTCAGAAAACCTAAACGACCTGTGTTGATTCCTAAAATAGGAATTTGACTGTCTTTCACAAAAGTAATGGAGCGAAGTAAGGTACCGTCTCCTCCGATAGAAAACAAAAAGTCAATTCTTGAATCGATGGTTCCTTCAGGATTAAAGACATCGTATGTTTTTGGTTTTTCCGTAAGATGGTTGATTAATCTTTTATCCAAGCTGAGCGGGTGTCCCTCTTTTTCAAGATATGCAATGGACGCTTTAGCGTACTCTATGGTAGCGGGGGTGTCAAAAGCACAATAGATTGCAATATTCATTGGTCTGTTATTTCGATGTAAAATTACAAAACTTTATCTGGAAGACCTTTTGATAATTAAAATTTAGATCAAGCCATCATAAGTTTGTAATTTTACACCTTATTGTAAAAGTAATGACCAAATTAAGCGTAAATATTAATAAAATTGCAACTCTTAGGAATTCAAGAGGAGGCAATGTCCCTAATTTACTTAAAGTTGCGGCAGATCTTCAAGCCTATGGAGCTCAAGGAATCACGATTCATCCAAGACCAGACGAGCGCCATATTCGCTATGCAGATGCAAAAGCACTGCCTGAAGTTGTTCATACAGAATTTAATATTGAAGGAAACCCAAATCCAAAATTCATTGAACTTGTCAAGCAAATTAGACCTACTCAGGTTACATTAGTTCCAGATGGAGAGGATGCGATCACCTCAAACGCGGGTTGGGATACGGTAAAACATAAAGACTTTTTAAGTGAAGTAATTCAAGAATTTAAAAGTTTGGACATAAGAACCTCAATTTTCGTTGATCCTGTTGAGGAGATGGTGAAAGGAGCCGAAAAAACAGGAGCGGATCGGATCGAGCTCTACACAGCGTTTTTTGCTGAACACTACCTGAAAAACCCAGATAAAGCAATAGTTCCCTATTTGAGCGCTGCTATTTGCGCAAATGATTTGGGCATAGGAATCAACGCGGGACATGACTTAAGTCTAGAAAACATAGCCTTTTTCTCAAGAAATATTCCCCAACTGTTAGAAGTTTCCATTGGGCACGCTTTGGTGAGTGAATCCTTATACTTGGGCTTTGAGAATGTCATCCCGATGTACCTGCAGAAACTAGTTAAATGAGTCTTTTACACTCAAATATCATAGGAGACTCAGGAAAAGAATTGCTCGTTTTACACGGGTTTTTGGGGATGAGCGACAATTGGAAAAGTCAAGCGCAAAACTTTGCTGCAAAAGGCTATAGAGTGCATTTGATTGATCAGAGAAATCATGGCAGGAGCTTTTGGAGCGATCAGTTCTCTTATGGAGAACTTGTGAAGGATTTGTACAATTATGTCCATCATCATAATTTGAAATCAGTGATTTTGTTAGGACATTCTATGGGGGGAAAAACGGTCATGAATTTTGCAGCAGCCTACCCTGATATAGCAGAAAAACTAATCGTAGCAGATATTGCTCCTAAATACTATAAGCCCCACCACCAATCAATTTTAGAGGGTTTGAGCAGTATTGATTTTGATATTATTAAATCAAGAAAGACAGCAGATATCCAATTAGAAAAATACATTTCTGATCGGCCTACGCGACAATTTCTATTGAAAAATTTATATTGGATTACTCCCGAAAAATTAGGATTTAGGATGAATATAGTCGTTTTAAAAAACTGTGGAGAACAATTGGGAGCTGCCCTCGATTCTGAAGCTAATTATTCTAAACCCACCTTATTCATAATTGGAGAAAATTCTAATTATGTAAAACAAGCAATCGATGGTGAATTGATTTTGGAACATTTTCCCCAATCTGAAATTATTGGAATTCCCGGAGCAGGACATTGGCTTCATGCCGAGCAACCAAAACTTTTTTTTGATAAAGTTATTGGTTGGCTGTCTTAAAACCATAAGGCTTTTATATTATCTACATTAAAGCATGAAAATGTGATAAAGCACAACAAAATTGAAATTACCTTTTTACGATAATTACATTTGCAATCGATTTATTATGGACGTAGAAATCAGAAAAGCAGTAAAGACTGATGCTGAAGGAATTTTAGCGTTAATTCAAGAGTTGGCAACTTTTGAGAAAGAACCAGACGCACTTATTTTAGATAAAAAAAACATTGAAGAGGATGGGTTTGGTTCAAATCCTTTGTTCAACTGTTTTGTGGCAGTCTTCAAAAATAAAATCATTGGAATTGCTCTTTTTTACCCTCGTTATTCTACTTGGAAAGGAGCTACACTGCATCTGGAAGATCTTGTTGTGACTGAAAAAATGAAAGGAAAAGGAATTGGCACAAAACTTTATAAAGCTTTTCTTTCTCATGCTGATTCCCTTGGGGTCGATCGGGTAGAGTGGGTTGTGCTCGACTGGAATACCACTGCTATTCAGTTTTATGAGAAAAGCGGCGCAAAAGTATTGTCAGATTGGAATATTGTCCAGATGGATCGATCAAGCATTAAGAACTATATATTAGAAAATAAATGAGAGTATTCAAATTTGGTGGCGCTTCTGTAAAAGATGCTGCTGGAGTAATTAATATTTTAAGTGTTTTAAAACACACAGGCTTTTCAGAAACCTTGATTGTCGTTTCTGCAATGGGAAAAACCACAAATGCCTTAGAAGAAGTAGTGAAGAACTATTTTGATGAGAACTCACGGTATCTTGAAGATCTTGAGAAGATAAAACAAAATCATTACCAAATCATAGCCGAACTTTTTCAACATGACTCCGCCCAAACCAAAGAAAATATTGACCAATTATTTGAGGAGATTATTATTTTTTTAAGTCATAATAATTCTAAAGATTACAGTTTAATTTATGATCAAGTCGTTAGTTTAGGAGAATTGGTTTCTACGACGATTATCAGCAATTATATAACTTCACAAGGGATTAAAAATCGCTGGTTAGATGCCAGAAAATGTATAAAAACTGACAGCTATTATCGCGATGCCAATCTGGATTGGGAGGCAACTCAAAAATCAATTTTAAAAGCTGCCGACGGTAATTCAACCCTGATTTCTCAAGGTTTTATTGGAAGTGATTCCGAGGGACTTACGACCACCTTGGGACGAGAAGGCTCTGACTATAGTGCTGCAATTTTTGCCTATGCCCTTGATGCGGAATCGGTTACCATTTGGAAAGATGTCCCTGGGGTTTTAAATGCTGATCCTCGGGTGTTTAAAGACACCCAATTGTTACGTCAAATTTCTTATCGTGAAGCGATTGAATTGGCATATTATGGAGCTTCTGTTATCCATCCCAAAACGCTTCAGCCCCTTCAGCGAAAAGAAATCCCTTTGTTTGTTAAGTCATTTGAAAATCCAGCAGATGACGGAACTTCGGTATCTAAAGGCATAACTTTAGAGCCATTGGTTCCTTGCTTTATATTGAAGAAAAATCAAACCCTTTTGAAACTCTCCTCCTTGGATTTTTCTTTTATTGTGGAAGAAAATATTAGTGAAATATTTGCTCTATTACATAAATTTCAAATGCGGGTAGAGATGATTCAAAATTCTGCGATTAGCTTTTCGATTTGTATTTATAATAAATATGATAAGTTGGAGGGCCTGTTAGAGGCTTTGGCTTCAAAATTTAAAGTGAAAGTCGTTGATGGGGTTTCCCTTTACACCATTAGACATTTCGATAAACCCGCAATTAATTTCATTAAAAATAGGGATGCAAAAGTATTGTTAGAGCAGCGTACCTTAAAAACCGCTCAGTTTGTCATTAAAGAGAATTAGGAAGAAAAACTAGAAGTAGATTTTTTTAATTTTTTCTACAATTGTTGTGGCAAGCAACAAATGACTTTCAACAGTCCATCCAGCGACATGGGGACTGAGGATTACATTTTTTGCAGCAATCAAATAAGCCAAAGCATCGGGCAATTGATTGTTTTTGAAAACGGTAGAAAACGATTTGCTTTCATAAGCCAAGACGTCCAATCCTGCACCTAAAATCTTCCCCGTTTTTAGTCCTTCTACAAGTGCATCAGATGCAACTGCAGATCCTCTTGCGGTATTTAACAACCAAAATGGATTTTTCATTTTATCAATAAAGGCAGCGTCAATTATGTTTTGAGTCAAAGGAGTTTCGGGCGTGTGAAGGCTGATCACCTGACATTTTTCTTGGAGGTCTTCCAGAGCAAGCTGTTGGGCATTTTCATCACCAACGTTGGGGAGAAGGTCATGGCAAAGAACATTAACCTCAAATCCTGAAAGTTTTTTTGAAAAGCTTTTACCCATATTTCCATAGCCAATGATGCCAATGGTTTTTCCTGATAATTCTTCCCCACGGTGTTGCTCTCTTTCCCATTTTCCGCTTTGAACAGATTGATGAGCGGGGAGGAGTTTGTTGAATAAGTTTAATAACATTCCAAGGGTGTGTTCTCCCACTGCATTTCGATTTCCTTCGGGGGAATTAACCAGTTGAATGTTGTGCTTTTTCACAGCAGCAAGGTCTATGTTTTCCATTCCTGCTCCGACGCGTCCTATGAATTTTAGTTTTTTAGCTTTTAACAAAAAAGCTTCGTCTACAGGAAATCTACTTCGGATGATTAAGCCATCATATTGATCGATTTTTGCGAGTATTGACGTTAGATTATCTTTATAGGCCAAGTCATTTTGAAAGCCTAATTTTTTTAAACCTTCGACTAGGGCAGGATGATTTTCATCGACGTGTAAGACTTTCATGTTGGATTTTATTTAAAAACCTAAAAATATTTTGGCGATATAGAAAAATAAGAAAATACCAAAAATATCATTACAAGTGGTTATGAAAGGACCCGTCGCAATGGCCGGATCGATTCCCTTTCTGTTTAAAAAAATTGGAATAAACGTGCCAATTAATGCGGCGATGATAATGACGCCCATCATGGAGCCAGCAATGGTTAGACTAATGTTAATGTCTTGATTGATGAGGAGTCCAAAGATGATTAGTATGACCGCCAAAGCAAATCCGTTGATCAAGCTTAGACTCACTTCTTTGATGAGCAAGGATAACAATGATCCTTTGACCACATCATTGGCAAGACCTTGGACAATAATTGCCGAAGATTGTACGCCAACATTTCCTGCCATTGCAGCAATTAGAGGCGTGTAGAAAAACAGATTCCGCAACTCGGGATTTTCCATTACGGCTTCAAAATCTTTTAAAATAAAAACGCTTCCCAGGCCTCCGAGTAACCCCAGAAAAAGCCAAGGAAGTCTTGCTCTTGTTAGTTGAAATATGGTGTCACCTGCCTCTACATCATTGGAAAGACCGGCGGCCAATTGATAATCTTTTTCTGCCTCTTCTTTTATTAAATCAACAATATCGTCAATGGTAATCCTACCCAACAATACTTTTTTATCATTGACAACCGGAATGGCTTCTAGGTCATATTTGGTCATGATTTTAGCCACTTCTTCACCAGAAACATCAGCGGTGACAAAATCTACTTTAGGGATACAAACGTCTTTTACAATGGCCTTGGAATTGGCTGTAATTAAATCCTTAAGAGAGAGCCTGCCTTTGAGTCTGTTCTTATCATCCACAACGTAAATGGAGTGAACCCGTGTGACTTCTTCGGCTTGAGCCCGCATCGCGTTGAGGCATTTTAAGACACTTAGTCCCTCTTGTACAACGACCATCTCTTTTGCCATGAGGCCTCCCGCAGTGTTTTCATCATAAGCAAGCAACTCGCGAATATCATCCACATGGCTGGTGTCACTTATTTCGGACATCACCCGCTCTTGGCGTTCTTCAGACAATTCAGCCATCAAATCTGCTGCATCATCCGAATCTAACTCTGATATTTCCTCTGCAATTTCTTTGACGGATAGTTTTTCAAGAATTCGTTCTCGAGTATCTTCATCCACCTCTGCAAGTGCTTCTGCTGTTTTTTCACTGTCCAAAAGCTTGATAAGATAGATCGCTTGGTCAGTAGAAAGTTCATAAATTATTTCGGCAATATCGGCATAATGAAAGTCTTTGAGTTTAACACGTAGTTTGGCATTAGCACCCTTTTCAATGAGTTCTTGAATAGAATCAATTACTGTTTTGTTGATTTCAAACCTTTGCATTGCCTATTAATTTTGTCAATTCGATGAACTGATCACTTGATAACCTTTCGGGTCTTAGGTCAAAGATACTATCTTCTAAAATAGTTTTAGGAATATCCAGACTTTTTAGACTATTTCTTAGCGTTTTCCGACGCTGCTGAAAACCTGTTTTGACCACTCTAAACAATAGTTTTTCATCAAAATCAATCACTAAATTTTCTTTTCGTCTCAATGCAATTACTCCTGAATTTACTTTAGGCGGAGGTGAAAATACATTGGGGGGAACATCAAAGAGATAGTTTGTCTCGTAGTAGACTTGACTTAAGACAGAAAGGATTCCGTAGGTTTTATTTCCAGGATTTCCACAAATTCTGAGTGCTACTTCCTTTTGAAACATTCCGCAAAAAAAAGGAATACGAACTCTGTTTTCTAAGGTTTTAAACAAAATCTGACTGGAGATGTTATAGGGAAAGTTTCCAATGATTGCAAAATCCCCTGAAGGAAAAATAGTGGTTAAATCTATTTTTAAAACATCCCCAAGGTGAATGTGATTTTTAAGCTCAGGAAATTTTTGATGAAGATAGATTACGGATTCTTGGTCAATTTCAATGAGATCTAAAGTTCCTTTTTTTAAATTTAAAAATTGGGTCAAAACCCCCATACCAGGGCCGATTTCCAAAACCTTATCGTAGCTTACAAAATCCAATTGATCCGCTATTTTTTGAGCGATATTTAAATCGGTTAAAAAATGCTGTCCTAATCTTTTTTTTGCAAATACGTCTTTCATGAATGCTGGCTTAGAACTTCAAGTTGGGTGCTAAATTGTAATACATTTTTTCCAAATAATTTTAGCGATTGTAATTTTAGCTTTTGTTTATTTTCTTTCAAAAAACGATCAAGATCATCATGATTATTGGCGGAATATTGAATAGCATAAGCTGTTTCTGCGGCATCAAACCCGTCATAAACCCGCAACACCAATGCCGAGGCAAAAACACCAGTAGCCATCATTTCTGGGAGGTGTGTTTCGTTGAGCCATTCCAGCCATTGACTTTCAATTTCTGGCGCTACGTGATTGGTAACATTGTAAAGAATCATGGGTTAATTAATAAGATCAAAACCAGTATAAGGAACAAGTACTTTTGGGATTCGAATTCCATCTTTTGTTTGAAAGTTTTCTAATAATCCAGCGACAACTCTTGGCAACGCCAGTGCGCTTCCATTTAAGGTGTGAACGGGTTGTTTTTTGCCTTCTTTGTCTTTATATCTCAACTGTAATCGTTCTGCTTGGAAGCCGTTGAAAGTAGATATCGAGCTTATTTCTAACCATCTTTTTTGAGCGGCCGAATAGATTTCAAAATCATAAGTCAACGAGGCAGTAAAACCAAGATCACCTCCGCAAAGTCTTAAAACTCGGTAAGGAAGTTCTAGTTCTTTTAATATCTCTTTTACATGTTCCACCATTTTATCCAAAGCAGCCATTGAGTTTTTAGGTTCTTCAAGTCGAACAATTTCTACTTTATCAAATTGGTGAAGTCGGTTGAGTCCCCTCACATGAGCACCATAACTTCCTGCTTCTCTTCTAAAGCAAGGGGTGTATCCTGTCAAACAAATGGGCAAATCTCCTACATTAAGTAGCTGATCTCTAAACATATTGGTCAAAGGAACTTCAGCAGTTGGAATTAAGTAAAGCCCATCATTTTGTACATGATACATCTGACCTTCCTTATCGGGCAATTGACCCGTCCCAAAACCCGATGCTTCGTTTACCAAATGTGGGACTTGGTATTCTGTGTAACCAGCACCAGTATTTTTATCTAAAAAATATTGAATTAAAGCGCGTTGCAACCTAGCACCTTTTCCTTTGTAAACGGGAAATCCAGCCCCTGTTATTTTATTTCCTAATTCAAAATTTATAATGTCATATTTCGTGGCCAATTCCCAGTGGGGGAGTGCAGCTTCCTCTAATTCAGGAATTGTTCCCGATTGAAATATTTCTTCGTTATCATCTTCAGAATTACCGCTAGGAACACTTTCATGTGGTACATTCGGAACTTGAGTTCGCACTTCCAATAAAGCTTTTTCAGCCTCTTGTAGCTCTTCTTGAAGACCTTTTGAAAGCTGCTTGAGTGTTATGGTTTCTTTTTTTAAGACGTTGGCTTCTTCTGCCTTTCCTGTCTTAAATAAAGATCCAATCTCTTTGGCCAGCTTGTTGCTTTTCGCCAAAACGTCATCTAACTCAGCTTGTAAAGCCCTTCGCGATTGATCTATTTCAATGATCTTGTCGATGAGTTCAGGTTGAGCAAAGTTTCTTTTGGCAAGACCTTGTTTTAGGGCCTTTTGATTTTCTCGAATGTAGATGAGCGGTAACATGACTTAAATTTTAGTGTTACAAAGGTATAAGAATGCTTTTGATTTTTTCATTTTTTACTTGTATTCGGCAATGATTTTCTCACAATTAATGCGATCTTTTTTTAATTGTTCAGTCAATTCATTTGTCGAGTTGAATTTAACTTCTTCTCGGATTTTTTCTAAAACTTCAAGAGATATTTCTAGATCGTAGAGGTTTTGGTCTAAATTAAAAAAATGAATTTCGGTCTGTGTTGTTTTTCCCGATACCGTTGGGCGCATTCCGATGTTCATCATCCCAAAAAACGCGATGCCTGATAGTTCACTTCTTACAAGGTAAACGCCGTTTTGAGGCCGTAGTTTATAATCTTGTTTGACTTGAATATTGGCGGTTGGAAATCCAAACTTTTTTCCAATTCCATCTCCTTTAACGACTGTTCCTGTTAGACCGAAAGGTCGTCCCAAAAATTGATTGGCGGTTTTTAAGTCACCCTTATTTAAGGCATTTCTTATTTTGGTAGAGCTTACAGCGATCGATTCGATGTCTTGAGAAGGAATCTCATCTACAGTGAAATTATAATCCAAACCAAAAGACTTTAAATCATCAATAGTTGCCTCTCTGTTTCTCCCAAACCGATGATCGTACCCAACGACCAATTGAGAGATTTTTAGTTGATTTACAAGTAGGTCACGGGTGAATTCGAGGGCTGTCAATCGAGAGAAAGCTCTTGAAAAAGGATGAACTATGAGCACGTCGACGCCCATTTTTTCTAAAAAATGCTGTTTTTCTTCAAGGGTGTCAATCATCTTTAAATCACTGTCTTTCTGAAGAACCATTCGAGGATGAGGAAAGAAAGTAAGGACAATTGAACATAAATTATTTTTTTTTGCAACTTTCACCAAATCTTTGATTATCTTTTGATGACCAATATGAACACCATCGAAGGTTCCAATGGTTAGAATTGAGGGGTTTTGAGCGGAATAGTTTCCTATGTTTTGAACTACTTGCATTAATAATTTTGTCAGTATGCAAAAGTACGTTTAAATTGCATAAACTTTTAAAGCAACAATTAAAAATAGAAACATTAAAAAAAATAAATTTAACACCTGCCCAACTTCGGTTTTCTGCTTTATATTTTTTATTTTCTGTGTTGTATCTGTTAACGCTCAAAAGTATTGGATCAAGGCGTCTGCTGAGGAAATCGAGCAAACACTTGAAGTAAAAGAAGAGAGTTGGAGTTTTTTTAAATTTGACCAACAGCAGTTGAAAAATGAAATTTCTAGTTCAAAATCTCAAAAAACTAGAGTTTCCTCAGCTGAGATCTTATTGACGCTTCCTAATGAAAATGGAATTGAAGAGGAGTTTATTCTCTTAAATTCTCCCGTACTTTCCCCAAAACTTCAAAAAATACACCCTGATATTAAGACTTTTATTGGCAGGAGTAAATCTCGTCCCAATGTTAAGGCGAGGGTTTCCTATTCGGCCATGGGATTAAATGCGTGGATCATGCTCGCTGATGGAAAGCATCATTTTATTCAACCTTTGAGGCAATTGGAAAATACTTATTTTTCTTATCCACGTTCTCAAAAACATGCTGCTTCATTTAGTTGTAAGACAGCAAGTGAAATTGAGAATACAGTAGAGGAAGATAAAAAACCTAATGCTTTGACAGCGCGATCAAAAATAGCTTCTGATTTAAAAACATTTAGAATTGCAGTTTCAGGTTCGGGTGGTTATACTAAGTTTTGGGGAGATGATAATCCTGAAAACGGAACAAACGAAGAAGATGCATACGCAGCAGTAATAAGCACCATCCATAGAGTAAACGAAGTTTTTGAAAATGATTTTGGAATTCATTTAGAATTGGTTTCTGATGTTAGTTTGATTTATCCAGACTCCGATACCGATCCCTACACGAGTAATTTAAACAGTGAATTACAATCCACGCTAGATGAGGTTATTGGTTCTGAAAATTATGATTTAGGACATCTTTTTGCTTTCTCAGGAAGTGGTAACGGTGACGCTGGGTCAGTTGGAAATGTTTGTAAGGAAGGGAAGAAAGGAAGCGCTTTTTCATCTCACCCTTTTCAAGGTTCTAATTCTGATCCTTTTATGAATGATTATTTTGATATAGATTTTGTTTCTCATGAAATAGGGCATCAATTTGGAGCTTTTCATACTTATTCCTATACCTACGAAAATGGAAGTAAAAGTGCAGAGCCTGGAAGCGGAACTACCATCATGGGTTATGCAGGGATTACTGGGTCAGATAATGTTGCCCGTCACAGTGATCCATATTTTCATTATTACAGCATTCAAGACGTTTTAAGCTATATTGAGACGGCTAATTGTTATACTAGTTTGCCGAATGAAAATCAAGCTGCTGTAATTGAGGCAGGGCCAAATTTGACAATACCCAGTGGTACAGCTTATGAGTTGATCGCCACTGCTGAGGATCCTGAAGGAGCTCCACTTCATTATTGCTGGGAGCAATTAGACAAAGGTCAAGTAAGTCATGACAACTTTGGACCCAACAGACCTGTAGGGCCTCAAGCGCGTTCTCTGCCTCCTAGTCTAAGTCCAACAAGAACTATACCTAGAATGGAATCTGTTTTGACGGGCAATCTTACCCAGGATAATCCCAGTGTCAATCAGGCGTGGGAAACAGTTTCAAATGTAGAAAGAAGACTGACATGGGGACTTAGTGTAAGAGACCGATATGCGCAAACAATTGGTCAACAAGGACAAGTAAGTTTTGATACTCGAGTGCTTACCGTAAATGCAGCTGCGGGACCTTTCATGATTACCTCTCAAAATGAAAATGGAGTAATATGGGAAGCTGGCGCAAGGGAAAAAATAGCATGGGAGGTAGCCAATACTGATGTAGCGCCCATCAATACTCAAACTGTGAACATTCTTTTGTCCACAGATGGCGGTCAGACTTTCCCAACTACCTTAGCTTCGGGTACGCTAAATGATGGAATCGCTCACATCATCGTTCCGAATACTATAACCACCAATCAGGCTAGAATTAAAATTATCCCGAATAATTCAATTTATTTTACCGTTAACACTCAGGACATTGAAATCAAAGAAATGCCTTTTGTGATCTCTTTAGATACCCATTCTCATGAGGTTTGTAATCAAAATATTGTAACATATAATTTTGAATACAAAACCTTTTCCGGATTTAATGAGGCTGTGAGTTTAAGCCTTGCGGACTTACCAGCTGGAGTTGTGGCTCAATTAAATCCAACCAATATTTCAGCAACTGGAAGTACAGGAAGTATTCAGTTGTCTGGGCTTAATGCTATTGGTTCTCAAGATTTTATATTTAATTTAGTTGCAGTTGGCGCAAGCGCCTCAAGAACGATTCCCTTGGAGTTAATGGTTAGAAATGAAAGTATTGATCCCGTTCAATTGTTGCTTCCGTCGGATCAAACATCCGAGGTTGGTCGAACAGTTGATTTAAGTTGGACAAAAGACGTTAAGGTCAATTCTTATCAGCTTGAAGTATCCAAAAGCGAAAATTTTGAAGATATAATCTTAACTGAAAACACATCGCTTACGAGTTTTACTTTAAACAATTTGGCTTTTGCAACGGATTATTATTGGAGGGTAAAATCAATTAATTCCTGCGAGGAAAGTGATTTCACCACGAATAAGTTCAGCACCATTATTGTCAATTGCAACACTTACACTGCTGATGATCTTCCCCTCAGGATCAAAGATTCTAATAATTTCAGTGGGGTAACGAATGTAGCTATTAACATTGTTGATTTGGCCATTATTGAAGATTTAAATGTACATGTTTCAATAGATCACACTTATATTGGTGATATTTCGATTCATCTTTTAACACCTGACAATACACTAATAAAACTTACACAAAATTTAGGGGAAAGCTTAAACGATTATACCAATACTATTTTTGATCAAGAAGCTGAAAATCCTATTATTTTTGCAATTCCACCATTTACAGGTTCCTATCGACCTATTGAAAGTCTTTCGTCTCTGAGAGGTAAAAATCTAAACGGAAGATGGAGGTTGATTATTGAAGATAACTTTGATGGGGTTTCGGGTTTCCTCAAAGATTTTTCCATAACGGCTTGTTATGAAGGAGAGGTCTTATCGGATTCTGATCTTGACATGATCGCTGACATCGATGACAATTGTCCCAATACTGCAAATACAGATCAATTGGACAGTGATGGAAATGGGATTGGAGATGTTTGCGATATAAATTCTCAAAGAAACTTTACGATTTCGAAAAAAGATGTGACTTGCATTGGTAAAAGAAACGGAGAAATATCCATTAATGCAATAGCCCAGTTTAGTTATAACTTGAGCGTTATTGGATCTAATGGTCAAAAGGCTGAATCTACTTTCAGTGCTCAAAATGAAATCATGATCAGCAATATTCCTGTCGGAGATTATAGTGTTTGCATAACAGCAATTGAAGATCCTAATTTTGAAAGATGTTTTATCACGACAATAAATGCCCCCGATCCGCTTAGTGTTCAGACCCAGTTAAATGTAGCAAAGAAATCCGTTAGTGTCGAATTGGAAGGTGCTTCAAAATACAACCTTAAAATCAATAATCAACAGTATTCACTGAGCTCTGGCAGACACGACTTTTCTCTGGAAGAGGGCTTGTCTACGATCGAAGTCACTACTGAATTGTCTTGTCAAGGAAGTGTTAAGCGAGAAATATACCTCTCTGATCAATCGAGCTTATACCCCAATCCAGCCGGAGATGTTGTGAATGTTTTGGTGGGCGGAAAAGAAAATCAAGTGAAAATATTACTTTATAAAACGGATGGTACCTTACTTAATGAAACTGATTTGCAACTTTCCGAATTGGAGCGCGCACATCAAATTCCTCTTGACGGTCAAGCATCAGGACTTTATTTCATTGTGGTTAAAAAAGGGGGCGTTTCCGAAAATTTAAAATTGTTAAAGCTGTGAATTTAAAACCCTATTTTCTATTATTAATTTTAATCTTGGGTTGTAAGAAAGAAGTAATTCCTCTTCCTGAAGCTGCTGTTTTAATTGGGCCTGAAAACAATAACTCTTGTACGACTGCCTTGCCAATTGACGCAGCTCGGAGTCAAGTGACTTTTGACTGGGAGTTGGCTTTAAATTCTGATTCTTATCAACTTGTAATTCAGGATTTGACCACTGGAACGCAGACCTTAGAAGCTACATTCCGGGTTTCTGAAACTACAGTTATAAAAAGTGGACGTCCTTATTCGTGGTGGGTGATTTCAAAATCTGAACGTACAGAGGAAGTTGCCAAAAGCGAAGTTTGGTCTTTTTACCTTGAAGGAGTTCAAGAAGAATCTCATCTTCCTTTTCCAGCCAAATTGATTAGTCCTAATCCAAACGAACAAGTGAGTCTTGAGAATGGAGAATTTACTTTTAGATGGGAAGGGTTAGACTTGGACGGAGATATCGTATCCTATGACTTTTATTTAGGGGAAGATCCAGAAAGTTTAACTTTAAATAGCAGTAAGTTGACCAATTCCTTTGTAAGTATTCCTCTAGAAAGTGACACTTATTATTATTGGAAAATTTATACTCGAGATCAGATTGAGAACGGGTCCAATTCTCTAATAAATGTTTTTAAGACAGAACCTTAATCTTTCTTTCCATTAAATTTGTTCATTGTATTTTCCAGCCCAGCGAATGAAAAGGAAAAAACAATTTCAATACTCCTTTTAATGGCTGGCGCAATGAAAGCTAACTCTTCCGGCGAAAATTTTCCTAAAACAAAATCGACCTGATTGAAGCTTGGTTTTTCACTTTTTATCCCGAAACGTAACCTCGCATAAACGGGGGTGTTTAACTGAGCTTGGATGTCTTTGAGACCGTTGTGTCCTCCGTCACTGCCCTTGCCTTTGAGTCTTAAGTCTCCAATGGGTAAATGTAAGTCATCGGTAATGATTAATATATTCTCTAGAGGAATATTTTCTTTAAGCGCCCAATATCTAACCGCTTTTCCGCTTAGATTCATAAATGTAGAGGGCTTTAAAAAAATTAATTTTCTGCCTTTATGATTCTTGCTTCCTTTTTGCCCGAGTTTGGCTTCGGTCATTTCAACTTCAAATTGATCGCTTAATTCATCAATAACTTTGAAACCTATGTTGTGACGGGTGTTGTTGTACTCATTTCCAATATTCCCTAACCCCACAATTAAATACTTATTCATATCAATAGGTTTTGATTTTCTGAAGAACCATTTGTATAACATGCTATAAAATTAAAAAAAGCATCCCAATATATGAGATGCTTATTTTTAAATTGAAAACAATTTTAATTTATTCAGCAGCAGCAGCTTCTCCACTTTCTTCTGTAGCACCTTCCGCAGCAGTTTCAGCAGCTTCTTCTTCTTCTGTTTTAACAGAAGCACGAGAAGTTCTTACCTGGCAAACAACCGTATTGTCTGGGTGAAGAATTGTAAAAGCGTCATTTTGCAGTTCGGAAGTAGTAAGCTTGTTCCCTAGTTCTAGTTGAGAAATATCTACCGTAATAAAATCTGGCAGATTTGCTGGTAAGGAACGAACCCTTAACTTTCTCTTGTTTAAGCTCAAAACTCCACCACTATTAAGGACTCCAGGAGCAGCACCCTCAAAGTTCAATGGAATATTCATGGAGATTTCTTTGTCATCAAACAATTGATAAAAGTCAACATGAAGGATTTTGTCAGAAACAGGATGAAATTGAATGTCCTGTAAAATTGCATTTATTTTGGTGTCATTGTCCAAAACGAGTAAAACTGTGTGTGCATTAGGCGTGTAAACTAATTTGCTGAAATCAAGTTCTTTTGCAGAAAAATGAAGTGGTTCTCCCCCTCCATAAATCACGCAAGGAACCCTCTCAGCATTACGTAAGGCCTTTGTAGCTTTCTTGCCTACGCTTTCTCTTTTAGATCCGTTAATTGTAATAGATTTCATTATAGTTATTGATTAAAAATTAAATTATATATTTTTCACTTATTGATTTGTTGTGATGAACGTTGTGCATGATTTCAGCGAAAAGCTTCGCACAACTCAATACTTTTACTTTTTTACTTTCTTTTTTTGGAGGAATAGAGTCTGTAACAATAAGTTCTTCCAATTTTGAATTTTCAATTTTTTCGAAAGCATCACCCGAAAGGAGTGCGTGCGTACAAATCGCTCTCACTGAGAGTGCACCTCTTTCCATCATCAAATCCGCTGCTTTTGTAAGCGTTCCTGCGGTGTCAACCATGTCATCGACAAGGACAACATTTTTGCCAGTCACATCGCCAATTAATTCCATGTGCGAAATGACATTGGCTTTTGCCCTTTGTTTGTAGCAGATGACAACGTCAGAGGCTAAAAACTTTGAATAAGCATAAGCTCTTTTTGAACCTCCCATATCTGGTGAAGCGACGGTGAGGTTGTCCAAATTCATTTTTTTTAGGTGAGGAATGAAAATTGAAGAAGCAAATAAATGATCTACAGGTTTTTCAAAAAATCCTTGAATCTGATCCGCATGAAGGTCCATAGTCATTATGCGGGTTGCACCTGCAGCCTCTAATAACTTAGCAATCAATTTTGCTCCTATCGGAACCCTAGGTTTGTCTTTTCTGTCTTGACGCGCCCATCCGAAATAGGGTATTACAGCAGTAATGTGTCTTGCAGAGGCCCTCTTGGCTGCATCTAACATCAGAAGCATTTCCATGAGATTGTCCGAAGAAGGGTGGGTAGAACCAATGATAAAGATTCTTGCACCACGAACAGACTCTTCAAATGAGGGTTGAAATTCACCATCACTGTAATGGGAGAAATTAACGTTTCCTAATTCTTGACCAAAATGCTCAGAAATGGATTTTGATAATTCCTTAGATTGAGTACAACTAAATATTTTTACTGGAGTTTCCAATGTTTCCTATTTTTCAGGTTTGCAAATTTAGAAATAAATTTAAGTCATTAAAGCTTATTCTTTAATAATTTAGAACGAAACTTCATTTATTTTATTAATTTTGCTGCCCTGCCTTGGTGGCGGAACTGGTAGACGCGCTGGATTCAAAATCCAGTTCTTTCGGGAGTGTGGGTTCGATTCCCACCCAAGGTACAAAAGGCTCCACACAAATGTGAAGCCTTTTTTTTACACCTAAAATATTTTGAAATTTAATGTTGATTAAAACAGGTAAAAAAAAATTATATACCTAGACCTTGTTCTTTTCATCCCTCAAATCATTTAAATGGCTGTTTTACTTCTCCCAATATTCTTAAGCTCATGGCTTCAACTTTTAGGACTAATAAAATCAAACGACAGTTTTGCCTGATTTTTAACTAAAAATAATAAAACACTGTAAATCAGTATTTTATGGTTTTTTCTGAAGTAATTTACGCAAACGTTTGCATAAACATTTAATTCGTTTCCTAAATTTATTAACTAGATATACATTAGTTTTATTTTAAATTTATTAAAACATTAACACTCAAAAAAATCTAATAATCACATGAAAAAAATCATTTTTTACGTTTCTTTTCTTTTAGAAAAGCATCGTAATTACAATTTGAAAATTTGTTTTGTTCTAATTTTATTTACAACAAACATCTATCAAACTCGCGCAAATCCTGATCCTACATTTGGGCAGGATGTTTTAGAAATTCAAAAGACAACCATTACGGGTAATATTACTGATGCGAATGGACTGCCACTCCCAGGAGCTAATGTTATTGAAAAAGGAACCACCAACGGAACACAGACTGATTTTGACGGTAATTATTCCATAACCGTAAGCAATGCAAATGCAGTACTTGTTTTTTCCTATGTTGGTTTTGTAACGACGGAGACTGCTATTGCAGGACAAAGTAATGTTTCAATGCAGATGCAATCAGATGCTGATAGCCTTGAGGAGGTTGTCGTTACGGGTTACGGAACTCAAAGAAAATCTGATGTAACGGGTGCAATTACTTCTTTAAAAAGTGACAGCTTTAATCGAGGAGTAGTAGCGAATCCTGGACAGTTATTACAAGGTAAGATTTCAGGGGTCAATGTAACCTCTACCAGTGGAGAACCTGGAGCTGCCCAAAATATCATCATTCGAGGTATTGGTAGTTTGAGGTCTGGAACAACACCACTTTTCGTAGTAGACGGATTTATCATTGATAACAGTTCTTTTGGAGTTACCAATCCATTAAACTTTATAAATCCCACAGATATAGCTTCTATAGATGTTTTGAAAGATGCATCTGCTACTGCGATTTATGGTGCAAGAGCTGCCAATGGGGTGATTGTGATTACCACTAAAAAAGGTAAGTTAGGCAAAACAGAGATGAATCTTTCTGTTTCAACCGCCATGTCGACCATTGCAAATGGTATTGATGTGTTCAGCGCTTCTGAATTTAGAAATCAAGTCCCTGCAGTTGGAGGAACTTTATTTGATGGTGGTGCCAATACCAACTGGCAAGACCAAGTTATGAGAACAGGTGTTTCTAAAAACATTAACTTCTCAATGAGCGGTAATGTAAGCGAAAAATTCTCCTATTATACTTCTTTTGGAGTTGATGATCAAGAAGGTATTTTTAACAATAGTGATTTAAAAAGATATTCTGGACGTTTAAATTTAAACCAAAAAGGATGGGATGGACGTTTGAATATTGATGTTAATTTAACAGCCACTAGGAATTTAAATGAAAGACCCAATATTGAAGGCTCTGTTGTTGATATGTTACAATTGAATCCAACTCTCCCTGCCTACACCAATGGCCAGCCAGCAGTATTGATAGACCGTTTAAACCCCATTGTTAGAAACCAAATCTATACAGATGAAATCGTTAACAATAGGATTTTGGCAAACTTTGCTCCTTCTATTGAAATTATTCAAGGGCTTACTTATAAACTCAATCTTGGTGTAGATTATTCCTCTGCCAATCGAGATAGATTTTCTAATCCTTATGCGGAACTTGAAGGAAATGAAAATGGTTCTCTATATACTAGGGCTACCTTAAACAGTAATGTTTTGGTTGAAAACACTTTGACCTATAAGTTTAGTAAAGGAATTCATAATTTTGTTTTATTAGCAGGACACTCTTATCAAGAAGCAACTTATAGTCAAAAGACTTATGAATCTGAAGGCTTTGCTCTTAACGGCATCGAGCCTCGCTATCAAGATCAAATCAGTTCAGATGTTATGCCTACTTCGCTTGATGCGGAAGCATTTATCAATGAACAAGAATCTTACTTTGGTCGTGTAAATTATGGATACGATAATAAATATTTAATTACAGCAACGCTTCGTGCTGATGGCTCTTCAAAGTTTGGTGCAAATAATAAATATGGTTATTTCCCTTCTATGGCTTTAGGATGGAACATCACCAACGAAGAGTTTCTGGCCGATAATGATGCCATCACTAATTTGAAATTACGCGCAAGTTGGGGACAAACAGGAAATCAAGACGGGATTCCTAGTAAGGTTAGTTTGGCTAGTTATAAAGACTCCAAAGGGGATAATGATACGTACCCACTTTTGGGAAATGAATCTTCTGTCAATGACTATCCTTATGGTACGGTACCCGTTCGAACTCCAAATCCTTTCTTAAAATGGGAAGTTTCAACCCAAGTTAATGTTGGTTTAGATTTTGCATTATTCGATGGAAGTCTCTCGGGAACATTTGATTACTTTAATAAAGTAGCTTCTGATGTAGTTTTGTATGCCAATAAGGTCGATCCAATTCAACCGACTCAGTCTAACTGGACAAACATCCAGGATATGGAAATTTCAAACGCTGGAATTGAAATATCGCTGAATTATAATGGTGCTATTACTGAGGATTTTACTTTTGACTTAGGAGGAAATATTTCTAAAATAAAGAATGAAGTAACCAATTCTCCCTACCAAGTGTTGACTACGGGACAGGCAACTGGTGCAGGACAAACAGGGGCAACCATTAATGGATATTTAAATGGTGAACCTATCGGAACATTCTATTTAAAAGAATTTACTGGAATTGGAGCCGATGGTTTAAGCACCTACAAAGATGTTGTTGCAGATGGAGAATCATTAGACAATGACCGTTCTGCTGTTGGAACGGCTTTGCCAGACGTCCTTTATGCCTTTTATCTTAATTTAAATTACAAAGATTTCGATTTAGGTTTAAACTTTAATGGTGTTTCTGGTAACAAAATTTACAACCATACCACCATGTCTCTATTCAGTTCAAGTCAACTGGCTAGAAACTTAAACACAACCGATTTTGCTACTCGTTTCTCAAATGAAGACAAAAGTAATGCCAACGAGGTTTCTACTCGTTACTTAGAGGATGGTAGTTTTTTAAGACTAAATAATGCAACTCTTGGATACTCGCTAAACCCACAGTCAATTGGTTTAGGAGACTTTGTTAGCAATATTCGTTTATCGCTTACGGGTCAAAATTTATTTGTGATTTCGGATTATTCAGGCTTTGATCCTGAAGTAAATACAGGTGGCGACATAGGAGGAGTCCAGACATTCGGTATAGATCGTTTTACCTATCCAATGCCTAGAACTATTCTGTTTGGATTAAATGCATCATTCTAATAAAAAAAAATTTAAAATGAAAAATAAAATAATACTAATAGCACTTGCTACATCTACGTTATTCTTTTTGAGCTGTACAGATCTTGAAGAAAAGAGGTTAGATGAAGCTCCGTTTGGAGAACAAGCGGAATTAATAAGTGGTGCTCTGGCACCCGCATATGGATACCTTTCTTGGACCTGGAGGCATACCAATTATTACGGTTTGCAATTAATTTCTTCTGATGAAGCAATACTTCCCTACAGAGGAGGAACTGACTGGTATGATGGAGGTAAATTTATAGCCGCTCATAAGCATACATTAACGCCTTCGAATGGTCTGGTAAAAGACGGTTGGAATCATATTACTACGAACCTTTCGAGAACCATATCTGCAATTGAAGTTTTGAAGCCTTTGGCTGATGAGGGAAATACCGATGCAGTGGGAGCTTTAAATGAAATGATTGCATTAAGAGGTTATTTGAATCTATTACTATTGGATGGTTGGGGCTTGGCGTTAAAAAAAGAATCTTCGGGTGATATATCTGAAATTTTAAGAAAACAAGATGCCATAGACTATGTTGAAAATGATTTTACTTCTGTTGTTGATGTTATCAATACAAATAGAGCTCCTGGAAGAATTACTCAAGCTGCTGTTTGGGGATTTCTTTCAAGATTATATTTAAATGCAGCAGTGTATAGAGATCCCTATGGAACGCCAAGCTTCTCTTCAGAGGACATGACCAAAGTTATTGGACATACAAACAGTATAATTAATTCCAATAAATTTTCGCTTTCTCCGGAATATTTTGAGTTGTTTAATGATGATAACAATAGTAACTCTGAATTGATATTTGCTTTAGATCAACGGGGTGTCCTGAAAAGAGAACATTCTCGATGGGCCTATTGGTCATTGGCGGGATCATGGTTTCCTAGACCGGAATATACAAGTGCTGACGGGACTGACGGACCAGCCATTACTCCTGACTTTTATCAAACTTGGGCAGATGCTTACGGAAGTGTAGACCCTGCAACTGCTGATGCTAGATTTTATCAAAAAAACACTATAATTCCTGCTGCTCAGATGAATGATTTTAATGGACGTGCCAGACTGCTTGAAACTGAAACAGAAGACAGCTTTTTCTGCATTGATCCTGATGATTTCAATATAGACAGAGGAATTATTCGGGGTGTTATTTGGGGCCCTAGAAAAGGTGATGACGGTAAATTTGAAACTTGTGATGGAGGGGTTAAAATTGGACCTGTAAAACAAAGAAAAGGAAATGGTCCGGATCGAAATGTTGGATATGTTGACCATGTTTTACAAGTGGATTATACGAATGAAGGTTCTTATCACAACACAGGGTATAGAGTTTCAAAATATCAATTCAGTAGAACCTCTCCGAACGGTAACGGTTTTAGTAGTGTTGACCTTGTATTGATGCGTTTGGCTGAAATCTATCTCATGCGCGCTGAAGCCAAGCTGAGAAATGGAGACAGCGCAGGAGCTTTAGCGGATGTAAATACGTTAAGAGCTTCTAGGACTGCACGGCCAGCTCAAACGCCACCAGCATTGAGTGCTATCACGCTAGATGGAATGCTTAGTGAACGTGGTTTTGAACTTTATTGGGAAGGGTTCAGACGTACGGACCAAATACGTTTTGGAAAATATGAAGATTCTTGGACGGATAAAACAGATAGTGACGTAAGTCATAGACTTTTTCCAATCCCTCAAGGTGCAATTGATGCAGCTTCTGGAATCAATGGATTCCTTGAGCAGAATCAAGGGTACTAAGAGACCCTTAATCTCAACAACAAAAAAGCAGGTGCAATTCACCTGCTTTTTTTGTTTTAATAAACGATTAACTTATTTTTTTAATATTTTGGCTTTACCTCAGAACAATAACCCCGAATAAAAGAGCAAGTCTAATTCAGAAATTACTCCAAACTCAAATAAGTTTAAGAAAATAGATGTGGTTTAAAGCCTAGAATTAGCAAAAATATCGCTTGTAATTATTGAATTTCTTCAATCCTAACAGGCCTTTCTTCTTTAATAGATTTTAGAGCAGCAAGACCTATTTTGAGAGAAATTAATCCATCTTGACCGTTAACTGGCAGTGAATCCCCGTTAACAAGACAACCCAAAAAGTCCAATAATTCGTTTTTATAAGACTCAGCATAACGTTCTAAGAAAAAATGGAGGGGAAGGGAAGCTTCCACCCCTGCGGCGGTGTAGAGCCGATGAGAATCATGAAAATTATTGTTCGACTGAACCATTCCCTTAGAACCAAAAACTTCAATTCTTTGGTCATAGCCATATTTTGCTTCTCTGCTATTGTCAATTACGGCCATGCTTTGGTCTTCATAGGTCAGAATCACGATGGCGGTATCAATATCGCCTGCTTCACCAATTTTTTCATCAACCAGTACTGCACCTTTGGCATAGACCTCAATTACTTCTTTTCCGACTATATATCTTGCCATATCAAAATCGTGGATGGTCATGTCTAAAAACAAACCTCCTGATTTTTTGATATAACTGATGGGTGGAGCTCCAGGATCTCTGCTTGTTATTTTTACCAAATGGGGAGCGCCAACTTCTCCACCTTCAACCAAATCATGAATTTTAACGAACTCTTTGTCAAATCTTCTGTTGAAACCCAACATCAATTTCACCCCACTGGTCTTGACAATACTCAGCACTTCAACAACACGATTCAGGTTAAGATCCAGCGGTTTTTCACAAAAAATATGAATTCCAGCCTTGGCGGCAATTTCTACATAGTCTGCGTGGCTATCAGTTGGTGTACAGATAACAACGGCATCTAGAGTTTTAGAATTTATCATTGTTTCATAAGAAGTTGTAACCAACTCGATTCCTTTCTTACGAGCCATTTCTAGTTCTGTTGCTATGGGATCCGCAACGGCTACTACTTCAACTTCATCCATCCGAAGTAAATTATCTAGGTGAATCTTACCAATTCTTCCCAATCCTGCGATACCAAATTTAATTTTAGTCATACTTCAAATATTATAAACCAAGTGTTTTAATGTAATTTCTGTTTTTAAGTGCACAATTTTTTGGATTTCCCATCCCTGGTAAAACGTCTTGTTCTACGACGATCCAATCTTTATAATTTAGTTTTTCTAATAAGGAAACAATGGATTTAAAATCAACGATTCCTTCCCCTAATTCGCAAAAGACCCCTCTTTTTATTGCACCAAAATAATCTTCTCCTTCTTCTTTTGCGGCTTCCGCTGCCAAAGGATCATAGTCCTTAAAATGGACATGCCATATCCTTTCTTTGTATTTTTTAATCGCTATCAAGGGATCACCACCACCAAAAGCATAGTGACCCATATCTAGGCACAACCCCAGCAAGTCTGGATCTGTTAGCTCCATCAACTGGTCAATCTCCTCAGGAGTTTCTATAAAACCAGCACAATGATGATGAAAAACGGTTCTGAGTCCATATTGTTCTTTTACTGCTCTTGCAATTCTTTCGGCTCCACTGGCAAAGACTTTCCATTGCTCTTCAGAAAGCATCATATTATTGTCTACCCTACCAGCGTTCAATGTCCTTTCAGAATTCGAACCATTATCATCAGCCAGAACGATGAAAGACTTTTTGTAATTTGCATCGGACATCAGTTTAGCTGTTTTTAATGCATTTGCAACCCCCGCGTCGTGCTTGTCTTTATCGGACAAATCCACAGGAACAAAAGCACCCACCAACTCCAATTTTCTTTTTTCTATTTCCTTTCTAAGGCCGATTGGTTCTGAGGGCATAAAACCCCAATCGCCCAATTCGGTTCCGACATAACCAGTCGCTTTTATTTCATCTAACACCTCTTGAAAGCCTTTTTCCTCTGACTTTTCCGCTAAGTCAAACTCTAATACTCCCCAAGAACAAGGTGCATTTGCGATTTTTATCATAACATTAGTTTAAAATTTTCTTGACCATATATTTGGCCATCTTTCTATCACAACTTTTGTTTGAGTAAAAAACTCAATGGCATGATTTCCTTGACCGTGTAAGTCTCCGAAAAAACTATCCTTCCAACCACTAAAAGGAAATTGAGCCATTGGAGCTGCTACACCAATATTGATTCCAATGTTTCCAGCATCAGCTTCATTTCTAAATTTCCTAGCCATTGCGCCATTTTGAGTAAATAAACAAGCCATATTGCCATAATTTCCACTGTTGACAAACTGGAGGGCTTCCTCAATATTTTTCATTGAAATCAGACTCATGACAGGACCAAAAATCTCTGTTTGGATGAGTTCTTTTCCTAAAGGAACATTTTCCAGGATTGTTGGGTTTAAAAAGTTTCCTTTTTCATAGCCAGATACGTTAGTATCCCGACCATCCAAAAGCACATTTGCGCCTTCATCAACTCCTTTTTGGATTAAGAATTCAATCCTTTTCTTACTTTCAGGCGTGATTACGGGGCCCATATTGGTGTCGCTATCCCAGCCATATCCTGTCTTTCTTGATTTAACAACTTCATACAGCGCATCTTTGATGTTTCTCTTTTGATCATCAACGGTAATGATCGTTGAAGCAGCAAGACAGCGTTGTCCTGCACATCCATAAACGGAATCTGCTATGATTTTAGAAGACATTTCCACATCGCAATCGGGTAAAACAATCACAGGGTTTTTTGCTCCCCCTTGTGCCTGAACCCTTTTGCCATTGGCGGTTCCTTTAGAATAAATATATCTAGCTACTGGCGTACTTCCTACAAAACTAATTGCTTTTATTGAAGGATGCTCCAAGATGGCATCTACTGTTTCTTTTCCTCCATGAACCAAGCTAAGGAGTCCTTTTGGAAGATCCAATTCATCAAAAAACTCAAAGAGTTTCATCATCGTTAACGGTACCTTCTCAGAAGGTTTCACAATCATGGCATTTCCGGTTGCGATCGCATAAGGTAAAAACCAAAATACGATCATACTTGGAAAATTAAATGGCGTGATGCAGGCAGTAACACCAATGGGCTGACGAATCATCATTTCGTCAATTCCAAAAGCAATGTCCTCAATCACATCTCCTTTAATCAACATGGGTGTTCCACAGGCAACCTCGATATTTTCGATGGCACGCTGTATTTCTCCGATCGACTCTCCTTTTGTTTTTCCAGATTCATCGGTGATTATTTTGGCCAACTCCTCCAAATTATTTTCCATGATATTTTTCAGCTTGTAAAGCTGTTGTACCCTTTTCATTACAGGAACTTTCTTCCATTCTAGGTAAGCTCCTTGTGCGCTAGTTGCCGCATCTTGAAGATCTTTTTGAGTTGCGGTTCCATAGGGAACAGTCGCTATAACCTCCTGCGATGCAGGGTTGTGTACATCAACTGTTTCGTTTGATGAGCTCTCTGCCCATGTGCCATTGATGTAATTTTTTAAACGATTCATTTGTTATTTAAGATTAAATTAAGCATTATTTCCCAACAATATATAGATTAGAACAGTGACCAAACTGAGCCCTATCGCCATCGGTTTTGCATACTTCCATGAAGTAAGATCAACGGCTCCCACATCGGATATTTCATATAGATTTTTTCTCGGGTAGAAGTAGGAGACCAAATACATTATCCCAACATTTAAAACAAATTCGATTCCCCATAAATGAACAAAATGAATGCCATGGCTGGTGTAGCCCCAAGTCAGAAATATATAAAATGAAAGTCCAAAAATCAGAGCAGTTTTTGCCGCAATAGCAGATATTTTTTTCATAAAAAAACCAGCAAGCAATACCGAAGCAATTGGGATGAAAAAGACCCCGTTAAGCTCTTGTAGGAGTTGATACAAGCCATCTGGTGTATTGGCCATTAAGGGGGCAGCTAGAATGGCGAAAACTGCTAAAATTGCAGAGGTTAACTTACCGATAGAAACCAGTTTTTTATCGCTTACGTTTTTCACAATGTGTTTTTTATAAACATCAACACTAAACAAGGTCGCTGCAGAATTTAATACGGAATTAAAAGTACTTAAAACAGCTCCCATAATGACTGCTGCAAAAAAACCGATTAACCAAACTGGCAAAACTTTTTTGACCAATTCTGGATAAACCGAATCTTGTTGATCATAAAAGGTATCGCTAAAGTAATAATAGCAAATCACTCCAGGTAAGACAATCACCAATGGGATTAAGATTTTAAACAGACCTGTGACCAAAAGTCCCTTTTGAGCTTCCTTTAAATTTTTAGCCCCTAATGCCCTTTGGATAATTGTTTGATTCATGCCCCAAAAATAGAGTTGGTTGATAATCAGACCCGTAAACAAAACTTCGAAGGGCAGTACTGAGTCACTGGCTCCTATAACATTAAATTTTTCGGGAGCATATTCGTAAACCTTAGTTAATCCATCGAGGATATTGCTGTCGCCTATGGCATAAAGCGCCAAAAAAGGAATTAAAAGTCCCCCCAATAACAATCCAATTCCGTTAATTGTGTCTGAAAAAGCAACTGCCTTTAAGCCGCCAAAGACGGCATAAATTGATCCAAGGATTCCTATGAATAATATCGTGATCCACAAGCCCTGAGACTTCTCAACTCCCAATACGTCGGAGACGCCAAAAAGACTTTCAATACCCAATGCACCCGAATAGAGCACGATGGGTAGTAGGGTGATTATAAATGAGGTGATCAAAACGATGGCCACAAAAGTCCTTAGCACACCATCAAATCTTTTCTCAAGAAATTGAGGGATTGTGGTCAATCCCATTTTTAAGTATTTGGGAATAAAAAACAATGCCGCAATGGCCAAAGCCAATGAAGAAGTCACTTCCCAAGCAATAACAATAAACCCATTGACATAAGAGTTGCCATTCATTCCAATCAAATGTTCGGAAGAAATATTGGTCAACAACATCGATCCTGCTATTACAATTCCAGACAAACTTCTTCCTCCCAAAAAATATCCATCAGAAGAATTTAAATTGGTTTTCTTTAGACTGTACCAGGTCAAAAAAGCAACGCCTCCTGTAAAGAGTATAAATGATACGAGCGTAATAATAAGATCTGAATTCATAATTAAAAATTAGAGATAATACTTTTGTGACTTTTTATTTTCTATATATTTTTTATAGGATTCTGAAACATTTTCTTTCTCAGAGACTTCGGCAATAGGAACATCCCACCAAGTAAATCCGGGAACTCCTTTTTTCCGATCCACATCGATATAGATCAGTGTTGTGTGATCAATTGATTTTGCAGCAACAAGTGCTTTATTAAACTCCGAAATATTTTTTGTTTTAATAACATGCGCTCCCATACTTTGCGCATTTAAAACAAAATCAGTAGGTAAGTAATCACCGTCAAGTTGATCAGTTGATTCATTTCTGTATTTGTAATGCGTTCCAAAACCATCGCTTCCTACGGAATTTGATAGACTTCCAATACTTGAATAACCATTATTGTTTAATAAAACAATAGTGATCTTTTGTTTTTCCTGAATCGAAGTCACAATTTCTTGCGCCATCATCAGGTAACTTCCATCTCCAATCATAACATAGATTTCACTCTTTGGAAGTGCCATTTTAGCTCCCAAACCTCCAGCAATTTCATACCCCATGCAAGAGTAGCCATACTCAAGATGAAATCCTTTTGGGCTTTGTGTTCGCCATAATTTATGTAAATCACCAGGCAAACTCCCTGCGGCGCAAACCACCACATCTTCGGGCTTTGAAAACGAATTAACCGCCCCGATGACTTCCCCTTGGAATGCGGGGGTTTCATTTTTCTCGGTATAAATTTCAGACACAAATTGATCCCAGCTCTTGTTAAATGAGATGATTTTATCTGAATAGTTTTTATCAACTTTAAAGGAAGACAAACGCGCATCTATCACTTCTAAAATAGATTTCGCATCCCCTACCAATGGGAGTGCGCTGTGCTTAAAGGAATCAAATTCTGTAACATTAATATTAATGAACTTTACATTTGGATTTTGGAAAGCAGATTTTGAAATGGTCGTAAAATCCGAATATCTTGTTCCAATACCAATCACCAAATCCGCATCATTTGCAATTTCGATGGCTCCAGGGGTACCCGTGACTCCAGCAGCACCTAGGTTTTGAGGTTCATCATAATTTAAAGATCCTTTGCCAGCAAATGTTTCTACGACAGGAATTCCGGTTCTATTGACAAACGATTTCAGTGTTTTTGTTGCCCCGCTATAGATCGTCCCTCCACCCGAAACAATTAATGGTTTTTTACTTTCATTGATCATCGCAATTGCTTTGGAAAGTATATTTTGATCGGGCATATTTCTGCTGATATTCCAGACACGTTTTTTAAACAATTCAACAGGAAAATCAAAAGATTCCGCCTGAACGTCTTGAGGGATACACACGGTAACCGCACCTGTTTCAGCAGGGGAGGTTAGCACCCGCATTATTTCTGGCAAGGCAGTAATAAGTTGCTCTGGACGATTGATTCTGTCCCAATATTTTGAAACGGGTTTAAAACAATCATTGACAGAGATGTCCTGGGTTAAATTAGATTCCAATTGTTGCAGTACGGGAGCTACTTGTCTCGTAGCAAAAATATCTCCAGGAATTAAAAGTACTGGAATCCTATTGATAGTCGCCGCTGCTGCCCCCGTTATCATGTTTGTAGCCCCAGGGCCGATCGAGGTTGTACAAACAAAAGTCTGCAAGCGGTTTTTGACTTTGGCATAAGCAGCGGCGGTGTGCACCATCGCTTGCTCGTTTCTGGCGACATAAAATGGAAAATCAGTATTTTGATGAAGGGCTTGACCAATACCCGCAACATTACCGTGTCCTAAAATTCCAAAGCACCCTGCAAAAAATTTCTGTTGATGACCATCGCGTTCAACATACTGATTTTTTAAAAACTCAATTGTTGCTTGCCCGACTGTTAGTTTTTTTGTTTTCATTTTTAATAGAATTAAAACCCACCATTTTTATTTATAAATTCAAGGGATTGTTCTAGGGCTGTCTCTTATACACATCTCCGAGCCCACGAGACCTCTCTACATCTCG
>CAJXQS010000011.1:0-65607 GCA_913058385.1 uncultured Flavobacteriaceae bacterium
GAGATGTAGAGAGGTCTCGTGGGCTCGGAGATGTGTATAAGAGACAGATGTTAAAAAAATTTCCTAAATTAATGCTAAAGAAATTTAAGTGAAATTAAACCTGACCTGACTGTTGAAAAATTTTGTGTTTCTTAATCGAATATATTCTTGTTTTTTTTTACATACATTTAAGATATAAAAAATCAACCTTTTAGCAATGTCAAATAATTTAAAAATTTTCTTGTTACTAAGCACATGCATGTTTCAAACCCTTGTTATAAGTCAAGAAAACAAAATAACAGAAACTATTCAATCACTTCCAACCTATAGTTTTGGAGATCCTAATCCACTGCCCTCATTTACTTTTAACTCTAAAATCTATCCTTATTATAAGTTTCAAGGTTATGACTTTCAAAAAAAAGAAAAGCCTTTTAAAGTCATTAAAATTGAAAACCAATGGATTGAAGTAAGTATTCTTCCAGAAGTTGGCGGCAAAGTTTTAGGGGCAATAGACAAAAGTAATGGAAATGAGTTTCTCTATAAAAATGAAGTAGCAAAATTTAGAAACATAGCTATGAGGGGACCTTGGGTTTCTGGTGGTATAGAATTCAATTTTGGCATTATTGGTCATCACCCAGGTACTGCAACTCCTGTAGACTACAAAACAACAGAACTTGAAAACGGAGCAATAGAATGTACTGTCGGAGGGATTGACTTACCTTCTAGAACGCAATGGAGAGTGAAAATCACTGTCTCTCCCAATCAGAGTGTTTTTACAACAAAAGCTATATGGTACAATCCCACTGATGTTGAGCAGTCCTATTACAATTGGATGACGGCAGCGGCAGCGGCTAAGGAAGATCTTGTCTTTTATACTCCTGGAGATCAATTCTTAACCCATGGTGGCAAAGCAAAGTCTTGGCCGCGTGATCCACAAAATCGTAATCTCTCTCATTACAATCAAAATCATTTTGGCCCTAGCAAGTCTTACCATATAATAGGTGAATACAATGATTTTTTTGGGGGTTATTATAAAGATTCAAATATTGGATTTGGACACTGGGGTAGGTATGATGAAATACCGGGTCAAAAACTATGGCTGTGGAACCTCTCCCGCGCAGGAGGGATATGGGAAGACCTACTTACAGATAATGACGGGCAATACATAGAATATCAAGCCGGAAGACTTTTTGTGCAATATTCTCCTGGAGAAGAGAATCCAATCAGTCAGGCCAGCTTTGAGCCACACCTTTCTGATATGTGGACTGAAGCTTGGTTTCCAATCAAAGATATCGGAGGTTTAAAAGAAGCTTCTGAGTGGGCGGCATTGAACATTGAAGAAAGCTCTGATAGTATTTTTATTAAAATAAATGCATTTAAAGAAAGTCAATCTAAATTATTATTATCCTACGCTAACGATATATCTGAGAAAGATTTTAGCACTGTCCCAAACGGAGTTTACACCTTTGGATTTAAAAAACAAAAGGGTCATTTTTCGATAAACGTTAAAGCTTTAAGACTTAACTATAAATCAAATCCAGACCTTATAAAAAGAGATTTTAAAACTGCTCTTGAGGTTGTCAATAACAATTCTTCTGAGAAAAAATTCTTGGATGCTAAAGATGCGCAACGTTTCAGAGATTTTTCAACTGCTTCGACCTTACTCCTTGAAGTTCTAGAAGACAATCCATTACACTTAGAGGCGAGAACAGAACTGGCCATGCTCCACCATAGAAATGGACGATATGAAAAAGCCATCGCTATGGCTTCAAAAGGCTTACAAATTGACACCTATCACAATGGCCTTAACTATATCGCTGGGATAGCCTTTTTTGCTAATAATGATTTGCTCAATGCAAAAGAACATTTGGGCTGGGCTGCAAGATCAATCAAATACCGCTCGGCCTCTAATGCAATACTGGCTCAGATCTTACTTGAAGAACAGAGCTTTATGGATGCCATGCATTACAATAAAATTGCTCTCAGATACAATCAAGATAATGTCAATGCACTTGCTCAAAAAGCAATCATCCAGAGAAAGCTCGGAGAATCCGAAAATGCTATGAGTACCTTAAATGAACTTGAACTGCTGGATCCGCTTCATCATCTGATTTCATTTGAAAGGTTTTTATTAGGAAAAACTTCTGCCGAGGTGGTGAAAAATTCCCACCGGTCTGAGTTTCCCCATCAAACTTTTTTAGAGTTGGCGCTTTTCTATCATAATCGAGGGATGGACTCTGAAGCAATCAATGTCCTAAAAACGGGTCCTAAGCACATGCTAAATGAACTTTGGATATCATTTATTTCTAAGGATACTGCCGCTCTTTCCTATATCATGAATCAATCCATCGCCTTTATTTTTCCCTATAGAAATGAAACTGTTGATTTAATGCGTTGGGTTGTAAAAAACAACACTTCATGGAAATCAAAATACCTTCTGGGATTGAATCTCGTTGGTCTAAATCAAACCCAGGAAGGCATCAAGGTCTTTAAAGACTTGGGGGAGGCTCCTGATGACCCGCTATTTTATTATATCAGAGGAACATTTTTTAAGGAACAGAAAATATCTTCCTATGTTAATGATTTAGAAAATGCCTATGCCAAAGAGCCTAAAAATTGGCGGTATGCTTACTCCTTGGCAGAGGATAAATACAGTAATGGAAATTTTGCTGAAGCTGAAAAAATAATCAGCCGAACATTTAAAAATGATAAAGAGAATTATTTTGCTGGGATGCTTTTAGCTAAGACCTTCAATGCCTCTGGTAAATTTGAAAAAAGTATTGACCTTCTCAAAGACTTAAAGATTCTACCCTACGAGCATTCAACTGAAGGGAGGGAAATATATACCAAAGCTTATATTGGATCTGCTTCACTAAATCTAATGAGTGATAATAATAAAAAAGCATTAGAAAGACTCAAGGAATCATTGCTTTGGCCTGAAAGCCTAGGCGCCGGAAAACCATTCGATCCTGAAGAAAGAATTCAGCGTTTCCTTATGGGGTTTGCTTACACCGATCAAAATAAAAATGCTTTGGCAAAAGCAGAACTTATTGAAATTGCTGAATATTCTAAAAAACAATTGTTCAAACTATCTAAGCAACATTTGTTAGGGATTTATGCAATACAAGAAGTAGAAGGGAAAGAGTCTGCAATGAATTTTATCGAACAGTTAATCGAATCCAAAAATGGAAATCATCAAGTAACCAAAGAATTAATAAAGTTTTATTTTGAAAACAATGATTTAAAATGGAATAAAATTTTCATTAAAGATATCCTCTCTTTCTTTAACATTAATTGACACTAAAAGCTCTCCCTGGAACTTCTACTCGAAAAGATTCAATATAGCCCCTGTCTTGTAAAGTAATATAGGCTGTTCTTCCATCTTTTCCTCCAAAGGCGATGTTGGAAGGTTTTTTGCCTTTGAGCTTTATTTCTTTGAGAAGTACTCCTTGTGAAGACAATTTGACGACAGTTCCTTTCCCGTGACGGGTTATATAAAGGTTACCGTTTTGATCACATCGCATACCATCCATCCCAAAATCTTCAAACTGATGAAAAAGCTTTTTATTTGAAATATTGCCTTGACTGTCAATGTCGAATGCCCAAACTTTTCTCTGAACACTTTCATTAACGTAAAGTGTTTTTTCGTCAGGACTGACTTCAATTCCATTGGTTGTTCCCATTTTACTGTCTAATAATTCAAAAACGCCATTTTCAACTTTCCATATATTTCCTGTACTGTTTTTCCAATTCGGATCAGATGCATACATTCTATTGTTACAACAAATCGCCAAATCATTCGGCTGGTTTAATAAAGAATCATGAGCAAAAACAGTTACTACTTTTGTTTCTAGATCAACACTTAAAATGTTATGTCCAGTATAATCTGCTAAAAACATTTCTTGATCTTCGCCAAACCTAATGCCATTTGCGGTGCTTCCTTCTGGCAAATGCTCAATAAATAAATCGAATTTTCCCTCAATGTCAATTTTGCCTACAGAACCTGAATGCGTCGGGTTTACGAAATAGAGGTTCCCATTTTGGTCAACCGCTGGTCCTTCAAGACCCTGAGTATATTCGCCTACAAAAACAAAATCGATTGCTTGATATAGCACTTCAGGATCAGAACAAGAAAGGGTTGAAATTAAAAATAAACCACCCAAAAATTTAAAAATATTATTTTTCATTGCTCAAAGTTACTTGTTTTCTTAAAAATAAGTTAGTTTTAACAATATATGAAATCGAAATCTCTAAACGTAATTATTTTTGTTTTTCTTATGGGTTGCTCAAACATGAATGAAAAAACAAAAGCACTTGAAGTATCCAAGGTCTTTGTAAAAGATACTTTAAGTTTTGAAAGCATTTCAAATGCCATAGAAAAAAAGACCGCACTAAATACTATTAGTTGGCTTGAATGGAACAAGTTCCCCTATAAACCTCAAGTAGATTTTAGAATTGCACACGATGATAGTTTGTTGTTTATCAAGTTTTATGTTAAAGAAAATCATCCTTTGGCCAAACGATCTGAACCCAATAGCGCCACCCACCGCGACAGTTGTGTTGAGTTTTTCATTGACCCTATGAGAGATGGCAACTATTATAATTTTGAGTTTAATTGTATCGGAACGACTCATTTGGCTTATGGCCCAGCTCGTAGCACTCGAAATTTTATCCCTAAAGAAAAAATAATTGACGAAATCAAAACCTGGTCAACAATGGGAGATCAACCTTTTGAAGAAAAATCAGGAAAATTTGAATGGGAAATGGTGATTGTAATTCCCGCTACTATTTTTACCTACAATGAAGGGTTTAACTTTTCAAACCTAATCGCAAATGCAAACTTTTACAAATGTGGTGACGACACCACTAAGCCACATTATTTAAGTTGGAATCCTGTTAAAACTGAAAATCCTGATTTTCATCGCCCTGAGTTTTTTGGAACTTTAAATTTTAAATGAAAACTATATATTTGAAGATGAACATGAGTTTTTATAAAACAATTTGGATTGTGCCTGTATTGGTGTTATTTATAACTTTATTTGGTTGTCAGAAAAAAAGTAATACTGGGGAGCTTTTTCTTCCAGAGGGATTTGTTTCGACCGTTTATGTAGACAGCATAGCGGAAACGGTCAGACACATGACCGTTAACGATAACGGTGATTTGTATGTCAAATTCAAAAGATCGAGTGAAGCGGGAGTTCTCGCTGCGATTAGAGATGCTAACAAAGATGGGATCGTTGATTCTCTTGTAAAGTTTGGCAGTTACCACATCCCCCAAAGAGGAAGTTACTCTACTGCTGCTAGAATTTACAAGGGCTATCTTTATTTTAGTTCACAACTAACTGTTTATAGATATAAATTAGATCCAGACAAGCTTGTTCCCACTGGGGATGCGGAGATCATCGTACATGATGATCATGCTCATGGATCTCACGAACATATCGGAAAGCCAATTGCCTTTGACAACGATGGAAATATTTATGTTCCTTTTGGAGCGCCAAATAACGCTTGTCAAAATCCAAAAAGAACCCCAATGGTTCCGGGTCAGGACCCTTGCCCATTACTTAAAGACCATGGGGGTATTTGGCGTTTTGACGCAGAAAAAATTGGACAAACGCAACATGATGGAGAAAAATACGCAAGTGGCTTGAGAAGTATCGTTGCTTTGGATTGGAACAATGACGACAATCACCTCTATTCAGTTGTTCATGGCAGGGATGACCTAACAAGACTGTGGCCCAATCATTTCAGTCAATGGGAAAGTGCATTACTTCCTTCTGAAGAATTTGTAAAAATTGAAAAAGGAGATCACTTCGGTTGGCCTTATTGCTATTACGATCAAATGCAAGGAAAAAAAGTATTGGCCCCTGAATACGGAGGAGATGGAAACATCATTGGCCGATGTGCTGATTACAAAGACCCTGTTGTCGGGTTTCCAGGACATTGGGCCCCCAACGACTTGGTTTTTTACGAAGGAGATGCTTTTCCTGAAAGGTATAAAAACGGGGCATTTATTGGGTTTCATGGTTCTACAAATCGTGCTCCATACCCCCAATCAAGTTATTTTATTGGATTTGTTCCTTTTAAGAACGGAAAACCTTCTGGTGAATATGAAATTTTTGCAGATGGTTTTGCACAGATCGACCCCATTGTCAACACGCGAGATGCGATGTACCGTCCGATGGGAATTGCTTTCGCTCCAGACGGAACAATGTATTTGTCTGAAACCGAAAAAGGTAAAATTTGGAGGGTTCAATTTAAGGGGGACCGAGAGAGTTTTGGTGAAAAAGAGTTGGTCGCAATGGAAGAAAGAAAATCTATGAGTCACATCCGAACGCCCGATATCATAAAAGATCGAATTGAACCAGAAGATTCAAAAATAGGCCAAAAAACATACAATCAATACTGTATGGCTTGTCACCAAAGCAATGGAATGGGGACTTCTGGAAGGTTTCCTCCACTAGGGGGTACTGACTGGGTGACAGGGGATAAAGAACGATTGGTTAAGATAATCTTAAATGGAATGGAAGGCGCGATTGAAGTCAATGGAGAGACTTATGACGGACTAATGCCGCAACATTCATTTTTAAGTGATGATCAAATTGCAGACGTTTTATCTTATATTAGAACAAATTTTGGAAATAAGTCAAGCAACGTGACTGCAGAAGAAGTTGAAAAAATTAGAAAAGAAAATATAAGTTCTGAAAAAAAATAGCACTAAAAAAAGTAACATTATGAAAAAAGTTAAAGTCATTTTATTAATCTGTCCACTCTTACTTTTTAGTTTAATATTAAAAGGGCAATCCTATGATTTGTTGATTAAAAATGGGCATTTGATTGATTCAAAAAACAACATTGACCAGGTTATGGATGTGGCCATAAGTCAAGGAAAAATTGCCGCTGTAGAAAAAAATATTTCTGCCAAACTTGCTAAAAAAGTTATTGATGCCAAAGGCCTTATGGTGAGTCCGGGACTGATCGACATTCACAGTCACAATTTCCACGGAACCATTCCTGACAGGTATTTAAGTAACAGTTTTGCTTCCTTACCCCCCGACGGATTTACTTTCAGAGTCGGAGTAACCACCCTTGTTGATTGTGGAGATGCAGGCTGGCGAAACTTTAAAACTTTTAAAGAACAAGTAATTGATCGGTCAAAAACTAGGGTTTTATCCTTTCTCAATATTGTTGGAGCAGGAATGAGCGGTGGGCCTTTTGAACAAAATATTGTGGACATGGATCCAAAACTTGCTGCCATGGTCGCGCGGCAATACCCTCAGCATATTGTAGGTTTTAAACTGGCGCACTATCATGGTTTCGACTGGACACCAACGGACAGGGTTGTTCAAGCTGGAGAACTTGCGGGTCTTCCTGTTATAATTGATTTTGGAGGAAGTGAACCAGAGCTACCCCTAAAAAAATTATTATTAGAAAAATTAAGGCCAGGTGATATTTTTACTCATGCTTACGCCCATGTGAATGGAAGAACTCCGATTGTGGATGAAAACGGAAAAGTGAGGGATTATGTTTTTGAAGCACAAAAAAAAGGAATTGTTTTTGACGTTGGTCATGGGGGTGGAAGTTTTCTTTTTGAGCAAGCAGTGCCAGCCGTTAAGCAAGGTTTAAAACCAAATTCTATAAGCACAGATCTTCATACGGGAAGTATGAATGGTGGAATGAAAGACATCGTTAATGTTATGTCCAAATTCTTAAACATTGGGCTTTCCACTCAAGAAGTAATTCGAAGTACCACATGGGATCCAGCTAAATACATCAAGAGAACAGACTTAGGACATTTGTCTGTTGGTGCGGTGGCTGATGTAACACTTTTAAATCTAAGAGAGGGAGATTTTGGATTTATTGATACACAAGGAAAAAAAATGAAGGGAAATCAAAAATTAGAATGTGAACTTACCCTGAGAGAAGGTAAGGTCGTTTATGACCTTAATGGTTTAGCAAGCGAAAATTGGAAACAATTATGAAACAACTTTTTAAATATTTCTTTAAACTGTCTGGTGCATCGTTTTTGGTGACCCTAATTTTGATATTAAATGGGAAAACCGAAACCGCTGGACCCTTCTTGATTCTGTCATTATTACTTTTAGCATTGGGGATGAGAAGTACAAAAAAATGGAAAGGATTTTCCTTTACTGTTTTAATTTTTGCTGCTGTTAGTCTCTCGATGTACTATCCTCAATCCTTAGTTCAAATTGGTGGTTTTCAATTTAAAAAACTCATTGTTCCACTACTTCAAATTATAATGTTTGGTATGGGAACAGCCATGAGCTTTAATGATTTTTACGGTGTTATTAAAATGCCCAAAGGAGTTTTAATCGGTTTGGTCTGTCAGTTCAGCATAATGCCCGTATTAGGATTTGGACTTGCAACCCTTTTTAATTTTCCCCCAGAAATAGCTGCGGGAGTTGTGTTAATAGGATCCTCTCCAAGCGGATTGGCTTCTAATGTCATGGCCTATTTGGCCAAAGCAAACGTAGCGCTTTCGGTGACTTTAACAGCAGTGGCCACAATGGTTGCCCCTTTCATGACTCCGCTATTGATGAAATATTTGGCTGGGTCTTTTGTCCCTATAGATTTTTATGCAATGATGCTTAGTATTTTTAAAATGGTAATTCTTCCCGTTGTGTTGGGATTAGTTTTTAATCATTTTTTTCACGGAAAAGCAAAATGGTTAGACAAAGCCATGCCAATTGTTTCGATGAGTGCGATCGCCTTAATAATAATGATTATAACCGCCGCAGGGAGAGATTCTCTGTTGTCCATTGGTTTGTTGCTAGTTGTCGCTGCAATTATTCATAATTTGATGGGGTATTTGCTTGGCTACTGGAGTTGTCGTCTACTAAAAATGAAAGAGCAAGACTGCCGAACAATCGCACTTGAAGTCGGAATGCAAAACGGGGGATTGGCCTCAGGAATTGCTCTGGAAATGGGTAAAGTATCAACCGTAGGACTCGCCCCTGCCGTTTTTGGACCTTGGATGAATATTTCCGGTTCCTCATTGGCCACTTGGTGGAGAGACAAAGACCCTAAAGAAAAAACAAAAAAATAATATAAATATGCTTAAAAAATTAATTCAATTCTCTTTCGTTTTTATCGGTTCAATTTATTTTTATTCTGCAATTGCTCAAAGCTTGAGTGTTGAAGAAATGAAATTCTTAACCCACCAATGGGAAGGAGAACGTTTTGAAGATGGGAGACCTAAAGTTGCTACTGATGTGCTTATGCGCATGAAAAAAGTTAGTATTGAGGAAGCCTGGGGAGTTTTAAGGAATGAAGGCTATCACAATCAGTTTGATGGTGGATGGCAACCCCTCCACAATGATGTCACCGTCGTTGGAAGAGCACTCACGGTTCAGTACATGCCCAATCGTCCCGATATCGCAAACCAAATCAAAGAAAAAGGACTTAAAGAAGGAGAGATAGGAAATACAAATTCCTGGCCGATTGATCGTTTGGTAGAAAACGACGTCTATGTCGCCGATGGTTTTGGTAAAATAGTAGATGGAACTTTAATTGGAGATAATTTAGGGAATTCGATTTATGCAAAAACCAAAACGGGTGTTGTCTTTGATGCCTCCAGCAGAGACATGGAAGGGCTTTCACAAATCGAAGGATTCAATGCCTTCGTGAGAGCTTGGCACCCTTCGTTTCTAACCGAAGTGATGTTATACAGCATCAATGAACCCATCAGAATTGGAGCCGCAAGCGTCATGCCCGGAGATGTGGTACTCGCCAAAAAAGAGGGCGTAATTTTCATCCCCGCTCATTTGGCTGAGCAAGTAGTCATCACCTCCGAAGTAGTTAGACTTAGAGATTTATTTGGCATCTCGCGTCTTAAAGAAGGGAAGTATACTCCAGGACAGATCGACAATAAATGGTCAGATGAAATTGAAAAAGATTTTTCAAAATGGATTAGGGATCACATGGATGAACTTCCTGTTCCCAAAGACCAAATACAAGAGTTGATTAAAAAAAGAATGTGGTAATATCAGTTTAATAAATAAATAAAACAAAAATGGAACACAATGAACAAAGAAGATCTTCACTGAAGAAAATAGGAATGGGTTTTGCAGCCCTTCTTGGTGTCGGAACTGTAAAAGCAGCCATACCTAAAACTAAAAATAAAGTCGTAGGCGAAATCGTTAATGATCAAGATATTCCTCTGTTTTCTGGAGCAGTAAGACATGGAAACACTCTTTATATCGCAGGAAAAGGTGCTCATTTCGATGGTGACATCAAATCACATACAGACCATGTTTTGAAAGAGCTTCAAAAGGGATTAGAGCGTAATGGATCTTCGATGGAGCAAGTGCTTAAAGTGAATGTATACCTTGCTGATTTGGCAGACTACAAAGGAATGAATGAAGTTTTCAGAGGTCGTTTTGGAAAAAACCCTCCTGTAAGGACAACTGTTGCAACCTATGGCGGTGTTCCAGGAAACTCGTTAGTAGAAATGGACTGCATCGCAGCAGTAGATTAATTTAAAATCAACAATCATGATTAATAGAAGAAAAGCATTAAAATCATTAGCAACCCTTCCTTTTATAGGAAGCTTTTTGGGCGCTAATTCACTAGCAGCAAATCCTAGTTCTGCAGCTATCGTTTCAAGTGTTCGAAGAGATTTCTTTAAAGAATTAGGACTAAGAACCTTTATTAATGCCGCAGGAACTTACACTTCCATGACCGGATCGTTAATGCCCAAGGAGGTCACTGACGCCATAAGTTATGGCACCACTGAGTATGTAAACCTCGATGAATTACAAGATAAAGTTGGAGAAAGAATTGCCGAGTTATTGGAATGTGAATACGCTACAGTATCTTCTGGTTGTTTTGGTGCCATGAGCATAGGAATGGCCGGGATTCTTACTGGTATGGATCCCAAGAAAGTCAAACAACTTCCTAATACGGAAGGCATGAAAAATGAAGTGATTATTCAAGAATCACACACAATTGGATATGCACAAGCGCTTACAAATGTTGGTGCAAAAGTTGTTAAAATAAAAACTGCTAGAGATTTAGAAAAAGCAATTAATAAAAACACAGCCATGCTGTGGTTTCTTAATGCACATACGGATCAAGGAGCTATCAAATGGGAAGAATTTATTGCGCTTGGTAAAAAATACAACATCCCTACTTTTATCGATTGTGCTGCCGATGTGCCTCCTGTTGAAAACCTTTTTAAATTTACTAAAATGGGATTTGATTTGGTTGCCTTTTCCGGAGGAAAAGGAATTCGTGGGCCTCAAAGTGCTGGTCTGCTTTTGGGAAAAAGAAAATATATTGAAGCTGCAAGAATGCATACTCCCCCGAGAGGTGAAACCATTGGACGAGGAATGAAAGTAAATAAGGAAGAAGTCCTTGGAATGCTTGCTGCTCTTGAGTTGTATTTGCAAAAAGATCATAAAGCCGAATGGGCAATGTGGGAAGCTCAAATAAAATTAATCAGTGACAGTGCATTGAAAATCAAAGGAGTGGAAACAGAGGTTCATGTTCCTAAATATGCAAACCACGTTCCTAGTTTAAGAATTCGATGGAATCAGAATTTGGTTAAAATAACACCAAATGAAGTCCGTGATCAACTAAAAAATGGTCACCCCTCGATACAAACTGTTGGAGATAACAGTACCGTTGGAATAACCACATGGATGATGGTTCCTGGTCAAGAGCGCGTCGTTGCAACAAGAATCAATGAAATCCTTTCATCAGCAACTTAGAATTATGAATAAAAAATTAACTGTTGGATTTCTACTTATCAATTTAATTCTATTGTCGTGTAGCAGTCCTGTTCAAAAAGAGTCGCCTTCTAATTCTGAAGCGAAAGAGGTTTTTGATCCAGAAGCAAAGTTAAAAGAGCTTGGCATTGATTTGCCAAGTCCTGCTGCTCCTGTTGCCAATTTTGTGAATGCTGTAAAAGTGGGCAACCTTCTTTTTCTATCAGGCAACGGTCCATTAAAAAGTGACGGAAAATTCATAACCGGAAAATTAGGGGAAAACCTTACCATTGAAGAGGGTTATGAGGCTGCACGACTTACTGGCATCAATCAAATTGCTATTTTAAAATCCGCCATAGGAGATTTAAGTAAAGTCAAAAGAATTGTTAAAGTTTTGGGAATGGTTAATGCCTCCTCTGATTTCAATGACCATCCAAAAGTTATTAATGGTTATTCGGATTTGATGGTTGAAGTCTTTGGAGACCGAGGAAAACATGCTCGTGCTGCAGTAGGAATGGCTTCGCTTCCTTTTAACATTGCTGTAGAAATCGAAATGATTGTTGAAGTAGAATAAATTGTTTTAAAAATGAAAAAAACAATTTCAACATCTTTTTTAATTTTCAATTTAATTTTTACGCAATTTATAACTGGGCAAAATTCACAAAAAAACCCCTCTGATGAGTTGCTTGCAGAGAAAGTAGATTCGATCATTCAGATGGGTATCCGAGAAAAAGCTTTTCCTGGAGCACAAGTTTTGCTTTTTAAAGATGATAGCATAAAGTTATTTGAAGCCTATGGTTTTCATACCTATGACTCGATCACTCCTGTAGCTAAAAGCGATTTGTATGATTTGGCTTCCGTTACAAAAATCATTGGAAGCACATTGGCTTTTATGAAACTCTATGAATTGTATGGTATTGATTTGGATCAAAAAGTGTCTGAATATATGCCTCTTACAAAAAGGAGTAATAAAAAAAACACCACTTTTAGAGAAGTTCTAGCGCATCAAGCAGGGTGGTCGCCCTATATCACGCATCAAAATACGGTTTTCAGAAAAAATGGGAAGTTCAAATCCAGAACGCTTTCCAATAAAAAAAGTAATCGCTACCCCTATGCATTAAGTGATTCCCTTTATATTTTTAAAAACTACCAAAGGAAAATCATGCAGAGGATTAAAAAAACTCCAGTAGAAAATATTGGAAAATATCGCTATTCTGGTTTGTGGTTTTTCTTGTTGCCTGAACTGGTCAAAAATCTAAGTGGCTTATCTTTTGATGCATTTTTAGATACTCATTTCTTCCAGCCCTTGGAAGCCAAAAGACTTACTTTCAACCCAAGTCTTAAGTTTAAACAGGAAGAAATCGTTCCTACTGAAAAAGATTCCTTGTTTAGAAAAACTCTTGTAAAAGGATGGGTACATGACGAAGCTGCAGGACTTATGGGTGGGGTTTCTGGGAATGCAGGCCTTTTTTCTGATGCAAAGTCTCTTTCAAAAATCCTTCAAATGCTTTTGAATAAAGGAACTTATAAGGGCAAGGAATATTTAAAAGCTGAGACAATAGAATTATTTAGCTCACAGGCCTATCCAGCCTCTGAAAATCGACGTGGATTAGGCTTTGACAAACCCAGCTTAGATGCTGACTCTTCGCCTTATCCCTCTGAAATTTGTTCCCCTGAAAGTTATGGTCACAGTGGATTTACAGGAACATTTGTTTGGATCAATCCGACCCACAATAGTTTTATGATCTTTCTCTCTAATCGCGTTTTTCCAACAAGAGCGCAAAAAGCAATTTACAGTCTTGGAATAAGAGGAGAAATATTAGATGTCCTTCTTGAGAATTAATTGGGTTCTATGGCCAGTTTCTTACTTACAAAATTTCCAAGTTCCCTGCCTTGTCTTAAACCCTCCACTATTGCTTTTCTGTAATGGATCCCTCCGTATAACCTACTAATTGCAGCTTCCTCAGCCGCATGATTGAAAGACTTAAAGCTTCTTATTGGAAGATCGTAAACCAATTCTGTGTCGTCATCAAAAGAAATATTATCTCCAAAAAAATCCGTCAAAGCAACCGAAGCCGCACCAGAAACTACGGAGTGACCACTGGTATATTCAGGAAAAGGAGGTGTTTGAAGAACAGGATACCAGTTTTCATCAATTGTCTGATTGATTAATGTTTCGGGGCGTATTAAATTGCTTCTGTATTTCTCATCCCAACAACTGATGAATGCATCTGCAATTGCAATAGAAGTTTTGGTGTAGGCAGCTACTGTTTTATATACATCAGCATTTAAATTTCTGGAAACAATTTTTGTAATGCCAATCCAGTGTGCTCCGGGGCTTATTTTTTTTAAAGCGAACATCACATGCCCTTTATGAGTTGAGACATAAGGATTGCAATCCCAAAACTTTGCGATTTCCTTTCGCTCATCCTCGTTCTCATTGTTTTGAATTTCTTTTACTATTTTGTAAACTTCTTGAAGTTCTTTATAAAACTCAGAGTCCGGATCCATTGAAAAAGCAGGGGGGGGTTCTGGTTGAAATTGTGCAGCACTTTCAATCACAAAAGGTCTGATTTTACTCCAGTGAGGTTCAATTCCGTCCATGTAGTCTGGAGGGGTCGGTTGCCATCGAGAAGGGCTGTCATAAACTACTGCAAATTTTGGGTAAGTCCTTGATTCATTATAGTTGTCAGATTTGTACCACAACCTGATTTCATCTGATACTTTTTCTGCATAAACCTTGGATGCTAAATAGACTTTCGGATTTATTTTTTCCCAATTATAAAATAATTTTTCTTCATATTCCGTAATCATTTGCTGAGAAAAAATGAGACTTTTACCAACTTCTAAAAATGCAATAAGAGCTGCTAACTTATGATTCACAAGCGTATCTTTTGATTTTGAAATTCCTTTAAAATCTCTTAACATCCCTTTTAAGCTCTTATAATCATTCTGCTGTTCTTGTGCCAATATTTCATGGGAAGCAATATTAGAATAGACATAAATCCGACTGGCGACAGGAGGGGAAAAGATGTCATGCACCATAACAGAAGTGAGTTGGTCTTGGGCATCATGAAAATCATTCGATGTGATTTCTATTGGGGAATATTTATTCTCACAACCAACAAAAGTTACACTAAGAAATAAAAGCGTTAATAATAGATTCGGAATTTTCATAATAAAACCAGTTGAAGTTAAGAAAGAGTAAATTTAGTAAAACTTATTTTGACCTTATTGCTTTAAAAAATCAATATTCCTTTTTAACCCCTCATATTTTGTTCTGCTTATTGCACTATTTTTAAAAATTGTATTGAACGTTTCTGAAGTCAATTCCTCCCAATCTTTTTTAGAGTAATTTAATATTTCAGGCTTGGAGTTAAACAGAGGTTCATTGTGTTGTTTAGAAAAGCGATTCCATGGACAAACGTCTTGACATACATCACATCCAAAAGCCCAATTGTCCATTTTTTCTTGAAACTCCGTTGGTAATTGATCCTTTAATTCGATCGTTAAATAAGAAATACATTTTGTCGCATCGAGTTGATAAGGGGCTACAATCGCTTCAGTTGGGCAGGCGTCAATGCAGGCGGTGCAGGTGCCACAATGGTCTGTGGTAGGAAGGTCATATTCCAAGTCCAAGTCCAAAATCATTTCTGCAATAAAAAAATAAGAGCCTACTTTTTGTGTAATCAAATTGGTGTTTTTTCCAATCCACCCCAAACCGCTTTTTTCAGCCCAAGCCCGGTCCATGACTGGTGCTGAGTCAACAAAAACCCTTCCGTTGACCTCCCCTATTTCTTGGTGGATAAAGCTAAACAGTTCCTTAAGCTTCTCCTTAATAACAAAATGGTAATCGGCTCCATAGGCATATTTAGAGATTTTTGGAGCCCCTTCTGGCTGTTGATCGTCAGAATAATAGTTCAACAAAACAGAGATCACACTTTTCCCTCCTGGAAGCAAAAGACGAGGATCGAGGCGCTTGTCAAAATGATTTTCCATATAACCCATTTTTCCGTTTCTTTCGGTCTTAAGCCATGCCTCTAAACGAGGGGCTTCATCTTCTAAAAATTCAGCTTTTGAAATACCACAAGAAAGAAAACCCAAGCGTTTAGCTTCCGCTTTTATTGCTGAAGAATATTTAGATTTTTGAATCATTTAACACAAAGAAAATTTACTGCTCTAATGAGTTTGCTGCATTACAATTTAAATGATTTTTACTTAAAACAATCCGCCCTGATTATTTTTTGCGCGTCCGAGATGGATATACGCTCGTTCAGTCACTTCTCTTCCTCTTGGAGTGCGGACGAGAAATCCTTGTTGAATTAAGAAAGGCTCATAAACCTCCTCAATCGTTTCTCCATTTTCTGAAACTGCCGTGGCAAGGGTCGTTATCCCAACAGGACCTCCCTTAAATTTATCTATTAATGTGGTTAAAATTTTATTGTCCATATCGTCTAGACCATGGGCATCCACATTAAGCGCCTCCAAAGCATATTTGGTAATTTTCATTTCTATCGAACCGTCACTTTTAATTTGAGCAAAGTCTCTTACCCTCCTGAGTAATCCGTTCGCAATCCTTGGAGTTCCTCGGCTTCTGCCTGCAATCTCAACAGTTGCATCGGGGGAAATGGCAACTTTAAGTATGTTCGAACTTCTTTCTACAATCGTAGAGAGCAATTCGGTGTCATAGTATTCTAATCTACACGTAATGCCAAAACGAGCCCGCATTGGGGCGGTAAGCAATCCAGAGCGAGTCGTAGCTCCGACCAGTGTAAAAGGGTTTAGATTAATCTGAACGGAACGCGCATTGGGACCCGTTTCGATCATAATATCAATTTTATAATCCTCCATCGCAGAATAAAGATACTCCTCTACAATAGGACTCAGGCGATGTATTTCGTCAATGAAGAGTATGTCACGGGGTTGAAGGTTGGTTAACAAACCTGCTAAATCTCCTGGCTTGTCCAAAACAGGCCCTGAGGTCATCTTAATTCCTGCTTCAAGCTCACTGGCCAGGATGTAGGCCAAAGTTGTTTTCCCTAAACCTGGAGGGCCGTGAAAGAGGGTGTGATCTAATGCTTCCTCACGCTGATTAGCAGCAGCAACAAAAACCTTGAGGTTTTCCAATATTGTTTCTTGACCAGCAAAATCATCAAAACTTATGGGACGTAAAGCTCTATCAACGTCCTGTTGTTCTTCAGAAAAATTATGGTCGGTTGGATCTAAGTTTTCGTTCATCCTTCCAAAGATAGTCGATTCTAGAGAATTTACACTTTCTTAAACGTAGTGTCCTTGGGAAATCTGTTCTAGTTTTTTAGAATTTATTATTTTTATTTCTTTACCCTTCAATTCTATCCATGCTTGTTCGCGAAAAAAGGAGAGTGTTCGGATTAATGATTCCGAAGCAATACCAATCATATTGGCCAAATCTTCTCTTCGCAATTTTACATCAACAAAGCCGTTGTTCTGCGTTTTAAAATAGATGGGTAGTTCTAACAAAATTTCAGCGACACGCTGCCTCATACTTTTTTGACCGATAGTGACAATACGATCATCTGATTTTTTAATGTAACTGGCCAATTGGGTGCAAATGAAAAGTGAAAAGTCAGGATCATTGGCCAGCAATAAGAAAAAATCTTCTTTTGCCAAAAAACATCCAGAAATTGGAGTCAACGATTTGGCTTGTAAGTTGGTTTTATCATTACTGAGTAAACTCCTAATCCCAAGTAAAGTTCCCCGAGAGAGCAGTTCAATGATTTGATCTTTTCCATTACTGCACGTTTTTAAGATAACAGCAGTGCCTTCCTTAATACAAAAAACGCCAGATAAGGATTGGTTTTCAGAAAAAACCACTTCTCCTTTTTTAAAAGAAAAAGGGTTCAACGCTATGTGTCTTTTTTGGAATAGACATTTTTTATTTTCTGAAATATGAAAAGGGCAATCAATACAATATAGCATAAACAGAATGTCGTGGTTAGAAATTAAAGGGGCTTAATTTTATTTTAAAATTACAAAAAAAGTTTCCGTATTACAAAAAATCAATTTTTAGCCTAAAAATAAAATCTACATTTCGAACTCTTAACCTTAGCCCCAATGAAAAAGTTTTTATTTTTTAGTCTCTTGTGTTTTAACTTCTTAGTGCATGCTCAACTTAAGGTCACGGCTGAGCTTCGACCTCGATTTGAATATCGCCATGGATTCAAACAACCTTTTCCAGAAGCTGTTGAAGCTGCTAATTTTATTTCTCAAAGAACTCGTTTTAAGCTAGACTTCAAATCGAAAGATTTGGATTTTTATACGAGTTTTCAAAACATTCGCGTCTGGGGAGATGTACCCCAGCTTAATACTGCCGATAAAAACGGAATTGCGTTGCATCAAGCTTGGGTAAATTGGAAAATATCCCCAAATAATTCTTTAAAAATTGGTCGGCAAGAATTGGTCTATGATAACAGTCGAATGTTCGGAAACGTAGGCTGGGCCCAGCAGGCTAGAAGTCATGATGCCTTGATTTTTAGGTTTCATAAAAATAATAATAAACTTCATTTGGGTCTTGCATACAATCAAGACGGTGAAGCAGTGGTCGGGAATATTTTGAGTGGAAACACCTATAAAGCATTACAATATGCTTGGTTTCAAAAAACGAATGACACGCATGTTTGGAGTTTACTTTTTTTAAATAATGGTTTACAATCCGATCCAAATTTAAACTCAAAAATAAAATACAGTCAAACATTAGGAGGCACTTTTTCATACAATAAAAAACCCTTAAATATACTTTCTGAAGCTTATTATCAAGGTGGAAAAGACAAAACAGACAACACCCTAAAAGCTTATTTACTAAGTACAGAAATCAACTATAAATCAGCTTCAAATTTTATTCCAGGAATTGGATTTGAATTATTAAGCGGAGCGCTTCTAACCGAAAATTATTTATTAGGGTTTAGCTACATGGCCATTTTTGGACTTGGGACTTTACCCATTCTCATTTCATTGGCGTTCCTAAATAAACTAAAATTAAATTTGAAGTTTAATTTTTCAAGGCTTCTTCCTTGGGTCACTATTCTTTTTGGCCTTTGGATACTCATTAGAGGGCTTGGATTGGGAATCCCTTACTTCTCTCCAAACCAACTCGAAACAACTAAAGTGGTTAGTACTCAGGATTGTTCAAGTCCAATCTTTAAGAATTAGTTGTTTATCTATAACTAAAAAGAGATCCAATGGAGGATTTCTTTTTGATTAGGATTAAATTTCATGCTTAATGCTGTAATTCTTCTTCACCTTCTTCCAAAGGAATATTTTGAGGAACAAAATCTTCTTCATGTCCTGGCTTAGAATAGTCGTATGCCCATCGGTGTACGTGAGGAATTTCACCTGGCCAGTTACCGTGCATGTGTTCAACAGGAGCTGTCCACTCCAAAGTATTGGATTTCCAAGGATTCATCTCAGCTTTTTTTCCGTAGAACATGCTGTGAATAAAGTTATAGAGGAACACCAATTGTGCTGCTCCAGCAACTAAAGCAAAAATAGTGATAACCACATTGATATTGGCCAAATCGTCAAAGTAAGGAAATGCAGTGTTGGTATAATATCGTCTCGGTAAACCAGCCATCCCAATAAAGTGCATTGGCAAAAAGACACCATAAGCACAAACTGCGGTCACCCAGAAATGAACATAACCGAGATTCTTGTTCATCATCGTACCAAACATTTTGGGGAACCAATGATAAACCCCTGCAAAAAATCCGTACAAAGCAGAGATACCCATTACTAAGTGAAAGTGCGCTACTACGAAATAGGTGTCATGCACGTTGATGTCAAGCGTGCTATCTCCCAATATTATTCCTGTGAGTCCTCCAGATATAAAGGTAGAAACCAAACCGATTGAAAAGAGCATTGCCGGATTCAATTGAAGATTTCCTTTCCACAATGTTGTGATATAATTAAAAGCTTTAACAGCCGAGGGAATGGCAATAAGCAAAGTTGTAAATGTAAATACTGATCCTAAGAATGGATTCATTCCTGAGATAAACATGTGATGTCCCCAAACAATGGTAGACAAGAATGCAATGGCCAAAATTGAAGCAACCATCGCACGGTATCCAAATATGGGTTTACGAGCATTCGTTGCAATCACTTCAGAAGTAATTCCAAGTGCCGGTAGTAATACAATGTATACTTCTGGGTGGCCAAGAAACCAAAACAAGTGTTCATACAATACGGGGGATCCACCTTGATAATGTAAAACCTCTCCTTGAATAAAGATATCTGACAGAAAGAAAGAAGTACCAAAACTTCTGTCCATTATTAATAATAAAGCCGCAGATAACAAAACTGGAAATGAAACCACACCAATAATTGCGGTAACAAAAAATGCCCAAATTGTTAAAGGCAAACGCGTCATGGTCATTCCCTTAGTTCTAAGATTAATGACTGTAACAATGTAATTTAACGATCCCAAAAGTGAGGAAGCAATGAAAATTGCCATAGAGACCAACCAAAGTGTCATTCCCAAACCAGATCCGGGTTGTGCTTGTGGTAAGGCACTCAGAGGAGGATAGATGGTCCAACCAGCAGCGGCAGGTCCAGCTTCAACAAAAAGAGAACAAACCATAATAACACTGGATAAGAAAAACATCCAATAAGAAATCATATTTAAAAGTCCAGACGCCATATCTCTGGCCCCAATCTGAAGTGGAATCAGAAGGTTACTAAAAGTTCCACTCAATCCTGCTGTCAAAACAAAAAACACCATGATGGTTCCATGAATCGTGACCAACGCGAGGTATACATTAGGATCCATTATACCGTCAGGAGCCCACTTGCCTAACAAGACTTGCATCACACCCATTGGCTGCTCTGGCCAAGCCAGTTGAAGTCTAAAAAGCAAAGACATTGCAATCCCAATGATACCCATAAAAATCCCTGTAATAAGATACTGCTTGGAGATCATTTTATGATCTTGACTAAAAATATATTTAGTTACAAAAGTTTCTTTGTGATGATGTCCGTGATCCTCTTCGTGTACTTGTGCTGCTGTTGACATAACCTTTATTTATTTTATTAATTATTGAATTACTTGAGCAAAAGTTTGCTGATTAGCTATCCATTTTTCAAATTCTTCAGGTGTTTCAACAATAATTTTCATTTGCATGTTATAATGTGAAGCACCACATATTTTATTACAAAGCAATAAATAATCAAAAGTATAAGGCTCTAAAGCCTCTTCTCCGTTTGCAACCAATGCTTTGCTATTCTCTACTCTTATTTTATTGATTTTTTTGACTTTGGCCACAACATCTGGATTTTGTCTCATGTCACTTGTTGTCGTAACAGGTACAAAAGCAAACTCGGTGATCATTCCAGGAACACAATTAATTTGCGCTCTAAAGTGAGGCATGTATGCAGAGTGAAGTACGTCTTGAGAACGCATTTTGAAAATAACTTCTCTGCCCACAGGCAAGTGAAGTTCTTGAACAACTACATCATCAAACCCATTTGGATCAGTAGCGTCAATTCCCACTTGATTTTTACCGTCAAAGTCTTGTAAGAAACGAACATTTGCGTCTCCTAAAACACCATCATCTCCAGAATAACGTGCTTTCCAGTTGAACTGCTGAGCGTATAACTCAATGACAAGTGAGTCCTCATCTTCTTCCACCGACATAATGTTTGTCCAAGTATACAATCCATAGAGAATCAATCCTGCCAATACGATAACTGGAATGATGGTCCAAACGGCCTCTAGTCTATCGTTGTCAGCATAGAAGTAAGCTTTTTTACCTTTTTCTCCACGGTACTTATAGGCAAAATAATGGAGTAATGCTTGTGTTATGGTTTGAACAAAAAAGATAATTGCAAAGGAAATCCACATCAAATTATCATAATCAGCTCCATGTTCGGAAGAAGCATCAGGAAGCAAAACATCTCCCCACTTCCAAAATGAAAATAGTGTCAAAGCATAGATGAAAATCAAAAAAGCAAACATCAACTTTCCATTAAGCTGATTGTCATCGTCATCCGCAACCTGAGTGTTGACTTTTGGCGTTTGAGACAATTCAAATATTTTTGTGATTTGCCAAATGGCTATCGCAATTAATGCTAGAACCGTAAGTGTCAGTAAAACCGTCATTTATTTCTTACAATTTATTGTTTAATAATGAAAACGTTCACTCTCTCCCATGAAAGGATCTCCTTTTGCATGAAGTGGTGCTTTCGAAATTTCTTTGAATACTACGTAAATAAACAGGCCAAAGAAGAATAAAAATCCTCCTATTTCCGGAATCCCTATGAACCATTGATCTCCAACTGCTGATGGCATGATCATGTTAAATATGTCAATATAATGTCCTAGAAGAATTACTATTCCGGCCATTACTATAAAATAATTAATTCTTTTATAATCACTATTCATAAGGAGTAACAATGGAAATATAAAGTTCATCACCAACATTCCAAAAAACGGAAGGTTGTAATCCTCAATTCTAGTAATGAAATAAGTTACTTCTTCTGGAATGTTTGAATACCAAATCAGCATAAATTGAGAAAACCATAAATAGGTCCAAAAGACACTGATACCAAACATAAACTTTCCTAAATCATGAATGTGACTGTCATTCACCTTTTCTAGGTATCCCTTTGATTTAAGGTAGATTGTAACTAAAGCAATCGCTGTGATTCCAGAAACAAACATGCTTGCAAAGACATACCATCCAAACAAAGTACTGAACCAGTGCGGGTCAATGGACATGATCCAGTCCCAAGACATCATGGATTCAGTAACGATATAAAAAACTAGGAAACCTGCAGAGATTCTAAAGTTTTTCTTGTGATTTGAAATGTCATTGGCTTGATCTTGCGCCAAAGAGAATTTTCTAGAAAAATACCTGTATGTTGACCATCCTGCTATATAAAATAAGGCACGAGCTAAGAAAAAAGGAACATTTAAAAAACCTGTTTTTGAAGCAATTAATTTATCATGAGCTACGACTTCAGGATCCATCCATATGAATAAATGATTCATGTGAAGACCAGAGAGTACAAGAATTACAAACACAATAAGAGCTCCTGGTAAAAGGTAGCCTGTTATTCCCTCCATGACACGATATAGTGCAGGAGACCACCCTGCTTGTGCTGCTCTTTGTATTGCATAAAATGCCAATACACCCAACGATATCATAAAAAAGAAAAAGGCAGCTACATACAAAGCAGCCCAAGGCTTATTTTGCAATTGGTGTAACAAATGCTCTCCGTGAGCGTCATCTGCATGGCTGTTGTCTTCATGAGAAGCGCCATGAGTGTTTTCTTGGTCGGTATCCATTGTATGATCTGCTCCATGAGCAGCTTCTTGCTGGTGCTCGTCACCATGATGCACTTCGGCAACCATAGCTTGCGCTTCTTTAACCGTGCTGGGCATAGAAAGAAAACCATAGACCAAGCCTAAAAATCCAACCACCATAAAGACGATGGAGAAGTTTCTTAATTTATTTGTAAAAGTATACATACTGCGATTCAATAAATTATTTCTTAATCAAGTTTTGACGAAGTTCCATCACGTGTTGCGCGATTTGCCAGCGTTCTATTGCGTTTACTTGTCCTGCATGAGATCCCATTGCATTTTTACCATACATTAAAACATGATAAACACTACCAGGAGTAATCTCACGATCTGCATAACTGGGTACCCCCAGAAATTTTTCTCTAGTCATCAATATTCCTTGACCATCTCCTTTAGATCCGTGACAAACTGCACAATAAATTCCGTACAATTCCTTTCCCTCTGCTAAATGTTCAGGAGTCTTTTCTATTCTAGATAACAAATTTTGTTTGGCATCTTCATAACCTTCGTTGGTGTCAGCATAATCATAAGGCTCCCAACCTCTAGCTACTGTTCCATCTACAGGAATTTGTGCCTCAATTCCATTTGCAAAAGCATCAGAATCGGCATAAGTCTCATATCCAACAGGCTCATACATGTTAGGGAAAAATTGATAATTTGGTTTGGCTGGGTTAAAACAAGATTGCATAACCAAAGCCACGATCATAAATATCAATAAAGAGAAATAGTTTTTCATTTTATCCCTTTTTATCTGTTAATGTTATTTCAATTGCCCCTGTCTTTTCCAATAAAGTCTTGAGTTCTTCTTCATTGTTATGAATTTCAATCTCAACCAAAAACTTATCATCAGTAGTTAAAGGGTTAGGGTTTTCAGCTTCTTTAAAAGGCCACAACTTACTTCTTAAATAGAAAGTTATTACCATTAAATGCGCTGCAAAAAATATTGTTAATTCAAACATAATTGGAACGAATGCAGGCATGTTTTCCAAGTAAGAAAAACTAGGTTTTCCTCCAATATTTTGAGGCCAGTCTTCTATCATTATGTAATTCATCATCCATATGGAAACACAAAAACCAATGCAACCATAGATGAATGCCATGATTGAAATTCGGGTATCTGCAAGTCCCAGTACTTTGTCCAAACCATGGACTGGAAAAGGGGTATAAACCTCTTCGATGTGATGCTTTTCTGCACGTATGTCTTTGACTGCCGCTAAAAGCACATCGTCGTCATCGTAAAGCGCATGTATTACTTGATTGCTCATTTTTTGCCTTCTCTTAATTTTTTATATTTTTCACCCGATGATTTTAAAATCGTTTTTACTTCTGCCTGAGCAATCACTGGGAATGTTCTGGAGTACAATAAAAATAACACAAAGAAAAAACCAATTGTTCCTATAAAGATACCTATGTCCACAAATGTCGGGGAAAACATCGTCCATGAAGACGGTAAATAATCCCTGTGAAGTGAGGTTACAATAATTACAAATCTTTCAAACCACATCCCAATATTTACTACTATTGATATGATAAATGAAAACACAATGCTTGTTCTCAATTTTTTAAACCACATAAACTGAGGTGAAAATACATTACAGGTCATCATCGACCAATAAGCCCACCAATAAGGCCCTGTGGCGCGATTCAAAAATGCGTATTGTTCGTATTCTACTCCTGAATACCAAGCAATGAAAAGCTCGGTAATGTAAGCAACTCCCACTATAGAACCCGTAATCATGATCACGATATTCATTAATTCTATATGCTGTACGGTAATGTAATTTTCTAAATTGGAAACTTTACGCATGATAATCAAAAGCGTATTTACCATCGCAAAACCTGAGAATATTGCTCCCGCTACAAAGTAAGGAGGAAATATTGTAGTGTGCCATCCTGGAATTACTGAAGTAGCAAAATCAAACGATACGATCGTATGAACTGACAATACCAAAGGAGTTGCTAAACCCGCAAGTACTAATGATACTTCTTCAAAACGTTGCCAGTCTTTCGCTCTTCCGCTCCATCCAAAACTCAACAAGCTGTAAATCTTTTTCTGAAAAGGTCGTACTGCGCGATCTCGAATCATTGCAAAATCTGGAAGCAAGCCTGTCCACCAGAATACCAGGGAAACAGAGAGATAAGTAGATATTGCAAACACATCCCAAAGTAAAGGAGAATTAAAATTCACCCATAAAGAACCAAAAGAATTTGGAATAGGCAATACCCAATAAGCCAACCAAGGTCGACCCATGTGTATGATTGGGAAAAGTCCTGCTTGTATAACAGAAAATATTGTCATGGCTTCCGCAGAACGGTTAATTGCCATTCGCCATTTTTGTCTAAACAAAAGTAATACGGCTGAAATCAGTGTTCCGGCATGCCCAATTCCTACCCACCATACAAAGTTAGTAATGTCCCATGCCCAACCTACGGTTTTGTTTAGTCCCCAGGTTCCGATACCTGTAGAGATTGTGTATATAATGCAACCAATACCCCACATAAATGCAGTTAGTGCGATGCCGAAAACAATCCACCACTGGCGATTTGCTTTACCTTCAACAGGAGCCGCTACATCAACAGTAACGTCATGATAGGTTTTATCACCTGTTACTAAGGGTTTTCTTATCGGTGCTTCGTAATGAGATGCCATACGATTTGTTTTATTCTATTTTTTTAAGATTGATCTGTATTTCTTACTTTGGTTTGGTACATAACGTTCGGTTTTGTTCCAACAGACTCCAATAAGTGATACATTCTATCGTTATTCTTTAATTCAGTTACTTTACTGGACTTATCATTGATGTCTCCAAAGGTCATCGCGCCATTGCTACATGCATTTGAACACGCCGTTTGGAATTCACCATCTTCAATTTGACGACCCTCTAACTTGGCATCTAAAATTGTTTTTTGTGTCATTTGAATACACATAGAACATTTCTCCATTACCCCTCTTGATCTTACAACCACATCAGGATTAAGAACCATACGTCCTAAATCATTGTTCATGTGGTAGTCAAATTCATCATTCTTATTGTAGAGAAACCAGTTAAATCTTCTTACTTTATAAGGACAGTTGTTGGCACAATATCTTGTTCCTACACAACGGTTATAGGCCATGTGGTTTTGTCCTTGGCGACCATGAGAAGTTGCTGCCACAGGGCAAACAGTTTCACAAGGCGCGTGGTTACAATGCTGACACATCACCGGCTGGAATGCTACTTGAGGATTCTCAGAAGCTTTTTCCATTTGACCGAAAGTCGTAAGCGAATCAGACAAACCAGAAATGTCATCTTTTGTTTGATCATCCCCTTCAAAAGTTTCCTCTGAAGAATAATAACGGTCAATACGCAACCAATGCATGTCTCTTGACTTTCTTATTTCAGACTTACCAACTACAGGTACATTGTTTTCTGAATGACAAGCAATAACACACGCGCCACACCCAGTACATGCATTCAAGTCAATTGATAAATTGAAATGATGTCCTATGGAACGATCAAAAGATTGCCACATATCCACTTCAGGAGAAGTGACTTCAAATTCAATATGATTTTTAGAAACCTTTGGAATTGCATTCCAATGTTCTTTGTCTTTGGTGTTAAATATTTCTAAAGTAGTTTCCTTAATAATATCTCCTCGACCCATCAAAGTGTTGTGCAACTGAACACAAGCAAATTCATGGAATCCATCTACTGGAGTTATGCTGACATCTTGAACGCTGTCAAAGTTATTATAAAGTGTATAAGCGTTAACCCCTACTTGCATCTCATCGTTTAAACCTTTCCTTTCCCCATATCCGAAAGAAAGACCAACTGTTCCTACTGCTTGTCCAGGTTGAATCAAAACAGGAGCAACAAGAGTTTTATTTCCAACTTTAACTTGAGCATAACTTCCATTTAATGCACCATTCGCAACATTTACGTTTTTCAGACCGATTGATTTTGCATCGGCAGAAGAAATGGTGAGGTAGTTGTCCCAAGAAATACGACTTATTGGGTCTGGAAATTCTTGAAGCCATGGATTATTTGACTGCTGTCCATCTCCCATTCCCGTTTTAGAATATAAAACCAAAGCCATTCCATTTGTTGAATTGGCTGAAAGAGTTTTAAGATTGGAAGCAATATTAATCAAATTAGCTTCTCCAACTTCAATATTAGAGTTAGAAGAAATATAACCGTCATGTAGCACTTTACTCCATGGTTTTCCTTCTAATATGGTTTCTTCCCAATTGGCTTTGATTACATCATAATAACTTGTTTCGCTATTGGATAGTTTCAACAAAATATCTTGAAACTGTTGAGTGTCAAATAATGGCCGAATTGTTGGTTGTGCCAATGCATAATGCCCAGCTTTAAATTCATAATCTCCCCAACTTTCTAAGTAATTAGGAGTGGCGGCGATATATTGCGCTGAAGCAGCAGTTTCGTCTTCTTTTGAAGAAAAAGAAACGGACAATTCTAATTTTTCGAATGCTGAAATAAATTCAGAAGCATTCGGTAGAGTGTATCCAGGATTAATCCCAGCAGTAAGTAATCCTTTTACTTTTCCACTTTTAATGTCTTCAATCAATTCCATCATTGCCTTGTCATCACCTTGACGGATCAACCTAGGCTGAGCAACATCCATAACCTCACTTTGGAGGTAATTGTTTATTGCTAAAACGATTTCTTGAGCAGCTAAGTCGTCTATACCTGAAACAACTACACCTTTATTTTTTGAAGCTTTCAAACGACTCACTGCATTTGTAACCGCTTTTTGAACCTCAGGGTTCAAATCACTCTTCAATGAAGTGTTGGTTAACTGCGCATATATCTGAGCAATTACCTTTTTATGTGTTGCTGGAGTTGAAGGAACTCTTTTATCTGCATTTGCACCAGAAAGTGTCATATTTGACTCAAACTGAATGTGGTGAGACATTTTAGAGTGGCCGTGTCCTTTTAAAGGAATTCTTCCCTTTGTATAGGAACTATCGTGTCCTCCCCCTTGCCAATCTCCTAGGATATCAGCAGCGACAGAAACAATGGTTTCGGCTTTAGAGAAATCGTAATCCGCTAGGGCACGAACTCCATATACATTTTCAAAGGCAGCCAATGCTGCACTTGAAGAAATCGCATCATAAACTACGTGAGATACGTTTGGATATTCTTCTTTAAAACCTTCAATTATTTTATTAGTAGTCGGACTCGCAAAAGTTTGCGTTAAAAGAACAACTGGCTTATTGGTTGCAGCAAGTGCTTTTAATTTTGCCGTTACTTGTTTATTCAAATCAGACCAAGAAACGTCCTCTCCATTGGCTTTGGGTCCTTGGAGTCTTTTTATATCGTAAAGGGATAAAACAGAAGCATGAACACGAGCGTTTGCACCGCCAAGTGTTGGAGCATCAGGATTATTTTCAACCTTAATCGGTCTTCCCTCACGGGTTTTAATCAATACACTTGCAAAATCAAAACCATCTGCAATTGTTGTAGCATAGTAATTGGCTATTCCTGGACGAATTTGTTCAGGCTGAACGACATAAGGAACAGACTTAATAACAGGGCCTTCGCAAGCAGCAAGTGATGCCGCAGCAGTACTAAAACCTACATACTTTAGGAAATCACGGCGGTTGGTACTCGACTCGCTTAAGGTCTCCTCATCTCCCAAAAACTCATCTACTGGAATTTTTTCTACAAATTCATTTTGTTCCAGCTTTTGTACAACTTCACTTTCTTGATCGAGTTGCTCAACGCTTTTCCAATAAATCTTATTTGACGACATAGATTATATTATAGTTTAACCGTTTTCTTTAATAATGACATTTTCCACATTCCAACCCTCCCATCTGGGCGACTGTGAGTTTCTCAACTCCATACTTCTTAGACAACTCATCATGAATTTTAGCATAATATTCATTGTCTTCAACTTTCACATTGGTCTCTCTGTGGCAATTGATACACCAGCCCATTGTTAGCGGAGAATATTGATACATGATTTCCATTTCTTCGACTGGGCCATGACATTTTTGACATTCAATTCCTCCCACTTCAACATGCTGGGCATGATTAAAGTAAACAAAGTCTGGAAGGTTATGTATTCTTACCCATTTAACAGGCTTAGTCTTTCCTGTATAGGATTGATTTTCTTCATCCCAACCAACAGCAGTATAAAGTTTCTTGATTTCGTTGGTATAAAATTCTTTTGTATATCCGTTTTCCAAATCCTCTTCACCATTGTATTCTGCAATATTCATATGACAATTCATACAAACATTTAATGCAGGAATTCCTGAATGTTTAGAAACTCTAGCGGAGGAATGACAATACTTACACTCTATTTGATTTGCACCTGCGTGAATTTTGTGAGAGTAGTGAATGGGTTGAACTGGCATGTATCCCTGATCAACTCCAACTTGCATCAAAAATCCATAAGCAAAGTAAGCACTGCTCAACAAAAGTAGGATAACGGAAACAAAAACTAAAAATTGATTTTGAATAAATAACTTCCAGATTGGAGTTCTTTTTTCTTTAATTGGTGTAGGAATTATGTCTACTCCACTCGCAACTGCGATTCTCATTAAAGTTTTTTGAACTAAAAACAACATCACAATGAGTAATGCAAACACAAGCCCTAAGGCTGCCAGTATGATCTCATTTGAAACACCTGAAGGTGCCGTCGTTACAACAGTAGCTCCTTGTGCAGCGGCTGGAGCAGCTGGAGGTGTATAGTCTGTGTAAGCAAGAATATTGTCAATGTCAGTATTTGAAAGCAGTGGAAAGGCCGTCATCGCTGTTTTGTTGTATTCTTCCCAGATCGCAACAGCTTGGGCATCTCCTGCCTTTATCATTGCAGAACTGTTCTTAGTCCAACTGTACAACCACTCCCTGTCATATTTTGCCGAAACTCCTTTTAAAGCAGGACCTACAGCTTTTTTATTTAACTTGTGACAGGCAGCACAATTTGCGTTGAAAAGCTTTTTACCCGCTGCCACGTCTGCTTCTTGAGCGAAGGATGAGTTCAATGAAATGACTGAAAACAGGAGGGAGAAGATGAAGAACAATCCTAAAGGATTTAGCTTCTTTGACATTATTTTATTTTTTTTATAGATACGGTCGTACAAAATATTTTTCCTAAATATTGTACAAAAATAAGTCATAGACTTGTGAACTTAAAGGGTATAAATTAACAATTTTGTAATTTATACTCTTTCTAAATAGGCTTGTTATTTAAATTAAAAATCTTATTGATTCTATCTTAATTTTTTGTTTTTTTGTTGTATGAATAAAGTTAATTTTTCTTGGATAGCCACCTCAATTGCCCTCTGCTTGTTGTCCATAAATATGATGGCTCAGGAAACCTTAGTGAAAGTTGAGCAAGATGAGCTCATAAAGAAACTAATGACTTTAAAGAAAGAGGTTGATAGCGAGGCCTATGCCTCACAGTTTTTTACCATTCAACTTTACTATGGGAAATATGAAGTTGCAGAAAGAATAATTACAGCATTTAAAGAAAATTATCCTGAATGGGAAGCTGATTTGAGTTTTGAAACGCCAAACTATAAAGTACAAGTGGGTCGATTCAAACAATACTACAACGCATTGAATAAGCTTAATGAAATCAAAAAAGCTTATCCTGGTGCTTTTCTTTTAACGTTGAAGAATTAAAGTTTTTTCTTGACTGCCACTTCTTGGAAGCATTCAAGCGTATCTCCTTCTTGTATTTCGTTGTAATTCTTAACCTGAAGTCCACAGTCATAGCCTTTGGCAACCTCTTTGGCATCGTCTTTAAAACGTTTCAATGAAGACAAGAATCCTGAATGAATTACGACTCCTTCACGGATAATTCTGATACCAGAATTTCGGAATATTTTTCCAGTCATTACCATACACCCTGCAACGGTTCCTACTTTAGAAATTTTATAGGTTTCTCTGATTTCTGCAGTCCCTGTAATTTCTTCTTTCATTTCAGGAGATAACATTCCTTCCATGGCGTCTTTAACATCGTTGATGGCGTCATAGATGATGGAGTAAGATCGGATATCGATTTCCTCTTTGTCTGCTATTGATCTTGCATTCCCCATTGGACGAACATTAAATCCAATAACAATTGCATCTGAAGCAGAGGCCAAAAGCACATCTGATTCTGTAATGGCACCAACTCCTTTGTGTATTATATTAACTTGAATTTCTTCAGTCGATAGTTTTTGTAAAGAATCCGTAAGGGCTTCTACTGAGCCATCTACATCTCCTTTTAGTATTAAATTAAGTTCTTTAAATTCTCCTAAAGCAATCCTTCTTCCGATTTCGTCTAAAGTAATGTGACGCTGAGTTCTAACATTCTGTTCCCGTTGAAGTTGCGTTCTTTTGGCAGCGATTTGTTTGGCCTCTTTTTCGTCTTCCAGCACGTTGAAATTATCTCCTGCTTGAGGTGCTCCATCGAGTCCTAAAACTGAAACAGGTGAGGAAGGTGGAACGGCGTCAAGCGCATTACCACGTTCATCAAACATTGCTTTAATTTTTCCACTATGTTTTCCAGCCAAAATATAATCTCCTACATTCAACGTTCCTGTTTGAACCAGAATCGTAGAAACATAACCCCGTCCTTTATCTAGAAATGCTTCAACAACAGTTCCTTTAGATTTTCGATTAGGATTTGCTTTTAATTCAAGAATTTCCGCTTCAAGTAACACTTTTTCTAAAAGCTCTTTAATTCCAGTTCCTTTTAGGGCTGAAATATCTTGTGATTGGATTTTACCTCCCCAATCTTCAACCATCAGGTTCATTCCAGCAAGCGCTTCTTTGATCTTTTCTGGATTTGAATTGGGCTTATCAATTTTATTAATTGCAAAAATAATTGGAACCCCTGCCGCTTGCGCGTGACTGATTGCCTCTTTTGTTTGAGGCATAATGTCATCATCCGCAGCAACTACAATAATTGCAATATCAGTAACCTGAGCACCACGAGCTCGCATGGCTGTAAAAGCCTCGTGTCCTGGTGTATCTAAGAAAGTGATCTTCTGATCGTCTTTCAACGTTACAGAATATGCACCAATGTGTTGTGTTATTCCACCAGATTCCCCTGCAATTACATTTTCTTCTCTTATATAATCTAGTAATGAAGTTTTCCCATGATCAACATGCCCCATTACGGTAACGATCGGAGCACGAGATTTTAAATCCTCCTCGACATCCTCTTCTTCATCTATGTTTTCTTCTAGCTCTGTTTTAACAAACTCAACTTGATAGCCAAATTCATCCGCAACAATAGATAAGGTTTCCGCATCAAGCCTTTGGTTCATGGTCACCATGATTCCCAATAACATACATGCTGAGATGATTTCAGTAGAACTAATTTCCATTAAAGTAGCGATTTCTCCTACTGTAATAAATTCAGTTACTTTAATTGTTTTGCTACTGGCTTCTTGTTCTGCCAATTCTTCTTCGGACTTTTGGCGGTGTTGGTCACGTTTGTCCCTTCTGTACTTGGCTCCTTTAGACTTATTAGATTTTCCTTGAAGCTTTTCTAAAGTTTCACGAATTTGCTTTTGAACTTCTTCATCTGTTGGCTCGGCCTTAACTGGCTGGGGAGTCCGTCCTTTTTGCGGGGGTCTCTGTCTAGAATTGGTATTTGTTCTATTTTGAGTATTAGCTGCTCTAGCTCCTGGCTTAGGTGCAGGATCTTTACTAATTCTTTTTCTTTTTCTCTTACGCGCGTCTTCTACTGTTTTTTCTTTCTTTTTAAACTCATCTAAATCGATGGTTTGTCCAGTTTTCTTAAAGCCAGTAAGCGTTTTGTATTTTGTTTTTATTGCATTGGGATCCACTGAAGTCGGAGTTGCTTCTGCAGTAGTTTCTGCTATGACTTCAGGTGCTGCTGAATCTGTCGCAACTGCTTCGGGTTTGGCAACCTCAGCTTTCACAGGAGCTTCAGCAACCATCTCAGCCACCTCTTTGACTGGAGCTGGCGCAGGAACTTCTTCTGTTTTTTTAGCAACCTTTTCCTCAACAACAACTTTCACCTCTTTTTTAGCAACTGGCTTTTCAGCTACAACCTCGGGAGGTTTAGAGGCCACTGGCTTTTTTTCTACTGGAGGCTTGGCAACTACTTTTGGAGGATTGAGGTCGATTTTACCGAGCATGACAGGCTTGGTGACTGTAGCTTTAGCCCTTATAACTTCTTGGCGTTTTTGCTGCAACTCGATTCGTTCTTGCTCTTTTTTCTCCTGCAAGATTCTTATAGATTCTTTCTCTTTTTTCTTCTCCTCACTAATTTCATGAGAAGCATCCTTTTTGGATTTATCTGTGGCAAATTCATCGAGTAAAACACGATAAATATCCTTTGATATTTTTGCAGTAGGACGGGCTTCGATTTCAATATCCTTTTGAGAAAGGAATTCGACCGCACGATCTAGAGAGATATTTAATTCTCTTAGCGCTACATTTAATCTTATTGTTGAAATATCTGCCATTAATTGTTTTTATTCTGTGTCAAAAGTAGGGAAAAAATACATTTGTTTATTCCTCAAACTCAGCTTTTAAAATCCGTAATACTTCACTTACAGTCTCGTCTTCCAGATCAGTTCGCTTGATTATGTCTTCTTTTTGAAGTTCAAGAATGCTTTTTGCAGTGTCCAAACCAACTTTTTTGAACTCATCAATTACCCACGAATCGATTTCATCGCTGAATTCTGCAAGCTCTACGTCTTCCTCTGCTCCTTCTCTATATACATCGATTTCATATCCTGTCAGTTTTCCTGCAAGTCTTATGTTGTGACCTCCCCTACCAATCGCTTTAGAAACCTCATCAGGGTTTAAGAACACCTGAACTCTTTTTGTTTCTTCATCTATCTTTAGAGAATTTATTTTTGCAGGACTCAAAGCACGAGTAATGAACAATTGTAAATTGTTGGTGTAATTGATTACATCAATGTTTTCATTCCCTAATTCTCTAACTATTCCATGAATACGAGAGCCTTTCATCCCAACACATGCTCCGACTGGGTCAATACGATCATCGTAAGAGTCTACGGCTACTTTCGCTTTTTCTCCAGGAATTCTGACTGCTTTTTTGATCGTAATTAAACCATCAAAAACTTCAGGGATTTCTTGTTCAAATAATTTTTCTAAAAACAAAGGAGATGTTCTCGAAAGAACAATTCTTGGTTTGTTTCCTCTTAATTCAACCAGCTCGATGACCCCTCTCACGTTGTCCCCTTTTCGGTAAAAATCACTAGGTATTTGTTGTTCCTTAGGCAATATAATTTCATTCCCATCATCGTCTAGAAGAATCACTTCTCTATTACGAATGTGGTGAACCTCAGCAGTAAATAACTCGCCTATTCTATCTTTAAATTGATTGAATGTATTGGTGCTATCATGCTCAAAAATCTTTGAAATCAAGTTTTGACGCAAGGTTTGAATGGATCTTCTCCCAAGGTTAATAAGCTTTACTTCTTCAGAAACGTCTTCACCAACTTCAAAGTCAGGCTCAATTTTTCTCGCTTCCGTTAATTCAATTTCTTGGTTTGGGTCTTCAACCACTCCATCCTTGACAACAACTCTATTTCTCCAAATTTCTAAATCCCCCTTATCTGGGTTGATAATTATATCAAAATTTTCATCTGAACCAAACTTGCGTTTTAAAGTGTTTCTAAAAACTTCTTCCAAAATGACCATCAATGTCACTCTGTCAATCAGTTTTTCATCTTTGAATTCAGAAAACGAATCTATTAGCGCTAAATTTTCCATCTCTAATTATGTTAGAATTTTACAACAACCTTTGTTTGATTTATTTGCTCAAAAGCAATAACTTTATTTTTCTTTACAGTAACTTTTCCTTTTCCTATTGGTTTGGGTTCTCTTTGTTTCCACTCCAATTCAATTTCATTTTCATCGGCTTTAACCAATTTTCCTTTCAGGATTTCACCCTTGAGAAGCATAACTTCTAATTCTCGATTGATATTTTTCAAATATTGCCTCGGGAATTTCAACGGACTTCCCACACCAGCTGAAGCCACTTCCAGCCCAAAATCTTCTTCATCACGATCTAGCTCATGCTCAATGGCACGGCTAATGTTGATGCAATCCTTAACGTTAATTTCATCATCTCCGTCAAGAATTATCTTAATAGAATTGTCGCCACCAATTTTAAGGTCAACCAGGAAAATGTGTGGGTTTTCCTTGAGTGCCTCGGTAAGTAAATCTTCTACTTTTTGGTTAAAATTCATATCAAAAAAAAGAGGGACTAATAGTCGCCTCTGATCGATTTTTCATAATGCTTTGCAAATATAACATTTTTTAGCGTCTTCCAAAATCTAAAAAGTAAGAAAAGTGAATTAAAGCCGCATTTCCTTAAATTCTTACTCCCATGAAAATCATAGACTTAGATATTTTATCTGTGCGCGTACAAACTTTTAAAATTAAATTATTATTTTTGATTGTATACATTAAAACCCAATCTATTTTGAAAAAAAAACACCTCTTTTATTCTATTGTAATCCTGATAGGAGTAATCTACATTGCGCTTAAACCTGGCAAGCTCCCTTCTTATAATCCTGAAAGAGATTATCTTGACATGGAAGCCCCAATTCTAGAAGCTTTTATAACCGCAAAAGACTCCAGTGTGATTCAATTGCCAGAGGGACATTACTTATTCAGTCAATCCCTAATCTTGGACGGGAAAAAAGGCATTACCATCCGCGGGATGGGAATGGACAAGACAATTCTCTCTTTTAAGGGTCAAAAGCAAGGCGCTGAGGGAATCAGAATTTCTAATTGTGAAAACATTGTCATAGAAAACTTAGCCCTAGAGGATGCTGCTGGCGACAACCTTAAGGTTACTGATACCGACGGCATTATTATGCGCAAAATCAGATCGGCTTGGACGGGACAAGTTTCCTCTAAAAATGGTGCTTATGCGCTCTATCCTGTTTTATGTAACAATGTTATCATTGAAGATTGTGAAGCTATTGGCTCTTCTGATGCAGGAATCTATGTAGGCCAATCTAATCATGTGATTATAAGGAATAACAAAGCCTATTATAATGTAGCTGGAATCGAAAGTGAAAACAGTACAAATGTTCAGATTTACAACAACGAAGCTTTTCAGAATACTGGAGGGTTATTGATTTTCAATCTGCCCAACCTAACCGTGTATGGATCAAAAATTAAAGCTTATGACAATTACATCCACGACAATAATATTAAAAACTTTGGAGTTAAAGGATCTATCGTTAGCTCAGTTCCTCGCGGATCAGGCGTGATTATCATGGCGACTAAAGAAGTAGATTTTTATAACAATAAGGTCGAAAACCATAAAACTGTTAATGCTTCTATTGTTAGTTATGAAGTGTTTACTTCTGAAAAAAAAGAACGTAAAAAGAAAAAAGAAGAGCTAAAGGCGCTTGCAAGCGGCCTAAGAGCTGTTGATAATGACTATCGTCAAGACGGACAATACAATGCCTACCCTGGCAAGGTATCTATTCATGACAATCGTTTTGAAAACAAACATTTTTTTCCCACCTTAGACAATGACTTCGGTTTACTTTGGGTGATGAAAAATGGATTCAAAATTCCTGACGTTGCTTATGACTTAATTCTTGCCGAGGATTATTATTTGGAGGACAACACCAAGAATCCTGAATATGAAATTTGTGTAAAAAATAATGGTGATATCAATTTTGTTGTCTTAGATGCAGCCAATGATTTTGAAAAATTCTCAAATGACCTTGGACCATATGACTGTGATATTGAATTTAAAACATCCATCTAAAAATATTGAATGAAAAATATTTGGTTGCTTTTGCTTGGGGTTCTTTTTATTCAATGTCAATCTGGTAAAAAAACAAGAACCGTGCCCGTAGCTCGAAAAGTAGCTTCTAAAATGGAAATCAATAGCTCAAGTTCCAATGAGATTCAAAAACTTTCTGAATATGGTTTTTTTGAGGGTAAGATTTCTGATTTCAAACCCGCTAAAAACGTACACCCCTATGAACTAAACACCCCTTTATTTACAGATTATGCCTTTAAGGGTAGGTTTTTGTACCTCACCTCAGGCAAGAAAATGAACTACAAAGAAAAAGAGGTTTTAGGTTTTGAATCGGGAACTATTATTATCAAAAACTTTTATTATCCTGAAGACTTTAAGAAACCCGATGGAGATAAAAACATCATTGAAACCCGATTGTTGATTAAGGAAGAAAACGATGATTGGAAGGTTTTATCTTACGTATGGGATGACAAACAAGAAGATGCTCATCTCAATATCATTGGAGGAGAAAAACAAGTCAGCTGGAAAGACTACAATGGTAAAACACAAAGTATAAGTTATGTGATACCGAATCAGACCCAATGCAAAAGCTGCCATATGTCTGGAAAAAAAATCTCCCCAATAGGTCCCATTGCTGGCCAATTAAATAGGGATAATATTTACCACGGTATGGTGCGCAATCAATTGGAATATTTCGAGAGTCAAGGGCTTTTGACGGGGCTTCCTGAGAAAGAAAATCGGCCTTATTTGCCCGTTTGGAACCAGCTTACTTCAGGATCATTAGAAGATCGTGCGAAAGCCTATTTACACATCAATTGCGCGCATTGCCACAGTGACAAGGGGCCGGCAAAAAACTCAGGTCTTAACTTGACTTATTGGGAATCAGACGGAAGAAGTCGAGGCGTTTTTAAACCTCCTATTGCAGCCGGAAAAGGTTCTGGTGACCTCAAGTACAGCATTGTTCCAGGTCAGCCCGAAAACTCTATTTTAACCTATAGACTTGAAAGTACAGACCCGGGAGTTATGATGCCTGAAATCGGAAGAACAACTTTTCACAAGGAAGGTTTAGCGCTTATTGAATCCTACATAAAATCACTTTAGTACTTTCTTTTTTTGTTGCTTCTGCATTTTAAATTGGCATCTTTTTAAGCTATCTTTGAATTGTTGTTTTTCACTATAAATAAGTATTAAATGAAGTTTTCCAATTCCAGAACGGGGATGCTATTTCTAAAACCAAAGTTAGATAAGCAAACTCCTTTTGAAAAACTTTTTGAGATTTTTAAAGAACTCATCACCCATACCTCTGGGGATTTTGATGAAGCCATTGATTGGTTAAGGGAATTGGATGTTGAATATGAATTAACAGATGAAAACTATACCATTGACGACTTTATCAAGGATCTTTTAGAAAAATCTTACATCCGTGAGGAAATCAAACCCGATGGAAGTGGAAAAGGAATGGGACTGACTGCCAAAACAGAAAAGCTTCTACGAGAATATGCCTTGAAGCAAATTTTTGGAAAATTAAAGCGCTCTGGAACAGGAAATCATAAAACCAATCACCTCGGACAAGGCGCAGAACCTTCTGGTGAGTTGAAGAACTTTCAATTTGGAGATCCCATCGAAAATATCGTTTTAACGGAGAGCCTCAAAAATGCACAAATCCATTCTGGCATTGATGATTTGCAAATAAGACAAGAGGATTTGGTTGTAGAAAAAACCGAACACAAATCTCAAATGAGTACGGTATTGATGATCGACATCAGTCACAGTATGATTCTTTATGGAGAAGATAGAATAACGCCTGCAAAAAAAGTTGCGATGGCATTGGCAGAATTGATCACTACTAGGTATCCAAAAGACACCCTCGATATTTTGGTTTTCGGGAATGACGCAAGACTCATTCCGATTAAGGACTTGCCCTATCTTCAAGTGGGGCCTTATCACACCAACACAGTCGCAGGACTAGAGTTGGCAATGGACATGCTCAGACGAAAGAAAAATACGAATAAACAGATTTTTATGATCACTGATGGAAAGCCCAGTTGTCTTAAAATGTCTGACGGGACTTATTATAAAAATAGTGCTGGTTTAGATAAAACAATTGTTGAAAAATGCTATCTAATGGCACGTCAAGCTAGAAAACTTCACATCCCAATTACTACTTTTATGATCGCTTCTGACCCTTACTTAAAACAATTTGTTCAGGAATTCACCAAAGCAAACAATGGAAAAGCATTCTTCACAGGACTTAACAACCTTGGAGAAATGATATTTGAGGACTATGAAAAAAACAGGAAAAAACGTTTTGGATAAAATTATGGAAAAGCCCACTATTAAGACCTTAGGAGAATTAAAAAGTTCCTCTTATCAACCCAAAAATATTCAAGAAGAATTGGCTCAAAATTTGAGAGCTAGGATTCGCAAGGGAATTCCTTCATTCGATGGATTGATCGGTTATGAAAACACTGTGATTCCAGACGTAGAGCGTGCTTTGCTTTCTGGCCACAGCATCAACCTTTTAGGATTGAGAGGCCAAGCAAAAACAAGGCTTGCTCGGAAGATGATTGATTTGCTTGATGAATGGATCCCCATAGTGGAAGGTTCGGAAATTAATGATGATCCCCTTCAACCTATTTCTCGATTTTCGAAAGAATTAATAGCAGAAAAAGGAGAGGAAACCCCTGTAGATTGGCTTCATAGAACCGATCGATTTTTTGAAAAACTCGCCACTCCTGATGTTACTGTTGCGGATTTGATTGGAGATGTAGACCCCATAAAAGCAGCGACGCTCAAATTGTCCTATGCTGACGAAAGAGTGATTCACTTTGGGATGATTCCCCGAGCGCACAGAAGTATTTTTGTGCTGAATGAATTGCCTGATTTACAAGCGCGAATTCAAGTTGCATTGTTCTCAATTCTTCAGGAAAAAGAAATTCAAATACGTGGATTTAAATTAAGAATGCCTTTAGAAATTCAGTTTGTGTTTACCGCAAACCCCGAGGACTACACCAATCGGGGGAGTATTGTTACCCCACTAAAAGACAGGATAGGTTCTCAAATTTTGACACACTATCCACACAATATTGAAATCGCTAAAAGAATAACAGCACAAGAAGCCGTGATCAGCGAGGAAAACAAAAAAACCATTCACGTTCCTGAATTGGCCAAAGAGCTTCTTGAACAGATTGGTTTTGAAGCACGTAAAAGTGAATTTGTAGACTCAAAAAGCGGGGTCAGTACCCGTATGAGTATCACCGCTTTTGAGAACCTAATAAGCACTGCCGAAAGACGGTTGTTGATCACCCAAGATGAAAAAACTGCGGTCAGACTGGTTGATTTTTTAGGCGTAATTCCTGCCATCAATGGTAAAATTGAATTGGTCTATGAAGGAGAACAGGAGGGTGCAGAACAAATTTCATTTCATTTGATCTCCCAAGCAATTAAAACACTTTTCCCAAATTATTTTCCAAAAATTGAGAAACTACAAAAGCAAAATGCTGATGGGCCTTACGATGTCCTGTTGGGTTGGTTTTTCAATGACAACGAATTGTTCTTGGAGGATGATTTAAGTGAAAAAGAATACAAAAAAGCTTTAGATAAAGTTCCTGCTGTTGGGGAATTAATAAAGAAACATCAAAAGGACTTAGACCCAAACGACACTTATTTCCTTATGGAGTTTTTGTTGTGGGGACTAGAATCAAATCAAAAACTGACCAAGGTCAGAACGCTCGAAGGATTTCACTTTAGGGATTCGCTGGGCAGTTATATCAGTGGTTTGTAATTCTTAAACTTTGTTTTTCATTGAAGAAATAGAAGTAGTTGTTAACACTTCAAGCGTGCGATCACGCACCTTTTCAAAGACGGTTTTAATTTCACAGTTTTCTTCGTCACACTCATCGCAAGAAGCGTAATAATTAAGTGAAACGCATGGTAGCATTGCGATTGGGCCGTCAACCATTCTTATTAATTCTGATAAATAAATATCATCAGGATTTTTAATAAGTCGATAGCCTCCTGTTTTACCTCGTTGACTTTGTAATAATTTAAAATTACGAAGCTCTCTTAATATTGTCTCTAAAAATTTTTTAGGTATATTTTCTTTTTCTGCAATTTCAGATGAAAAAACTGAACGTTCGTCAGACTGATGATCCGCTAGGTACAATAGTGCTTTAATGGCATATTTGCATTTTTTAGAAATCATAAATTGCTTTTCTCAAATGTAAGGAATTTCTTGTAAACTATTTAATTCCTATAAAGTTGATAGGAATTATTTGTTTAGTGTTGTTTAAGTGTTTATATTTACCAAAAATTAAATCAATTACCCATGATTTTCGACCTGCATTTATTTCGGAAAAACAAAAGTCAAGAAGGAAACGCTTCTCATGAAAAGGTTTCTAGAAGCCTGCTTAAGACCATTAGTTGGAGACTTATCGGAACAATCGACACCATGATTATCGCTTATTTTATCACTGGCACAATCTCTCAAGCCATCTCAATTGGTTTTATTGAATGGGGAACAAAATTGGTGCTTTACTTTTTCCATGAACGCATTTGGAACAAGTTTCAATGGGGAAAAAAATAAATAAATGGAAAATAATTCTATAGAAAAATTAAATCAGCAATTCGCGTCATTATCCTTGGAAAAGGCATTTGAAACGCTGAGCACTCTTGGATTCAAAAACATCGCGTTTTCAACTTCTTTAGGTCAGGAAGATCAAGTGCTGACGGATGTTATTTTTAGGAACAACCATCCTATTAAAGTGTTCACCTTAGATACTGGGAGATTATTTGAGCAAACCTATGACGTATTAGATAAGACACAAAAAAAGTACAATAAAAGTATTTCTTCTTTTGCCCCCGATAACAATGAGTTGGAGGCTTTACTCGATTCAAAGGGGCCTTATAGTTTTTATGACAGTATTGAAAACAGAAAAGAATGTTGTTCGATTAGAAAGATCAACCCTTTACAAAAAGCACTAAAAGGGGTCGATCTTTGGATCACAGGACTTAGGGCCTCTCAAAGCAATTCGAGAAGCACTTTATCATTTTTCAGTTATGACGATGCTTTTGGGTTGCCCAAGTTTAATCCTTTGGTCAATTGGACTTTAGAAGAAGTTGAAAACTACTTGGAACAGAACAATGTTCCTCAAAATTCTCTACACAAGAAAGGGTATGTGAGTATCGGCTGTGAGCCCTGCACACGAGCTGTGAAACCTGGTGAAGACATTCGATCTGGAAGATGGTGGTGGGAAGAAAGTAAAAAAGAATGTGGATTACACTTAAATCACAAATCATAATTTAATGAATACCCTAGAGCAGTTAGAAGAAGAAGCGATATACATTATAAGAGAGGTCGTCGGACAGTTTAACAACCCTGCCCTACTCTTTTCTGGAGGGAAAGACTCCATTGTTTTACTTCACCTTTGCAAAAAAGCATTCTTACCTGGACGGATTCCTTTTCCTTTACTTCATGTTGATACAGGACACAATTTTCCTGAAACCATAAAATTAAGAGATGAATTGGTTGAAAAATATCAGGTTAAGTTACATGTTGGTAGCGTCCAAGAAAGTATCGATCAGGGAAAAGTAATAGAAGAAAAAGGTAAGTATGCCAGTCGAAATACTTTGCAGACCGTAACACTTCTTGAATCAATCGAAGAACTAAAGTTTGATGCCTGTATGGGCGGAGCAAGAAGAGACGAAGAAAAAGCGAGAGCTAAAGAAAGAATTTTTTCAGTACGTGATGATTTTGGCCAATGGAATGAAAAACTACAACGACCCGAGCTTTTTGACATGCTCAATGGACAAATTCATTCTGGTGAAAATGTAAGAGTTTTTCCAATCAGTAATTGGACGGAATTGGACGTATGGGAATACATTAGAAAAGAAAACCTGGAAATTCCTTCAATTTATTTTTCACACAAAAGAGCTGTTTTTGTTCGAGACGGTCAATTGATGCCTTCTTCTGATTTTATATTTAACGAAAAAGAAGAAACCTTCATTGAAAGCGTAAGATTTAGAACTGTGGGTGACATGAGTTGTACTGCGGCTGTTCCCTCGGAAGCAATCGGCCTAGACACCGTTATTGATGAAATCAGAGATTCTGCCATTTCAGAACGCGGTGCGCGAATGGATGACAAACGTTCGGAAGGCGCAATGGAAGAGCGAAAAAAAGTAGGCTATTTTTAAAAAAAACCTTAATGAAAACCCTTAGAATTACAACTGCCGGAAGCGTAGATGACGGCAAAAGCACGCTCATTGGTAGATTATTATACGAAACCAATTCCCTCAAAACGGATCAGTTAGAGCACATAGAAACGAAGAGTCGTTCACTAGGATACGATTACCTCGACTTTTCACTCGCAACTGATGGACTTCTGACCGAGAGAGAACAAGGCATCACCATCGATGTATCCAACCTTTATTTTAGCACCCCTAAGAGAAGGTTTATCATTGCAGACGCTCCAGGTCATGTTGAATATACACGAAACATGGTTACTGGTGCTTCTAATGCCGAAGTGGCAATCATTCTATTGGACGCTCGGAAGGGAGTCATGGAACAAACCAAAAGACATCTTTACATCACGCAGCTTTTAGGGATAAAACATTTGATTTTTACAGTCAATAAGATGGATTTGATTGAATATGACCATGATGAATTCTTGAAAATTAAAACTCAAATCGATAAGCTTTTAGGAGAATATACTTGGGAAACACAATCTTTTTTTATTCCGGTTGCAGCTTTAAAAGGGGATAATATTATTTCAAAAAGTAAAAACATGCCTTGGTATGAAGGAGAGACACTTTTAAGCCTCATTGAAACCATTGAGGTTGAACAAGACATTCAAGAAAACACACTGTTACAGGTACAGCATGTAATTCGTCCAAAAACTGAAATTCATCATGATTACAGAGGTTTTGTTGGAAAAGTAAAAAGTGGAATGTTTTCCAAGGGAGATGAAGTCGAAGTTTTTCCATCTGGTTCTAAAAGTAAGATCAAAGCGATTGAAAAGTATGGAGAAGAAAAAACTAAGATAGGAACAGGAGAAAATGCAACCCTTTTGTTGAAAGACGAAATAGATGCTTCAAGGGGAAATACGATTGTGAAATCTAATCACTCTTTACAATCAGGTAAGCAAATTAATGCAAAAATATGTTGGATGCAATCTAACGCTTTGAATCCAAACAATAAATATTGGTTGCAACATGGAGTTCAAAAAAGTATGGTAAAGACTAAGGAGATTAACACAAAAATGAATTGGCAAAAATGGATTTCTGAGTCGACTGAATCTCTGCAAATGAATGATATAGGCGAAGTGAGCTTTCAACTTGCACAGCCATTATTGTATGCGCCATTTCATTTAAACAAAAAACTTGGAGCCTTCATTTTGATCGATCCAAACACTAACAACACCGCAGGTGTCGGTTTTATTCAATAAAAAATGCAAAGTTTTAGAACAGAAATAGAAAATCCAATCGTCGAAAAAGACATTTTGGATCTGGAAAAAAAAATAAATGCCTTTAACAATCAGGAGATTGACGAAGAAAAATTCAGAAGCCTTCGATTGGCAAGAGGAGTTTATGGTCAACGCCAACAGGGGGTTCAGATGATTCGAATCAAACTACCCTTGGGTAGGTTTACTGCAAAACAATTGATTCGTATGGCAGCAGTGTCTGATGAATACGCAAGCAGTAATCTTCATATCACTACAAGGCAAGACATTCAATTGCATTATGTTTCTTTGGACAGAACGCCCGAACTCTGGTCAGAATTAGAAAAAGATCAAATCACACTCCGAGAAGCTTGTGGAAATACGGTTCGAAATGTAACAGCCTCAGTCTATGCGGGTGTCGATCCTGACGAAGCTTTTGACGTTACTCCTTATGCTTATGCATTTTATGAATATTTTCTAAGGAACCCCATCTGTCAAGACATGGGTCGAAAGTTTAAAGCCGCTTTTTCAAGTGCCGCTTCAGATCAAGCCCTAACCTTTATTCATGATTTAGGATTTATCCCCGTAATTAAGAAGGGTAAAAGAGGATTCCGCGTCATGCTTGGCGGTGGTATCGGCTCTCAGCCTGTCGAAGCAAACGAGGTCTTTTCTTTTTTAGAAGCAGATCGAATGATTCCTTTTAGCGAAGCAGTAATACGAGTTTTTGATCGTCATGGAGAAAGAAATAAAAGAAATAAAGCACGGTTAAAATTTCTTGTAAAAGAAATTGGATTGACCACTTTTCTGGAATGGGTTGCTGAAGAAGAAAATTCTTTGATACAAAAAACTTATCCAATTGCGGTTTATGATCGAGATTTAAAAGAACCATTATACAGCGAAAGGGAGACGATAAAATTAGACACTAAAGAATTTAATCTTTGGAAGAAGACCAATCTTTTTAAACAAAAACAAGCTGGATATTTTTCTGTTGGACTTCCAATTGAAGTTGGGGATATCTCCTCATCTAAAGCGAGAGAATTAGCAAAAGTAATGCTAGATTTTACCCGTGACGACAATCGGTTTTCATTGGGTCAAAGCATCCTACTTCGCGATGTAGAAGAAGGGCATCTACCCGCTTTATACACCAGGCTAAAAGAGATTAACCTACACAGAAGCGGTTTTCACAAACTCAATGATATCGTAGCTTGTCCGGGAACAGACACTTGTAACCTAGGAATTGCAAGCAGCATGGGCTTGGCAAAAGTCTTACAGCAACTGATCGAAACAGAGTTTCATACATTAATCGAAAAGTACGACCTCAACATAAAAATAAGTGGCTGTATGAATGCCTGTGGACAGCATACATTAGCACACATTGGATTTCAAGGAATGACAGTTAAGGCGAATGAAAATATTGCCCCAGCAACTCAAATATTATTGGGTGGTGGTGTATTAGGAAATGGAACGGGAAGATTTGCCGATAAAGTTTTAAAAGTACCTGCTAAGAGAACTCCTGAAGTCTTACGCTGGATTCTTAATGATTATGATACGGAAAGAAAATCTGAGGAAGATTTCTTTGCCTACTATGACCGGAGAACCAAAGACTATTTCTATCAGAATCTAAAACATTACAGTGATGTGACCAATCTCAAAGATTCGGATTTAATCGACTGGGGGGTTAAAGAAAAATATAAAAAAGAAATTGGAATTGGAGAGTGTGCTGGCGTTACCATTGACTTAGTTCAAACACTTTTATTTGATGCTAAAGAATCTTTTGATTGGGCAACAGAGGCTTATAAAAATGAACGGTATTCAGACGCCATCTATCATGCCTATAATGCAAGAATTCGTGGCGCAAAAGCGGTTTTAACTCGAACTGATGCAAAAATCAATAGTCATGCCTCAATCATTGCTGCCTTCGATCCTGAGTTTCCAGAATACGAATCAGAAAACAAGGTTGCTTTTAAGGATGCGGTTTTAGAATTTAAAAAAGAAAGCCCTTCAAAATCTTTTGCTTCCAAATATGTAGAACAAACACAGCCTATTTTGCTGTGGATAGAAAATAAATGTCATGCAAACATTGAATAATGGTAAAGTCACCCTTGTGGGTGCAGGTCCAGGTGACCCAGACTTGTTTACAATTAAAGGATTAAAGGCGCTTCAAAAAGCAGAAGTAATCCTCTATGATGCTTTGATTAATCCTAAATTATTAGATCACAATAGAACTGCAAAAAAAATATTTGTTGGTAAAAGACGAGGTTTTACAAAAATGACTCAAGTTGAAATCAATGAATTGATTGTTGAATATGCATTAAAAGGATTTAATGTTGTTAGACTAAAGGGTGGAGATCCCCTTGTTTTTGGACGTGCTTGTGAAGAACTTGAAGTCGCTAGGTCATTTAAAATTCAAACGGCGATTGTTCCTGGAATTTCTTCTTACTCGGGCATCGCTGCGCAACATCAAATCCCTTTAACCAAAAGGGCTGCTCATGAGAGTTTTTGGGTGGTCACTGGTCACACTAAATCGGGGAAAATTTCTTCCGACATTGCACTTGCTGCGAAGTCTAGCGCTACAGTGGTCGTGTTAATGGGAATGCGTTTTTTACCCGAAATTGTCAACACATTTAGACAACACAAAGGAGGAGATTATCCTGTTGCCGTGATTCAAAATGGCACAACCCCGGCTGAGAAATCTTTAGTTGCAGATTTAGACAGCTTGGTCGACTTGGTGAATACTTTTGATATCGATAATCCTGCAGCCTTAATTTTTGGTTCTGCAGTAATAGATCCTGTTACCGACTTTAAAAACTTGGTGAATAAAGAAGTGATTTCAATATGAACACCCTCTATCCCATTTTTGTAAAAGCAGATCAATTACAGTTTCTAATCGTCGGGGGCGGATTCGTTGCATTAGAAAAACTTGAGTTTTTATTTAAATCAAGTCCCAACGCACAAGTTACCTTGGTGGCACCTTTTATCCGAGAGGAAACCCTTGCTTTTATTCAAAATAAATCGGTGAAAATCATCGTTAAAAAATACCGCAGACGATTTCTAAGAAACAAACACATCGTTGTTGCTACGACGGATGCACATGAAGTGAATTTAAAGGTTCACAGCGATTGTCAAAAAAGAAATCTTTTGGTCAATGTGGCCGATACTCCCGATCTTTGTGATTTTTACATGGGAGGAATTGTTACCAAGGGAAATTTAAAAATCGCCATTTCTACCAATGGAAAATCGCCTACTGTTGCCAAGAGATTGCGCCAATGGCTTGAGGCTGTTTTACCAGATGAAATTGACGATCTTCTAGAGACATTAAGGCGATATCGCAAAACCTTAAAAGGAGATTTTGACCATAAAGTAAAAGCGATGAATGAGGTTACAAAAAATTTAATAAAATAATTATGATTAAAACTGACATTATCATCATTGGAGCAGGCCCTGTAGGATTGTTTACGATTTTTGAAGCTGGATTGATGAAATTGCATTGTCATGTCATTGATGCCATACCTCAAATCGGAGGGCAATTAAAAGAAATTTACCCTAAAAAACCCATTTATGACATCCCGGGTTTTCCAAGTGTTTTGGCAGGGGACCTTATTGATAATTTAGAACAACAAGTTGCTCCATTTCAACCTGGGTTTACCTTGGGTGAAAGAGCTGAAACTATTGAAAAACAGGAAGATGGATCTTTTGTTGTAACAACAATTGAAGGAACTGAACACCAGGCACCTACCGTAATCATTGCTGGAGGATTGGGTAGTTTTGAGCCAAGAAAACCCATCGTAGATGGACTTACTAATTTTGAAAAGAAAGGAATTGAATACATGGTTAGAGAGCCGGAGACTTTTCTAAACAAAAAAGTTTTTATTTCTGGTGGTGGAGATTCTGCTCTAGATTGGGCGGTTTATATTGCCGAAAACAGTACTGTCCCTGTAGGATTAGTTCATCGATCGGATATGTTTCGTGCTCATAAAGATTCGGTCGAAAAAGTTTATCAACTTCAAAACGAAGGGAAAATTGATCTGTACACCCATGCCGAAATTAAAAAAGTAAACGGAAAAGAAACACTAGAAAGCATTGAGCTGCATCAAAAGGATAGAGCGTCTAAAACTATTGATGTGGACTACTGGCTTCCTCTTTTTGGTTTATCTCCAAAATTGGGACCCATCGGCAACTGGGGACTAGATATCGAGAAAAACGCAATAAAAGTAAATCATGCGCTCGACTACGAAACCAACATTCCGGGAGTTTTTGCTGTCGGTGATGTAAACACTTATCCCGGGAAATTAAAATTAATTTTATGTGGTTTTCACGAAGCAACACTTGCCGTGCAAACCTGTTATAAAATCATTAATCCTGACAAAAAGTTTACGATGAAGTATACTACTGTTCAAGGAGTTCAAGGATTTGAGAAAGTTTTGTAGCAGTTTATCTTCTGGATTGGAGCACTGCAATAATTCCAAAAACCAAACAAAGTACTACAGTAGCGATAACGATTGAACCTATGCCCATTTTTTTTATTTTAAAATTAATATTTATTTATTAGGTTTCATTGACTTTCAAATAAATCAATTTTGTTTTTCATCCTCTGGCTCTAATTTTGGAACTTTTGTTTCTGTATCCATAGCGTCTATGATGGTTGTTTTTTTTATATTTTGATTGATTTTATCAGGGATTCTAAGTGTTTCATTAACGTCCCAATTGGCACGCAACTCCACTGGCTCGACAGAATATAAAACTTCTTCGGGTTGAATTTTCTTTAAATAATTTCCCGTATCCCATTTTTTGTTCCCATTTAAGTCCCTGATGTAACGAAATAAATATTCTCCTGGAGCCAAAAGAGGAAATTGATAATAGTCTAATTCGTTTGCAGTGTTATAGCTCCCTTTAACCTCTCCCTTTTTATTTAATAATTCTAACACAAACGGATCTGAATCACTTCTAATTAGCTGGAGATTGAGATTGCCATAATCACTGATGGCTTTGGTTTTAACTTGATAAAAAATCGTGTCGTGAGTGTTCCCCCAAAAGTCTTCTAATGCTAGGGGAGACAGTCGGATTTTATACTGATCATTGGGCTGAAGATCAAACTCGAGTGCAACCCGATCATAATTATCATCGAGGTGCACAGAAAAAGGCACGTCCAAAGTGTCAATGTTGGTGATTTTTATCAATTCAGGATTGACTTTTGTGATGGGGAGATTCGTCTTTATTTTAAATGTATCCCTAAGCTCAATTATTTTTGAAAACATGGATTCAATTATCAATGAGTCCTTTATTTCCTTTTTGAATTTGATTGTAAATACTTTTGTTGTGTCTACTTCTTTAATGCCAAACTTTAGCGAATCTAAAGCTGGACCTTTAAACCAAAAATCTAGTGTATCTGCTTCTCGATTTCTTGTGATTAAGGAAGAGAAATTAGTAGCGACTTTACTTAGAACCTCAATCTGGTTTGGGTCTGGAGTCCCATAATAACCAAATCCGATATGACGTTTATTGATGAAAAAAGGGCGCCCCCAAAATAAATTCGGTTCTTCTTGGAAGAGTCTAAAGTTAATGACGCTGTCTTGAGGTAACGTTATTGGGTGCTCTAAAAATCCGATTTTGTCAACATTTTGGTTAAAAACATAATTCGATCCAACGTCCTTAATCGCAAGAATTTCATAAGAACCTCCTTTTAAATTTCTAAAATTATAAATTACAGAATCCAGCGTACTGGTTACATAAAAAGGCTTCTTTAAGAAGATTGTAGAATCTGTATAAGTGCTATCTATCGGATACAAATGAATTGAGGTGTAAGGTTCTGTTTTCATTTCATAAGCATCCGTAACCACACCCTTTATTTCTAGAGAGTCAATTACAGCACCTGTAGATAAGGTGTATTGAAAAAAAGGCAATAAATTCCCTTCATTGTTATCCATGACACTTTCTCCAAAATTGAAAGTATAGGTTGTGTTTGGTATTAATGAATCCAATAATTCTATCTTAATCTTTTTTGCGACCGAACTCTGAGGTTTGATTTTGTACTTATCCTGATCCATTGGAGGGGAAATAATCAACTGCTTTGTGATGTCTTTTAGCTTTATAAATTCATCGAAAGTGATGGTGATTTCTTTTTTGTCAAAAAAAATGGTGTTCATTTTTGGTGAAGCATTCGTCATAACTGGCGGGAGGGAATCTTTTTCACCTCCAGTAGGGAAACTGACCCTTGCACATTGAAAAAGCAACAGAGGGGGAAAAATTAAAATAAAATAACGAACTAAAGTTTGCATCAACTATAATTATTAAGGCAAAATAAAGCAATATTATCAAGACAACCTACTGGCTAGCGTGACAATGCTCAAACGACCTTTACTTTGTTTTAATATTGTTTTCCCACAACTCACAAGTGTTGCTCCAGTGGTAATCACATCGTCAACTAGGAGACAATGACGCCCCTTATGTTTTGACTCAAAATTGACCGAAAAAGCGTCTTTGACTTCCTCCCAACGATTACTTTTAACAAAGCGCGCAAACTGTTTTGTGTTTTTATTTCGATAAACATAATCTTCAACGAAGGGAGCTTCTAATTTATCTGCCAAGGCTTTTGAAAAGCAGCTCACCTGATTGTAACCTCTTTTTTTAAATCTTTTTGGGTGTAAGGGCACCGGAATGACTCCATCAATTTCAGAAAAAATATTTGACTCTTTTAAATAACCACCCATCCAATTCCCTAAAAATGTCCCGATTTCTTGTTGACCTTTATACTTCAATTGATAAATCATTGATTCAACAAGACTGTCCTTCTGAAAGAAAAACATGGGCACTGCAAATTCCAGAGGGAGTTGTTGATTGAGTCTTTGCCAAAGCTCATTGTTAGCGTTTAAATGAAAATTTGTCAATGGCATTGACAACTGACATTGGGTGCAAATACATTTCTCATATGCCGTTAATGGCTCCAAACAGCCAGGACATATCCGAGGAAAAAAAAGTGAAAAAAATTCTTTAAAAATAGAAACAGTTAAATTTTTCATGGAAAAACAGATAAGGCCTCTTTAAAAATACGAAAAAGGATTATTTTTGTCAGATGACACAACAATCAGAGATTTTTAAAAAAGTTATATCTCATGCCAAAGAGTATGGATTTATCTTCCCTTCAAGCGAAATATATGACGGACTAAGTGCAGTTTATGATTATGGTCAAAATGGCGCTGCATTAAAAAATAACATCCGCCAATACTGGTGGAAAGCAATGGTTCAACTCAACGAAAACATTGTAGGAATTGATGCTTCCATATTGATGCACCCAACCACTTGGAAAGCTTCTGGGCATGTTGATGCGTTTAACGATCCTTTGATTGACAATAAAGATTCCAAGAAAAGATACCGAGCTGACGTGTTAGTGGAAGACTATGTCGCTAAAATTGAAGGTAAAATCGAGAAAGAAATTGCCAAAGCCAGCAAACGTTTTGGAGACGCTTTCGACAAAGAAGCGTTTATAAACACAAATACGCGTGTTAAAGACTATCAGGAAAAAGCAAATGCCATCCTGAAAAGACTAGGAAAGTCTTTAGAGGCAGAAAACCTAGAGGATGTAAAGGCTTTGATTGAAGAATTAGAAATTGCTTGTCCAGAATCTGGCTCTAGAAATTGGACAGATGTAAAACAATTTAACCTAATGTTTGGCACAAAATTGGGTGCTTCGGCAGATTCTGCCATGGATTTATATTTAAGACCGGAAACAGCGCAAGGGATTTTTGTCAATTTTTTAAATGTTCAAAAATCAGGAAGAATGAAACTTCCATTTGGAATCGCTCAGACAGGAAAAGCTTTTAGAAACGAGATTGTTGCCCGTCAATTTATCTTCAGGATGCGTGAGTTTGAACAAATGGAAATGCAATTTTTCATTCAACCTGGGACTCAAAAAGAGTGGTACGAAAAATGGAAGGAAAAAAGATTGAATTGGCATTTATCTTTGGGGATGGGTAGTGAAAATTATCGCTTCCATGATCATGAAAAATTAGCCCATTATGCTGATGCAGCTTCTGATATAGAATTCAAATTCCCATTTGGTTTTAAAGAACTCGAAGGAATTCATTCAAGAACTGATTTTGATCTAAAAAGTCACGAGGAATTTGCAGGTAAAAAGCTTCAATATTTTGATCATGAAAAGAACGAAAATTATGTCCCCTACGTGGTGGAAACTTCGATTGGTTTGGATCGAATGTTTTTGGCAATTTTCTCTAATTCATTGCAGGAAGAAACACTTGAAGATGGCTCAACAAGAACGGTTTTAAAATTACCAAAAATTTTAGCACCGACTAAACTGGCTGTTTTTCCATTGATTAAAAAAGATGGACTTCCTGAAATCGCACGTGAAATTGTGAGTCAACTCAAATGGGACATGGATGTTGCATATGATGAAAAAGATGCCGTAGGAAGAAGGTACCGAAGACAAGATGCGCTGGGAACTCCTTATTGCATTACCGTAGATCATCAAACCTTAGAAGATCAAACCGTAACCCTCAGAGAAAGGGACTCTATGAAACAGGAACGCATCGCAATCGATCAACTTTCGGACTTGTTGAAAGAGAAACTAGACGTGAAACATTTTCTAAAACAGCTTTAAAATCATTTTCTAGGACTTTGATTCTTTCTAAGAACTTTGATTTTTTATCTTAGTAAAAAATAACTATTGAAAATCCTTTCCTATAATGTTAACGGAATTCGTGCCGCCCTCAACAAGGGTTTTTCCGATTGGTTAGACGCCGCTCGACCCGACGTCATTTGTCTTCAAGAAATAAAAGCAATGGAGTCGCAAGTAGAAACTTCAATTTTTGAGGAATTAGGCTACCAACACTATTGGCATTCTGCCCAAAAAAAAGGGTACAGTGGCGTTGCAATATTGACTAAGAAAAAAGTTAAAAAAATTACTTTTGGAACTGGAATGGATCACATTGACTTTGAAGGAAGAGTGATCCGCGCCGATTTTGATAAAGTTTCTGTGATAAGTCTCTACCTGCCTTCTGGTACAAATATTGACCGCTTGGAGTACAAGTTTCAATTCATGGCAGATTTTAAAAATTATATTGATGAATTAAAAAAATCGCAACCTAATTTGGTTATCTGTGGTGACTATAATATTTGTCATGAAGCCATTGACATTCACGATCCTGTTAGAAATAAAAAAGTTTCTGGTTTTCTTCCCGAAGAAAGAGCGTGGATTGATCAATTCATGAACAGTGGATTTATTGATTCGTTCCGTTATCTAAATCCTGACCCCCATCACTACAGTTGGTGGAGCTATCGTGCCAATGCCCGAAATAACAACAAAGGGTGGAGAATTGATTACAACTTAGTGAGTGAAAATTTAAAGGATAACATTACAAGATCCTACCTGCTTCCAGATGCAAAACATTCTGATCATTGTCCTGTTGGAGTTGAATTAAAATTTAATTAATTACGAAATGAAAAAATATTTATTCTTATCACTGTTCTCTTTAACGCTAACAGGATGCGTGTCTTCTAAAGTTTTCAATGACTTGGAGTCAAGATACGCATCGCTGAAAGGAGATTACAACGAACAACTAATCCTCAATGACACCCTTGCCAAAAATTTGGCGGATTTGGAAAGCAAACTTTTTGATATTAAGACTGATTTAGAAAATGAGCAAGCGGCCTTAAAAAGTAATATTGAAAAGCTCGATCAATTGCAAAATTCCTATGATGCTTTGGCAGAAAACAGTGATAGTGAATTAAAAGAGCGAATTGCTGAGAATGAGTTGTTGCTTCAAAAAATTGGTGAAAGGGAAAACGAACTGGAAGAGCGTATTACTCGCGTTGAGGAACTAGAAACCTTAATCTCGAATCAGCAAGAAGCCATGCAAATGCTCAAGAAAACACTCACTGATGCCTTGTTGAATTTTGAAGACAAAGGCCTTACTGTTGAGGCAAGAGACGGTAAAGTATATGTTTCTATGGAAAACAAACTGTTGTTTAAATCCGGAAGCTGGGAAGTAGAATCTGAGGGTAAAAAGGCCATTTCAAGTCTAGGAAAAGTACTGGCGGAAAACCCTGATGTTTCCATTTTGATTGAAGGTCATACGGACAATGTACCTTACCAAGGCAAAGGCCCTTTAAAAGGAAACTGGGACTTGTCTACCAAAAGAGCGACTTCTATTGTCAGACTTCTTTTGACAAATAAAGAGATTTTACCTCAAAACCTTACAGCTGCCGGTCGGGGAGAATTCCTGCCAGTAGCTCCAAACTCCTCTAAAAATGGACGTGCAATCAACAGAAGAATTGAAGTGGTGCTAAGTCCAAAATTAGATGAAATCACACAACTTTTAAACACTATTGATTGAGATGAAACAGAATAGAATTCCAAACACGGACATTAAAGTGAGTAAAATTTGTTTGGGTACAATGACCTTTGGCAATCAAAACACAGAAGCAGATGGACATGAGCAAATGGATTATGCCATACACAATGGGGTGAATTTTTTTGACACCGCCGAGCTCTATCCCGTTCCTGCCAATGCAAAAACACAGGGAGAAACAGATCGTATCATTGGATCATGGTTTAAAAAAACTGGAAATCGGGATAAAGTCATTTTGGCCTCTAAGGTCGCTGGACCAGGAGAATACACAAAACACATTCGGGAAGATTTAAGCTTTAGAAAAGAACACATTGACAGTGCCATTGACAAAGGTTTAAAAAGATTGCAAACCGATTATATTGATCTTTTTCAACTCCATTGGCCGGAAAGAAAAACCAATACTTTTGGACAAAGAGGATTTAAATATGACGAAAATGATCCTTGGATTGAAAATTTTGAAGCAGTTCTTGACGCGCTTCATGATAACATTAAAGCAGGTAAGATTCGACATATTGGACTTTCAAATGAAAACGCTTGGGGCATCATGCGGTTTTTGGCAGCTTCTAAAAGTAATGCTACAAAAATATGTACGGTTCAAAACCCTTATTCTCTTCTCAATCGACTTTTCGAAATAGGTAGTGCTGAAATTTGTCATCGAGAAAACGTAGGTCTCTTGGCTTATTCCCCACTTGGGTTTGGAGTGCTCTCTGGAAAATACCTCAATGGAAAAAAACCTGCAGACGGAAGGGTTACACTATTTCCTAACTTTGCGAGATACAGCAGTGAACAGTCAAATCGTGCGACAGAGATGTATGCTCAATTGGCGGCAGATAATAACATGACGATTACTCAAATGTCGTTAGCTTTTGTAAACGATCGATCCTTTGTTACCAGTAATATTATTGGTGCTACCAAAATTGAACAGCTTAAAGAAAACATCGCCAGCCACGAGATCACGCTTTCTGAAGAGATTTTAAAAGAGATTGAGGCCATTCATAATATAATTCCAGATCCGGCACCATAAAGAAATTACTGCGCTTTCGGAATTGAAGCAATTAGTTTTTTGGTGTAAGTGTTTTTTGGGTTAATATAAAGATCATCAGCTTCTCCATATTCAACCAAAAGTCCATTTTGCATGACCATGATTTTGTCTGACATGTATTTAACAACATTTAAATCATGAGAAATAAACAGATAGGATAAATCGAATTGTTCCTTTAAATCATTTAAAAGATTGAGTACCTGAGCTTGAATAGAAATGTCCAATGCAGCAACTGCTTCATCACAGATAATTAACTTCGGCTCAGTCGCCAATGCTCTGGCGATTACAATTCTTTGGCGTTGTCCTCCAGACAATTCGTGAGGATGCCTTTCATAAAAACTGGCCGCTAGCCCTACCGCTTCCAGTAACTCCAAAACACGGATTTTGGTTTCCTTCGAACCAAGGGTTATTTGATGAACCTGAAGGGGTTCGGCAATCGCTTGACCTATTTTTTTAAGAGGATGTAATGCTGAATAGGGATCTTGAAAAACAAACTGAATGTCCTTTCGAATCGATCTAATTTGCTTGGAAGTCATGCTGCTTAACTCTTTCCCTTGAAACAGAATGCTCCCCTCGGTGGGAGGATCTAAATAAATCAGTGCGCGACTCAGGGTTGATTTTCCACATCCAGATTCACCGACCAAACCCAATGTTTCTCCTTTAAATAAATCAAAACTTACGCCCTGTACTGCTTTTAAATATTTATTTTTTTTAAACAAGCCAACAGAAAGTACATGCTCTTTTTTCAAATCTTTTACTTGAAGCAAGGGGGGTACAGAATATATTTCTTCGTGTCTCTTTTTTCTTACATTTTCACCAACTTCATCGGTTTGTTTTTCCTCATTGATAAAATCAGCGATTGTAGGCAGTCGCTTGAGTCTTATTTTTGCATTTGGACGTGCATGCAATAATCCACGTGTATAAGCTTCTTTAGGAGCATTAAAAACTTCAGTAACTGTTCCGCTTTCAACGATTTCGCCTTGATACATTACCAGCACTCTATCAGCCAATTGGGAAACAAGCGTCAAGTCGTGTGAGATAAATAAAACACTCATCTTATTGGCCTTTTGTCGCTCTATGATCAGACTAATTATTTCTTTTTGTACTGTGACATCAAGGGCGGTAGTAGGCTCATCTGCAATCAACAATTGAGGATTACAAATCAATGCCATGGCGATCATTACTCTTTGTTTTTGCCCTCCACTCAGTTCGTGTGGATAGGCATTAAAAATACGCTCGGGATTATCCAGATAAACTTGCTCAAAAGACGTTAAAACTTTGTTTTTCTTATTCTCTGCGTTATCTTGTGTGTGCTGATTGAGCATTTCCATAACTTGAATACCACATTTCATGCTGGGGTTAAGGCTCGATTGTGGTTCTTGAAAAATCATCCCGATTTTGTTCCCTCTTATTTTTTGCCACTCACTTTCAGAAAGCCCCTCTAGGGATTCATTATTAAATAGTAATTGTTTGCTAGTAACATTCAATTTGGTCTCCGGTAAAAGCCCTGCAATTGAAAGTGCAGTGAGCGACTTCCCACTACCCGACTCACCAACAATGGCAACGATTTCATTTGGAAAAACCTCAAAAGAAATGTCTTTTAAAAGTTCTTTTTCTCCAACAGTTATCCCCAATTTATTTAGCGACAACAACGGTTTCTTACTCCTCATATGCTAATGATTTCATTTTGAGTTAAAAGTGGTTCATTTCGCAATCGTAAAACTACTTGAGCTATTGTAACTACATCTTTTTCACAATAAACTACAATGCGATCGATGTCTTTGTCGTCATAAAAAACTTTAGCGACTTGACTGCCGTCAATATCATCTTTAGGGGATGGAATTCCCAACACATGGGCCATCAATTTTAAAGAAGTATAATGTTTATAATCTCCAAACCGCCACAAGTGAAGGGTGTCCAAATGGGGGATTTCCCATGGTTTCTTATTGAATAAATTTAGTTGGGAGGGAATCGAAATGCTATTAATAATCATGCGCCTCGCGATATAGGGAAAGTCAAATTCTTTGCCGTTATGAGCGCAAAGCAAATTTGATGGGTGATTAAAATGATTTTCTAGCAGCTCTTTAAAAGCAATTAATAATTCCTTTTCTCCACCGAAAAAAGTTTTCATTCTAAAGCTTCGGTTTTTCTTACTTTCACTAAAATATCCAACAGAAATACAAACGATTTTTCCAAATTCCGCCCAAATTCCCGCACGTTCATAGAATGACTCTGGAGTTTGATCTTCTTTTCTTTGATAAGCTGATTTTGCATCCCAAAGCTTTTGAGTTTCCTCTGAGAGTTGATCGAATCGCTCCACTTCTGGTACGGTCTCAATATCTAAAAATAATATCCTTTTAAGGTCAATTTTGTGTAACATCCTGAGTCATTTCCAACGCAGCCTTAAGATAAATAAAAATATCCTTTTTTAGGGATCCCACATTATTAATTTCATCGTTAAGATGACCTAGTCTTACGACCATCAAGTTCTTTTCTGGGAGGACAATAACATACTGACCTAGGTGACCGCGCATCATGAAAATCTTTTCCCCCTCAAATTCGTTGAGCCACCAACCATAGCCATATTCTGGACTTTCTTCAAAACGGGGCTTCAATGATTTTGCAATAAAAGTCGAATCCAAAATTTGTTTTCCGTTCCACCTTCCATGATCCTTATAAAGTTTTCCAAACCTAGCAAAATCTCGAGCATTTGAAGCCAAACAACAATAAGCTTTTTCCATTGCTTTTCCATCACTGTCTATTTGCCAGACGGCATCGTGTTCTGCTCCTAGAGGTTGCCAGAATTTTTCAGTAAGGTAGTCACTTAAAGATTTTTTTGTGGCGTTTTTAATCACCAAACCCAACAATTGTGTGGCTCCACTTTTATAATTGAAGGTCTTGGCCGGTATTATGTCTATGGGTTGATCGAGAAGTAAGCCATTTATGTCATCTACAAAATAGGAAGCTGAAGTAACCGAAAAAGGTGAATAATATTTTTCAGTCCATTTTAAACCTGAAGCCATACTGGAGAGGTCTCCAACCGTCACCTGACTTGCATAGGGTCCTTTTAGTTCAGGGATGAAATCTTGAACAAGTTGGTCCAAACTTTTAATATACCCTTCTTCAATGGCTTTCCCTAACATTGCCGAAACCATACTTTTAACCATTGAAAAAGAATTACTTTTTGAATCCAAATCATATCCCTCAAAATAATTTTCATGAAAAATACTGTCATTTTTAAAAATCAAAAAAGCAACTGTTTTTTTTTCTTTGTGATAATTGGCCAGTTCATTGGGAACATTTGCCTTATTGTAGGACTCATGAATCGGCCAAGGCTGCGGATTTAAAGAAGCAGAAACTGTATGGTTTGAAAAAGCTTGATAATCTGACAAATATGCAGTCGTGTGACCTTTAAAATAAATCTTAGTAATCCCTTTTAAAATATAATCATACTTGGAGATATAGAGTAACGAAAAAACAATAATCAGCAAAAAGACCAAATAAGCAAAGAATTTTTTCATTGTTTTTTCAGTAAAGTAAAGAATTAAATTTTTATAATTATGAAATTAGTACAGAAGCCTCCTTGGCGTGATAAGTTGCGATCAGATTGGCACCAGCTCTTTTAAAAGCAAGAAGCTGCTCTAACATGACCTCATCGTGGTTTAGCCATCCTTTTTCTGCAGCAGCCTTAAGCATCGCATACTCTCCGCTAACTTGATAGGCAGCAACAGGAGTGTTTACAGCATTCTTAATTTCTCTTAGAATATCCAAATAGGCAATCCCTGGTTTCACCATAACAATATCAGCTCCCTCTTCAATATCACGTAAAGCTTCTACAACTGCATCCGATCGATTGGCAGGATCCATCTGATAAGTTTTTTTATCACCAAACCCTGGAGCTGAATCTAGCGCATCGCGAAAAGGACCATAAAAACTAGAAGCGTATTTTGCACTATAACTCATGATGAGCGTGTCCTTAAAATTATTTGACTCTAATGCAGTTCTGATTTTTAATACTCTACCGTCCATCATATCGCTGGGGGCCAAAACATCAGCGCCTGCCTGTGCGTGAGAAAGTCCCATTTGAGATAAAACCTCGACAGTAGGGTCATTGACAACTTTTCCTTCTTCAACAATACCGTCGTGTCCAAAAGAAGAATAAGGATCCAAGGCTACATCAGTCATTACGACCATTTCAGGAACAGCATCTTTTATTGTTTTGACGGAACGTTGCATGAGTCCATCTTTGTTTAATGCTTCTTTTCCTTTATTGTCCTTTAAGTGATCCGGAACTTTGACAAAAACTAAAACCGCTTTTAGACCAAGTTGCCATAGTGATTTAACTTCTCCTGCCAAAAGATCCAAACTCATCCGGCTGTAACCAGGCATAGAAGGGATGGACTCTCTTAAGTTTTTACCTTCAACGACAAAAAGTGGAACTATAAAATCATTTGGAGTTAATACATTCTCTCGTATTAAACTCCTGATACTTTCATTACTTCTTAATCGTCTATTGCGTTGAATAGGATACATTGATATATTGTTAAGATTCATTTTAATAACAGTGAACCAAAAATAATTAAAAAGATTATTGAAACGGGATAAACGACTAAAGATTTAGATAAAACCCTAAGGAAAGACTCGGCGCATGATAGATTATTTTTCCATAAACGGGCACAGTATAGGCAAAAGAAACTCCTATTTTTTTGTAAAAATTCCATGCAACTTCACTTCCCAAAACAAGACTTTCTACATTATTTGCAAAAACAGAGCCATTGGAATTCGTGGCATCCAATGATCCGTTGTAAAGTGGATGGATCCATCGGATTCTTGCCAATAGCAATAATTTATTTTTAAATAATTGAACCCCTGTTTCCCCTCCAATAATTAATTCATCCGAAAAACCTTTGGTGCGGTTGTTATACCCGACATCCATCTTAGAATAGACAGGAAATCCTTTTAAATCAAATGAAGTTCCTGCATTGACCTGCACGTGTTGATTAAACTCTCCGTCACCCGTCTGGTAACTTCCATCCGTACCGCCTTTGTTTTCTCCACTGGGAATTCCCAAGGTAAGGGTTGATGAAAAGTGCCAAAGGCCCAATGTTTTTATTTTAAATTCTAACCCTAAATTGACGTCTCCAAAAGCATTTATCCCTTGACCTTTTTCAATAATTCTATCTTTTGTTTTTGAGACTTGATCGTATTGATAATTTCGAACAAAAAAAGGAATGTATCCAATCAAATTAATTTTTTTGGACAAGCCATGTTGAAAATATAAGCTTGATATAAATAATCCTCTTGTGGCGTTGGGGTCAATTTTACCTTCGTTGGTATAATGTTCGTCAGCCAATAAGGACCATGCCCCAATTTTATAAAATCCTTTACCTTTTTCTTTTAACCACTGAGCGTGGAGCGGTTGAAGGACGATGACGAATAGAAAAAGGATTGATGCAAAATTCTTTTTCAACGGAAAGATGTTCAAAAGGGTTATGAGCCATTGACTCTTATGATTTTGAAGGTGCTTCATTCTAATAAATTTTCGCCTCCCCTACAGGGACATTAAATGGTTTACACCAATAGAGTATGTATTTATAGTCCATTAACTTAATGGAACTGGGCAACAGGTAAGAATGACTTCCTTTAAAAACTTTTACCGCACCTATTTCATAGGCTCCGGAAGTCGTGTTGGGGTTGTTGGATAAATAAATATAAAGGCCCGGTAAGGCGGTAGACGCCACATAGTCCTCTGCTATTGAAAGTGTCAATCCATCTTCGGTTTCCTCCAAGACAAAACTGCCTTTTAAGGCATAACTACTTGTGGTCGCAATGGTTCCGCTAAAAGAAGTTATATTAACTACTTCGGAGGGAAGAATTTCAAATGAGGTTTGATCCGTTACTGTCAGGGTGCCAGAAACTTGAACTGTAACGCTTACACTAACCGTTCCGGCAGCAATTGCCTCAATTAATCCGTTGTTGTCTACTGTTAATATATTGGGGTCAGAGCTGGTCCATTCGACATTTGGCAACGAAACCTGCTCCCCCATTACATTTGTAAAAACGGTCTCAAATGTATAGGACGAAGAAGCAACTATAGAAGAAATTGGGTTAGAAATTGAAACGCTTGCCATAAGCGTATTTGTCCCTTGACCCGTTGGTGGTTCTTCTACCGGTGGAGGGTCGGTGACTACATTATTCGTTATCGTAATATTGTATTCATTTAATACCGTTAAACCCTCTTCTGTATTGACCTTTACAGTAATCGTAACATTTCCTGGTGACTTTGCAATGGCTTCTCCTTTGTTATTGATCGTTAACACATCAGTATCGGAGCTTTCCCAAATAAGATCAACGTTTTCAACAGGATCTCCTACATTATCAAAATATTTAACCTCAAAAACATAGTTGGCTCCAGAAGAAAAACTAGTGACAGGGTTGGTGATTCGAAGCACAGGTTCGACAAAATCATCAATTATATCTTCACCGATACATGAAAAAGCGAATAAAAATGCGAGTGCAATTGAAGTAGGTATTGTTTTCAAGACGTAATGGGGCTTAACGTTCTACATACCTAAAAGTAAGTTAATTATTTATAATAGCAAAAAAATAAGGTTATCAGTTCAGTTAAGTATGGAATTAAACCTCTGTTAATCAACGGAATCCTCCTCGATTAAATCTTCGGATGAGTTTAAACCAATCATTTCTTCCTCTTCCAAAACTACTTCCTCAGGGATTGATTTTTGTTTATTACTCAATGTTCCCAGTGTCATGACAAGCATCGAGGTCAAGATGACAATCAGTAACATTCGCTCATCTATGACACTCTTCTCTAGTTGTATAATTTCCAAATCTTTTATTTGCAAGAATAGTAGAATACTAATTAATCCTCGTGGGGACATATAAAGCAGAACAGAAGGTTTGATTTTAAAGCTCGTTAAGACAAAATACAGATACCGAATTAAAAACATAATGGCGAAAACCAATACACCATAAACAAGCGGCATAAAACTGTCAAAGTCAGAGATTACTATTGAAAATCCGAAGAACAAAAAGAAGAATGTTCTCACAATAAAAGTAGATTCAGCAGTAAGGATATGAAATTCATGAAGACCTTTTTCAGATTGATTTAGCTGAAAGTATCGCAGTAAAAATTTTGGCAATAACTCTTTGATATTGGATAAGAAAACTCCAAAAATAAAGATGGTCAACAAGGCAGGAAGATGGAAAAACTTTCCAATTGCGTAGACCAAAATAAGAAGTGAAAGTATGAGGAAAAATTTTACGTGGTGTTCAATGTTCTGAAGCAATCGAAAAAGAACATAGGTAATAAGTGTTGAGATTACGACGATACCAAGGATTTGAAGGCCCAATCCTACAATCGACTCGATCGCAATCATCGGTTGTCCAGACTCCGCTTGGCGAATCGCATAGTTGAAAATAACAATTCCTAAAATATCAGAAAAAGTAGATTCGTAAACAACAAACTCTTTGTCTTGATTTAAAAGATTCGCGGCGGAAGGTATTGCAACTGCACTGCTGATAATAGAAAGAGGAGTTGCGAAAATGGTTGCCGTGTGCAGCTCCATTCCTAGAAAATAATTAAAAAGCCAACTGATTATGACAATATTTAGTAGTAAAATCACAATAGCGGATAAAAATCCTTTGAGGATAGTGGGTAATTTTTGCCTATTAATTTCTAATTCTAGTGCTCCTTCTAAGACAATCAAAATAAGGCCTATGGTTCCCAAAACGGGAATCAAATCATTTAAAAACTCAAAATCTTCATAACCATTTGCTGAAGTAATGACGCGAATGAGAACTCCTGTAAGCAAGAGTAATATGACCGCTGGAAATTTTGTTTTCCTGGCAAAAGCATCAAAGAGGTAGGAGAAAATCACCAGCAAAGGCAAAGCAAAAAGAATGGATACAGTACTCACTTTTTATTAATTTTAGATTGACCTTAAATTAAGAATTATAATTTAATTCTCGTTTATTTATCAATCCAAGATTTTGGATGCTTTAAAACATCTTCTAATTTGGCTTCCGGACTTCCCGGGTTTGGGTGAAAATCATAGTGCCATTGGACGTGAGGGGGTAAACTCATCAATATACTCTCGATTCGTCCATTTGTTTTAAGTCCAAAAAGAGTTCCTTTATCATGAATTAAATTAAATTCAACATACCTCCCACGTCGAATTTCTTGCCACTTTCTTTGCTGATCATCATAAGGAAGCTCTTTTCGCTTTTCAACAATTGGCACATAGGCTGCTAAAAAATTATTTCCAACTTCTGTAACAAAATCAAACCAATTTTTTGTTGTAAAGGAATCCGTTGGCCTTAAATAATCAAAAAATAATCCTCCGATTCCTCGGGCTTCGTTTCGATGGGTATTCCAAAAATAATCGTCACACTTTTGCTTGTAAATTTCATGAAAACTTTGATCATGAGCATCGCAAGACTTCTTACAAACTTGATGAAAGTGACGCGCATCCTCTTCAAAAAGATAATATGGAGTTAAATCCTGTCCTCCTCCAAACCAAGAGTCTTTGAGACTGCCTGTGGTATCATACAATTCAAAATACCGCCAGTTTGCATGAACCGTGGGCACCATTGGATTTTTAGGATGAATTACCAAACTCAACCCACAAGCAAAAAAATTGCCTTCGCTGACTTTAAAATAGTTTTTCATGCTCTCGGGAAGCGCCCCGTGAACTGCAGAGATGTTAACGCCTCCCTTTTCAAAAACATTTCCATTCTCAATAACCCTACTTCTACCTCCCCCCCCTTCCGGACGTTCCCATTTGTCTTCGCGAAACTTTGCTCCACCATCAATCTGAGTCAGCTTTTGAGTAATTCGGTCTTGGAGATTTTCAATATAATCAAGGAATTCTTTTTTCATCGATTAGGGGTTTAAGGTTAATATTCTTTAACTGCGTCAACAAATGCTTTGGCATGATCTACAGGAATGTTAGGGAGAATTCCATGTCCTAGATTGACGATATAACGATCTTTACCAAAGGCATCAATCATTTGCTTTACGTCTTTCTTAATTTGAGAAATTGGAGAAAATAATCTTGCAGGATCATAATTCCCTTGAAGCGTGATTTGACCTCCAGACAAGTAGCGGGCATTTCGAGCAGAACAAGTCCAATCTACGCCCAGCGCCGAAGCACCGGATTTGGCCATTTCTGGCAAGGCGAACCAACAGCCTTTCCCAAAAACAATTACTGGAGTAATGTCCTTTAAAGCAGCTACAATTTGCTGTAGATAAGGCCATGAAAATTTTTGGTAATCTTCTGGCGAAAGCAAACCTCCCCAAGAATCAAAAAGCTGAATTGCGTCTGCACCTGCAGCTACTTTAGCTCTAAGGTAGGCAATTGAAGTATCTGTTATTTTTTGCAATAACTGATGTGCCAGTACTTCTTCTTTAAAGCAAAACTCTTTTGCAATATCAAAAGTTTTTGATCCCTGTCCTTGAACTGCATAACACAAAAGCGTCCATGGAGAACCACCAAAACCAATTAAGGGGACACGACCATTTAGTTCCGCTTGGGTCATTTTTACGGCATCTAGCACATACCCCAAACTTTCCTCAATGTCTGGAACAATCACTTGATCAAGATCTGCGCGGGTCCTAATGGGTGTTGGTAAAAAAGGTCCAACTCCATCTCGCATTTCCACAGGAATGTTCATCGCCTGAAGCACAACAAGAATATCGCTAAACAAAATGGCTGCATCCACACCAATTTGATCAATTGGCATTAGAGTGATTTCAGTCGCCAACTCTGGGGTTTGACAACGGGTGAAAAAATCATATTTCTTTTTAAGCTTCATGAAGTCAGGTAAATATCTTCCCGCCTGACGCATCATCCATACCGGAGGTCGCTCTAGGACTTCTCCTTTTAAAGCTTTTAAAAACAATTCGTTCTTATTCATATCCCTGTCTCTTATACACATCTGACGCTGCCGACGAATAGAGAGG
>CAJXQS010000012.1:0-63344 GCA_913058385.1 uncultured Flavobacteriaceae bacterium
TTTATTATAGAACAACATGATTTTTTATTTTAAAATTTAATAAGTACCTAATTTAGGGATTAATAATTATTTTAGAGGATTATATATTTATAAAATCATGAAAAAAGCAGTCATTAAAATTATTGTTATCATAATATTTTTTGGAGGAGCCTACCAATTAATAAATAAGAAAGGTAGCGACTCCAATAAAGCGGAACAAGCAAAACCCAATTTCATAGTGATTATGGCAGATGATCTAGGTTATGGGGATGTTGGCTTCAATGGAAGCACTGAAATCCCTACACCCAACATTGATCGAATTGCTGCAAATGGGATTAAATTCACCAATGGCTATACTTCATATTCTGTTTGCAGTCCGAGCAGGGCTGGATTTATCACGGGTAGGTACCAACAGCGTTTTGGTTATGAGAGAAACATTCAATACCGTCCGAATGACCCCAATATGGGATTGCCTCAAACCGAAAAGACGATACCAGAGGTTTTAGGTCAAGTAGGTTATAAGTCACGGATTATTGGTAAATGGCATTTGGGTGCTCATATTTCTAATCATCCAATGAATCGCGGATTCACAAGTTTTTTTGGTCACTTGGGAGGCGGACACAAATACTTCCCCGAAGAGTTAACAATCAAGGACAGTTATTCTTTTAGTGACGAACCCATGAGCTACAAGACTTGGATCATGAAAGACCATACTCCGATAGAGATAAAAAATTACCTGACTGATGAGTTTTCCGACAATGCCGTTAGTTTTATTGACAAAACTCAAAAAGATCCATTTTTCTTATTTGTTTCCTACAACGCGCCTCACACGCCACTTCAAGCCACAGAAAAATATTTGAGTCGGTTTGAACACATCAAAGACCCTAAAAGAAGAACTTATGCCGCAATGGTTAGTGCGGTAGATGACGGTGTGGGTAAAATTTTAGATCAGCTGGAGGCCAAAGGACTCAATGAAAACACATTGGTTTTCTTTTTGTCTGATAACGGAGGTCCCGAACATGCAAATTCTTCTGACAATGGTTTACTTAGAGAGGGAAAAGGATCAATTTACGAAGGGGGCAATCGAATTCCTTTTGCGATGCAATGGCCAGGGGAGCTTTCGCCCATGGTTTATGATTATCCCGTTTCGGCTTTGGACCTTATGGCTACTTTTGCAGACCTTGCCGATGCACCTTTAGCTGAAGATAGACCCTTAGACGGTGTAAATATTATTCCTTATTTAAAAGGTAAGAAAAAGGGAAGCCCTCATTCTACACTTTATATCAGAAAATTTGATGGCGATTTTTATTCGGTTAGAGATGGTGACCTTAAACTGGTTACCAAAGAAAACAATTCCGTAAAAGAGTTATACAATTTGAGTGAAGACATTAGTGAAGAGAATGACATTGCTGAACTTTATCCACAGGAGTTAATAAGACTAGATTCTTTAAGACAAAAATGGGATGCAGAATTGATTGATCCTATATTTTTAGGACTAATGCATACAGAGAGATACATACAAAAAAGATTAAATAATAAAAAAAGGAAGTGATTATCACTTCCTTTTTTTATTAAAACACTACAGAATTTATTTTATTTTAAATCCTTCTGGGTTTTGAATTAATTCACTACCTAAGACTGCTTCAGCAGGCAACGGAGTAATGTATTGTGCCTCCGTTGGTTGTCTCATCAAAGGAACTTTCTCAGTAGGGTCTCTTTTAGCCGCAACATCTTGAAGAGTTTCCGTTCTGATTAGATCAAACCATCTTTTGTCTTCAGCAGCCAATTCCCACCCTTTTTCATCAAGAATATCACTAATCGTCGCTGAAGCTGCATCAACAGTAGCATCAGCAGTATTTGGATCAAGCCCAGCAGCTCTTCTTTTCACTTGATTAAGTGCATCAAGCGCAGATGCGTCAACACCTCCTGAAGCAGCTTTTGCCTCTGCATAAATCAATAACACTTCAGCATATCTGTATAATTCAACAGGACGATAGCCCATTGAACGACCAGCAACAGTTAAGTCTTCCGATATAGTATATTTTTTATACATAGGATGAAACCTTTCGGAAACTTCCCAGGACTTAGTTACAGGGTCTTTATCAATAATTTTACCGCCTGCAAATCCACGATTAGGGATGTCTGTTACAAATGTCGCATCTTTTCTTGCACCTGCGGGGAAGTCTTTAAAAAACTGTAACTCAGGATAACAGTCAGACCACCCTCTGGCCATATGAAAGCTAAATGCAGCAGGGTGTCCGTTTCTGTGATCCTCTTCTTTAGAAAACTGAACAGAAAAAACACTCTCTAAGCTATTGGCATTCTCAAACAACCACAATTTGTGAATATCCAACAATTGGTGGTATCCCATATCAATTACTTCTTTTGCTTTGCTTGCAGCTAGAGCATTTTTTGAAGCGTCTTTAACAGGCCATCCAGCCCAAGTTAAATATAAGTCAGCAAGCAATGTTTTTGCTGCTGATTTAGAAGCGCGTCCTACGTTTGCTGTAGCTCCTGGTGTAGGAAGTGAAGCTTCTGCGAGTAATAAATCGCTTTCTATCTGCTTGTAGTTCTCAAGGACTGTAGCTCTTGCTTCTTTACCGGTTGGAGTCATACCGTCTATAACAATTGGCATATTACCATGCTCACGAACTAAGTGGAAGTAAGAATATGCTCTTAAAAACCTGGCTTCTCCGTCAACAACTGATTTAATAGCATCAGGAGCTGTAGAGGTTTTGATACCTTCGATCAAAGAATTTGCATGATAAATAACCTTCCAAAAACCCTTCCAGTCCCAAGCAAGCCATGCAAGATCGGAGTTTTCTCCGTTACCATAGTTAAATCCATCAAAAACTCTTAGAGGTGCTTTATTACCCCCCCACCAGGTTGTAATGTCATCCGAACCATATGTATTTGTTCTCAAAAAATGAGGGTTTTTATAAGTTTCTTGAAGCTCTTTGTAAACAGGAGTAAGAGCTGCAACTAAATCGCCTTCAGACTGAAGGTTGTCTAATGATAATATTCCACCTCTGTCTTCCTCAAGATCGCTACAAGAGAAAACAAATAACAAAGAGACGAATAGGGTAAATATTTTATTTGTGTATTTCATGATTAAATATTTTTAAAATGTTAAGTTAAATCCAACCGAAAAGGACTTTGAGATAGGAAAAGCATTTAAATCAATTCCAAGGTCAACATCTGAATTGCCCGAAGCAGTTGATACAGGATCAAAGCCTGAGTAATCTGTTATGATAAATAGATTTTCAGCATTTACAAAAAACTTTACTTGTTCAATGCCAACATCACTAAAGCGATCACCAAAATTATAGGTTACAGACATGCTTTTAAGCGAGGTGTAAGATCCGTCCTCAATCCATTGAGAAGAGAGCCATCTATTTGTGTTTCTTGCTTCTTGTGTACCTGCATGGATTGTATTACTAGGATTTGAAGTTGTCCAACTATCATTAAAGTCTGCATGAACGGCATGGAATTGAGCAGAACCTAGCCCCATCATTCTCATTCTTTGGAAGTTATAAATATCATTTCCTTGAGCTCCTTCAAAGACCATGTTGATATTAAAGTCCTTAATGTCAACGTCTAGGTTCCATCCCCAAGTGAAGTCTGGATTCCCGTCACCTACAGTACCAATATCATCTGCAGTGATTCCAGCAACTCCATCCAAATCTCTGTATTTAGCATGACCAGGGATACCGCCATCAGTATTACCAGTTTGGTGAATACCTTCAAAAATATAACCTCTAAATGAACTCATTGGTTTTCCAACTTCCACTCTTGTTGGATTAACATCGAATGTACTTGCATAGTAAACATTACCCAACACCATTGACTCTAAACCGTCTACTAATGAAAGAACTTTGTTTTTGTTAGAGGATAAGTTAAAGTTGGAATTTATCGACAGATCATTTTTTTCATAAAGGACAGTATTTAAAGAAATATCAAACCCTTTGTTTTCTACTTCTCCAGCATTTTGAGTAACAATCGTTGGTCCAACAAACTCTGGAAGAACTCTGTTTAAGAGGATGTCTTTTGTGTTTTTGGTATAATAATCAACAGAAAGTGAGGTTTTAGAGTTCCAAAGACCAATATCAAATCCGATATTGAATTGAGTGGTTGTTTCCCAAGTCAAGTCAGGATTAGGCATCCTATTTGATGGCGCCACACCAATACTTGCAACTCCTCCAGTAAAAGGATAATTGTTAGCAGTTGAAATTCCTGGAATGGAGATCGTTGAGAAAGGGCTTACTGCCTGACTCCCTGTAACACCATAACTTGCACGCACTTTCATAGAACTAATCGTTGAATGATCTTTAAGGAAATCTTCCTGAGAAACTCTCCATGCGATTGATCCCGAGGGAAAAGTACTCCAACGGTTATCTTCGCTAAACTTGCTCGAACCATCTGTTCTAACAGAAGCAGTAAATAAATATTTGTTATATAATGAGTAGTTAACCCTAGCCAAGAAAGACTCTAATTTTTCGTTTATTTCTCCGCTGTCTGTATTTTGAATTCCAGCTAATGAAAGCTCTCTAAAGTTTGTAGAATTGGAGAAAAAAGAACTTGCTTTAGCCTCTCTAAAACTCTGTTTAAAAGACTGCTGCTCGTGAATCAAATCAGCCTGAAACGCATGATCAGGATTGTCGTTTTTATAGGTTAATCGATTTGTATTTTGAAGACGTAAACCCTGTTGGTCTCTTACGGTTGCTTCACTTGTACCGTTTACTAGCGAAGAAACATAACCACTATTAGTTAAATCAATCTTCTCAAGACCTGCCGAAATATTTAAAACTAAGTTATCAGTAAGCTCATAATTTGCGTAAACACTTGAAATCAATTGATCTGAAATGTTTTCACGACTATTATACTTTGGAGCTAAAAGAGGCTGCGGGGTACCATTACCAACCCCTGATTTAGTAGGAGATGAGTTGTCATTTCCGCTTGCATCTAGAGGAGTTTGCGTCATGTCCCAAGCCATACCAGTTGCAATATTAGCACGAAAGCCATTATTTTGTGAACGACTGATAAAATTATTTACTCCAACTTTTAGTTTTTCACTTAGTTGCGCATTGATGTTTGCTCTAAGGTTCATTCTACTGTAATCTTGATCTACTATTGTACCATCAGCCTTATAACTATTGGCTGACAGGTAGTAATCAACATCTTCAGAACCACCACTTGCAGAAATATTAATATTTGAAAAAGGAGCACTTCTGAAAAAATAATCTTGCCAGTCAGTACCTCCACTACTCTCTAAAGCACTAATTTCAGAATCAGTAAAACCTGCCGTATCACCTCTTAAATTTACTCCTCGTGCAAATTCAGCACCTGTCATTACAGGAAGCCTTTGAAATGCTTCAGAAGTCCCAAAGAAAGTATCTATTTGAATTTTAGCATCTCCTTTTGTTCCAGATTTAGTAGAAATCAATACAACTCCATTTGCTCCTCTACTTCCGTAAATCGCAGTTGCAGAGGCATCTTTTAAAACCTCCATAGAACTGATGTCACTTGCATTCAAGTTATTAATGTTTCCCACGACAAGTCCATCTACTACGTATAGAGGACTGTTGTTTCCTGTTAAGGAATTGGTTCCACGGATTCTAATTTTAAATCCGGCACCCGGTGCACCACTGGTTTGAGTTACCGCAACACCTGCTGCTCTCGCTTGGAGGGCCTGATCTACTCTAATGAGCGGTTGATTTTCAAAGTCTGCCGCTCCAACGGAGGCAATAGACCCAGTCAAATCACTTTTGCGAACAGATGCTCCATACCCTGTTATAACCACTTCTTCTAATTGAGAAACGTCTTCAACAAGTGATATGTTGATTTGACTCTGACCAGACAACTGGATTTCTTGAGCTTCATAACCAATATAGGTTACATTTAAAACCCCGTTTTGATCCATGTTGATGGAAAAGTTTCCGTCAAAATCAGTTACTGTTCCATTAGTGGAATCATTTGCATCCAGAACTGTAGCTCCAGGAATTGGCTGATTGTTAGCGTCTAAAACTATTCCTGAAATATTGCTTTGGCCTAACAATGTGCTCGAACACATAATTAGAACTGCAAATAGGAAAAGTTTACTTAATGATAGTTTCATACTTGTTTGTTTTAATTAAAGTTTTGTTAAAAATAAAGGTTTTATAACGACTACGAATAAATAAACTATAAAAATCGTAACTGGGGAATTATGGTTTATTTTTAAGGGTAAATGAGTATTTGTGTCATTTATGCTAAACTATTGTCAAATGATGGCATTTTCAACACTATGTAAAGTTTTTTTTAAGGTATTCACTGGGTCGAGTTCCAAATTGTTTTTTAAAGCAAGTTCTGAAATATTTGGGGTCTGAAAACCCAACCATATAAATTATTTCTGAAATAGAATACTTCTCAGAATTGATTAGTTCTGCAGCATTATTAATACGAATAGTTCTTATAAATTCAGAGCTAGACTGTCCAGTGATGGACTTGAGCTTAAGGAATAATGAAGACCTACTCATTCCTATTTCTAAAGCGAATTGTTCAACAGAAAAGTTTGTGTTATCTAGATTCTTCATAACTATTGCAATTGACCTTTCAATGAATTTTTGATCTAGCTTATTGGACAATTCCTTCCAAGGCTTAGCGCCTGAATTTGTTTTAAATTTATCAATCCATTGCTGCTTGGTTCGCAAAATATTATTTAACCTTAGTTTTAAAAGATCAATATCAAAAGGTTTTAAAATATATTCGTCAGCACCTGTTTCTAGTCCTTCTTTTTCGTTTTCTATTCCAGACTTTGCTGTTAAAATTATGACAGGGATATGACTTGTATTGATGTCTGTCTTTATTCTCTTACACATTTTAATCCCATCCATTACAGGCATCATTAAGTCGCTTATAATAACATCGGGGGTGTTTTTGATTGCCAGCTCTAATCCCTCTTTTCCATCACATGCAGTTAATATTCGAAAGTCATTACTTAAAAAGGAAACGATATACTCTCTTAACTCTCTATTGTCTTCAACGATTAATATCAGTGGTGTTTTAGTTGAATGTTTAATATTATTTTCAGTAAGCGGATTACGGATTAATTGGCTTTCTTTTAAAACATTAACTCCAAGTGTAGAATAATTAAAGTTATATTTTTGAGGCCGTTGCTCTATTATTGAGTCTTTTGTGAAGGCAGTATTATTAATAGGAATAGTAACCGTACAGGTAGTTCCTTTGTGTAACTCACTTTTTATATCAATTTTTCCTTTATGAATCTTAACCAGACGTTTAATGTAAGCCAATCCTAAGCCAGATCCTTCACTAACAGTAACATTTTTATCTTTAGTTTGATAGAACCTCTCAAAAACACTGTTTAAATCTTTTTCTGGAATTCCAATTCCATAGTCAATTACTTTTATAACTGCATGGACTTTATTTTTAATATTTTCTTTTTCTAGGCTTACTTTAATGCTTTTTCCTTTAGGGGTAAACTTGAAAGCGTTTGACAATAAATTATATAATATCTTTTCAACTTTGTCATTGTCAAACCACGCATCTATTTGTTTTTCCGAAGAAATAAATAAAAATTTTATTTCTTTCTCTAATGCAATTTCTTCAAACACAGCAAAGACGTCTTTAACAAAAGACACTAGATCATCGTTTTGAACTATTAAATTTAAGTTTCCAGATTCTGCTTTTCTAAAATCCAAAAGTTGATTAATTAATTTGAGCAGCCTAATGGAGTTTTTATGCATTATCGAATTTAACTTGGGCAGTTCTTTAAGATTGACGTTGCCCTTCATAATCTGTTCCAAGGGACCAACAATCAAAGCTAGAGGCGTTCTTAATTCATGAGAAATATTGGTGAAAAACTGAAGCTTCATCTGATTCATCTCCTCAGACTTTTTATGTACAGCATTTTTAATTTTCAATTTATTTTCTAATTGGATTTGATTTAGACGAATTTTAACAAAAACAGATGTCATGATGATTAGCAGCAACAAAAAAAGCAAGATGGCTGGGGTTTTAAGATACCAAGGATTATTGATCAAAATCGATATTTTTTTTTGCTCATCCGTCCACATACCTGCACTATTTGACCCATAAATTTTAAAGGTGTATTCTCCAGCAGGGACATTAGTATAAGTCGCAAAACGCCGTTCATTTCCAGTAGAAAAATGCCATTTGTCATCAAACCCTTCTAATATGTATTTGTATTTATTTTTTTCAGGATCAGAAAAATGTAGGCTAGAGAAACCAAATTCAAAAGAATTCAGATTATAAGCCAATTCAATTTTATCAGTTTGATTTATATTTTTATCCAGAATAACTTTACCCTCCTTTTTTTCAAAGATTTTTACAGTTTCATTTGATATTTTAAAATCAGTAATTACCAGTTGAGGTTTAGTCTTGTTTTTAGTCAATTTATCAGGATTAAAAAAAGAAAAACCTGTTGTTGTCCCGCCAATAATAAGCCCTGAAGATGTTTTTAGCATCGAATTGTCCCTGAATTCTAAAAAATTCTCGCCAAAATTTCTTTCAAAGTAGGTTATTTTTCCACTCGCTAAGTTTAGTTTGGACATCCCGCGGATGTGCATCAACCAAAGATTTCCTTTTGAATCTTCCTCAACCTGATAGACCACATCGCTGGGAAGCCCATCTTTAATAGTATAGCGTTTGAATAAATATTCATTGTTTTCTGAAACCCTAATTTCATTCAGACCCCCGCCAAAAGTTCCTACATATAGATTACCATTTTTTGATTCATAAACATCTAGTACATGATCATTGCTTAAACTGTTCTCATCATTTTCGTTATTCAAAAAACGTTGGAATATTACGGAACCATCGTTATCATATTTTAATTTGTTTAACCCAAATGCTGTGCCCACCCAAAGATTTTTATCTGAATCTTCAGTAATAACTCGAATGGTATTGTTTGAAAGACTTTCTGCGTTTTTGGGATCATTTTTATAGGCAAAATAATCATAATCACTGTTATCACTATTATAAATTAACTTTACTAATCCATTGCCAAAGTAACCTGCCCAGATTGCGCCAAGATGGTCTTCTTCAATTGCAAATACAGGTGAACTAGAAGGTGTACTTCTGTTGTTTAAAGCGTCAAACACTTCTGTTTTATAGGTATTAAATAGCGGTTGTATTTTACTAAGGCCTGAGTTAGAGCCCACCCAAATATTACCTTTAGAATCATTTAATAGCTTTTTGATTCGGAAGAATGATTTTTTTTGAAATATCTCATTGGTATTTAAGTAATTAAAATCCCATTTTTTTTGGTTCGAATTAGACAAGCTGTATTCGAGTTGATCGACCGTTATTTTTGCGATACCACCTTTACCTCCAGACCCCAACCATATGTTACCATTTTTGTCCTCACACATTGCCTTAATTGGAGACTTATGAAAGACTTCATTATACAAAGCCTCTTTTTTTAAAAAAGCATGAGAGCTTAAAAAAGTCTTGTTTTCAAAATCGATTTTAAAAACTCCACTGTTATAAGTTCCAACCCACAGAATATTGAATTTATCAACAAATAGGCGTTTTATACTCTTATTTTCAAGTTTGTTATTGCCAGATTCACTAATGTCAAAGACAGCTCCTGTATTAATGTTATAGTTGATTAAGATATTATCGCCCCCTATCCACAATCCGTTCTTATTATCACTTAAAAGGTTAATTGTTTGATAATTGACTTTTGACAAACCCCTTGAATCATTAAAAATCTTTATTCTTTTTTTACTGATTACTTCTAAGTCATTATTCAATTTAATTTCGATTAACTCTAATTTATTACTAATAAAGTAGAGCGTGTTTTTTGAATACTCATGAAAATTTATGACAAACCCATTCTCGAAAATAGGTTCGGTTATATTAGAGTTTATCAAATTCAAAGCTATTTTATCATTTTCAAAAGCTACATCAGTCTGGCCTAACTTAACACCTCTAGCAGAACTATAAAACCAATGTTTTCCGTTTATTGAAGGCTTAGCGAGATCAACTGAACTGTCGCCTGACTTCCAGTCAATATTTAATTCATGATTGATTATGGTGTCTTTGTCCGAGATCTCAAAGAAATTATAACCTCCTTTTGGGGACACATAAAAATAAACGCCAGAAGTCGATTGATGTAATTGAAAATTAGAAGTAGGGTTGTTCCTAAAATCTCCCGCATTTAATGAATTATTAAAGAAAGCCAGTGTTTTTTTGGTGTTGGGATTAATTCGGTTGATCCCTGATTCTGGTGTTCCCGCCCATATATTACCATCGTTATCTTTAAATAAACTATGAATTAAATTACTCGTTAGATGATTATTAGTTAAATCATAATAGTCCATTGAATAACCATCATACTTGTTTATACCATTATAGGTAGCAATCCATAAAAACCCATCGTTGTCCTGAATAATACTATTTACGGTGTTTTGAGATAAACCATTGATATGTGATATTTGGTTTAATTGCAGCTGACCCTGAAGTAAGAGACCTTTACAAATCCATATTATGAAAAGAAACTGTTTAAATAAATCAGACATTATAAAACATAGCTTAATTTGATTTAGCGGCCTAATCTTTTTTATTAGGCCATACTAATATCAATGTTAATTTTTAATTAGCAGACTTGATTCATTAAATATTTAGTATTCAATTATTTTTATGAATTTTGAGTGTACAATTAAGCCTTCTTTAGTTGCGCTAAAAATATTGCCAAAGCTTATGCCCCTTTCCTGTTTTGAGTTAATATTTTATAATGAGTAATTATTTTAGACGCATCAAAAGCAACTGCTGAGATCTTAATTTGTTTTTAAATCACTAATAAAGGTATCGTTGAATTTTTTTTAATTGTTAATCATAAGAGATATACTACTCTTTATTTAAAATTTGATGCACAGATTCCTCGGCATTAATATCATCTACAATTCTACCAAAATCAGTATCGGTTATTTTTCTAAAATCAGACAAACTTTTATCATCTTCAAACTTGATCATTAAGTTTTTCAATTTAATCTTTAATTCATTGACAACATCTGCGTAGTCTGGATGGGCATAAATATTATTCATTTGATTTGGATCATTTTCTAGATCGTATAACTCCCATACATCAATATTATAATAAAAATGAGCTAAGGTATATTTTTGGGTTCTTAGGCCATAATGCGGTTGAACGTGATGCCAAAATGGGAACTCATAGTAATGATAATACATCGCATCTTGCCAGTCTCCGGGGGTTTTCCCTTCTAATGCAGAGACAAAACTAGTGCCTTGCATTTTTTGATCGGTTGAGATACCTGCTAATTCTAATAGAGTAGGAGCAAAATCGATATTTGATATTATGTCTTCATTAACACTTCCCGCCTTCACTCTTTCCGGATACTTTAGAATAAAGGGCATTCTTAAAGATTCTTCATAAATAAAACGTTTATCAAAAAACCCATGATCTCCGAGATAAAACCCTTGATCCGATGTTAATATGATAATAGTATTTTCTTCAAGATTATTTTCTTTCAAATAATTTAAAACCCGACCAACGTTATCATCAACCGATTTCACACAAGCTAAGTAATCTTTAATGTAATTTTGATAACGCCATTTTCTTCCTTCTTCATTACTCATTCCCTCGGGCTGGACAATTTCTCCTGATTTGGCTCCATAAAAATCCCATTCAATACTTTCTTTGCCTTTTTTTAATTCCTTTGGTCGCTCGAGTTTCATGTCTCTTCTGGAGAAGTAATCCATGGTCATTTCAGTATCTCCAGCAGTTTTTTCTCGACCTTCGTAAGTATCTTTAAAGGTCGCTGGATAAGGCATTTCAACATCCTCCCAAAGCGTTTCATATTTAGTGTCTGGCTCCCAAGGTCGATGAGGTGCTTTATATTGTAATATCATTAGAAAGGGTTCTTCTGATGCTTTTTCGGTATCTAACCATTTTAAGGCAAAATCAGTAGTTAGGTTGGTTGCGTAGCCTGCTTCTTTAACATCTTTTCCATTCTCATTGAATGTAGGATTCCAATAATGCCCTTGCTGCCCAGAGGAATTATGATACTTAAACGTATTAAATCCAATGGGCTCCGTACCTAAATGCCATTTCCCAAACAAGCTTGTTTTATATCCATTTTTTTGAAATTCTATAGGAAAAGTCCATTGCGAGGCATTGAATTTCCCACCGCTTTCGTTTTTATAGTAACCATTTAAATTACTGTAATTCCCTGTTAGAATTGCAGCTCTGCTTGGACCACAAATAGAATTTGTACACAATACATCTTGAAATAACATTCCCTCCTGGGCAATTTTATCAATTTGAGGGGTTGGAGCAATATCTTTATAAATTCCACCATAAGCGCTGATCGCTTGGGTTGTAAGGTCATCAGCCATAATGTAAATAATATTTGGCTTTATATTAGGAGCATTCCTTTCTGAAACATTGGATTTCGTATTGAACGTATTACAAGAGGATATAATTACTAGACTAGAAACCAAAACACTTATTACTTTTATTTTTTTAAAACTCATGTTGTTTTATTATCAACTTATTAAAATTAAATCCCTGTATAATGAAGGCTATGTTTTTGGCAGACCAGAATCTATTAATCCCAGCGATATTAGTTGAAATTTAAATTTAAAACAGGGTGTTTTGAGTTTTTAAGAAGGTCAAATGTTTTTTAAAAAATGACGAGGTGTACTTTATTTTTTGCACCATTAGAGGTCAACACCTTTTAATTTCAATTGGCTTTAATACTCAAAACGAATCTAATGTTATTGCTAAGAAATAAGGGATTGGAAAAGACTAAAAAACGCTATTTATAATTTAATCTGAACTGTAAAATAAACAGTTCTTGGTGCTGAAGGAATAATTCCTGGACCGGGATATCCTGTCGCTCTTCGTGTAAAATAATGATTGTCTAGGAGGTTGTTAATGCCCCATTCTCCTTTAATTTTTTTGTAAGAATACGAGAGGGACAAGTCCATGACTGAGTAAGCAGGAATTTCACCGATCACACCGCTTAAAATTCCACTTCTGGCATTAGAGGCATCCGTAAATTGACTGGATAAATAAGTATATTGAAAGTTAAGCATCAAATTATTATGTCCAAACCGAACCCCTGTTTTTAGATTTTGCTCGGGAACAAACTCTACTTTTTTTCCACGAACTCCAGGAGTTTCAGATTTGGTATATTCTGAAGTGATAAAAGAAGCGTTGAGAAATACATTTAAGCTAAAAGCATCCTGCATCAACAGCACCCTTCTCAGGTCAACATCTATGAGCGATTCAACCCCATAGATTGAAGCATCTCCCACATTGCCTCTTTCGCTTTTTACGCGTCTAAAAGCATCTGCTTTTTGAACAAAACCAATACGATTATTATAATTTAAATTAAAAAAATTGAGGTCATAAGAAACCAATTGAGAAACATTTCCTCTGACTCCAAGATCAATTGTTGATCCGCTTTCATCCTTAATATTCGGGTTGATGGAAAAGGCAGGATTAAAAACACTAATGTCCGTAAAAGTCACCGAACGATAATTTTCAGAAGCATTCAAATAAACCTCAAGCGCGGGAAAAGGTTTGTAGCTGGCGCCAATTCCAAAAAGGGCGAATGATCTTTTTCGGACCTCTTGATCCGTAACAGTTTCATTTAAAATCACATTATTAGCCGCATCTAGATTGATTTTTTTATAAAACCCATCGCTTTCTGTTTGAATGTGTTCAAATCGAATTCCAGGGGTGAGTGAGATTTTGTCATTCAAGTAAAAAATATTTTCCGTAAACACAGAATAATTTAAATTGGGATAGGCATAATTTGACTGATTACTATAATTTGGATACTGATCATAGGCATAGCTAAAGTCAGCTCCCGAGTCATCACTCCCAGGCCCTTGTTCGCCTGAATTATTTGATTTATAAAACTTTGAGCCCACCAAGAATGTGGCATTTCGATTTACAAAAGTATACTTTGTCAACAGGCGTGCCTCGGCACCAAAATTATTAAAACTGCCCGAGATAAAATCCCGTTCCGTCATAGGATCAATTTGACTTACCCGATTGGATCGATAGCCCAAGGAATTTCTTTTAGCATTTAAACCAAAAAAGTTAAAGCTAAAATTAGTTTGGTCATTTAATTCGCTTTTTAATTTTAGGTTATAGAGAAACCAATCGAGTCCAAACCAGTTTCGCGATCGATTACTTTGAAAAGGGTCTTTTGAAAACATATCATCGGAGAGTCCACCCGCTTGTTGCGCCAAATAGTTTAGATAAGTGAATTCGGTAGAAATCGATGTTTTATTTGTTAACTGATAACTCAGATGAAAAAAAGCATTTTTAGAATTAAACTTCGAATTATCTCTAAAACCATCCCCTTGTTTGAAATTAAAAAAAGTGTAGTAACTAAACTTTCCTTTGGTTCCGCTTAAACTTGTGAAATTTGTATAGAGCTTGTTTGACCCTATTGTATTTCTTGAAATAAGTTCTAAAGATTTTGTGGAGTTTGGACTTTTAATGACAAAGTTGACAAGTCCTCCAAACTGAGTTCCATATTGCAGGGAGGAAGCGCCTCGAATGATTTGAATCTCTTTCAAAGCTTCTGCTGGGGGGGTATAATAACTTTCGGGATACCCTAAGACATCCGGGCTGATGTCATAGCCGTTTTGACGTGTATTGAAATTTGACGTTCTGTTGGGATCCAAACCTCTTCCCCCGATGTGTAGCTGAATTCCAGCGTCGTCGTTTTCATAGATGTTTAGGCCTGATACCTGACTGTAGATTTGCCGCGAATTATTAGAAGCCAAATTTGCCATCGATTGTTCTACCAAAACCACCTCTGTTTTTCTACCTGCATTGATGGTGGTTCCTTCCACGTCTTTCAATCTTTTCAGTTCAAAAACTTTGGTTTTTTTTGCATTCAGAACTACTTCAGAAAGCACTTGTATTTTGGGGGTAAAAACGACGTCGAGTTTTGTGGCCTCTTCTACGCTTATTTTTTTTTCAACCAGTTCTCCAGATTCAGAAACAAAATAGAGATGAAGCTCTTTTTTGAGGGTAAAAAAACGATAGAACCCCTTGCCATCTGTTTCGGTAAGGAACCCCTTGCCTTCCTCATAGATACTTACTTTACTTTCAGAGGTTTTGTCCTCAAAGCGAACGGTGCCTGACACCTTGTTTTGGGCGAACAAAAAGTAACAATTAAAAAGCAAAAAGATTTTAAAAACCGTTGATCTCATCATTAAAGGGTAGAATCCAAGCATAGTTTCTCAAGGATCTTTTTTGGGTTAATAAATCAATTTTTTGGTCAATAAAACGAGTGCTTCTTCTGCCGTTTAATGACACGTAACTTTCGGCATAAACCTCCACATTTTGATGACCCATTTCCTTGAAATGTGATCCCAGGTGGTGGGCATATTCCAATATAAAATCTGGCTGAAAGCTCATTTGTTTCTCTTGAAAGGGCGTTAAAAAGTCTTGATTCTCAACATAAAAAAAACCTCCAGTAGCCGAATTTGTTACTTTAAACGTAGTGTATCCCATTTTTTCAATCAGCATCACTCTCCAAGAAAAACGATAGCCTTGTTCATGCCAAAACAACTCTCCTGGATAAAGAAAATACCTAAAGGGAATTAGCATTTGAAGCAATAAAAACACACTGACAATTAAAAGCGTAAACTTAGGATATTTATAGTGAAAGGGTTGAGAAGAGTATGCTTTTTTAATTAATGAGCTGGTTTTGATTTTAAATATTTCGAAAAACTTGATAACCCAATCAACTACTTTTTTATGAAAATTTGCATCGAAAAAAACCAAAGCACTCGCGATCATGATATAAGGAAACATCCCGATGGGGAAGAGTACTTTTGTAAAAGCATGGAAGAAAACGACCAGCAGAAATCCAAAACCTCTTGTCCTTTTATTTAAAAGTAAAAAGGGAATCAAAAGGTCATAACACATGCCACCCCAGCTCATAAGATAATGTATAAATTCACTTTGTAAAAGGCTGTCTCCGATCAGCGGGAGGTCATATTTTGAGGGGAGCCAAATTTTTAAAGGCATGGCCCTAAACAACCAATCAGAATTAATTTTGGCGATTCCTGCATAAATGTAAACGATGCTAATTAAAAGTTTTAATGCGTCTAAGGTCCATTTTGGAACGTTTTGATAAAACTTCCCACTTATAAAATTATCTATGGACAATCGCGCATTGGCAGGTAAAAAGATCATTAAAAAACTCGAAATACTTATAAAATAATAATGGTTCAAATAGGTGGTTTTGTCCATCAATTCGATATAAGTAAAGCTTAAAAAGAAAATAACGATCGACCAACGGTATTTAAACCCTAGACCTACAAAAAGTGAGGACAATCCACAAATAAAAAAGACGAGATAGGTGAACTCTCCAAGTGGCTTGACCCACACAAAGCCAAAATAGGAAAAGTGAAACGAAGGGGCTAAATACAATTCTTCAATCCATCCTTTGTTCCAAAAACGAAGGATGCTAATGAACATTAAAAAGCCATAGGCTATTCTAAAAACAGCCAATGGCATAGAATCGCTATCTTTTTTGAGATAGCTGTTTAAGAATGAAAACATTAATCTCTATTTATAGAAAACACAGAAAAGCAATAAGTAGGCTTTAAAACTTAATCACCATCTGCATCCACATAATCTGCGTTTATGCTTATCGCTCGAAGCATATCTACTTTTAAAAGAATAACAGCTTTTTGCAGTTCATCAAAAGTTAAAAGCATCTCTGAATTATCAGATTCAACCTGTGAAACGAGGTTAGAATCGAGTTCATTAATTTTTGTTTTGGCGCGCTCAAATTGAGCCAAGATAGCAGCACTCAGTTTTTCTTCAGGGTTTCCTTCCATATGATCTGTATAATCACTGAGACTTAAACCTTGCATGACCGTTGCGCCATTTAATTTTCCAGTAAAGAAAGTTTCAATACCCTTGTAAGCTTCAAGAACCAATTCTTTTGAATAGATCCGACTGTAATATCCTTCAACGTTTTTGGGCAAGGCAGCGCCAGAAAAAACGCCTGCGGGAATCCCAATTTTATTTGATCTAAAACCCTTTTCATAATAATAAATAAAGTCATTGATTAATTTATTAATACTCGAAGTAGCGTTGTTTTCTGTGGAAGAAATAAAAGTAGCTCGATAAGATCCGTTCCAAGCGTTAACAACGGTTTCTGTGTTTAAAACCATTGCATCAACAAGATCCGTTAAATAAGTTCCGTACTTAACATCACCAATATATTTTTGTAGAATTAAATCATCAGTAGCGTCTATTCCATAAAGCATATAGTCTAGGGCAGGAAAACCTCGAGCTGCATTGTTATTTGCATTTTCTAGATCATATACTGCCGAAGAAATATTAAGGGTGATACGCTCCGTATTACTAGGATAAATATTCATCTTAGAAAAGAAATAGATTTCTTCTGCTTTGCCGACGTTGTACATTTCGATATATTGCCAAGCTTTGTATGCTGCAATCCACTTCAGTCGAACTTGTGAAAGGTTGTCACTGTTAGGTGACGCAACGAAAGTCGCTGTAGTACTTTTGAGGTTCGACAAGCTTGTCGAAAATTGATTGTGTAGGGGAATGATGATATTATCTGCCCAATGTGTAAGCATGGCTTCTCGATCAAAACTAGTAGTTTCGATATCCTCGCCATTATCCTCACACGATAGGGTTAATGCCGCGAACAACATCGAGTAAAACAACACAATTAAATTTTTTCTATTCCCCATCATTTTCAAAATATAGACTGCAAAATTATAAATAGTTTTTTAAAACGTTCGACTATTTCGTTACTAATCCAGTGGCCGCATCAATTTCATCTGCCATGGCGATTAGCTCGACATTGGTTCTGTCCCAAAAACCGTTTCCAGCCATTAGCGTTTCGAGTTTTTCAGTTACCTCACTATTGCTTAGGTAAGGGTTTCCGTCTTCTTTTTGAGTAAACTGTAGGCTTAAGATAAAACCATAGGCTTCAGACAAAAAATGAAAAGCATCAGCTTTGTTGCCAGCCTCGAAACTCGAGACTCCTGCTCTTAAATAGTGTGCAGCTTTATCCCCGATAACTTTGGAGAGATTAACCTTTATTATTTTTGCTTGAGCATCTCTTACCGAATAATTTTTGGCAACTATGGCCGCTCTTCCATACACGAAAGCGTCATAAATTACTTTAGCAATACCTGTGTAAGATTCGTTTTTATTTAAAGAATTTAAATAATAATTTAATAAAACATCACCGGTTTCAAGCGTAGGAGAAGTAACATCAACTTCTTTACCGTAGAGGTATCCAAAACCCTCATCCCAGAAATGTTCCATTGTAGTATAAGGTTTATCTTCAACCAGCACATCGTTATTGTTGTCTTCAATATTTGTTCCACCATCCAACTTGGCGGAGGATAAATAACCGTTGATAATCTGATCGGCAGCAAGAGCTCCGATTAGACCTTTCGTAAATGCTTGATCTATTTCAAGACCTTTTCCGTTAATACGAACTGACCTTCCCGATCCTCCCTCATCAGTATATAGCCCAGGAATGCCTTCGGAGGCATCCGAGTTCCAAGCGGGAAAAACCACACCAGTAACCTCAGAGATCCAATCAGTAAAATATTGTTTTGCGGTGGTTGATCCGCCATAGCTTGCTGTTTTACCACTAAGATTTTTCCCAGAATTGTTTAATTCATCAGAAGAAAAACCAGTTCCTGAAAGATACATTGCATTTAATTCTGTCTCAGTTTTTGAAGGATCGCCTAGCGCACCTTTCAGTTCAACAGCCATATTCAGCCTTGTGGTCTGACCTAAAAAGCTAACCGTGTTGCTTCCAGCTCTTTGGAAGGAGTAATTATCAGGGACTAAAACTTGGGAAATTAGATCATTCTTGTCATCACTGGAACATGAAATCGATGAAGAGATTGATAAAAGAACGAGTAGGATTTTTTTCATTGGTAACGGCTTATTTAAATTGATTACAAATAAAAATAAAGTTTAATTAAAAAACAAGTTATTTTTATTAAATCTAAATAAAGAATGGAGGTGTCCTTAGATGCTTTTTTTTAGATCAATCTTTTTCAGAAGTGAAAGTCTTTAAAGTTTTTATATATTCAATTTTAATAATAAATATTTACCAATGGCAGGTACTTGGCAAACCCAATCGGGGAAACTGATTAAATCGTTCCTATTTAAAGATTTTAAAGAGTCTTTGAGTTTCATAAATAAAGTAGGAGAAATTTCTGAAAATTTGAATCATCATCCAAAAATTATTAATGAATACAATAAGGTAGATTTAGAACTATGGACTCATGACAAAAATGAAATAACGGATTTGGATCATAAATTAGCAGCAAAAATCGACAAACTGATTTGATCATTTTTATTAAATTTTTTTTCTTTTCTTACTTTTTAAATTGATGAACATTTCCAGAATTTAAAAGATATAACGTATCATTTTAAAATTTATATATTTAACTTCTTTATTAAAACTTAAGACATGAAAAAAATCTTCTTTATTACAGCCTTTCTTTTAAGCATTAATCTTTTTGCACAAAAAGAGTTTTATGAATTAAGAACTTACGAGTTATTTCAATCATCTTCTGTAAACAGTTTTAATCAATATTTCGAAAAAGCATTTATCCCCGCATTAAATAAATTGGGGATAAAAAATATTGGTGTTTTTAGAGAAGTATCAGAAAGCCTTCCCAGCAAATTTTATATATTAATTCCCTATGAAAGTTTTGATAAATATCAAGCTGTGGTTTCGGATATAGCATCTAATTCGGAACTGATTTCTGCTTCTAAAACATATAATTTATATGGAAAACCAATGTTTAATAGGTATGACACTTCACTTTACAAAGCGTTTGATGGATTTCCTAAAATTTCAAAACCAGCTGCTCGCAAAGGGTTTTTTGAATTAAGAACTTATGAAAGTTTTTCACAAGATGCCGCCAGAAGAAAAGTCAATATGTTTAACGAAGGCGAAATAAAAATCTTTGATGATGTTGAGCTTGGATCTGTTTTTTTTGGCGAAAAAATTGCTGGAGACCGAATGCCCTGTCTCACCTATTTGTTGTCATTTGAAAGTCTAGAAGAAAGAAACAGCAACTGGGATGACTTTAGAGTTCATCCAGATTGGATTCGGATGAAAAATGAGGAAGCCTATAAAAATTCATGTTGTACGTCTATTACCAGGGTGTTTCTTAGTGCACTTCCATTTTCACAACTATAATTGAATGAAAAAAACTATTATTTTTTTTGCTTTTGCTGCCATTATACAATTGGGATGCACGCAAAAAAAAATTGAAAAACCTAATATTGTTTGGTTGGTTTCTGAGGACAATTCAATTCATTATTTAAATCTTTATAATCCGCAAGGCGCTTCCATGCCGAGCATAGAAAAATTGGCAAAAAATGGTGTGGTTTTTGACCACGCGTTTTCAAATGCACCTGTTTGTTCTGTTGCTCGAAGCACGCTTATTACGGGATGTTATGCTCCAAGAATAGGCACACAATACCACCGTAAAACGGAGACAGTTCCGCTTCCAAAGGGGGTAATGCCCTTTCCTTTTTACCTAAGGGAAGCGGGCTATTATACAACCAATAACGCCAAGCAAGATTATAATTTTATTCTTCCTGAAGGCGTATGGGACGAGTCTTCAAAGCAAGCGACTTATAAAAACAGGAAAGAAAATCAACCTTTTTTTCATGTTCAAAATTTTCATACAACACACGAGGGTAGGTTGCATTTTGCTCAAAAGCTAATTGATAATACATCTGACAAAGAATTGGAAAACATCAAGCCTTTTCCATACCATCCAGACACCAAAACATTTCGTTATACCCAAAGGCATTATTTAGCGCTTCATGAAAAAATGGATAAAGAAATAGGGAGTTTTATAGAGAACCTCGAAAAGGAAGGCTTGCTAGAGAACACCATTATTTTTTATTATGGTGATCATGGTGGTGTTTTGCCAAGGAGCAAAGGCTACGTCTATGAGAGCGGTCTAAACGTCCCTTTGGTGATCTATGTGCCAGAAGGCTTGAAACACCTCAATCCATTTAAAAAAGGATCCAGGACTCAAGCTTTTGTTGAATTTGTTGACTTTGCGCCTACTGTTTTGAATCTTTCAGGAATTAGTCTTCCTGCCAATATCGACGGAAAACCTTTTTTGGGAGATAATTTAATGAAAGAACATCTTGAAAAACAAAACACGACTTTTGGACATGCAGATCGATTCGATGAGAAGTATGATTTGGTTCGGTCACTAAGGGTTGGAAAATATAAATACATCCGGAATTATCAACCTTTTAATATTGATGGCCTGTTTAACTTTTATCGTTATAAAATGCTTGCCTATAAAGAGTGGCATCAACTTTATTTAGCGGGAAAATTAAACCCAGTTCAACAGCAATTTTATTCTAAAAAAGCACCGGAGTCCCTCTATGATATTGAGAATGACCCCCATGAAACGAATAATCTTGCCAATTCTCCAGCACATCAAAAAGAACTTTTAGAAATCCGGAAACAACTTTATGATAAGGTTGCGTCACTTCCAGATTTGAGCTTTTACCCCGAATCCTATTTGTTGGAACATGCTTTCCAAAACCCAGTTAAATTTGGTCAAACCAATAAAAAAGAATTGCAAGACCTGATTGATATTGCTGATTTAAACCTTCTTGATTTTGAGGTTTCTAAAAATAAAATTAAGACTGCACTTAAACATCAAGACCCTTGGATCCGATATTGGGCACTTATTGTTTGTTCTTCTTTTGGAGCGCAGGCCAAAATTTTCGAATTGGAAATTAGATCATTGATGCTTAACGACAAGGAAAACCTTGTGCGCATGCGTGCAATCGAATACCTTCTACTAAATCAACTCCCCATTGATTACTCATTGGTTATCAATCTACTTGAAAATGCGAATTCTGAAACGGAAGCCAACTTGATGCTTAACAGCTTGACGCTTGTTAAGGCACTTAATCCTTCTTTTAAACTGGGAATAACAAAAAAATTATTTCCACCGGAATGGTATGATAAACCAAATGATTTGGTCAACCGCCGAATGGATTTTATTATGGATTAATATAAAAAACAAAAGATATGGAGTCAGATGGAACAGATAAAGAAGTCCCTAGAATTTTTAGAAAACCGATGGGTCAGATTGTGGTTCAAGGAAAAGTAAACCTTACGGATGAAGAAGGAAATCCAATAAAACACGGCCCAAGAATTACCCTCTGTGGGTGTGGAAAATCGGGGGATCTTCCCTTTTGCGATGGATCACACAAGTCTTAAATTAGGCAATACTAGAATTCTCTTTTTCCAAATTCACTTTGTATGAATTTAGAGGTGTTCTTCCTGTTGTTAAAGTTGTAAGATAAACTTATAAGAATGACATCGACCTCATAAACGTAGTTCGTAGTCGTGTAAAACTCATTCGGCCTCGAAGTTGTAATTCGCTGTTCATTGGTGTCCATCAGCCCAAGGTCGATGTTTTTCCATTGAAGAGAAGCCGTTAGTTGATCCTCCCAAAAACGTTTTGTAAAGGTTAGATTTGGGGAATAAAACCGCGAGTCTTCTCCCTGTGCCGTGACACGATCTGATAGATAATTAAACGTTAACTGGAGAGAAGTGTTTTTAGAAAAACGATAGGTTGAATTAAGATTTATAGAATAAATAAGGCTTTTAGAGTCGATGGGTTTGTTGTCAAAACTCCCTTTGATTTCGTAGTTATATACATTGACTGAAGCCAAGTTTTTCCATTTTTCTCCCACCGAAAACTCAGATCCAAACTCTGCTCCAAAAGTTGTTCCTTTTCCAACGTTAGAATAGATTCGGTTCAATATTGTGTTATTATAAACCGTATTGACACGATTAATGAGGTGGTCCACTTTTCTGTAGTAAAGGGTTGAGAATAAAGCATCTCCATTGGTGTTTTTATGAGATACTCCCAATTCGATTTGATCGACAAGCTCAGGTCTTAAATTAGGGTCTCCTTGCTCGAGGGTTTCCGAGTGCTCTCTTTCGGGAAACGGATTCATTTTAAAGGTGGTTGTTCGTTCAATTCTTTTGCTGTAGGCGAGTTTAAGGTTTGAATTTTCATTGATGTTATAAACGATATTTACTGACGGGAAAAGCTTGGTGAAATCGTATTTATAATCTTGATCAATTGTACCGGATTTATCTTTTAAAGAAAGGTCGCGTTCCATTTGCTCAACGCGAAGTCCTGCACCAAAGTTCCACTTTTCATAAACAGCATCAAATTGGGCATAAGCAGCATGAATCGCACGCCTTAAATTCACTTCACTTGAAAAATCAGTAACAAGCTCAAAGAGACCCGTAGCATTATTTTTTCGCTCATAAACAAAGTCCCCTTTATGGTCTAGATTCCGATATTGATAGCCAATTTCTAGCCCTCCAAAAGAGAAGGGTTTAAACTGATAATCAACATTAAACCTTAAACCATTCAGAGGATTATCGTTGGTGTTGTATTCGTCCTGCAAGAGGGTTGTTGTGTTTGGATAAGCTAAATTCCTGTTGGTTGTTGGACCTCCAAGTAAAGTGTATTCATAAAGCAGGGAGGTACTTAATTTGGCTTTATTAATAAAAGTATGATCATAATCAATACTCCCAAGTACAAAATCACTTTTTCGGATTCTTAGGTTTTCATTAAAATATTGATTCTCATATAAAAAAACACCTTTTTCAGTTGCCCGATTGTTATAATAAATAATATCAGCTGTCCTGTCTTTAGATCTCTTTCCCGCAAAAAATCCAATTGAAAACAGATCGTTATCCGTTGGGGAATAATCTAAAGTAAAACGACCAGAGTAATTGACTTCATCAAAACTTCGTTCACCATCTGAGGGGAAACTTGTGCGTTGATCTTCAATGATGGTATACACATCTCCTTCTCTTCTTCCCAAAAGGTCATTCCTTTGAAAACTAAATCCCGAAGAAAGATTCCATTTTTCCCGGACTCTGTTGAAAGTAATATCCGCTCCATAACGTTGGGCGGCTTCGGCATTGTCATAATCTTCGATTGAAGGTGCACCTAACAAGGTGTTGATTTGAAGATAATCTCCGTTTACAGCTGCTTTTGAAGTTAAGATATTGATGATTCCTGCTTTTCCTTCTGCATCGTATTTGGCAGAAGGAGAAGTGATTACTTCTATGTTTTTTATACTATTTGCAGGAAGTTGATTGAGCAAACTTTGAACATCAGACTGTATTGGTTTGGCATTTAACAATATAACAAAACCAGAGGTTCCTCTCACGCTTATTTCCCCCAATCCATCGATATTTATGGATGGAATATTCCGGATAAGGTCTACTGCAGTTCCTCCCTTAGCACTTTCAAATTCGTTGGCAGCATAAACTTTACGATCAATTTTATTTCGTAAAGCAGATTGATTAGTGCTGAGCACAACTTCGTCGAGAAGGTCTTGAGAAGGTTCTAACGAAATAATTCCTAAATCAACGCCCACTTTCTTGATTATTTCAACGGATTCGATGAGTTGTGTTTTAAACCCTAAAAAGGAAATTTCAAGTTGGTAAAACCCTGAGGAAGGATTTTTCATGCTAAAGGATCCATTCCCTTTAGAAATAGTTCCACTGATGACTTCATCCCCACTTTTTAATACAATGGTAGCATACTCAATTGGGGTTTCGTTTTGTTGGTCAACAACAACTCCTTTAATTTGCCCGAAAGCGAGCTCACTTAACACAAAAAAAGTTAAAATTAATATCTGCTTTATTTCAAGTGTTTTTTTAAAACGTTTAATTCTGGTATCATTAATCATTACAATTGAAAATATAATAGGTTTTTTTAAATTTATTGGATTCAAAACAAGAACAAATATCTTTCATTTTAAATTAGTCCTAAATCGATTAAGCGCTCGTTGAGGAATTCTCCCGCTGTAATGTCTTCAAATGCTTTTGGATTTTTTTCATCAATGCATTTCTCCATACAGTTAAGTGGCATTGAAGCCAGGGGATGCATAAAAAAGGGGATGGAATATCGAGATTTTCCCCAGTGTTCTTTTGCGGGATTTATGACCCTATGAATGGTCGACTTAAGTCGATTGTTGGTGTGGCGAGACAACATGTCTCCGATATTAATCATCAATTCGTCTTCCTCAGCAATTGCATCAATCCATTGACCACTATTGGTTTTGACTTGGAGTCCACGACCCTGTGCTCCCATAAGCAGAGTGATTAAGTTGATGTCACCATGCGCTGCCGCTCTTTCTGCCTCTTTGGGTTCTTCCAGAATAGGGGGATAGTGAATGGGACGCAGAATAGAATTACCATTTTTAATATATCCATCAAAATAATTTTCTTTTAACTCTAAATAAGAAGCAATTCCTCGCAGCACATAAAGCGCGGTTTTTTCTAAAAGTTGGTAGGCTTTTTTTCCAATCTCGTTAAACTCAGGAATTTCACTTACAATTATGTTATCGGGATAAACCAGATTTGAATCATCTTTTTCAAGGTATTGACCAAAGTGCCAAAATTCTTTTAAATCCCCTGTCTTACGACCTTTGGCGTGCTCTTTTCCAAAGGAGGTGTATCCTCGTTGCCCACCCAAATTAGGAATTTCATATTTCTTTTTTACTTCAAGTGGAAGTTTAAAAAAAGCTTCAATTTGAAGGTACAAATTCTCTATAATTTTGGGAGTTAAAAAGTGCCCTTTTAAAGCAACGAAGCCTATTTCGCTAAATGCATTTCCAAGTTTTTTAACGAATTCGGCTTTTCTCTCGGGATCATTTGAAATAAAGTCTTCAAGATTTATTCTAGGAATTTGAGTCACTTTTTTCTAATATTTATTTAAATCTAATTATAGAATAACAAAAATGGCGAATCCATCGATTCGCCATTATACAATAGATAAGGAGCGTTTACAACAGATCAAAACGGGGTATCTGCTGTTCTAACTTCCTCAAATTATCTTGGTAAAACATATGACCCTCCTTTCTTTATTAAATTCAACTTCACTGTTGTCACAGTGCTAACATTTCATTTCAAATATAAATTAAAATAATTTGAAAAGACTATTTCACTATTTTTTTTAGGGTTAGCCCCTGAACTAAAATGGTAAACAATACAATTATATATGTAAGGAAAAGAATGAGTGATTTCCCTTCTCCGATACTGTCTGGCAAGTTTAAAGCCAAGGCAATGCTGAGTCCTCCTCTGAGTCCTCCCCAGGTGATAATCAATGCTGTGTTTTTTTCAAATTGTTTTTTAAATGATAATATTTTTATGGGAATTAAAACACCAATCCACCTGGAGACAACGACCAATAGGATTACAGCAAAAGAGATAATTAGGTAGATAAAATCAAAGGATCTTAAAACTGAAATTATTTCAAGACCGATTAGGATAAATAAAATGGCATTAAGTGTTTCATCCAAAAGGTGCCAAAACTTATAGACATATTCTCCCATTACTTTTTGAACGCCATCTGCTTTTTTATCCGTATCAATGTTTTTATTTAAAAACAAGCCCAACATCACAACACCGATAGGGCCAGACAAGTGGTAACGATGTGCAATGACGGAGACGACAAGAACCAGTGAAAGGGTGATGATCACTTCGAGTTCCACATGCTGATTTTCTATATAATGAAGAAGTTTTAGGCCTAAATAACCAATGGCACTTCCCAAAACCACTCCACCAATCACTTCGGTTGCGAATAAAATACTGACGCTTTGAGCAGTAACATTTTCGATGCCCTCCACTTTTACACTTAGGAGCGTTAAAAATAGAACCACTCCAATACCATCATTAAAAAGAGATTCTCCAGCAATCCTGGTTTCTGTAGTGGTAGATAAATTCATTTTTTTAATCATTGACAAAACAGCGATAGGATCTGTAGGCGCAATTAAAGCTCCAAAAAGCAAACAATCTACATAAGTAAGCCCCAAAGTGGTCAAGCCAAAAAAGGATTGTTGAATCAACCAATACAAACCTGTTCCAACTGCAAAAGTAGAAAAGACTACCCCTACACTCGCCAGTAAAAGAATAGTGACTTTGTCCTTTAACAATTCGTGAACGTTGATACTTATTGCCCCAGCAAACAGAAGGAAGGGGAGCATTACGTTGAGCAACAATAGGCTAAAATCAAACTGATCTGTTAAAGAGGTAACAGATTCTAAAAAGGGGGGGGAAATAATTCCAATAATTAAAACAATCAAAGAAAGACAGATGGCTAAAATCATCAACCCAATGGTTTGAGGAAGTTTTAGAATTCTTAAGTTAATGATTGAAAAGAAGGAAGCAAGTAATAATAGTACTGTAGAAAGCTCAAGAACGTCCATAAAATTAGTGTTTGGACGAAGTTAATTAAAAAATTAAAAGAGAAAAGACTTTCTACATTCTATTTAACTTGGCGATGTATTTTCCGATGAGATCAAATTCCAGATTGATTTTTGAACCGACCTTAAATGCTTTAAAATTTGTGTTTTCGTAGGTATAGGGAATGATGGCTACAGAAAAAGTATTTTTTCCAGAATTCACGACGGTCAAGCTCACCCCATTGACCGTGATAGATCCTTTTTCAATCGTAATGTTGTTTTGCTCCGGAGCATATTCAAACGAATACCCCCAGCTTCCTTCATTAAACTCGACGGCCGTGCAGTGTCCAACCTGATCCACATGACCTTGAACAATATGTCCATCCAATCGAGCATTCATTTTCATTGCTCTTTCTAAATTGACCAGGTCTCCAACTTTTAACTCATTCAAGTTAGATTTGTCAAGCGTTTCTTTGATGGCCGTAACGGTATAATTGTTTTCAACAATTTTGACCACCGTAAGGCAGACCCCGTTGTGGGCCAAACTTTGATCGATTTTAAGTTCCTTTGACAAGCTGCTCTCGAGTGTGATGTGGAGGTTTTCCATTTCACGTTCGAGTGTCACAACTTTTCCAAAAGCCTCTATAATTCCTGTAAACATGCTGTAGATTTTAATTACATTTACATTGTAAAATTAGGAATAAAAAAACCAACAAAAGATGTCCGATAAAATTAAAGTGGGGATTTCAATGGGAGACCCCAATGGGGTGGGAATCGAGATTATTTTAAAGATTTTTGAAGACAAAAGAATTTTTGATTTTTTCACACCAATTGTTTTCGCTCCTATTAAGCTGCTCAAAAAACAGAAAGCACATTTTAAGTTAACCACGAATTTGTTTTCCCTTAATCACCAAGGAAAACCACATTTGGTCCAACTGAATGTTGTCAACATTAAAGACGCTAATGAACAATTGGTTTTTGGCGAGCCCTCTAAGGCTGCTGGAGCGATGGCATTAGAGTCTCTGAGGAAAGCCACCCAGGCTTTAAAAAAAAATGAAGTAGATGTTCTTGTCACTGCTCCGATAAATAAGGAAACAATTCAATCAGACGACTTTTCCTTTCCAGGCCATACCTCCTATTTGGCTCAAGAACTTGAAGGAAATAGTCTGATGTTTATGGTGTCGGATAATTTAAAAGTTGCGCTTTTAACGGATCACATACCGATAAAAGATATCGCGGCTTCGGTTTCAGAAGAACTTTTAAAAGAAAAACTAAAACAGCTTCAAACCTCTCTTCAACACGACTTTGGAATTAATCGACCTAAAATTGGGGTTTTGGGGATTAACCCACATACAGGAGATAAAGGGGTTATTGGGGAAGAGGATGACACAATAATCCGTCCGGTAATTGAAAAATTAAGCGCCGATGGAAACTTGATTTATGGCCCTTTTGCGGCAGATAGTTTTTTCGGGAATCAATCTCACAAACAATTTGATGGAATTCTTGCGATTTATCACGACCAAGGACTTATCCCATTTAAGACACTTACCTTTGGCGAGGGAATAAATTTTACCGCAGGATTAAATAAAGTCAGAACTTCTCCAGACCACGGCACAGCCTTTGAAATCGCAGGAAAAGGAGTAGCTGAAATAGGTTCTTTCAGGGCAGCAATTTTTATGGCTAGGAAAATATTTTCCAATAGAAAAGAGGCGAAGGTGGAAAAAAACAGATAAAACCTTATTTGTCTCTTTTTTTTTATAAATTTGCAGGCTCAAAAGTTGAAGAGATGAAAACAGATTCAGCATTTTTAATTCCTTTTGTAGGATTGAAAGACGGTCATCATCATTTTGACTATGAGTTAGACAATACGTTCTTTGAAGGTTATGATTTTTTAGATTTTAATGAAGCAAACATAAAAGTTGCTTTGAATTTCGAAAAGAAACCCACCATACTTACGCTTGATTTTAAAGCACAAGGCAAGGTGAAAATACCATGTGACATTACAACAGAGCTCTTTGACTTCCCTTTGGATACAGAATTCCAATTGGTTGTAAAGTTTGGAGCCGAGGAAAATCAGTACAATGATGAAATTCTAATACTACCGCAAGGTAGTTATGAGTTAAGTGTCTCTCAATACCTCTATGAAATGATTGTTTTGGCAATCCCTCAGAAGAGAGTTCACCCTGGTATTGAAGATGGTACACTTAAATCAGAAATATTAGACAAATTAAAAGAATTACAACCCCAACAAGAAGCACCCTCCGAAGATGTAGATCCGAGGTGGGATAAATTAAAAGATTTATTGTAATTATATATAAATAACAAAAAGGGACTAAAATGGCACATCCTAAACGGAAAATATCGAAAACCAGAAGAGACAAGAGAAGAACGCACTATAAAGCTGCTTTTCAACAAATTGCAACTTGTACAACAACAGGCGAATCTCATCTCTATCACCGAGCACACTGGCACGAAGGAAAACTTTATTACAGAGGTAAAGTTTTGATCGACAGCAGCGAAGTAGTCGAAGCATAATCATTATTGCTTTTATATCATAAATGCTCTCCCTACTTTGGAGGGCTTTTTTTATTAATAAAGATTTTGATTACTACAAAAAACAATTATCTTCACAATGAATATTTGCAACTCACACAGGAAGTAATTTACTGATGGATTATAAAAATTCAGCGATAAGAAAGGCTGCAATTACTGGAGTAGGAGGATTTGTCCCAGAAGACAAGCTTACCAATGCAGACCTTGAAAAGATGGTCGACACTAACGATGAATGGATCGTCAGCAGAACAGGAATAAAGGAAAGAAGAATACTTAAAGATCCCTCCAAAGGAACTTCCTTTATGGCCATAAAAGCAGCAGAAGACCTCATACAAAAAAAACAACTTGATCCAGTTTCGATTGACATGCTCATTGTTGCTACCATTACGCCAGATATGCCAGTTGCTGCAACAGCAGCCTATGTCGCTTCCGAAATTGGTGCGACTAATGCTTTTGCTTATGACCTTCAAGCCGCTTGTTCCGGCTTTCTTTATGCGATGTCAACAGCTTCTGCCATGATTTCTTCTGGGCGTTACCAGAAAGTAATGGTCATTGGTGCGGATAAAATGTCGTCCATTGTGAATTATACAGATCGATCTACATGTGTTATTTTTGGAGATGGTGCTGGAGCAGCATTATTTGAAGCCACTCAAAACGATTTTGGCTGGGAAGATGAGTATCTAAGGTCAGATGGATCAGGTAGAATGTTTTTAAACATAAAGGCAGGCGGGTCTTTGTATCCGACTTCTGAAGAAACGTTTAAGAATGGTTTACACAACCTCCATCAGGATGGAAAATCGGTTTTCAAATACGCGGTGTCTGAGATGGCGAATGCCACGCAAGAAATTCTTAAAAGAAATAATATTGACCCCGACAAATTAGATTATCTTGTTCCACATCAAGCAAATATCAGAATCCTCGACGCGATAGCAAGAAGGATTAATTTGCCGGAAGAAAAAATAATGAAAAACATTGAATACTATGGAAATACAACAGCGGCTACATTGCCACTGCTGTTGTTTGACTATGAATCAAAACTAAAGCCAGGAGATAAATTAATTTTTGCAGCATTTGGAGGTGGATTTACCTGGGGTGCTGCCTATTTAACTTGGGCATATTAATAATATAAATTATTTGAATAATGGAAATTAAAGAAATCCAAAACCTAATCAAGTTTGTTGCTAAGTCAGGAGCACATGAAGTTAAACTGGAAACAGATGATTTTAAAATCACGATTAAAGCCAATTCCGAAGGGCACTTCTCGGATTCAATCACTTCCCTTCAACCAGCTCAACCTGGAGTAGTTCCTACGCCTCAATTGGTTCCAGTTCAAGCAGAACAACCTTCTGTTGAAAAACCACCGAAAGAAAATGCAAAAGAGAACACGGACAATCTCATTACGATAAAGTCCCCAATGATTGGGACTTTTTACAGAAAACCTTCGCCTGACAAACCCCTTTTTGTTGAGGTCGGGGACACCATTAAAGAAGGAGAGGTGCTTTGTGTAATTGAAGCAATGAAACTATTCAACGAAATCGAATCCGAAGTAAACGGGAAAATCGTTAAAATTTTAGTTGATGACTCTTCTCCGGTTGAATTTGATCAGCCTCTTTTTTTAGTTGAACCTGCTTAATTTTACTCAAAATGTTCAAAAAAATATTAATCGCCAATCGTGGCGAAATCGCTATGCGATTGATCAGGACTTGTAAAGAAATGGACATTAAAACCGTCGCAGTTTACTCCAAGGCTGATGAAGAAAGTCTGCATGTAAGATTTGCAGATGAGGCAGTATGTATTGGCCCAGCAGCCAGTTCAGAGTCCTATCTGAAGATTTCTAATATTATTGCAGCTGCTGAAATCTGTAATGCTGACGCAATCCATCCTGGCTATGGTTTCCTTTCCGAAAACGCAAAGTTTTCTAAGATTTGTGAAGAACATGGAATCAAGTTTATCGGAGCCTCGGCAAGTATGATCGAGCAAATGGGAGACAAGGCTACTGCCAAAGAAACTATGAAAGCTGCTGGTGTTCCTACCATTCCAGGCTCAGAAGGTTTAATAGATTCGCTAGTTACTGCCGGAACAATAGCCAAAGAAATCGGCTATCCTGTAATGCTAAAAGCTACTGCAGGTGGAGGGGGTAAAGGAATGCGAGCTATTTGGAAAGAAGAGGAGCTCGAAAAAGCATGGGAAAGTGCTCGTCAGGAAGCTTCGGCTTCTTTTGGAAATGACGGAATGTACATGGAAAAGCTCATTGAAGAACCCCGCCATATTGAAATTCAAATCGTTGGAGATTCAAATGGGAAAGCTTGTCATTTGTCAGAAAGAGATTGTTCAATTCAGAGGAGACATCAAAAATTGACAGAAGAAACTCCATCGCCATTCATGACGAAGGAGTTAAGAAATAAAATGGGAAAAGCTGCAGTAACAGCTGCTGAGTTTATTAAATACGAAGGAGCAGGAACAGTCGAATTTTTGGTTGACAAACACAGAAATTTCTATTTTATGGAAATGAATACCAGAATTCAGGTTGAGCATCCTATAACGGAACAGGTCATTGATTTTGATTTGATAAGAGAACAAATCCTTGTTGCTTCTGGTGTCCCTATTTCAGGGAAAAATTACCTTCCAAAAATGCACTCTATAGAATGTCGAATTAACGCCGAAGATCCCTACAACGACTTTCGACCAAGTCCTGGAAAAATTACCACCCTACATTTTCCTGGTGGACACGGCATAAGGTTAGACACCCATGTTTATAGTGGATATACGATTCCGCCACATTATGACTCGATGATTGCAAAGCTCATTACGACTGCACAATCGCGTCAGGAAGCAATAAATAAAATGAGAAGAGCTCTTGATGAATTTGTTATCGAAGGAGTCAACACAACCATCCCTTTCCATCGTAAACTAATGGATCATCCAGATTATATCTCGGGGAATTACACAACTAAATTTATGGAATCCTTTTCAATGAAGGATTAATTGAATAGAGGATTATTTTGTATTGATCTGATCAACAATAGCTTCCAACCTTTCTAGAATTATAGAATTATTTTGTTCTAGGGTTTTAATTTTTTCTTCTAAAGTTGAAATTAGGGGCAACAATACCCCAATTGTATTTATAGTAGACCCTTCGGTTTTTTGATAATCAACCGAAGGTTCATTCATTTTGTGGTCATCGTCATCGATCATTGTCCCCTCACCAGTTAGGAACCAGTAACTGTTCACATTGGTGTTTTTGATTAACATTTGCATTTGTTCTAAGGTGATAATGCGCTCTCCACTTAATAGCTTAGAAATGACCTGCAAAGGCTGTCCAATAATCTCGCCAATTTCTGTCTTAGACTTCACCCGACCACTCACTTTAAGGTATTTTACGACCTCAATGAAATGCTTGGTTATTATCTTTTTAAATTCAACATTTGCCATGTATACAAATTGTTTGGTTTTAATAAAATAATCTTATTTATTAATAAGCCCATAAACGCTGTCTGCCCTCAATCATTTTCTTTTCCTCCAGAAGCCAATATAATGTTTGCTCAATAATCTATATTATGCATGCATATAAAAAGTAAAGTTATATAAAAATTTCATTATTCGTGATTATTTATGCTTTTTGTTTAATTTATGAAAGATAAAGATGATCATTTTATTTACAAAAAATATAAAAATATATAAATAATATACAAATAATTTATACATTTGAATTCCCCAAATTAAAAAAATCATGAAAAAAAGTGCACCTAAAAGATCCCCATCTTTATTTTGTCTTGATCGAACTACTGACATTATTTTGTATTTGCTACAGCGAGAACTAAAGACAGCCAAACTATCCCAAAAATGCCGTGAGTTAGGAATGGAATCTAATTTTTTCTATTGTGACCTTGGACTGTTAGCCATTTCTTTAATGGAGCTTCCGTACAGGTCAGAAAAATTCATGGGCTGGTATGACAAGAAACTTGACAGCTGGTCGAAAAAAGTAGTGCTACAAGACATCAATTCGACAGCGCAACTGGCCTTAGAGTTTTATCAATATATTAGGAATAAAGCTTCCACAAAAAATATTTCTTGAAGTTATACCAATTCTTTCTGAATTAAATATTCTGCAATTTGAATTGTATTCGTTGCAGCACCTTTTCTTAAGTTGTCAGCTACAATCCACAGGTTGAGCGTATTTTGTTGAGAAAAATCTTTTCTTATTCTACCGATAAAGACCTCATTTTTATCTTTTGCATATATCGGCATGGGATAAGTATTGGTGTCTGGGTTGTCTTGAACAATGACTCCTGGAGTATCGTTTAAGAGTTTTCTTACAGCTGCTAACTCAAAATCAGAATTAAGTTCCACATTTACGGCTTCGGAATGACCTCCCACAACAGGAATTCGGATAGCCGTTGCAGTAACTCCGATGCTATCGTCGTCAAGAATTTTATGAGTTTCATGAACCAGTTTCATTTCTTCCTTAGTGTAACCGTTTTCTAAGAAAACATCACAATGTGGGATCGCATTTTTGTGAATGGGATAAGGATAAGCCATTTCTCCAACTATATCATTATATTCATTTTCCAATTGCTTCACTGCCTTAACTCCTGTTCCTGTGATTGATTGATAGGTTGAAACAACCACACGTTTGATCCCAAAGTTATTTTTCAGTGGCGCTAAGGCCATTAGCATTTGAATGGTAGAGCAGTTAGGATTAGCGATTATTTTATCTTCAGTTGTGAGTTGATCTGCGTTGATTTCTGGAATAATTAGTTTTTTAGTCGGGTCCATTCTCCATGCCGAAGAGTTATCGATTACTGTAATTCCAGCTTCAGCAAATTTTGGAGCCCATTCAAGAGAAGTTTCCCCTCCAGCAGAAAACAGCGCAATATCAGGACGAAGTTCAATAGCGGTTGAAAGACCAACAACAGTATAATTATTTCCCTTGAAACTAATTATCTTTCCGATGGAACGTTCCGAGGCTACGGGAATAAGTTCGGTAACGGGGAAGTTTCTTTCCGCTAGAACTTTTAACATCACTTCTCCGACCATCCCAGTTGCACCGACTACAGCTATTTTCATTTTCTAAATTTTTGACAAAACTAATGATAATTTAAAGCATGACAATTAACCCATGAGAAATAATCAAAAATCAAACAAAATGTTTTATATACAACAAAAGGTTAAATATTTATTTTAAGATTCTTCTTTCTATTCTTTTTCCTAAACCGGATAAGAGTTCATAGGAGATGGTGTTTCCTTTTTCAGCAAAAGCTTCTGCAGTATTAACTGTCCCAAAGATTTCAACCTCATCTCCTTCCTGACAAGGGAGGTTTTTGATTTCTACCATGATCATGTCCATGCAGATGTTTCCTACAATTGGTGCTTTTTCTCCATGGATGCTAACCCATCCATTGCCTTGTCCATAATGTCTTGCAATTCCATCAGCATGTCCAAGGGGCAATACGGCAATTCGGGTATTTTCATGGGCTGTCCAACCACAATTGTAACCTACTGTCTCCCCCGATTTTATGGAGTGAATTTGTGTGATCGTAGAGATAAGTTTTCCAATAGGTTTTAGCTTTTGATTCCATTGGGGTTGATTGGCAAAACCATAAAGCCCGATCCCACATCGTACCCAGTCTAAATGTAATTCAGGATAATTAAATATCCCGGAGGTGTTGAGCAAATGAAAGTCCGTTTCGGATTTAGAATTTTTTTTGTGATGGATCATTATTTCATCAAAAAGCGCTAGCTGCTTTTGACTGAATTCATTTGGACGATTTTCTTCGCTCGCACCCAGATGAGAATAAACACTTTTTATTTTAAAAGTATCTTTTTTTATTTCGTTAATAACCCACTCGGAATCAGCGGGATTAAATCCAATTCTATTTAAACCAGTGTTATATTTTATATGAACAGGATAGTTTGTTTTTTTTTGATCTAGGATGTTTTTCTCAAAAGCAAGCCAGCTTTTCTTACTGTAAAGAGCAGGCTCTAAATCGGCTGAAATCAAAAGTTTAAAATTTTCGATTTGTGGGTAAAAAACCAAAATTCGTGCTTTAATCCCTTGATTTCTTAGCTGAATGCCTTCCTCAGTGTAAGCAACGGCAAGTGCATCAATCCCTAATGTCACTAGTTTTTCAGCTATTGAATTCACTTCACTCCCGTATGCGTTGGCTTTAACCACACCAATCATTTTTGTTTCAGGATTTAAAAGACTTCTTATGGCATGATAATTATGCTCAAGTTTTTTTAAGTCAATTTCAATGAAATTCAAAAGCGAGTTATTTATTTTTATTTTCAGACCCAGTGTCTTTTTTAGCATCAAGACGTTTTATTGCCTTGTTATAGGCAGCCCGACTAAGGGGCTCATAGTTTTCCTTTTCTCCTAAAACAACAAGATCTTTTAGATCAGATTTTCGAAAACTGTAATGAGCAGGATTCCCTGTCCTTGTACAAACGGCATGGACTTTAGTTACATATTCAGCTGTAGCCATAAGTGCTGGCATTGGGCCAAAGGGCTTCCCTTCAAAGTCCATGTCCAAACCAGCTACAATTACTCTAACCCCGAGATTGGCAAGGGCATTACAGACCTGAACAATTTCATCATCAAAAAACTGTGCTTCGTCAATCCCCACAACATCACAGCCATCAGCTAAAATGGGAATGTTTGCTGCGGCAGGAACTGGTGTGGATGGAATTTGATTGGAGTCGTGCGAAGTAACCAAGTCATCATCATATCTTACATCGATGGCGGGTTTAAAAATTTCAATTTTTTGTTTCGCAAACTGAGCCCGTTTTAATCGTCTGATCAACTCTTCTGTTTTTCCAGAAAACATTGAGCCACAGATCACTTCGATCCATCCAAATTGTTCTTTATGGTTTACGGGATTTTCTAAAAACATTTTGTAATTTTCAAGAAAAACAAAGGTATTAAAAACAAACGTTTGTAAAATAAATATTTATGCCCAATAAAATCCAAGAAGAACTTAAAAAAATCGCTCAGGAAATTATTGCAACAGAAGGGTCGGTTGATTTTGAAAAAACATACCATCAAACTTTATCATTATTTGAAAAATTGGTGGTACTCAAAAACACCCAAGTTGTTGAAAAAGACACTTGGAAGGACATGGAATCCAATTACAATCAGGCAATAGATTTCATTGAAGTCAAGAAAGAGCCAGTTCATGTTCTCGATCAAAATAGAGAAGAAATTCCTCCTTTGATGGAGACCATAAAAGAAATTGTTACTGAATTTCCTAAAGTAGATCTAAAACAGACCGAAACGCAGGAGCTTCAGAAACCCCCTCCAATAAAAAACCTAAATGATCATTTTTCAAAAGGACTTCAGATTGATTTGAATGACCGCCTTGCATTTATCAAACATCTTTTTGAAACGAATACTCTGGAATATCAAAGGGTTATTTCACAAATTGTTACTTTTTCCAATTGGGAAGAAGCACAAAGTTTTGTAGTACAAATCGTTAAACCAGATTATAATAACTGGGAGGGAAAAGAAAAATATGAAGCGCGTTTTTTAAAAATTATTGAAAACAATTTTACATAATACTTAAATATTAAGACCAGCCAATGGGTAAACTCTATTTAGTACCAACACCGCTTGGTAATCTTGCAGACTTCACTTATCGCGCAGTAAACGTATTGGGGGAGGTAGATTTAATTTTGGCTGAAGATACGCGAACAAGTACAAAGCTCTTGAATCACTATAATATTTCTAGACCACTTCAGAGTTTTCACATGCACAATGAGCATAAAAAATTGGAAGGGATCATATCACAGTTAAATTACGGCAAGACCATCGCAATGATCTCAGATGCCGGGACTCCAGGGATTTCAGACCCGGGGTTTCTATTGGTACGCGAGGCCATTGCAAATAATATCGAAGTGATCTGTTTGCCCGGACCGACAGCCTTGATTCCGGCATTGGTTCAAAGTGGATTCCCAACGGAAAGATTTATTTTTGAGGGATTTTTACCTCCCAAAAAAGGCAGAAAAACACGATTGGAACAGCTTTCGCAAGATTCGAGAACAATCGTTTTTTATGAATCTCCTCACAAATTGATTAAAACCCTCACACAATTGATTACTTATTTTAATGGAGAGCGACAAGTTGCTATTTCTAGGGAAATGACCAAAATTTATGAGGAGACTTATAGAGGAACACTCGAAGAGGCGGTTGTTCATTTTAATAAAAAAGGCCCCAAAGGGGAATTTGTTGTTTGCATTTCAGGAAACCAAACAAAATAAAAACATGCATTGGCATTCAAAACCACTTCCGGAGGTTGACAAGATAAAAGCGCTTCAATTGGCGATTGGCGTCTCTTTTGAGATTGCTTCCTTGTTGGTCCAACGTGGGATTGATGATTTTGAAAGTGCTAAAAAATTTTTCCGCCCGGAACTTAAAGATCTTCACGATCCTTTTTTGATGTTGGGAATGACAGCTGCTGTTAATCGAATTAAAACAGCAATTGATAGACACGAAAAGATCATGGTTTATGGAGATTATGACGTCGACGGAACCACTTCAGTATCGCTGGTTTATTCATATTTACTCAAACAACTTCCCGATGCGATCTACTATATCCCCGACCGGTATGATGAGGGTTATGGGATTTCAATCAAAGGAATTGATACGGCCAAAGAACAAAACGTTAGCCTAATTATCGCGCTAGATTGTGGGATCAAGGCAGTTGATCAAGTTGCTTATGCGAAATCTTTAATGATTGATTTTATTATTTGTGATCATCACTTACCTGGGGATCAACTTCCTGAAGCTATCGCTGTTTTAGACCCGAAACAACCCGCTTGTTCGTATCCTTATAAAGAATTATGTGGCTGTGGTATTGGATTTAAACTGCTCCAAGCCCTCGAGAAAGATAAAGGAAAGCCCGTGGAGTCCCTTTTGCCCTACATTGACTTGGTGGCCATGGCCATTGCAGCTGACATTGTTCCGATCACAGGAGAAAATAGAATTTTAGTTTTCTATGGATTAATACAAATTAATGAAAATCCTAGAATTGGAATCCTGAGTTTTATTACTACCTTAAAAAAGAAACTAACCGTTTCAGATTTGGTATTTATTATCGCACCAAGGATTAATGGCGCTGGAAGAATCAAACATGGAAGTTTTGCAGTTGAATTGCTTTTGACCGAAGAGGAAGATCAAGCATTGGCCAGAGGAAGAGCGATTGAGCTTTTTAATTCTGAAAGGCGTGAATTGGATAAAAAAATCACGCAACAGGCACTAGATCAGATCAAGCAAAACGAAGAAGAGGCTTGTTTTTCTTCAGTAGTTTTTCAACCCGATTGGCACAAGGGTGTAATCGGAATTGTCGCTTCAAGGTTAATAGAGGTTTACTATCGACCAACCGTTGTTTTTGCTGCTTCTGGAGATTGTTTGGCAGGCTCTGTTCGATCTGTTAAAGGAATCGATGTTTATCAGGTCCTGGAGGCCTGTAAGGAGCACATCATTCAATTTGGAGGACACATGTATGCTGCAGGGCTGACCATAAAGCCAGAGGCGCTCAGTGGCTTTAAAAAAGCATTCGAATCTGAAGTTGAAAGGATCATAACCCCTGACCAAAGAATTCCTTCGATTCAATATGATTTGGAAATTTCTTTAGATAAAATCACGCCAAAATTTTTTAAAATTATTTCTCAAATGGGGCCTTTTGGCCCTCGGAACATGCAGCCTGTTTTTTTAACTAAAGATTGCAAAGACAACGGCAAAACAAGTGTGGTTGGGAATGATCAAAGTCATTTAAGATTAGACATTAAAGACGCTTCCGAAAAAAACATTTTTGGGATTGGTTTTGGAATGGCAAACCACATCAGTAAAATTAAAAGTCAAAAACCTTTTGACTTAATTTATACCGTGGACGAAAATGAATTTAGAGGCTTGGTTTCTTTACAACTAAAAGTAAAAGACTTAAAAGTTTAACCTTCTTGTTTTTTAGGATTTTGGTAACGTTCGATTAGTTTTTTTGTTGACGCATCATGATGATCCAATTTTCCAGATTCAAAATCATTGAGAATATTATTAGCGAGTTGTTTTCCTAATTCCACCCCCCATTGGTCGTAGCTGAAAATATTCCAAATAACCCCTTGCACAAAAATCTTATGCTCATACATTGCAATAAGGGCTCCAAGATTATAAGGAGTTAACTCTTCGATCAATAGTGTAGTTGAAGGGCGATTTCCTTCGAAAATTTTAAAAGGAAGCAAAGCTTCAATTTCAGCATTTGATTTCCCTTGACTTTCTAATTCTGTCCGAACTGTTGCCTCATTTTTCCCAAGCATAAGGGCTTGTGTTTGGGCAAAAAAGTTGGACATCAATTTGTCTTGGTGATCATTTTTTGGATAAAGCGGTTTGGCAAAACCAATAAAATCAGCGGGAATGAGTTTGGTTCCTTGATGCATTAGCTGAAAAAACGCATGTTGCGCATTGGTGCCAGAAGCCCCCCAAATGATGGTGCCTGTTTGATAATCTACAGGGTCGCCATTGCGATCAACTCCTTTTCCATTACTCTCCATAATTCCCTGCTGTAAATAGGCTGGAAGATTTCTTAAGTACTGAGAATAAGGGACAATCACTTCAGACTCTGCATTCCAAAAATTGTTATACCAGACCGTAATCATCGCCAGTAAAACGGGTATGTTTTGATCAAAAGAAGCTTTTCTGAAGTGTTGATCCATTGCACCAGCACCTTTGAGGAGATTTTCAAAATGCGTTGGACCCACGGCCAAGCAAATACTTATACCCACGGTACTCCACAATGAAAATCGACCGCCAACCCAGTCATTCATTGAAAAGATATTTTCTGGAGAAATCCCAAATTCAGTAACCTTTTTTTGATTGGTTGAGACTGCAACAAAATGTTTCTCAACAGCTGCTTGTGGTGCGTGATTTAAAAACCATTTTCTGAGGGTTTGTGCATTGCTTAAGGTTTCTTGCGTGGTAAATGTTTTGGAAACAATTACGAATAGCGTTGTTTCGGGATCAATTTTATTTATGATTTCATTAACATGATCCCCTTCTACATTTGAAACGAAATAAACATTTAGATGATTTTGGTAAAACTCCAAAGCTTCGGTCACCATAGCAGGCCCTAGGTCAGAACCTCCAATTCCGATGTTAACAACATTTTGAATTGACTTACCAGTATGTCCTTTCCATGAACCAGAGATCACCTTATCAGCAAAATCATACATTTCTTTTTTGGCTTGATCAATCCCAGGAAGTATGTTTTCTCCTTCAACAAGAACTGGAGAAGAATCTTGAGTTCTGAGTGCCGTATGAAGCACTGCTCGACCTTCAGTTTCATTGATTTCTCCCCCCGAAAAATAAGCTTCAATTCCTTCTTTTAAACCAGCTTCTTCCGCTAGGGAAACCAAAAGATCTATGGTTGATTTGTCCAAGCGATTTTTTGAATAATCTATATAAAATGATTCCCAGTTAATGGAGAGTTTATCAACGCGATCAGGATCTTCTGCGAAATGTTCTGTTAAGGTTTTTGAAGAAAGTGTTTTGAAATTTGAGTTCAATTTTTTCCACGAATCAAGATTTGAAGGTTTGTTTTTATTTAAATTCACTTGTTGAAAGAGCTAATGTGTTATTGATAGTGGAGTTTTCTTTTACAAAAGAGATACAGTCGAGTTCGGTTTTTATTTCTTGAATACCAGTCAAGTAAGTTTTCTTTAGGGAATTAGAAATTGGTTTCGCTTCGGGTAATTTTTGTTTGAAGGGATCAACTTGCCTGCCGTTTTTCCAAAAACGATAACAAACATGAGGGCCTGAAGTATTTCCGGTCATTCCAACCCACCCGATCACGTCTCCTTGTTTTACTGTTTGCCCTCTTTTCACTTTTCTTCGCTTCATGTGCAAATATTGAGTGCTGTAGGTGTTGTTGTGTTTTATTGTAACATAATTACCATTGCCTTTGCTATAACTTGCCTTAACGACCACTCCATTTGCAGTTGCCAAAATGGGTGTTCCAATACTTGCCCCAAAATCAGTTCCTTTGTGAGGTCTTATTCGGTTGCCATAATAAGCAATCCTTCTTTTTAGATTGTAGCGTGAGGTTACAGGGCCAAATTTTACAGGAGCTTTTAGAAAAGCACGGCGTAAGTTTTTAGCACCATCATCAAAATATTCTACGATTCCTTTTTCAGGATCTGGCTGAAATTCGAAAGCGTAATAATCTCTTCCGGAATGCTCAAATATGGCAGCATTAATTCGCTTGATTCCTATGGAAATCGTATCATCAACAAATTGTTCTTCGTAAATAACTTTAAAACGATCCCCTTTTTGTAAACGATAAAAATCGATATTCCAAGCGTAAACATCGGAGAGATAGTAAGTGAGTTGCTCGTTCAAACCGCTATTGGACATGGTTTCATAGAGCGAACTTTCAATTTCCCCTGCCCCTTGTAGTTGAACGGTGCGAATGGGTTTATCTACTTTTTTACCATAAATACTGTCCCTTAGCTGGATAACATTGTAGGTTTGAATCCCTGGAGTATAGATAAAAACTTTTGGAGTTGGGACGCTATCTTTACTGAAAAGCAGCGTGTAGGGTTTCCCAACATTGATCCTCCTTACATTTACTTTGTTCTTTATTTTCTGTAAAATGTTGTATACCTCAGGATAGTCAATTCCATTTTCCTCTAGAATAGAACCAAAGGTATCTCCTCTTTTGATTTTTTTATTTACAACGTGGTAGTTGTTCAAATCAAACCCATATTTAATGTTTGGGGGAATTTGTTCGACTGCAATGGCTTCGGATCTCTTTTTTTCTACACGATCCCCACAGCCATAAATTAAGAGGGTTAAAAAAAGAAATGCCGAAAAAGAAAAATATTTTAAAATCAAAACGAATATTGTTTTTTTACTGCAACAAACTTCTTGAATTTAATGCTTAATAGCAATGTAAGCTCCATAAAGTTATTCATTTGTTAATAAACAATCCTATCTAAGATTAGTCAACGAGTATGTTAAAAGGAAACTTTACATTTTTAAAATTTTCAAGATCAATTTCTAACGAGCCAATCGCCAAATCTGCTTTTACTTTGAGCGGGATTCTGTTTTTGTCATCAGACACCCAAAGTGTTACGCTTTCTTGCTCCTTAAACACCCGACCCGCTTGCACAACAGGTCTAAATTTTACGCATTTTATTTTTCCAAATTTTGTTGAAAGCGTTTCTTTTCCCAAAAACTTTAACTTGAAATGATAATTCTCATTGTCAAAAAACATGTTAATATCAAAATCTTCTCCAACGATCATCTCCCTTTCAGGGTAGAATGTTCTTAAGTAATAAAAAGCAGAAAGGATGTCCTGAGAGTTTTTTTTAATCTTAAAAGTTTCTTGCTTTTGGTATTTTTTATCATTTACATGAGCCAGCTGTCGTTCATGATCAAAATCAATTTCTAAATCTTTGGTGTAACCTCCCTCATAAATGTTACGAATGAAATGATAGGGAATGATTTTTTTCTCGTCAAAAAAACTATCATAATGGTCTTCAACCTTAAAAAACCATCTCGCAAGACCTGTTGTTTTTCCATATCCTTTGGCGTGAATAACAGGAATTCCATTTATGGTATCTTGAGTAAGGCTTAATGTGGCATAACTGGCATTAAAAATACCGTAATGTATCCTGAATCCAAACCATTCACCAGCTTTAAAGGGTACAATTTTTTCAACAGGATCGGATACATTTGCTTCTTGACCTTTTAGAATAAAGGAGAAACAAAATAAGAGAAAAATAAATGGCGTATTTTTTTTAATCTCCATCATTTTGTAAAAATAATTAAATGATTTAAACGAAGCTTTTATTTAACATTTAAAATAAAGTCAATTTTACTTTGTCATCTCTTCCAATTTAAGAAACAATTGTGCCCCTTTTACTTTTCCTAATGCATCAATCAGTTCTTTTTGTGAAGCGGCTTTGATTCTTTTTAAAGACTTGAATTCTTTTAAAAGCAACTCTTTCGTTTTTGGCCCGACGCCTTTGATTTCATCCAATTGAGAATTTAAAGACCCCTTGCTTCTAAGGTTTCTGTGTAAAGTGATTCCAAAACGATGCGCTTCGTTCCTTAGTTGTTGAATGATTTTTAGCGTTTCAGACTTTTTGTCTAAATACAATGGAATTGGATCCTCAGGAAAATAAATTTCTTCTAATCTTTTTGCGATTCCGATAATGGCTATTTTACCTCTCAGCCCTAGTAAATCCAAACTTTTCACAGCCGACGAAAGCTGCCCCTTACCGCCATCAATTACAATCAGCTGCGGAAGTGACTCCCCCTCTTCCTTGAGTCGCTTATACCGCCTAAAAACGACTTCTTCCATAGAAGCAAAGTCATCTGCTCCGACCACCGTTTTTATTTTAAAATGTCGGTAATCTTTTTTACTCGCTTTTCCATTTTTAAAAACAACACAGGCAGCAACAGGATTCGTTCCTTGAATGTTGGAGTTATCAAAACATTCAATGTGATAGGGCTCGCCGGAAAGTCGCAAATCGACTTTCATTTGGCTCATTAATCTTTTTGTATGTCGATCAGGGTCTACAATTTTCATTTGCTTGAAGCGATCCATTCGATAGAATTTTGCATTCCGAAGTGAGAGTTCTACCAACTTCTTTTTGTCTCCGAGCATCGGAATACTTACTTTTATTTTCTCCCCCAAATTGATTTGAAAAGGCAAATAGACTTCTTCCGACTGCGAATTATACCTTAGCCTGATGTCGATTATCGCAAGGCTTAATAAATCGAGATCACTTTCGTCTAATTTCTTTTTTATCTCTAACGTATGGGATCGGGTGATGGATCCATAGGATATTTGAAGGAAGTTGACATAACCATAACTTTCATCAGAAACAATAGTAAAAACATCAACATTGCTGATTTTGGGATTAACGATGGTTGATTTTGATTGGTAGTTTTCTAAGGACGCAAGTTTTTCTTTTATTTCTTGAGCTTTTTCAAATTCCATCTCCTTTGCATAGTTTTCCATTTGCAATTGAAATTGATTTAAAGAGCTTTTGAAATTTCCTTTAACAATATTCCTAATAGCGGCGATATTCTGATTGTATAATTCCTCGTCTATTTTTTGCTCGCAAGGACCCAGACAATTTCCAAGGTGATATTCTAAACATATTTTATATTTCTGATTACTAATTTTTTCTTCAGAAAGATCGTAGTTACAAGTTCTCAAGGGATACAACCCTCGAATTAGATCCAAAAGGGTATAAACTGTTTTCTTGTTAGTAAAAGGACCAAAATAATCCGATCCATCTTTAATTACTTTCCGGGTACTAAAGACTCTTGGAAAGCGCTCTTTTTTAATACAAATCCACGGATAGGTTTTGTCGTCTTTAAGCAAGACATTGTATTTGGGCTGGTATTTTTTTATGAGGTTATTTTCCAGTAAAAGCGCGTCAACTTCGGTGGGAACAATGATATGCTCGTGTCGAACAATTTTTTTAACAAGCAGCCGAGTACGATTGTTGTCGTGGGTTTTGTTAAAATAGGAACTGACCCGCTTTTTAAGATTTTTAGCTTTACCAACATAAATCACCGTATCATTTTCATCATAAAATTGATAAACTCCTGGATTGGGAGGGAGTGTTTTTAGCTGTATAACAATGGGCGAATTTTCCATTTAACGAAGGTACTATTTTTCTTTAGGGTCAAAAAAAAACATAAATACTTAAAGTATGCTTAAAAGAAAATTTAATTTTAAACTCTAAAAGATAATCACTTTGACATTTCACAAACACGAATTAAGAAAAAAATATAGAGACCAGAGAGGACGACTCTCTGCAGAGGAGGTTATGGTGAAGAGCATTGCGATTGCCAATCGTTGTTTGGCGGTTGACCTTTGGACAAAGGCGCTTTATCATCTATTTTTGTCTTCCGAAAAGAAAAATGAAGTTGACACCTCCTTTCTGCTCTCTGTCCTACAGGGCAAAGACAAGCAAATTGTGGTGTCTAAAATGCTCAATGACTCAAAGCTTGAACACTATCTCTTAAGTGATCAGACTTTACTTAAAGAGAATGATTATGGGATTCCGGAGCCTTTATCAGGGATTAAAATAAATCCCTCAGAAATTGATGTGGTTTTTCTACCGCTTCTCGTTTTTGATAGGCAAGGGCATCGTGTGGGCTATGGAAAGGGCTATTATGATCGCTTCTTGGCGGAGTGTAGAAAAGAAACCATCAAAGTGGGAATTTCCTTTTTTGAGCCGATTGATAAAATTGAAGACATTAACAAAAATGATATTGCTATGGACTTTGTTGTTAATCCAAATCAGGTGTTTTCGTTTTAACCTTTCCTCCAAAAATCTTCTTGTTGAAAACAATCAAAATTCCTACTCCCGTACTGATGGCAGTGTCTGCCACATTGAAGACATACTGGAAAAAAGTGTAATGTTCTCCTCCAACTAAGGGAACCCATTCTGGCCAATTCCAGCTTACCAGGGGGAATTGCAGCATGTCAACCACATGACCTTCTAAAAAAGGGGCATATCCTCCGCCTTCAGAAAGAAAACCGGCCACTTGTCCGTAGCTGTGAGAAAATAAAACACCATAAAAAAGAGAATCGATAATATTTCCAATAGCGCCTGCAAAAATTAAACACAAAGCCCACTTAAAAAGATTAGAAATGTCTTTTTTTAATGTATCTAGAAGCCAGTAACCTATCCCAAAAATGGCAAATAGCCTAAAAATGGTTAAAAAAAGTTTGGCAGTTCTTTCGGTAAGGAAAGGGATTATATCGTTGAGCTTTGCGCCCATTGCCATCCCTTTATTTTCGACAAACAGGAGTTTAAAAAATCCCCAATCTATAATGGCGTCCGTGCCATAGAGGGTCAAAGGGTAGTTTAGTTTAATAAATATTTTTGAACCTTGATCAATAAACAATAATGATATTATTATAATCGCGGATGTAAATAAATTTATGTTTTTAAGTTGTAGTTTCAACGGTTACATTTTTGATGACAAAAGTAGAAAATTATAACTTCTTTTGATGTGTGATATCTCCATTAAGACTAATGATCTTCAGAAACGGGAGTAAACCATTGTCTGACATGGGTAAAACAACTATTCCGTTTTTACTTTCCCCACTAACGGCTGTCTTTTCGGAAATCACATTTACGGTTGCATTCTCAGTAGTGACACTTCCTGGAGCGTCCCAATTCGAAAGCTCACAATAACCATTTTTAAGGTCTAGGTTTATGTTTTTCATCTTGCCTTTTCCGTTGACTTTTGCATCATTACTTTTTAAATTAAAAGAAATATTTGATGAAAACATCAGTTTTATGCTAGTGGAAATAAACTTATGCGCACTCAGCTTGTCGTTTAAGTCGGGAGTATTTGGGGTTGGACTTTCGGCAATATAAAGTGTCCTCCCAACTACTTTAGAAGTTAAAACAGTACGGTTTTGGTATTCTCCATCCGCCCGGTATTTCATTTGAATCCCCGAAAAGTTATCCGCCCCGGTGAATATCACATTTGAGGCCCAAGGGACATCTACAACAAGATCAGTTATATTAGGATCATGCCAAGTTTTTTGTACAGTTTTTTGAGCTCCAAGTGCAAGACTTATCAAAAAAACGAATATGCTTAGTGTCCTTTGCAAAGTTATTTTTGCATGTTCTTAGCCTCAATACTTAAGGTTGCGTGCGGAACCAACATCAGTCGTTGCTTGTTGATCAATTTACCAGTAACACGACAAATACCATAAGTTTTATTTTCAATACGGATTAAGGCATTGTTTAAATCGCGAATAAATTTTTCCTGTCTAATTGCGAGTTGTGTATTGGCTTCCTTCGACATGGTTTCTGAGCCTTCTTCGAAAGCTTTAAAGGTCGGTGAAGTATCTTCTGTCCCATTGTTTCCATCGTTCATGTATGCGCTTTTAAGCAATTCATGATCCGCTTTGGCTTTTTGAATTTTATCTTCTATTAGCCTTTTGAATTCGCCCAATTCTTTGTCAGAATAACGAACTTTTACATCTGATGCCATTTTAAATCTTTTTAATGGTTATTAAAGTTTTCATATTTTCGAAAACCACCTCACTTTCAGAATCTAAACTTTCTTGAAAGTCAATATTTTCTCCAAGCGTTTCTGAAAGGATGTAATCCCGATGATTAATTATTTTCTCCTTTAAGTCTTCATCTGCTGAAAACGAAATATTTATTTTATCAGTAACGGCAAAACCAGAGTCCTTACGGATATTTTGTATTCGGTTCACGAGCTCTCTTGCAATCCCCTCATCAATAAGGGTTTCGGTCAATGAGATGTCCAGCGCAACTGTCAATCCGTTACCGTGAGCGACCAGCCAACCTTCAATATCCTTCGATGAAATTTCAACGTCACTAAGGTCCAAGATAATATTTTTTTCATTAACGAATAGAGACAAGTGACCTTCTTGTTCTAATGTTTTGATTTCTTCACTGGATAAGCTTTTTATTTTTTCTGCGATGCTTCCCATTTCTTTTCCAAAACGAGGGCCTAGTGCTTTAAAATTCGGCTTTATTTCTTTTACCAGAATATCACTATTGTCATCTAGTAATTTCACACTCTTTACGTTGATTTCTGCCGCAAGTTGTTCCTGAATGAATTCGATTTCCATTTTTTCTTCAGGACTATTTACTGCCACCATTAAAGTTTCGAGCGGTTGACGCACTTTGATTTGTTCCCTTTTTCTTAATGACAATGCCAAAGAAGTGATGTTTCTTGCCTTGTTGGTTCGGTTTTCTAATATGGGATCAATCACCGCTTTGTTGACCACTGGGAAATCTGAAAGGTGAATGGATTCAAACCCTTCAGTTTGCGTATTTTGGATTAAATCTTGATAAAGCTTATCGGTATAAAATGGCGCTACCGGAGCGGCCAATTTTGCAACAGTAAGCAAACACTCATAGAGCGTTTGATAAGCTGCTATTTTATCTTGTTGGTATTCGCCTTTCCAAAATCTACGTCGGGAGAGTCTAACATACCAATTGCTTAATTTTTCTTGTACAAAATCCGAAATGGCACGCGTTGCTCTTGTGGGTTCGTAATCTTCATAGAATTTATCAACGTTATCGATTAATGTGTTTAATTCAGACAAAATCCATCGATCAAGCTCTTGTCGATTTTCAATTGGAATTTGAGCTTCTTCATACTTAAATTGATCAATATTGGCATAAAGGCTAAAGAAGGAATAGGTATTGTAAAGTGTTCCGAAAAATTTTCGTTGAACCTCCGCAATTCCTTCGATATCGAATTTGAGATTGTCCCAAGGATTAGCATTTGAAATCATGTACCATCGCGTGGCATCAGGCCCATATTTTTCGATTGTTTCAAAAGGATCAGCAGCATTCCCTAGCCTTTTGGACATCTTTTGACCTTTCTTGTCTAAAACCAATCCGTTAGAAACAACATTTTTGTAAGCGATGGAATCAAAGACCAAAGTACTGATAGCATGAAGGGTATAAAACCAGCCTCTGGTTTGGTCGACACCTTCTGCAATATAATCTGCAGGGAAAGATTCTCCCTGATCAATTTTTTCTTTATTTTCAAAGGGATAATGCCATTGCGCATAAGGCATGGCTCCGGAATCAAACCAAACATCAATTAAATCTTTTTCGCGTTGCATGGGCTGATTGTCCTCAGAAACGAGAATGATTTCATCTACCGTATGTTTATGTAAATCTACCTTTTGATAATTTTCATCACTCATTTCTCCCACTTCAAAATCTCCAAATGGGTTGGAATGCATGTGTCCTGCACAGATCGACTTTTCTATTTCTTCGATCAATTCCTTAATTGAACCGATGACCTTTGTGTTTTGCCCATCTTCAGTTCGCCAAACAGGGAGTGGTACGCCCCAAAACCTAGAGCGTGAGAGGTTCCAGTCGTTTGCATTGGCAAGCCAATTGCCAAACCTTCCTTCCCCTGTGGATTTTGGTTTCCAGTTAATGGATTGATTTAAAGAAGCCATTCGGTCTCTGACATCAGTTACTTTAATAAACCAAGAATCCAGAGGATAGTAAAGAATGGGTTTGTCTGTTCTCCAACAATTGGGGTAAGAGTGAACATATTTTTCTACTTTAAAAGCAGCGTTTTCTTCTTTTAAACGAATAGCAATCTGAACATCTACAGATTTTTCAGGAGCTTCTCCTTCTGGGTAATAATCATTTTTAACGTATTGACCCGCTAAGCTTCCTAATTCCGTTCGGAACTTTCCTTGTAAGTCAACTAAGGGAACCTTGTTGTCATTTTCATCGAGAATCAGAAGTGGCGGGATTTCAGGGACGGCCTCTTTGGCGACCTTAGCATCGTCTGCCCCAAAGGTGGGAGCGGTATGTACAATTCCTGTTCCATCCTCCGTCGTAACGAAGTCTCCTGTTATAACTCGGAATGCATTTTCGGCATTTTCAAAAGGATCAGGCGCCTCAGACCATATTTTTTTATATTTTATATTTTCTAATTCTCTTCCCTTAATTTCCTGATTAAGATAGAAAGGGATTTTTTTGTCTCCCTCCTGATATTTTTCAACATCTTCTAATTTTGAAACGGCTTCATATTTTCCAGAAAATTGTTTTTGAATCAAAGCTTTGGCCAATAGAACCCTGACTGGAAGGTGGGTATATTGATTAAAAGTATGAACCACAACATAGTCAATTTTAGGACCAACGGTTAAGGCCGTATTTGAAGGCAAGGTCCAAGGAGTAGTTGTCCAAGCAAGTAGGAAAAGCGGTAAACTACCCTGAAGCGATTCAGGCAGGGTTTCACTTAAAGTTTCAAACTGACCTGTTACGGTGGTGTCACTAACCTCCTGATAAGTCCCTGGTTGATTTAGCTCGTGTGAGCTTAATCCAGTTCCTGCTTTTGGAGAATAAGGTTGGATGGTATAGCCTTTATAAAGCAGTCCTTTTTCATGAATCTGTTTCAGCAACCACCAAACACTTTCCATGTATTTGGAAGTATAAGTAACATAGGGGTCTTCCATGTCTACCCAATAACCCATCTGTTCAGTGAGCTTATTCCAAACATCAGTGTAGCGCATCACTGCTTTTTTACAGGCGAGGTTATAGGCTTCAACTGAGAGTGTTTTACCGATGGCGTCTTTGGTGATTCCAAGCTCTTTTTCTACGCCTAATTCAACTGGGAGGCCATGGGTGTCCCATCCCGCTTTTCGTTTTACCTGAAACCCTTTCTGCGTTTTATAACGACAGAAAATATCTTTTATCGAACGCGCCATAACATGGTGAATCCCGGGCATACCGTTTGCTGAAGGGGGTCCTTCATAAAACACAAAAGGTGTGTTCCCTTCTCGTGTGGAGATACTTTTATCGAAAATTTTGTTTTGATCCCAGTATTGGAGAATTTCCTTTGAAAAATCCGATAAATTGAGTCCTTTGTATTCTTTAAATGCCATGTATAGCTTTCTTTCTTAGAAAAGCGAAATTAAGGATTTTAAGATAAAAAAATGGAGATTTATATTTTGACCTTTAACCCCAACCGAAAACTACGTCCTTCAGAGGAAATACCCGAAGCAAAAGTGCGATAATGAAGGTCAAAAATATTGGTCACACCAAAATTAAGGTTTATGTTTCTACGGTACTGATATTGTGATAAAAATGAGAGTATACTCCATGATGGCGTTCCATTATATCGCTCCAAATCATCAATTGCTGTTGGATTTATAAGGGGAGTTTCATTTAATCCATCCTCGCCTCCCCAGCTGTATTTTGTCGGATCTTTGGAGCCGCTAAACTGCCAATATATTTTAGCATAAAGCTTCCTTTGGTCATATACCATCGATAGAGTTCCATAGATTGGACTTATCGATGGCATAGGGCCATAATTAAGATCTTTATAACTGTCTGTGTAAGTCACACTGCCCATTGCAGTTATTTTTTTATTTAATTTAAAATTCGTTTGAATGGATCCTCCATAAATAAATCTATTTCCTAAATTTTTATTAGCCTGGGTTTTAATCTCTTCCCCTTTATATAATAATGTGTTTTCGTCAGGGGTTGATTGATCTGCAAAGACGATATAATCAGATCTCATGATATGGCGAGAAACCAAAGTAGTGTATCCTCTCAGATCTAAATGTATTTTTTTATTTGAAGAATTTAAGCTAACACCCGATTCAAAAGTATAGGCATATTCAGGATCTAAAAAAGTGTTAGGCACAAGTAATGTTCCATTACTTTCCCTAATTTTTCCAATATCATCAATGTTAGGGTTTCTAAACCCACTAGAAAATAAACTGCTAACCAGTGTTCTTTCATTGGGTCGGTAGGTGACTGCTAGCGTGTAAGTCATGGCATCGAATTTCAAATCGACCGAAGATAAAAGACGATCAATTTGAGCGGTATCGTTCCAGTTAGCAATAAGAGAAGAGTTAGTAACTCGAAGACCAGCATTTAAAGTTAGCTTTTTATTTAAAAGGTATACCCAATTCAAGTATCCTGCAAAACTTGAAATCTTGCTGCCGTCATTCGGATATCTGGAGGGAATAGGGGTGGGAGCTTCTAATCCAATGATTTTGTAAGCATCTAAAATCAGATCCTTAGAAAAGCCATTAGAAGCGATTATATTTTGCGTGCCTTCTATTCCATAAGAGAACGAATGCTTGTCGTTAAGTGATCCATTAAAATCAGCATTAAAACTAAATACATCAACGTTTTCGTTTTGATAGGAACGCGTAATGCTCCCGAATTTTCTATTAATACGAGATTCTTCAATGTTTTGATAGGCAGCGGTAAAAGTTCCTTTTTGCAACCAATTTTTCCCAAAAAACACTTTTAGTTGTGTAGAAATAAAGAGTCTTTTTTGAGGGCCATAGTACCATTCGCTATAACGAAGACTGCCTGCTCTTTCCTCTGCCAATTTATCATATCGATTGATGTCAGTGGATTCGGAATACTGGAAATTAACATTAAGAACCATGTCTCGCGGTAGCGCAAAAATGAACTTTTGAAAGAGATCGTATTGGTCATATCCAGTATTTTTTTGGGTGTTTGGAGTTGAGTTAGAAAGGGGGGTTGGATAATAATTTTCACGGCTATTAATTGAATAATAGGGCGTCAAGCCCCAATTCTCAAAACCGTGTCTTCTGTTTTTCCCAATTTTGATGTCACCAAAATGAGAGAAACTAAAGCTGGTAAGACTCCCCCAATTTTTAAAACTCAATTTGGTATTTAAATTATTTACGCTTGAGAGATTTGCATAGTTAAAATTGCTGGTGTATTCTGCAGTAACTTTTTTTGCACCATTAATCACTGGAGATTTTGAATAATAGTGAATTACTCCTCCAAGGGCATCAGACCCGTACCCGACAGAAGAAGATCCGAATGTAACTTCTACTCTTTCGATGTTATGGGGATCAATTGTGATTGCATTTTGAAGATGTCCCGAACGGTAGATGGCGTTGTTCATTCTAACACCGTCTACGACAATAAGTATTCGATTGGCTTCAAAACCCCGAAGTACCGGGCTTCCGCCACCTCCTTGTGATTTCTGTATTCTAACATTGGGACTTGATTCTAAAATATCGGCACCCGTGGACCCATTACTGAGCTCAATGTCGCGAGCAGAAATTATTGAAACCTCTTCAGCAATTTTATTTCGTGTGGATTGGGATCGAGCAACAGACAATATGACTTCGTCTAACTCTTTGTCCTTAGAAATCAATTTAATCACATCACCCATTTTCTCCAATTCACTATATTGAATTTGAAGCGCTTCGAAGCCCATTAAATAGAAGTTGATGACTCCGGAAAAACCCGCGAGAGACGCCTTACCATTGGAGTCCGTTTGGGTGCTATTCCCCAGATCTTCAGTATAAATAGCAACACCCTCAAGAGACTCTCCTGAGTTTTTATCTTCGACCTTTATTTCCTGCGCATTGAGCCCATTAAGAAATAAGGCTACTAACGCAAAGACTTTACAGCTATGTTTCACGAAAAACTTCATGTAGTATGGGAAGAGATTTTATTTTACTAAACCTTTGCAAGTGAAGACTATAATAGTCCACGATTAAATCTAATAATTTAATTTTTATTACACTTGTTATGGAGACATGCATAATCTTATCAAAATTCGTGCCGAGAAGGGTTTTAAAAGCTTCAAGTTCTTTTCCAATGATGATTTTTTTTGAATCGGTTTGAAAACAAAAACAGCCATTTTCCATATCGAAACAAGGATGCTCAAGATTTGAAATATTTGGATAAAAACCGATGTAACGGGTTAAATCAATTAAAAACTTTAAATGAAAAAGAGCAGAAAAGCTTTTTTCTTCTAGTTGTAAAATTGCTTGCTCAAGAAAACTAAACAATGGGGGATTGGGGTCTCCCTCTTCCTCCATCACCTTCATCAAAACCTCTGTAAGAAAAAGCGCAGCAGTGTTTTTTTTAATATTTAAGTGAATATTTTGTAGCGGACGATAAATTTTAGCCTCCTTAATAAAAAGTAAACGCTCAGAAGTAGCATTTTTAATATTGATATTCAGCGTTATTAAACTTAAAGGCTGAAACATAGATTTCTTTAGGTTTCCTTTTTTGGAAGATAAAATTCCTTTTAAAAGAAATGATTTAAGCCCTATTTGTTCACAATAACAGCGCGCAATTAGGCTAGAGTCACTATATTTTATGGTGCGAATTACGACAGCATTAGTTTCAACCAGCATGTTTAATATCTGTACTCATTAAGATTATTTATACAACACCTTGTGCAAGCATGGCATCTGCAACTTTTACAAAGCCAGCAATATTAGCACCTTTTACATAGTTGACGTGGTCTTTTTCTGTTCCAAACTCAATACAGGATTGATGGATATCACTCATGATATTTTTTAATTTTTGATCCACTTCCTCTCTAGTCCAGTTGTATCTTAATGAATTTTGTGCCATTTCCAATCCAGAAACAGCAACACCTCCTGCATTTGAAGCTTTCCCCGGTGCAAAAAGGATTTTATGTTCCATAAAAACATGAATGGCTTCAGGAGTTGAGGGCATGTTGGCGCCTTCTCCCACACACAAACACCCATTTTTGACGAGTATTTTCGCATCGTCACCGTTTAACTCGTTTTGTGTTGCGCAAGGAAGAGCAACATCACAAGGGACTTCCCAAGGGGTTTTGCCTGGAAAAAATTCTGCGTTAGGATATTTTTCTATATAAACACCAATCCTGGATCTTTTAACATTTTTAAGCGTCATTATGTGATCCAGTTTTTCTCTATTTATTCCGTCTTTATCATAGACATATCCCGAAGAATCTGAAAGCGTGAGTACTTTGGCTCCCAGTTGAATTACTTTTTCAGCGGCATATTGGGCGACATTACCTGAGCCAGAAATCACAACATTTTTGCCCTTGAGGCTGTTGTTCTGATTTTCAAGCATTTTTTCAGTAAAATAAACGACACCGTACCCTGTTGCTTCCGGACGAATAAGTGATCCTCCCCAGCTAATTCCTTTTCCGGTGACTACGCCAGTAAATTCGTTTTTAAGTCTCTTATACTGTCCAAAAAGGTAGCCAACTTCTCTGCTTCCAACACCAATGTCTCCTGCAGGAATATCTCTGTTAGGGCCAATGTGACGAAATAATTCTGACATAAAACTTTGACAAAAACGCATCACTTCAGTATCCGATTTTCCTTTGGGGTCAAAATCAGATCCCCCTTTTCCACCTCCCATCGGCAAGGTTGTCAGACTATTTTTAAAAACCTGTTCAAAAGCCAAAAACTTGAGTACGCTAAGGTTCACACTTGGGTGAAAGCGCAACCCTCCTTTATAAGGACCAATTGCAGAATTCATTTGAACACGGTAACCACGGTTTACTTGAATTTCTTCATTGTCATCTATCCAGGCGACGCGAAAAGAGATTACACGTTCAGGTTCGACCATTCTCAACAAAATGTTTTGGCCATAATAGATGTCATTCTTATAAACATAAGGAATTACATGTTCAGCAACCTCAGTAACCGCTTGCATGAATTCTGGTTCATTTTGATTTTTTCGATTGACTTCTTCTAAAAATTGAGTGACTATTTTATCCATGTTGATGACTTTTTTTATTTTATTAAAGTATACATTTAATTCTGTTTAAAAGATAAATGTTAACCGAAAAGATAAGTAATTAACTCTTCAATTTTACCTAAACGAACAATTTTGATGGTCTGATTTGCATCACTGATTTTCGTAAATTTTGATATGATTATTGTATCAAAGCCTAGTTTTGAAGCCTCCTGAATTCTTTGCTCTGCTTTAGGAATGGGCCTGATTTCTCCTGACAAACCAACTTCAGCTGCAAAACAATAATTTTGTGAAACTCCTATGTCGTGGTGACTTGATAAAATTGCAGATATAACGGCCAAATCAATGGCAGGGTCTTCAATCGAAATTCCTCCTGTGATGTTGATAAAAACATCTTTTGCTCCTAGTGCAAACCCGGCTCTTTTTTCAAGAACCGCCAAAAGCATGTTGAGTCTTTTTGTGTTAAAACCCGTGCTTGTGCGCTGTGGAGTTCCATAAACAGCAGAGCTTACCAAAGCCTGAACCTCTATCATCAGGGGTCGAACTCCTTCGATGGTTGCTGCAATTGCATGGCCGCTCAGGTTTTGATCTTTTTCGGAGATTAATAGTTCGCTTGGGTTCACAACTGGGCGAAGTCCTTTTGACTGCATTTCATAAATTCCGATTTCTGAAGTTGCCCCAAAACGATTTTTTTGAGTTCTCAGAATGCGATACATATGATTTCTGTCCCCTTCAAATTGAAGTACAACATCTACCATGTGTTCTAATATTTTAGGGCCAGCAATTTGCCCATCCTTAGTGATGTGACCTACTAGAAAAACAGGAACATGGGTTTCTTTTGCAAACCGAATAAATTCTGCGGTACATTCTTTTATTTGAGAAACGCTTCCTGGACTACTGTCGATATAATCGGTGTGCAGGGTTTGAACCGAATCAATAATGATCAATTCGGGCGCTAATTTTTCTATTTGAGCAAAAATATTTTGGGTGCGGGTTTCACTTAAAACAAAGCATTCTTCAGAGGCCGAATTCATTCGATCTGCACGAAGTTTTATTTGTTTTTGACTTTCTTCCCCTGAGACGTATAGCACTTTGCAATTTACAAGCATCGCAATTTGAAGTAGCAGAGTCGATTTTCCAATACCAGGCTCTCCTCCTAACAACATTAATGCACCGGGAACGATTCCACCCCCTAGCACGCGATTGAGTTCACTGTCTCTAGTATCCATTCTCGACTCTGCAGTCGTCAGAATCTCGTTAACCTTTATGGGTGTTGAGGTTCTTGGAGTTTTGGCATCGGTTTTCCAGTCTTTTTTATCTGCCTTTTCTACAATCTCTTCTGTTAACGTATTCCATTGCTTGCATGCGTTACATTGTCCCTGCCATTTGGTGTGTTGAGAGCCACAACTTTGACAGAAAAAGGAAGTTTTAATTTTACTCATTTGTTAATATAAAATAGACTTGAACCGCTTTTTATTTAGAGCGATTAACCAAAGGTAAAGCAAAAAAGGCAAGGCTACCAAAAAGAACAACCATTACCGTTTGAGAGGTCCACATGATCCATCCAAAAGCCAAACTAGATTCTTTTGAAATCCCATAGGCAATCAATACTAAGGATACAGAGAAGGGATAAATTCCAACGCCACCATTGGTTGCAGAAATTGCCAACGCGCCAACTACAAAGGCTGCAATTAGACTTTCAAGTCCAAGTGAAGCCGTCTCAGGGATTGAAAATTTAATGATGTAAAACATTGCGAGATACATCAGCCAAATAAAAAGAGTATGCCCAATAAAAGCCCATTTATGTTCCATCTTCTTGAGGGAAATAATCCCTTCCCAAAGGCCAGCAAAAAATAAGCGAATTTTGTTTAAAATGGGGTTGTTTGATCGATTGATAAATTTTCTTAAAACGAGGAACACAACAACTACGCTCACAATTATTATAATTATCTGAACAGGATTAATCGATTTTTTAGCTAAGATGTCCCAAATCAAATCGAACTGAAGAATCAGTGCCAAAGAGATAAAACACAAAAGAATAACAAGGTCCACCAATCTTTCGGCAATTACGGTTCCAAAACCTTTTTGAAAAGGAATGTTTTCAAATCGATCCATTACTGTGGCCCTAAAAAGCTCTCCAGATCTTGGAATACCAAGATTAGAAACATAGCCAATTAGCACAGCAAGTACCGAATTTATTAAACGCGGTCTGTAGCCCAAAGGAGCGAGTAGAAACTTCCATCGGTATGCTCTTGAGATATGACTGAGGGCACCAAAGACGGCTGACAAAAGCACAAAGCGATATTCGGCATTTTTGATGTGTAAAAAAATATTTTCACGATCTTCGGGAGTGGTGTTGTTGTAGCTGAGGTAAATAAAAAAAATCCCGATTCCAAGTGGTAAAATCATTTTCGAGATCGAAGCGAGTTTTTTCAAAATTTAATTTAAACGATTTGTGTTTTCGTTAGGAAAGATCATGGTTGGTTTAAAAACTTTTGCTTCTTCAACTTCCATCTGCGCATAACTTAAAATAATCACGACATCTCCCTTTTGAACTTTTCTCGCAGCAGGTCCATTTAAAGTAACTTCTCCAGACCCCCTCTCTCCTTCAATGATATAAGTTTCTAATCGCTCTCCGTTATTTATGTTAACGACCTGAACTTTCTCACCTACCAGAAAGTTAGCCGCCTCAATTAGATCTCGATCAATGGTGATGCTGCCAATATAATTTAAATCGGCATGAGTAACCTTAACTCGGTGAATTTTAGATTTTAATACTTCTACTAACATGTAGCAAATGTATGAATTTAAGCCAAATCTAAATTATCTATTAACCTTATTTTTCCCAAGCGAACCGCTATAAAAGCTCTTCCTTCACGCACCTTGTCTTGATCACTGATTTCGAGGAGTGTTTTGGAGTTGGCAATTACAAAATAGTCCAATTCGAGTTGAGAGTGTTCCACAAAAAACGCATTGATAAATGATTTTAAGACAGAATATTTTTTATTCTTCGACATTTCTTTTATCTCCAATAATGCTTTAAAAACCAACGGGGCAATTTTTCTTTCCGCTGGGGTAAGATGTTTATTTCTGGAACTCATCGCCAAACCATCAACTTCTCGAACGATAGGGCATCCTATGATTTCAGTGTTTAAGTTTAACTTTTCCGCGAGGTGTGAAATAATTTGAAGTTGTTGGTAATCTTTCTGACCAAAATAAGCCTTTGTAGGTTTGAAGGTTTCAAGAAAAAACTTAACAATAGTTGCAACTCCTTGGAAGTGATTTTTCCGTTTACTCCCTTCCATAACCTGGTCAAGATCACTCAAATCGAACGTTTCGGGGAGTACATTTTGGCCGTAAATATCATTTGTTTTGGGGACGTAGACATATATTTTCGAATCGATTGAAGCGATCGCTTTAAGATCTTCGGCCAGTGTTTTGGGATAGTTTATCAAATCCGAAGCCTCTTCAAACTGGGTGGGATTTACAAAAATACTGATCAATACCCTTTCATTTTCTTGCACTGCTCTTCTGATTAAAGACAAATGCCCTTCGTGCAGTGCGCCCATTGTGGGAACCATTCCGATAGAACCAACTCCCTCGTTAAGAACCTTTTTAAGAGATTCATACGAATCAAAGACTTTCATTTAATAAAAGATTATTGGGGGTAAATATACAGAATTCCGCTTATTCCGTTTAATTTTTGTAATTTTGCCAAACTTTTAAGCCCTTCAATAATAGATATTTTATGAAAGAGAAAAGAGTTCTGAACATTTCATCCGAAGTAGTACCATACCTTCCCCAGACGAATCAGGCCGTGAATTCATTTCAGATTCCTAAGAATATTAATGACCACGGCGGGCAGACAAGGATATTTATGCCGCGTTATGGCTTGATAAACGAAAGAAGACATCAACTTCACGAAGTGATAAGATTGTCGGGAATGAATTTGGTTGTCAATGACGTTGACATGCCGCTAATCATTAAAGTTGCTTCGATTCCTAAGGAAAGAATGCAAGTCTATTTTATAGACAATGAGGAGTATTTCAAAAGACGAGCTGTTTTACGGGACGAAAAAGATGTGCTGTTTGCTGACAATGACGAGCGAATGATTTTCTTTACCAAGGGTGTCATCGAGACAGTTAAAAAATTAAACTGGTCTCCAGACGTTATTCATCTTCACGGATGGTTTACCTCCTTATTTCCATTATACTTAAAAACTTATTACAAGGATGAGCCTATTTTTGCAGATTGTAAAATCGTAACCTCCGTATATGCCAAAGATTTTGAAGGCGTATTCTCAAAGGATTTCCAAAAGAAAGTTGCATTTGATGAAATTCCCGATAAAGAAATAATACTTCTGAAGAATGCAAATTTTGAAAACTTAACCCAATTGAGTTTAAATTATTCTGACGGATACGTTATCGCTGATGCTGAAACTCCCGAAGAAATTGAAAAGAGTTCGGCTGCTGAAAAAATCCCTGGGTTAAGCTTCGAGGAAACTCAGCAAAAAGATGCACTCATTAATTTTTATTCTCAAAATATTATCTGATTTAAGAATGAATTTCAGTAGACTCCCCCAACAATTTATTGGTACACTCTTCTTTTTTTTCACGTTGATTTCTTGCGATAGCGACTTCCACGCTGTAGGTGTCGAGATTTTTAGTGAAATGTCTTTTGAAACTAAAGAGACTAAAATTCCGGTGTATACCCATCAAAAGAAAGTTGATTTTTTTCAAACTAACGGTTTGCCATTGGCACAGTTAGGTAAAATTCAACATCCTGTTTTTGGGAATTCTGAGGCAAGTATTACGGCGCAGTTAACTATTGGGAATGACCCTACTTTTGGAGTTTACACTCAGGAAACTGAATTGGCAGGAGATGACACGAACCCTGCAATAATAAACGAAAACGAAACGGTGACTGAGGTTTTTCTTGAAATTCCTTTTTTTACAAATCAAATCGATACTGATCGAGATGGCGTATTGGATGCCTTAGATGCTGATCCAGATGATGTTGAAAGTGATAGTGATGGAGACGGTGTTCTGGATTATATTGAAACTCAATCCAATACAAATCCATTAAGTAGTGATAGTGACGGCGATGGAATTTTGGATGATGTTGATTTAGACAACTCAACCTACGATTCACAAAACAATGTATACCAAATAGATTCTATCTATGGAAACAGGGAGGCAACGTTTAATATTAAAGTTCATGAGTTGACTTATTTTATCTCGACTTTGGATCCTGATAATAATTTTGAAACTTATAAAAGTTATTACTCCAATACGGATTATTTTGAACAAGGGTTTGTTGGCGATAAAATTCACGACGACACTTACAAGCTTAATTTTGACGAGTTGAGGTTTAATTTCGAGGAAGATGATCCAGAAACTGAAGATATCGACGAAACAGAGCTTGTCGAAACAAGGCTCACGCCTAGAATTAGAATTCCTTTAGATGCTAGTTTTTTTCAAACAAAGGTTATCGATCAAGAAGGGCAAAGCGTTTTGAAAAACGCCGATAACTTTGCGAGACACCTAAAGGGAATCATCATTCAAACGGATGGGTTTTCGGATGACTTATACATGCTGTTGGACATCAATCAGTCTAGAATTAGAATGACTTACAGTTATGACTCTTATAATGCGGAGAGCACCGAAGAGAGTAAGATTGAGAAGGCGTCAAAGACAACGACAATTAATTTAGGAACAAAAATAAATACCCTCAAGAACAGTAGTTTTGATGCTGCCATTACTCAAGAATTACAAAATGATTTAAATGGAGTTTCTTCTGAGCGCCTCTATCTTGATGGATCTGGATTGCACGCAACGATCAACCTTTTTAACAATAGTGATGAAGAAGCAACACTTTTAGAAGAGCTTAGAGAAAAAGAATGGCTAATCAATGAAGCCAATTTGATTTTCTATGTAGACCAGTCTAAATACTCAAATACGGATTCTTTCATAGCAGATAGAATTTTTCTTTATAACTTTAAAGACAAGATGCCGCTTTCTGATTTTTACCTGGATAACACAACAAATCCTAGCTCAAAAAATGGAGATAAATCCATCTACGGTGGATTCCTAGAATACGACGAGAACAATCTTCCTTATCGATACAAGTTTAAGATTACGGATCACATTAACCGAGTTGTTAGAAAAGATTCTACCAATGTAGAACTAGCGCTCGTAGTGAATTCTAATGTTGCCAACATCTCCAATCTAAGAGCAAAAACCTCAGAGCAGGAAAATATCCCGTACCCTACGGCTGCAATTTTGAATCCTTTCGGAATTGTACTTCATGGATCCGAATCTAAAGACAATGAGGCGAATAAATTGGAGCTCGAAGTCTTCTATACCGAATTCTAAAACGCAATTGTTCTAATTTACTTTTTTCGAAATTGCTTTCACGATAAAAGCAGCATGATCTCTGGAGTTTTCTATAAACCATTTGTTGGTTTTAAGACCACCGCAAACCACTCCAGCCAAATACACGCCCTCGGCATTCGACTGCATGCTTGTTGAATCATAAACAGGTGTTCTGAAAGTATCTTCCTGAAATTCCACCCCTAAGGACTCTAGTAGTTCAAAATTTGGTTGATATCCTGTCATGGCCAAAACAAAATCATTGTCGATGGATTGCTCCCCTTTGGGTGTTCTAAATTTAACTTCGTTGGGTGTTATTTCAGTAATAGAGGAGTCAAAGTGCGCTTTAATACTGCCTTCTTCGATTCGATTAACAATGTCAGGACGTGCCCAGTATTTTACATTATCCCCAATTTTGGGTTCTCGGATAATCATCGTCACACTTCTAGCGCCTTTTCGATAGGTTTCCAGTGCAGCATCTACAGCAGAATTCGCAGACCCAACGATTACCAGATTCATTCCAAAAAACGGATGTGGTTCTTTATAATAATGTAAAACTTTGGAAAGGGATTCTCCGGGAACGTTAAGCAAAAAAGGCCGGTCGTAAAACCCAGTCGCAACCACTACGTTCTTTGCCTTATAACTGCCCTTGGAGGTTGCAATCGAAAATCCGTCAGCATCTTTTTCAATCGTATTTATTCCTTCGTATAATTTGAGCTTAAGTTTCCAGTGGGAAGTTACCCTTCGGTAATATTCGAGAGACTCTGCCCTTGTTGGCTTGGGGTTGTTCGAGATAAAAGGAACTTCTCCAATTTCCAGGCGATCTGAAGTAGAAAAAAAAGTCATGTTCAAGGGGTAGTTGTAAAGTGAATTGACCAGTGCGCCTTTATCGAAAATCAAATAGCTTAAGCCTCTTTTTTGAGCTTCAATTCCACAAGCCAGTCCGATAGGCCCTGCCCCAATTATTATAAGGTCTTTCATTTTTCATTTTTTGCTAAACAAATTTACAACTTATGAAATGATTTTCAATTAAATAAGAATTAACTATTATAAAAATATAATTAATAATTAAATATTATTATTATTTTAATATATACGAT